>NZ_NHON01000030.1 GCF_002195995.1 Inquilinus limosus
GCCCATTCTTGTCCCCCCTCCCGCAAGGGGAGGGGGGACAAGAATGGGCATGGCCCGGATACGCCCCTCATGCCGCCTGCCCCGTCACCCCGGCCATCAGCAGGCCGAGGCCGGTCTCGGTGGCCTCGGCGCCGGGCACCTCGGCGATCACCCGGCCCTCATACATCACCAGCACCCGGTCGGAGAGGGCCAGGATCTCGCCGAGCTCGGCCGAGACCAGCAGCACGGCGCGCCCCTTGTCGCGCTCGGCCACCAGCCGGCCATGGATGAACTCGATGGCGCCGACATCGACGCCGCGGGTCGGCTGCTCGGCGATCAGCACCGGCGCCTCATGGTCCAGCTCGCGCGCCACCACCACCTTCTGCAGGTTGCCGCCGGACAGGGTGCCGACCGCCGTGCCCTCGCCCGGGATCTTGATGCCGAAGCGCGCGATCAGGTCGCGTGCCCGGTCCCGCATGGCGATGCGGTCCAGCACGCCGCGGCGGGACAGCGGCGGCCGCCGGTGGAAGCCCATGGAGAGGTTGTCGGTGGCGCTGGCCCGTGGCGCCGTGCCGGTGCGGGCGCGATCCTCGGGCACATAGGCGATGCCGGCGGCGCGGCGGCCGGCAACATCGACGGCGGTGACGTCGCGCCCGTCGACCCGGACCGACCCGGCATCGGCGGCGCGCAGCCCGGCCAGGATCTCGATCAGCTCGGTCTGGCCATTGCCGGCAACCCCGGCGATGCCGACGATCTCCCCCGCCTGCACGGCGAAGGAGACGCCGTCGATCGCCGGCTTCCCCGGCGCCGCCAGGGTCAGCCCCTCGACCTCGAGCAGCGGCCGGCCCGGCTGCGCCGGCGCCTTGTCGACCTTCAGCGTGACGTTGCGGCCGGTCATCGCCCGGATGATCGCCTGCGGGTCGGTCTCGGCGGTGACCATCCGATCCGCCACCCGGCCGTCGCGCAGCACGGTGATGCGGTCGGTCACCGCCATCACCTCATGGATCTTGTGGGTGACGAACAGGATGGTGCGCCCGTCCGCCGCCAGGCCGCGCATCACCTGGAACAGTCCGTCGCGCTCGCCCGGGGTCAGCACCGCCGTCGGCTCATCCAGGATCAGGATGCGGGCGTCGCGGTACAGCGCCTTCAGGATCTCGACCCGCTGCTTCACCCCGACCGGCAGCGTGCCGACGCGGGCGTCGGGATCGACCGGCAGGCCGTGGCGGGCCGCCAGCTCCGCCACCGTGCGGCGGGCGGCGGCGCGGTCGATGAACGGCCCGCGCCGCGGCTCGGCCCGGTACACCACATTCTCCCAGACCGTCAGGCTGTCGAACAGCTTGAAGGCCTGGTGCACCATGCCCAGGCCGGCGGCGATGGCGTCGGTCGGCGACCGGAACGGCCGCGTCCGGCCGTCGATCACGATCTCGCCCCCGTCGGGCTGCACCAGCCCGTACAGGATGCCCATCAGGGTCGACTTGCCGGCCCCGTTCTCGCCCATCACCGCATGGATCTCGCCGGCCTCGACCGACAGGTCGACACCGTCA
This sequence comes from Inquilinus limosus, assembly GCF_002195995.1. Taxonomy (GTDB): domain Bacteria; phylum Pseudomonadota; class Alphaproteobacteria; order DSM-16000; family Inquilinaceae; genus Inquilinus; species Inquilinus limosus_C. The sequence continues at coordinate 1,524 of NZ_NHON01000030.1, forward strand.
TTGGCCAGCACCCCGGGGTAGCGCTTGACGATGCCGCGCATCTCCAGGAATGCCACGCCCCCGCCCCTCCGCGCAGCGGGTTACTGGCCGGCCAGCATCGGGTCGGGGACCGACACCGTGCCGGCGGCGATGGCGTCGCGCAGCTCCCGCACCTTGGTGATGACGTCGGGATGCTCGGCGATCAGGCATTTCGAATTGGCGACGTCGTCGCCGAGCCCGGTCAGGGTGATGCCACCCTCCTTCACGCCATAGGAGGTCAGCGGCGCCTGGGTGCCGGCGAGGATGCCCTTCACCGCCTCGATCAGGGCGACATCGACCTTCTTCTCGATATTGTCCATCACCACGCCGGGCGCCAGCGGGCACTGGTTGACGTCGACGCCGAAGGCCAGCGTGCCCGGCGTCGCCTCCGCCGCCTTGAAGATGCCGCCATTGCCGCCGGAGGTGGCGGCCAGCACCCGGTCGGCGCCCTCGCTGATCAGCGACACCGCTTGCTGCTGCGCCCGCACCGGGTCGGAGAACGGGTGGTCGCCGCCGACCCAGACGGTCGGGCTGACCACGATCTCGTCATTCACCGCCTTGGCGCCGGCGGCGAAACCGTCGGTGAAGCGGTGCAGGAAGGGGATGTCGAGCGCGCCGATCGACCCGATGGTGCCGCTCTCCGAGGTCAGCGCCGCCTCGGCGCCGGCCAGATAGGCGCCCTCATGCTCGCGGAACACGGCGCAGTAGACGTTCGGCATCGGCTTCTGGATGCACTGGTCGACGATCAGGAACTTGATGTCCGGGAACTTCGCCGCCGCATCCGGCACGATGTCGCCGAACTCGAAGCCGATCACGATCACCACCGCCGCGCCCTCGCGCGCCGCCGCCTCGACATTCTGGCGGCGGGTGGCGGGATCGGTGCTCTCATACACCTTGGCCTCGCCGCCGATCGCGGCGGCCGCCTCCTCCGCCCCCTTGCGGCCGAGCTTGAGGAACTCGTTCACGCCGAGCGGATCGGGCGAGATGAAGACCAGCTTGCCGCCGGCCGCCTGGGCCGGCAGCGCCGCCCCGAGGGAGAGGGCCGCCGCCATGATGGGACCGATGAGATGCCGCCGACGCCCGTGGATGCGCATGGTCTGTTCCCTGTTTCCTCGCGATCGCCGCCCCGCGGACCGACGGTGATCCACCTTTGGCGGCTGCTGTTCGATTCGTCAATCGGCGCAGATCGCCTGCGACTCGGCGCTATCCGGCTGGACAGAGCGAAGAGATTGCAGTTTACTAAAATTGTATTTAATTGATTTGCCTTCCGCCCTGGAAATGATTCCGGCTCTAATCGGCGGAGGCCATCGGGCCATTCGTTCGATCGGGAGATGATTCGGAAGCCATGAGCGGCAGAGTTTCGACCGTCCAGCCGCCGCATGTGGCACTCCAGGCCCTCTTCCGGTCAGGGATGACCGTCCCGGCCCGATGACCGATTCGACTTCCCAATCCCTGGTCGCGCTGGAGCGCGACGCCCTGCAGGCCCTGGTCGACGGCGACCCGATCGACAGCGTCCTTCGCGATGTCGCCCGGGCGATGGGCCGGCTGCAGGTGCCCCCCTTGCATCCCGGCACCGGAGTCGCCTTCCTGCGGCTCGACGAAAGCGGCGCCAGCCTGTCGCTGCTGGCGCAGAGCGGGCTGCAAGGCGCCCCCCTGGACGCGCTGGGAACGATCCGGGTCGGTCCGTCGGGCCCGCCCCCGGGCGTCGCCGTCTTCACCAACGCCCCGGCCGCCGGCGCCCTGGGCCCGGCCGAGGTGACGGCGCTCACCGAGCCGCTGACCGACGATGACGGCCGGATCGCCGGCGCCCTGGTGCTCACCGGCCTGTCGCGGCCGGAGGAGATGCCGGAGCCGCTGCGGCAGACCATCGGCCGGCTGTTCGCCATGGCGCTGCGGCGCGACCGTCGGGACCGCGAGGTCCAGGACCTGATCTACCGGGACCCGCTGACCGGCTTGCCCAACCGACGCTGCTTCGACGAGCGGCTGGCCGAGACCTTCGCCCGCGGAGTCGATGCCGCCAGCCCGGTCTCGGTCCTGTTCATGGACCTGGACGAGTTCAAGAAGGTTAACGATACCCTGGGCCATGAGGTCGGCGACCTGCTGCTGGCGATCGTCGGCAGCCGGCTGCGCCGGGCCCTGTCGACCGAGGCCTTCGTGGCCCGGCTGGGCGGCGACGAGTTCGCCGCCATCGTCGCCGCCGATGCCGGCACCGCGACGGCGGCCGCGGGCCGGATCGTCCGGGCGCTGAAGGAGCCGGCGATGCTGCGCGGCTACCGGCTGCCGATCTATTGCAGCATCGGCATCGCCGCCTGCCCGGACCATGAATCCGACCCGGCCCTGCTGAAGCGCCTGGCCGACATGGCGATGTACTACGCCAAGCAGTCGGCCACCGGCATCGCCTCCGCCGCCACGCCGGAGGTGCGCCGGGCGATGTCGATCTCGGCGGTCGAGTTCGACATCCCGGCGGCGCTGCAGTCGAACCAGATCGGCCTGGTGTTCCAGCCGCGGGTGAACCTGGTCAGCGGCCGGGTCACCGGCTTCGAGGCGCTGGCCCGCTGGCACCACCCGACCCTCGGCGTGCTGGCGCCCAGCCACTTCATCCCCTGGGTCGAGCGCCGGCCCGACCTAGCGCTGAAATACACCGAATGGCTGCTGCAGTCCCTGGTGGATACGCTGATCCGGCTGCCGCGCGACGCGCTGGTGCCGATCTCGATCAACATCCCGGTCTCGATGATGCAATCCGATGCCGTGTTCACCGCCATGCTGAGCCGCATGAGCGAGGCGGGGCTGCCGCTGAGCCTGCTGCAGGTCGAGATCGTCGAGCGCGCCCTGACCCGCATGCCGGCCGAGGTCGAGGCGGTGGTTGAGCGCATGGTCGGGCTCGGCATCGCCTTCGAGCTGGACGATTTCGGCAGCGGCGAGGCCAATCTGGCGGCGCTGTCGCGGCTGCCCTTCTCCGCCATCAAGATCGCCGGCGAGATCGTGCAGACCGTGGCGACCGACCCGCGCTGCGAAAGGCTGATCGACGGCGTCACCCGCTTCGCCGAGACCTTCGGCGTCTCGCTCTGCGCCGAGCATGTCGAGAGCCCGGCGCAGCGGGACATCCTGCGGCGGCTCGGCGTCGAGCAGGGCCAGGGTTATCTGTTCGGCCAGCCCCTGCCGGCCAGCGAACTCGCCGCCGCCACGCGCACCGATCACCGCGGCGCATAGCGTGGGGATTCGAACGATGGTAACGTTCACACGAGACGCCGGGAACCATTTGCCGTCGTATTGATTATCTGCAATTCCTCGCCGGCCGGGATGGCCGGCCTTCAGCACGGGCAGGGCATGCCGACCACGGACAGCGGAGCAGCAGCGGGACATGCGTCATGTCGGAAGCCGCCGGCCTCACCCTCGGGGCAGGCGTCCGTGATCCGGCGGGCCTCGCGGCCGTGACCGGGCAGGCCATCCCGATGAAGATCCTCCTCGTCGACGACGACGAACTGTTCCTGGAATTCGCCGCCGCGATGCTGCGGGCCGACGGCGTCGCCGTCGAGACCTGCGCCAGCGCCGCCGAGGCGATGGCCGCCCTGCATCTCGAGGATGGCGGCCAGCCGGCGGGGGATTTCGACGCCGTGCTGATCGACATCGTCATGCCGGAGGTCTCCGGCACCGAGCTGTGCTCGCTGATCCGCGGCCATGGCGGCTATGGCAGCCTGCCGGTGATCATGATCAGCGCCACCCGCGACATGAGCCTGATCGACCAGGCGCTGACCGCCGGCGGCTCCTCCTACATCCAGAAGCCGATCCAGGCCGCGACCTTCGCCGGCGAGATCCGGCAGAAGATCACCGAAGCGCGCGGCTGAAAACCCGGGCGCCGGTCCTGCCATCAAGCCATCAGCTGCCATCTTGATGGCAGACCGCTGTGGGCGTACCATTCTCCCCTGGATGGAGAATGCCATGGCCGAACCCCAACTATCCGTTCGCAGCGCCAGAGCCCGGGATCTCGCCCACCGCCTCGCCCGCCGCGAAAACCGATCGATCGCCGACATCGTAGAGCGTGCGCTGGAGGCCTACGAAGTCCGCGAAGCCGGGCGTGAGCCCGCAGCCTCGTTCTATGCTCGGCTGGCCAAGGACCGCGATACGGATATCGATCTCGAGGCGGTGATCCGCGGCGCGAGACGCGTCGACCCAGGTCCGGACCTTTGATCTTCCTCGACACCAACGTCGTTTCCGAGACCCTGCGCAAAGCGCCCGATCCCACGGTGATCAACTGGCTGGTCCGGCATGACGCCGAATTGGCTTTGCCGACGGTGGTGATCGCGGAGATCGCCTTCGGTATTCAGAAGATCCGGCCGGATCGGCGCGCGGCCCGGCTTGAGCGGGAACTTTCGGATTGGTGCCACCGGTTCGCCGACAGAATCTTCGGCCTGACCGAAGAGGCCGCCCTTGCCTATGGCGAGATCATGGGCACGGCGTCCCGCCAGGGCCTCGGGATGTCAGCCCCCGATGGCATGATCGCCGCCATCGCCCGGGTCAATGGAGGCCGCCTGGCCACCCGCAACCTGACGGATTTCCGGACGACCGGGCTCGACCTCGTATCCCCATGGGCGCCATAGCCGAAGATACCATCGTCCCTACCCGTTGAACCGGGCCGTCCCGCGATAGGCCCCCAGCAGGGCCTGCCACCATTCGCCGTGGCGCTGCAGGAAGATCCCGTCGGGGAAGCGGTGCCGGGCGACGTGCTGCTGGGGCACGCTGTCCCAGCCGCGATGCTCGACGGTCACACGGGTCTGGTCGTCGACCGGGTCGAACCGGACCTCGACCTCGGTGGCCTGGTCGGGGGTAAAGCTGGCCTGCCGCCAGGAGAACACCAGGCGGCTGCCCGGTTCCCACACCAGGATCCGGCCGATCTCGAAGACCCGCCCGTCGAGATGGGTCTCGGTGAACCGGCCGCCAGGCCCCTGCTCGAAGCGCAGCATGCCGGGCGCGCCCGGGCTGAACTGGAACAGGGCGTTGGGCCGCCACCACAGGCCGATATCGCGGACGAAGGCGGTGAAGGCCCGCTCCGGCGCCGCATCGACGCGCAGGGAAACCAGGATCCTGGATGTCATTCCGGTCGCTCCAGATGCGCCTTGAAGGCGGCGAGCTGGTCGACCCAGAGCCGCTCGGTCTCCGCCAGCCAGGCTTTCAGATCGGCCATCGGTTCCGGCCTCAGGCTGTAGATGCGGACACGGGCATCGAACTCCGGATGCGCCTCCTCGACCAGCCCGCCCGCCTTCAGCGTGCGCAGGTGGCGGCTGAGCGCCGGCGGGTTGAGGCCCAGCGCTTCCGCCAGCTCCCCCGCCCGCCGCGGCCGCTCGCGCAGCAGCTCGACCACGCGCCGCCGGTGCGGATCGGCAAGGGCAGCGAGAGTCTGGTCGAGGCTGGCGGCCGGCCTCACACCCAGCCTTCGATCTTCAGCCCCGAGGCCTGCTCCGCCTCCTCGCGCGAGACCTGGCGGATGGCCTGGCCGAAGACCCAGACATGGCCTTCCGGATCCTGCGCGCGATAGGTGCGATCGCCGTAGAACTGGTCGGCCGGATCCTGCGGGACCACCGCCCCCGCGGCCCGCGCCCGGGCGCAGTGCCCGTCGATGTCGCGATCGACCCGGACATGGAGCATCTGCGTGTTCTTGCCGCCGATCGAGGCCGGGCTGGCGACGAACTCCGCCCATTCGGACCCGACATAGATCAGCCCGTCGCCGCCGACCCGCATCTCGGAATGGGCCAGCGTCCCGTCCTGGTCGGTGATCACCATGCAGCGTTCGAAGCCGAAGGCCTTCTCCAGCCAGTCGAGGGCGGCCCACGGGTCCTTGTAGAAGACGCTCGGCGTCAGCGCCGGGCGCGGGACGGACTCAGCCATGGCTCATCTCCTTCACCAATATGGAAATATTTAACGATATAGAGAAATATCGAGTCAAGAGGTCTCGGCTGCCCGGTGTGCGAGCCCACAACACCGGGACGCGAGCTACGGGCCGATCACCTTGGGCGACACCGACTCCACGAGCGCCTCGGCATTGCCCCGGGCGGTGTCCGCATCGTCGGCAATGGAGCGGATCGTCAGCAGATCGCCATCGCGAAGAATGATGGCGGTCGAGCCGATCATGGGCCCCATGGACCAATTGGTGATCCAGCCGACCGCGGGAGAAACCTTCAACTCGGTCAGGCTGCAGGCCGGGTCCTTGGCCCGGCAGAGCTTTTCCAGGTCGGACATCGACGTCTGGCCCGAGCGCACGCGCTGCTCCGTGCCGTCGGTCTGGCGGCCGATCTTGATGTCGACCATCGGCCCGCCCTTGCAGCCGGAGCAGAACAGCGTGACGCGCCCGGGCTCGGCCTTGTGGATGAAACCGGCCCCGAGCGCAGTGCTGGCCTCCTCCGCCACGGTCGAGAGGTCGTGGACGGCGAAGCCCTCCGCCTGCGCTTCCGTCGCGGCCAGGGCGGCAAGGCTCAGGATCAGGAAACGCATCGGCGGGCTCCTCCGGGAAAGGCCTACTTGATCGCCTGCGCCTTCTCAGCGAAGCGCGGGTCCCAGGTCTTGGACAGGTCGATCTGCGCGTCCTTCAGCTCCGGGCTGAAGCGATGCAGGATGTCGAGCGCAGTCTGCATCCCCTCCGCCTTGATCAGCCCGTCGCGGGAATACATCGGCAGCGAGGCCTTCACCGCCGCGACATAGAGGTCGCGGTCGCCCAACAGGTACTCCTCAGGCACCACGGCCGCGACATCCTCCGGCTTGGCGGTGGCCAGCCAGCGCAGAGACTTCATGAAGGCGTTGACCAGCGCCTGCGTGGTCTCGGGATTGGCCTCGATGAAATCCGCCTTGGCATAGAGCACGGCCGCCGGCACCGGGCCGCCGAACACCGCCTTCACCCCGTCCTCCGTCCGCGTGTCGACCAGCACCGAGACGGCGTCGGTCTGCTGCAGCTTGGAGATCACCGGATCGAGATTGGCCATGGCGTCGATCTCGCCATGCTCCATCGCCGCCACGGCGCTGGGGCCGCCGCCGACCGAGACGAAGGACACGTCGTCCGGCGTCAGCCCTTCCTTGGCCAGCAGCGCGTTGACGAAGAAGTTGGTCGAGGAGCCGGGGGCGGTGACGCCGATCTTGCGCCCCTTGAGGTCGGCCACCGACTTGATCTCGCCGGCCAGCGACTTGCGCACCACCAGCACGATGCCGGGGAAGCGGCCGAGCTCGATCAGCGCCCGGATGTCCTGGCCCTTGGCCTGCATCAGGATGGTGTGCTCATAGGCGCCGGTGGTGACATCGGTCGACCCGCCCATCATCGCCTGCAGGCTCTTGGCGCCGCCGGCGAAATCGCTGATCTCGACGTCCAGCCCCTCTTCCTTGAAGAAGCCCTTCTTCTCGGCGATCGTCAGCGGCAGGTAGTACAAGAGCGGCTTGCCGCCGACGCCGATATTGATATGCGTCTTCTCCGGCGCGGCCATGGCCGCCGGCGCCGCGAGCGCCAGGCCGAGGACCAGCGCCATCCCGCGCAGCAGGGTCTTCATCCGTTTCCTCCCATCATCCTTGGGCCGAGGCGCTGCCCGCGCTCTCCGGCCGCCACACCAGAAGCCGCCGCTCGATCACCGAGACGGCGGCGTCGATCGCCACCACGAAGGCCGACAGCACCAGCATGCCGGAGAACACGCCGACCACGTCGAACACGCCCTCCGCCTGGGCGATGCGGTAGCCGAGCCCGGCGGTGGCGCCGAGATACTCGCCGACCACGGCGCCGACCAGGGCGAAGCCGACCGAGGTGTGCAGGCTGGAGAACACCCAGGACAGGGCCGAGGGCAGGTAGACATGGCGCAGCAGTTGCCGGTCGTTCATCCCCAGCATCCGGGCATTGGCCAGCACGGTCGGGCTGACCTCGCGCACGCCCTGATAGACGTTGAAGAAGACGATGAAGAACACCAGCGTCACGCCGAGCGCCACCTTCGACCAGATGCCGAGGCCGAACCACAGGGCGAAGATCGGCGCCAGCACCACCCGGGGCAGCGCGTTGGCGGCCTTGATGTAGGGGTCGAACACCGCCGCCGCCGTCGCCCGCCGGGCGAACCAGAAGCCGAGCGCGACGCCGCCGAGCGAGCCGATGGCGAAGGCCAGCACCGTCTCCAGCAGGGTGACGCCGAGATGCCGCCAGATCACGCCGGAGGCGAAGTCCTTCCAGGTCCGCTCGATCACGCCGAGCGGCGTGGCGAAGAAGAACGGATCGAGGATCTTCGTCGCCGTCAGCACGTGCCAGGCCAGCAGGCAGAACACCGCGACCGCGATCTGCCAGGCCAGGATGCGGCCGCGCCCCCCTTTCGCAAAGCCCGCTTCAGACGGCATCGCCATAGGCCTTCATCACCTCGTCCTTCAGCGCCGCCCAGATCGCCCGGTGCAGCGCCACGAACTCCGGATCGTGGCGCGATTCCGCCAGCTCGCGCGGCCGGGGCAGCCCGACCCGGTGGTCGGCGATGATCCGCGCCTGGGGACCTGCCGACAGCACCACCACCCGGTCGGCCAGCGCGATCGCCTCCTCCAGGTCATGGGTGACGAACAGCACCGCCTTGCGCTCGGCCGACCACAGCGACAGCAGCAGGTCGCCCATCACGATCCGGGTCTGGGCGTCGAGCGGGCCGAAGGGCTCGTCCATCAGCAGCAGCTTCGGCTCCAGGATCAGCATCTGGGCCAGGGCGACGCGCTTCTTCTGGCCGCCGGACAGTTGGTGCGGATAGCGGTCGCCCATCGACGCCAGCCCGACCCGCGTCAGCCAGGACTGCGCCCGCTCCCGCGCCTCCTTCGCCGCCACGCCGCGCACCGCGAGACCGACGGCGACATTGTCGCGCGCGGTCTTCCACGGCATCAGGGAGTCGGCCTGGAACAGGTAGCCGGCGTCGCGGTTCAGCCCCTGCAGCGGCTTGCCGAACACGGCGCAGCCGCCGGAGGCTGCCGGCACCAGCCCGGCGGCGACGTTCAGCAGGGTGGACTTGCCGCAGCCGGTCGGCCCGACGATGGCGGTGAACTCGCCATCGGCCACCACCAGGTCAGTCTCGCCCAGCGCGACATAGCGCCCGCCGCCCTTCAGCGGATAGGCGACCGAGATCCCGGAAAACGCGATGGCTGGCGGGACCTCTCCGCCGCGCGCCGCCTCGGCGACTCTCTGCACTCCTGGCTTCCCCCGGATGACTGGCCGTGGACGGCCTCTTGGGACTCAAGGCGGCAAGTCTGTCCCAGATCCGGCCCGGCTTTCCAGTCAAACGCGCTCGACAATCGCGATTTGTCCGATCAATTTGGGGCCACCCCACCGCGAAGCCCGATCGGACCGACGATGAAAGCGATCCTCTGCGAGAAGCCCGAGACCCTGCGCCTGATCGACCGGCCGGAGCCGCAGCGCCGCCCGGGCGAGGTGCTGGTGCGGATCCGCCGGGTCGGCATCTGCGGCACCGACTATCACATCTACAAGGGCAACCAGCCCTATTTCGAATATCCGCGCGTGATCGGCCATGAGCTGGGCGCCGAGGTGGTGGAGGCCGATGCCGGCAGCGCCTTCCGCCCGGGGCAGGTCGTCGCCATCCAGCCCTATCTGCATTGCGGCACCTGCGGCGCCTGCCGGCGCCGCCGCACCAATTGCTGCAAGACCCTGTCGGTCCTGGGCGTTCATCGCGACGGCGGCCTGTGCGAATTCCTGTCGCTGCCGGAGGAGAATGTGGTCCCGGCCGAGGGGCTGAGCCTGGACCAGGCGGCGATGGTGGAGTTCCTGGCGATCGGCGCCCATGGCATCCGCCGCGGCGCGCCCGCCACCGGCGACCGGGTGCTGGTGGTCGGCGCCGGGCCGATCGGCATCGCCGCCACCATCTTCGCCAGGCTGCGCGGCGCCCATGTCAGCGTGCTGGACCTGAATCCCGGGCGCCTGGCCTTCAGCCGCGACGTGCTGCAGGCCGATGCGGTGTTCGAGGGCGGCGGCGACATCGACGACCGGCTGAGCCGAGCGACGGACGGCGCGTTCTTCGACCTGGTGGTCGACGCCACCGGCAGCCCGGCGGCGATGCGCAAGGGCTTCTCCTACGTCGCCCATGCGGGCAGCTACGTGCTGCTGAGCATCGTGATGGGCGAGATCGGCTTCTCCGACCCCGAATTCCACAAGCGCGAGACCACGCTGCTGGCCAGCCGCAACGCCACCCGCGAGGATTTCGAGCATGTGCTGGCGTCGATGCAGGCCGGCCACGTGCCGACCGATGCGCTCGGCACCCATCGCGGCGTCCTGGCCGAGGTGCCGGCCCTGGTGCCCGGCTGGAGCCGCCCGGAGGCAGGAGTGATCAAGGCGCTGGTCGAGGTGTGATAACGACGGCCTTTTTGAGACGACCGCGCCCATCGTCTCCCGTCATGGCGAGCCCCGCAGGGGCGTGGCCATCCAGGGGCCGCTCGCACTGGCCCCCTGGATGGCCACGTCGCTTCGCTCCTCGCCATGACGAATTAAATAATTCGAGCTGATCATGTGACCCGTGCTTAGCCGAACTCCGCCGCGAGGCCGGAAGCGGCCTCCTGCTCGGCTTCGGCGAGCAGGTGCTGGAGCCCCTGGCGGATGCTCCGGGCCTCGTGGCTCGTCAGCGGCATCGCCGGCATCTCGCCGGCGAAGACCGCCGCGCGGCGGTCATGCGGCAGATCCAGATAGTTGAGCGCCGAGATCGCGCCCTCCGGAACATCCCGCAGCAGGAAGTCATACCCGCGGCGCAGGAAATGCACCTCCCAGCGATCCTGCACGCGGTCGAGCCTCTCCAGGTACCGCTTCGCCAGCGGTGCTGAGAAGAGATCGTAATAGCTGCGCTTTCCCACGGACATCGGCAGTCCTCGGTTGATTCGGCAGTGGGATCCGACCGGCGTCACCCTGGGCGGGCGGCCGTTAATGCTCCGTGAAGCCTGCGTGCTTCAGGCGATCACATCAGGGTGCGGCCGGCGGCCTGTCCTCGGCCGGGCGGAATGGCCGGGCGCGCAGGTCGAGCCGCCGCTTCAGCCGCCGGATCTCCTCCTGCAGCCGGGCGTTCTCGCTGCGCAGCTGCCGCATCCACGAATCCGCCGCGGCCAGCCGGTCGGTGAACGGGTCCATCCATTGCGACCGGACCGGCCGCGACACCCGGGCCGGCGCCAGCAGGTCCCACCAGGTCCAGCCGCTGCCGCGCACCAGCCTGTCCGCCGCCAGGGCCGCGGCCGCCCGCTCGCCGTCATGGGCGGAGCCGAGCATCCCCAGGATCCGGATCAGCCGAGTCAGATCACCCTTGCGCATCCCGCCTCCCCCCGTCGCCGCACGTCCCCTGAGATGGCCGCGGGACCGCCGCCGGCAACCTTCCGCCCGCCCGGGTCTGGCCTGCCGTTTCCCGGCTGGTCCGGCACGGTCGGATTTGCTATGGTCCCATCATCGAGAAGGCAGCGGGCCGCACCGGAACTCCGGCGCGGCCCGTTCCGTTTCCGCGGCTCGTTTCCGAGGCGCGGCGGCGGGACCGCTTGCAGCGGACCGCCCCTGCCCCCACCATGGCGGCCGGGAAACGCCGGACCGGATATGATGAGCGAGACGCGCCGCCGCCTGGAGACCGTGAAGACTCGCCGGCGGCTGCCCGAGGCGGAATCGGCCGACCCGCCGGTCGACCCCGAGGCGCAGCAGCAGATCCGCATCGCCTGGGCCTATTTCGTCGAGGGCCTGACCCAGGCCGAGATCGCCGAGCGGCTGGGCCTGACCCGGCTGCGGGTGAACCGCATCCTGCAGGCCTGCCGCGAGGCCGGGGTGATCCAGATCCGCATCCAGTCGCCGCTGGCCTCCTGCGTGGCGCTGGAGCGGACGCTGATCCGCCGCTACGGGCTGCGCGACGCGGTGGTGGTGCCGACGCCGCGCGACGAGGACAAGATCCGCACCGCCATCGGCGTCGCCCTCGGCGGCTATGTCGAGAATGCGGTGCATGACGGCATGCTGGTCGGCATCGGCTGGGGCCTGACCCTGCGGCTGGGCCTGCAGTCGATGCGGCGGCGGCGGATGACCGACCTGTCGGTGGTCTCGCTGATCGGCAGCATGACCCGCGGCTCGGGCGAGAACACCTTCGAGATCGTCTCCCGCTTCGCCGACCTGCACGACGCCGACCGCTTCTACCTGGCCGCCCCGGTCTATGCCGATGACGAGGCCCAGCGTGGCAGCCTCCTGGCTGGTGGCGTGCTGCGTGAGATCTACGACAAGGCCAAGGCCGCCGACCTGGCGCTGGTCAGCGTCGGCAACGTCTCCGACCAGAACCTGATGCTGGCGCTGGGCGTGGTCGACCGCGAGGTCGCGGCGCTGCGCGCGGCCGGCGCCGTCGGCGACGTGCTGGGCACCTGGCTGGACGCCGAGGGCCGGCCGGTCGACCATCCGCTGAACCGGCGCATGGTGGCGCTGTCGCTGGACGATCTGGCCCGGATCCCGACCGTGGTGCTGGCCTCCGGCGGCAGCTACAAGTTCGAGATCATCCGCGCCGCGCTGCGCCGCCGCTACGTCAACGTCCTGATCACCGACGAGACGCTGGCGGAACGGCTTGCGGAAGACGGCGAAGGCTGAAGAGACCGTCCGGAAATGCGCTGGTATGAGTCGGCTGGTGGTGGTTTTGAGAACCGGAGCGCAGCGCACATTTGGTGCGTGAGCACCGGAAGCGGAAAAACCGCCATCAGACGGCCATACCAGTAGCATTTGTGGGCAGTCTCTGAGATGACTGGGCTCCGCATCGGCACCCGGCTCGGGTGTCTTCTCCGGATGGCGGACTGACACCATGGATTTCCAGGGCAAGCACTTCCTCTCGACGCGCGAGCTGACCCTCGACTCGCTCGCCGCGGTGTTCCGCGTCGCCGACCTGCTGGCCCCCGTGGCCCAGGGCCGCGCCACCACGCGGGTGCTGGAAGGCGCGGTGCTCGGCAGCCTGTTCTTCGAGGCGTCGACCCGCACCCGGTTGAGCTTCGAGGCCGCGTTCCAGCGCCTGGGCGGCGCCATCGTCAACACCACCGGCTTCACCTTCTCCTCGATCGCCAAGGGCGAGTCGATCTACGACACTGCCCGGGTGGTCGCGGGCTATGTCGACACGGTGGTGATGCGCCATCCGGAGGAGCGGGCGATCCATGAATTCGCCGAGGCGACGCACATCCCGGTGATCAATGGCGGCAACGGCGCCGGCGAGCACCCGACCCAGGCGCTGCTCGACATCTACACGATCGAGAAGGAGTTCGCGCGCATCGGCCGGCCGGTGAACGGCGCCCGCATCGCCCTGGTCGGCGATCTGAAATACGGCCGCACCGTGCATTCGCTGATCCACATCCTGTCGCTGTACCAGGACCTGACGCTGAGCCTGGTCTCGCCCGAGCCGCTGCGCATGCCGGCCGAGCTGGTGGAGCATGCCCGCAGCCGCGGCCATACGGTCGAGGAGCATGACGAGGTGGCGCGCGGCGTTGCCAAGGCCGACCTGATCTATGCCACGCGGGTGCAGAAGGAGCGTTTCGCCGAGGGTGAGCTGTCGGCCGACTACGCGCCGGACTTCCAGATCAGCCTGGGCATCCTGAATGCCCATGGCCTGCCGCACACGGTGGTGATGCACCCGCTGCCGCGCGACAGCCGGCCGGGCGCCAACGATCTGGCGCAGGATTTGAACACCGATCCGCGCCTGGCGATCTTCCGCCAGACCGACAACGGCGTGCCGGTGCGCATGGCGCTGTTCGCCTTGACCCTCGGCGTGGCCGACGGCATCGAGAAGACCTTCCAGCCGGCCCGCTGGTGGCGGCCGGAACGGATCGGCCCGGACGACGCGGAGTTCTACCGGCCGGGGAAGGCCGGGGCGTAAAGCTCTCCAAAACAATAAGAACGTCATCCCCGCGGAAGCGGGGATCTCGCGCAGATCTCCTGGACAGAGATTCCCGCTTTCGCGGGAATGACGACCGGAGGAGAATTGGAGTCCACTCCCAATCCAGCAACGCCCATGCGCATCGCAGTCGATATCCCCGACAACCTACTCGCCGCGCTGAGGGAGATCTGTGCCCGAGAGGGGTTGTCGCTGGATGCTGCGATCCGCGAGGCAGTCGCCTCCTATCTCGCCGATCGGCGGAAGCCGGCGGACGACGCCTTTGGCTCGTGGCAGCGTGACGGCAATGCGTGCGACGGGCCGACCTATCAGCAGACGCTGCGCGACGAATGGTAAGCCCGGACTAGCCACGCGGCTGACGATCTGATATCGGCGGCCGGAAATATTGACCCGTCATGGCGAGCCCCGAAGGGGCGTGGCCATCCAGCGGCACCGGCCCCTGGATCGCCACGTCGCTTCGCTCCTCGCGATGACGAGGAAGGGACCGGAGAGTCGATCTCAAAGGCCGACGATCTAGCCCCTTCCCTACTTCACCGCCCCCATCGTCAGCCCGCGCACCAGCTGGCGCGACACGATCAGGGCGAAGACGATCACCGGCAGCACGATCAGCGTGCCGGTGGCCATGATCTGGCCCCAGGGCAGGTCGTAGCCGCTCATGAAGCTGGTCGCCGCCACCGGCGCGGTGCGGCTGGCGCTGCGCGTCAGCACCAGCGCGTAGAGCAGCTCGTTCCAGGAGAAGATGAAGGAGAAGATCGCCGAGACGGCGACGCCCGGCGCCGCCAGCGGCAGGGCGATGCGCAGGAACACGGTGAAGCGCGAGGCACCGTCGATCCGCGCTGCGTCGTCCAGGTCGCGCGGGATGCCGCGGAACTGGTCGGCGCAGATCCAGACCACGATCGGCAGGTTGAAGGTCAGGTACAAGAGGATCAGCACCAGATGGGTGTCGATCAGGTTCAGGTTGCGAGCCAGGAGGAAGATCGGCAGCGCCAGCACGATCGGGCTGACCATGCGGTTGGTGATGAACCAGAACCACAGGTCGGACTTGCCGCGGAACTCGAACCGCGCCAGGGCGTAGGCCGCCGGAGTGCCCAGCAGGATCGCCAGCGCCGTGGTCGACACCGCGACGATGATCGAGTTCAAGAGGCTGGGGCCGACATCCTTCGGGCCCAGCACCATTCGGTAGTGGTCCAGCGTCGGCTCGAACAGCCAGGCGGGCGGCGAGGCCAGTGCCACCGCCTGGTCCTTCAGGCTGGTCGTCACCATCCAGTAGAACGGGAAGACGCAGATCAGCGCGATCGCGATCAGGGCGACCGCATGCCAGGGCGAGACCCGGATGCGGGCCTTGGCCGGCCGAGACTCCGCCCGCGCCGCTGCCGTCGACGCGACCATCACTCGACCTCCTGGTAGACGAGGCGGATATACATCCGCGACAGCACGATGGTGAGGACCAGGAGCAGGATCGCCTGGGCCGAGGCGACGCCCTGGTCGAACACCCGGAAGCCGACGCGCTGGATGGTGATCGAGATCAGCTCGGTCGCCGCGCCGGGGCCGCCACGGGTCATGGTGAAGATCATGTCGAACAGCTTCAGCGTGTCGGCGGTGCGCAGGATCAGCACGGCGGTGATGCCCGGCAGCAGGAAGGGCAGCTGGACATGGCGCAGGATGTGCCGGAAACGCCTGGTCTCCAGCCGCGCCGCCTCCTCGATCTCCGGCGGCACCATGGTCAGCCCGGCCAGCAGCACCAGGGCGCAGAACGGCGTCCACTGCCAGATGTCCATCAGCGCGATCGAGACGAAGGCCCAGCCCGGGTCGCCCAGCCACTCGATCGGACCGATCCCGACCAGGCCGAGGAACCAGTTCACCACGCCGAAATCGCGGTTGAAGATCAGCCGGCCGATCAACCCGACCACGGCATAGGTGGTGGCCATCGGGATGACGAGGCTGAGCCGGGCCAGCGTCTTCAGCAGGGACAGGCCCGGCTTGTGCAGCAAGAGGGCGACGCCGAGGCCGAGCAGCAGTTCCGCCGGCAGCACGATGACCAGGAACAGCAGCGTCCGCCCCAGCGCGTCCCAGAAGGTCGGGTCGGTCAGCACCGACAGGTAGTTGCCGAGGCCGACGAAGGGCGTCCCCTCGCGCGGGATCTTCGGCAGGATCACCTGGTGCAGCGAGTTCCACAGCGCATAGAGCGTCGGGAAGATGCCGATCGCGAACAGCGCGATCACGGCCGGGGCGAGGAACCAGACCGGGGTCCAGCGGCTGTCGAAACGGTGCGCCATGGGTCTACTCGAGATTGGTGTGCCGCGCCCGCATCGCCTCGGGCGCGACGCCGAGGCGGTCGCGCAGCCGGAGCACGACCAGCTCGAACAGCAGGAACTGTGCGCCCTCGTACAGGCTGCCCATCGGCAGCACCGAGGCGACTGTGGGGCCGGTGTCATTGGCCATGGTCTGGGCCGGCAGCACGAAGACGGTGTCGGCCAGGGCCGCGGCGCTGCCCTGGGGCTGGGCGGTGAACAGGAGGGTCCGCGCCCCGGCATCGCGGGCGACGCGCATCAGCCCGTCGATGGTGGCGAAGCCGCCCGGCCCGGCGCTGACCACCAGCAGGTCGCCCGGCCCGACCGGCGGCGCCGACATGTCGCCGACGACATGGACGTCGAGGCCGAGATGGTACAGGCGCATGGCCAGCGCCCGCATCATCAGCCCCTCGCGCCCGACGCCGTGGCAGACGATCCGGCGGGCGCCGGCCAGGGCGTCCAGCACCGGGTCGATCGCGCCGGATGGAAGCCGGCGGAAGACGCCGCGGATCTCGTCCAGCGCCCCTTCCGCCAGGGCGCCCAGGCTGTCGGGCATGGGGTGGTCTCCGGTCACGATCATCGGTCCGTTATTTTGCCTCTCCCGCGTGGCGGAAGAGGTCGGGCGTCCGCAGGACGACCGGGTGAGGGCCGGCACAGGCGGAGGGAAAGGGCCCTCACCCGGAGCCGCTTCGCGTCTCCGACCTCTCCCGCAAGCGGGAGAGGCAACGCGAAAGGACCATCGGGAGAAGGCCCGACCCTCAGGCCAGCTTACTGCAGCTTGTCCTTCTTGCCGTCGTAGTAGCCGGCCTTCTGCAGCACCGCCTCCATGCGCTCGCCGATCTTCTGGGCGCCGGACTCGGTCGTCTCCTCGCCCAGCATGATCTTGGTGCCGAACTCGGCGACGATCTCGGAGATCGCCGGCCATTCCGGGAAGCGCGGGCGGAAGGACGGCACGCCGCCCTGCCAGGACGCCACCGTCGGCTCGACGAAGGCGTATTTCGCCTTGATCGCCGGGTCGTCATAGACCGCGGTGCGGCCGGAGACGCCGCCGGCCTCGACATAGGGCTTGGCCATCGCCTCGGAGGTGATCCACTGGATGAACAGCCAGGAGGCCTTCTGCTCCGCCTCGCTGGCCTGCGACGCGACGCCGAGCGAGAAGCCGCCCAGCGCCGGCTTCAGCCCGGCCTCGCCTTTCGGCTCGGTGGCGACGCCCAGGCAGTCGCCCAGCTTCGAGGTCGCCGGGTCGACCAGCGTCGAATAGAAGGATGACCATTCGGTGATCATCGCCACCTGGCCCTGGGCCAGCGCGTTGACCGATTCCGCATGGTCGTAGTCGACGATGCCCGGCGGCATGAACTTCATCAGATCCTGCCGGAACTTCAGCCCCTTCTGCGATTCCACTGAGGTCAGATTGGACTTGAAGTCGGCGTTCAGCAGCGACCCGCCGAAGGGCCACAGCACGCGCATGAAGCTGTCGGCCGACTGGGTCTCGCCGCGGCGCGACTGCAGGGCGTAGGCATACTTCCCGTCATGGGTCAGCTTCGGCCCGTAAGTGGTCATCAGCTCGTCCCATGTGGCCGGCGGCTTGTCGAAGCCGGCATCCTTGAGCATGCACTTGTTGTAGAACAGCAGGCCGGAATAGTTGTCGAAGGGCAGGCCGTACAGCTCCTTGTTCCAGGTGCCGAAGCTCTCCAGCAGGATCGGGAAGAAGCCCTTCAGGTTCAGCGCAGGGTCGGCCAGGGCCGGGTCCTCGGTGAACGTCTTCAGCGGCACCAGCCAGCCGCTGTCGGCGTATTCGCCGATCCAGACGACATCGGTCAGGACCACGTCGATCTCGCCGCCGGCCGTGAAATCAAGGACTTCGCGCTCGCGGCTGTTCTCATAGGGCAGGATCTCATAGTCGACCTTGATCCCGGTCTCCTGCTCGAACTGCGGCAGCAGCTGGATCGCGGCGCGGTAGCCCGGCCGGTCGAGGAAGATCGCCTTGATGGTGGTGCCCTTATAGGGCTCCGCCGCCTCCTTCAGGCTCCAGGCCATGGCCTGGCCGGCGGTCAGCAGCGCGGCGATCGCGGCGCCGGAGAACAACAGCTTCTTCATTGGGTTCGCCTCCCTTTCCGATCTGTCATGCCCATTCGCCGGCGAAGGCTCGTTCGCGCCGACGCAAAACATTTGTATCTTCCCGGATACAATCGTCCAGCGGTCGCTCGGGTGTCAAGCCGGGCCGCTAGCGCCGCAGGACCGTGCGGCAGGCGCCGAGGCGGGACTGCCAGCCCTCGCGCTCCAGCTCCGGCACCGATTCCTCCGATTCGGGGAAGCCGAGGCAGAGATAGCCGACCAGATGCCAGTCGGGCGGCACGTCGAGCAGCGCCGCCACCGCCTCCGGCTCCAGGATCGAGACCCAGCCGAGGCCGACGCCCTCGATCCGCGCCGCCAGCCACAGCGTGTGGATGGCGGTCACCGCCGAATGGTCCAGCGTCTCCGGCATGGTCCGGCGGCCCAGCCCGTGCCCCTGCCCGGTCGACCGGTCGCAGAACACGGCGAGCTGCACCGGCGCCTCCTCCAGCCCCGCCAGCTTCAGCCGTCGGTAATGCGCGGCCCGTTCGCCCTCGTAGCCGGACGCCGCATCCGTGTTGCAGCGGCTGAAGACGGCCCGCACCGCCGCACGCCGCACCTCGTCCTCCACCAGCACGAAGCGCCAGGGCTGGCTGTTGCCGACCGAGGGGGCCAGGCAGGCGAGGTCCAGCAGCCGGTCGAGCAGCCCGGGCGGCAGCGGATCGCGGCGGAAGCGGCGGACGTCGCGGCGCCAGCGCAGCAGCGCGGCAAAGCGGTCGCGGAATTCGGGCGGGAAGTCGGGGGCGGCCACAGCGATCCTCCGGACGGCGATGTGCCGCTATAGACCCCCAATCACGGTCCGGGGAAAGGGGTGTCGATGCGGCCGGTTGTCCAGTAGGCGACCAGGCCGATCCATTCATGCATCGCGATGTTCAGCACGTCGATCTGCTCGACCAGATCCACCCGGGGCAGCAGCGTCGGCGGCAGGCCGCGATAGTCGACCGGCCAGGGCACCACCTTCCAGCCGGCCTTGGCGAACAGGCCCATCGACCGCGGCATGTGAAAGGCGCTGGTGACCACCACCCAGTTCTGCCCGGGCTGGGGCTGCACCATCTGCTTCAGCAGCAGCACGTTCTCATCGGTGTTGCGGGCCTGGCCCTCGAGCAGCAGCCGCTGCTCGGGCACCCCGGCCATCAGCATGACGTCGCGGAAGATGTCCGATTGCGGCGGGATGCCGTTCCACGGGTCGCCGAGCCCGCCGGAGAAGACGATCTGCGCCTCCGGGAACCGGCGGGCGAGGTCGAGCGCGGCGAACAGCCGCTCGGCGGCGCCGTTCAGCATCGGCTCGCCCCGGGCCCCGGACAGGACGTTCTGCTCGGCCCCGCCCAGCACGATGATCCCTTCCACCGTGGCCGGCAGCTCCCGCGGCTTGGCGAAGCGGTTCTCCAGCGGCAGGATCATCAGGTCGCCGACCGGCAGCACACAGATGGCGGCGAAGGCCAGGGTCAGCGCGATCACCAGCCGCCGGGCCAGGCGCCGGGAGCGATACAGGAACCCGGCCGTGGCCAGCAGCAGCCCCAGCAGCAGGAGGCCGAGCGGCTGGACGAAGAACCAGATCAGCTTCGACAGGAAAAAGAACACCGCTCACCCACCCGGCGCGACCGCCGAGGAATGGCGGATCGCGGCCGAAGATGCAACCCGCGGGCCATGCGCGCGGGTTGAAGCGGAGACGCGGCAATCGCACATGCGCTAGGCTGTCCGTCCCAGGCCACCGGAGTCCGCCGCCCGTTCATGGAGCTGTTTCCCACCGACCTTCTCGATCGGGCCGGCGAGCTGTTCGACCGTCGCATCCGCCTCGGCGTCACCGGGCTGAGCCGCGCCGGCAAATCCGTGTTCATCGCCGCGCTGGTGCACGGGCTGACCGACCCGCGGCGCTTCGGGCTGCTCGACGCCGTGGCCGAGGACCGGCTGCGCGCCGCGGTGCTGCGGCCGCAGCCGCATCCGGAGCTGCCGCGCTTCCCCTATGAGGAGGCGGTCGCGCGGTTGACCGGATCCGGCGGGTATCCGGACTGGCCGCCCGGCACCCGCAACATCGCCGAACTGCGCCTGTCGCTGCGCTTCGCGCCGAAGGGCGGCCTGCGCAGCCTGCTGGGCGACCAGGTGCTGCATCTCGACATCTTCGACTATCCGGGCGAGTGGCTGATCGACCTGCCGCTCTTGGAGCGCGACTATGCCGGCTGGGCCGAGGAGACGCTGGCCCTGGCCGGCACCGGCGTCCGCGCGCCGCTGTCCCAGCCCTGGCGCGACGCCATCGCGACGCTCGACCCCGCCGGGCCGGCGAAGGAGACCGACGCGATCGCGGCCGCGCGGCTCTACACCGACTATCTTCGCGGCTGCCGCACCCATGCCATCCCCTTGAGCCGGCTGCAGCCCGGCCGCTTCCTGCTGCCGGGCGACCTGGAAGGGTCCCCCGCCCTCACCTTCTGCCCGCTGCCGCGGCCGCGCGAGACGCCGCGCGGGTCGCTGTGGCGGCTGATGGAGGAGCGGTTCGAGGCCTACAAGGCCAAGGTGATCCGCCCCTTCTTCAACGACCATTTCAGCCGGCTGGACCGGCAGATCGTGCTGGTCGACCTGCTGGCCCATCTCGCCGCCGGGCCGGAGAGCCTGGAGGATCTGGGCCGGGCCATGGACGACATCCTGACCTGCTTCAAGACCGGCGGCATCAACTGGCTGTGGCCGTTCGAGAGCCGGATCCGCCGCGTGCTGTTCGCCGCCACCAAGGCCGACCACCTGCCGCGCGAGGGACACGAGCCGCTGGTCGGGCTGATGGACGAGCTGCTGCAGCAGAGCGTGCGCCGCACCGCCTTCCAGGGCGCCACCGCCCGGTCGATGGCGATCGCCTCGCTGCGCGCCACCCGCGAGGTCGACGTCAAGCATGAGGGCGAGACGCTGCGCTGCGTCGCCGGGGTGATCGAGCCGGGCGGCAAGCCGGTCGCCGCCTATCCCGGCGCCCTGCCGCGCAGCCTGCGCGAGGCGCGCGGCGGCGGCCGTTTCGGCGCCCAGCGCTTCCTGCCGCCGGCCGATCTGGGCGCCGACGGCCAGCCCTGGCCGCATATCCGCCTGGACGGCGCGCTGCAGTTCCTGATCGGCGAGGACTTGGCATGACCCGCCCGCCGCTGATCCTGGACCAGCCGCCCGAGCCGGAGCGCGAGACCGGCCGTGCGCCGGCCGTGTTCGCGCTGGATCAGGCCGAGGCCGTGCCGGTGGAGGATGCGCCGGTGCCGGCCGCGCCCGACGCGGTCGATCCGGGGCTGCGCCGCCGCCGCAGCCCCGGCAGCGTCGCCCTGCGCTTCGCCTTCGGTGCCCTGATTGGCCTTGTCGGCCTCGGCATCGGCCTGTGGGTCGAGCGGCTGGTCACCGATCTGTTGAGCCAGGGCGGGCCGCTGCAGGCGGTGACCCTGGCGCTGCTGACCGTGGCCGGGGCCGGGATCCTGGTCTGGGCAGGGTGGGAGCTGCTGGCGCTGCGCCGGCTCGGCCGGGTCGAGGAGATCCGCAGCCTGGGCCGGGCAGCGGCGGGCGGCGACGCCGAAGCGGCCGATGCCGTGATCGCCCGCTTCCGCCGGCTGCACAGCGACGGCCCTGCGGCCGACGGCCTGGCCCGGCTGGAGCGCGAGCGCGACGAGCTGCGCGACCCGGCGGAGCTGATCGCGCTCCTGGAGCTGCACGCCCAGCGGCCGATCGACGCCGCCTGCCGCGCCGCCATCGCCGCTACGGCCCGGCGCACGGCGCTGATCACCACGGTGACGCCCTTCGCCATCGTCGACATGGTCGCGTCGGGCGCCCTGAACCTGCGGATGATACGGCGCATCGCCGAGATCCAGGGCTTCCGCCCCGGCCTGTTCGCGACGCTGTCCCTGATCCGGCGGGTGGCGACGACGCTGCTGATCGCCGGCGGCATCGAGGCCGCGAACGACTATCTCGGCGACTTCCTGGGCGCCGGCCTCTTGCGCGCCTTCGGCCGCCGCGCCGGCGAGGGCGCGATCAACGGCATCCTCAGCGTCCGCATCGGCGTCGCCGCGATGAAGGTGTGCCGCCCCCTGCCCTACCTCCGCGACACCCCGCCCGGCACCATGAGCCTGGCCAAGGCCATCTTCGGCGCGGAGGCGACGCCGAAGGGGAAGGATTAGGTTGAAGGACCGCCGGGTGTTGCCGCGATCTCCTGCTGCAGTCGGTCCAGACTCGTCGCGACTTCCCTGGCGGTGAGCCGCTGTTCGTTCGCCACAGCCGCCGCGAGCTGTTCGCGGATTGCTGCCAGCCGATCGCTTCGGCGTGTTTTAAGGCGGTCCGTCGACTTCATACGACCATCCTCGCCCGGATCGCCGCCTGCCTCAAGATCTCCGGCTCTCAGCCCCTCCCACGTCATGGCGAGCCCCGAAGGGGCGTGGCCATCCAGGGCGGCTCGCACCGGCCCCTGGATGGCCGCGGCGCTGCGCGCCTCGCCATGACGAAGAAGAAGCCAACCTATGCCACTTCCTCAGTTCTGCTTCATCCCCGCGACCAGGTATGAAATGTTATACTGAAACATCTTCGCATACGTCGAAGCCGGTCCGTCCTCGGTCGACAGCGCCTCGGCGTACAGCTCGCCGCCCATCTGCGCGCCGGCGGCCTTGGCCACCTGCTGCACCAGGCGCGGGTCGGTGGCGTTCTCGATGAACACCGCCTTGATGTGCTCGCGCTTGATCTGGTCGATCAGCTTGGCGATGTCGCCCGCCGAGGCCTCGCTCTCGGTCGAGAAGCCGACCGGGGCGTGGAACTCGATGCCATAGGCGGCGCCCAGATAACCGAAGGCGTCGTGGCTGGTGATGACCTTGCGCTTGTTGGCCGGAATGGTCGCCACCTCGCGCCGGGCCCAGGCGTCGAGATCCTTCAGCTGCGCCTCGTACTTCGCGCCGTTGGCCTGGTAGGAAGCGGCATGGGCCGGGTCGGCGGCCGCCAGCGCCTTGGCGATGTTGGCGGCGTAGATCGCGCCGTTCGCTGCGCTGTTCCAGGCGTGGGGATCGGTGATCTCCTGCCCGTCCTCGTCCATCTTGCGGGTCGGCACGCCCTCGGTGGCGACGACGATGGTGGCCTTGCTGCCGGAGGCGGCGACCAAGCGGTCCATCCAGCCTTCCAGTTCCAGCCCGTTGACGACGACGAGGCCGGCCTTGGTCACGGCCTGCGCGTCCTGCGGCGTCGGCTCGTAGACATGGGCGTCACCATTGGGGCCGACCAGGCTGCGGACCTCGACATCGTCGCCGCCGACCTGCTTCACGATGTCGGCGAGGACGGTGATGCTGGTGACGACCGACAGCTTGTCGGCCGCCGCGGCGGGCAGCGACAGGACAACAAGGGACAGGCCGATCAGGCCGGCGCGGAACGGTATCCTCATGCGATGACTCCGTCGGAGTTCAGTGCGCGAAATGCGCGGTGGGCAGGTATCGGGCCCGCAGGCTGTCATGCGTCCCGAAGATCAGCGACAGCAGGTAGAAGCCGCCGGCGGTCAGCACGATGCTGGGGCCGGAGGGCAGGCTGCCGTGATAGGAGACCAGGAGGCCGGAATAGCCGGACAGGAGCGCCAACCCGGCCGCCCAGGCGAAGAGCGACCACAGCGACCGGCTCCAGAACCGCGCGGCGGCCGCCGGCAGCATCATCAGCCCGACCACCATCAGGGTGCCGAGCGCCTGGAAGCCGCCGACCAGGTTCAAGACCACCAGCATCAGGAAGGCGAAGTGCACCATCGCCCCGACGCCGCCGACCATGCGGAGATAGCCGGGGTCGAAGCATTCCACCACCAGCGGCCGGTACAAGAGCGCCAGGGCGATCAGCGTCACCGTGGCGATGCCGGCCATCAGCAGCAGCGCCGCGTCGTCGACCGCCAGGATGGTGCCGAACAGCACATGCATCAGGTCGACATTGCTGCCGCGGGTCGAGACGATCAGCACGCCGGCGGCCAGGGCGATCAGGTAGAAGGCGGCGAAGGACGCGTCCTCGCGCAGCGCCGTGACCCGGGTGACGGCGCCGGCCAGCAGGGCGACGGCCAGGCCGGCGATCAGCCCGCCCAGCCCCATCGACCACAGCGACAGGCCGGAGACCAGGAAGCCGACCGCGGCGCCCGGCAGCACCGCATGCGACATGGCATCGCCGACCAGGCTCATCCGCCGCAGCACCAGCAGCACGCCGACCGGGCCGCAGCCCAGCGACAGCGCCAGGCAGGCCACCAGCGCCCGCTGCATGAAGGCGTAGTCGAGGAAGGGCGTGACCAGGAAGTCCCACACCGCCGTCACGCCGCGCTCCGCACGCAGGCCTCGCCGCGATCGGCCCAGGCCTCGGCCATGGCGCGGGCGCGCAGCAGGTTCTCGGCGCACAGCACGTCGCCGGTCGGGCCCCAGCCGATCGGGTCGCGCGCCAGCAGCAGCGTGTCCGGGCAGACCTCGCGCACCTGGTCCAGGTCGTGCAGCACGGTGATCACCGTGCGGCCCTCGCCGTGCCAGCGGCGGACCACGTCGACCAGGTCGCGCGTGGTCTTGGCGTCCAGCGCGGTGAACGGCTCGTCCAGCATGATCACCCGCCCGTCCTGCAGCAGCAGCCGGGCGAACAGCACGCGCTGGAACTGCCCGGCGGAGAGGCTGCCGATCGGCCGCGCCTCGAAGCCGCCGAGGCCGACCGCCTCCAGCGCCTCGGCGGCGCGGCGGCGCAGCTCCTTCGAGGCGCCGCCGAAGATCCCGGTGCGGGCCCAGCCGCCCAGCAGCACGGTGTCGGCGACCGAGATCGGGAAGCTGCGGTCGATCTCCGCCTGCTGCGGCAGATAGGCGATGTCGCGCCGGCGCAGGCCGCTGAGGTCGACATGGCCGGACAGCGGCGCCAGCAGGCCGGCGATGGTCTTCAGCAGGGTCGACTTGCCGGCGCCGTTCGGGCCGACGATGGCGGTCAGCGTCCCCGGCTCGAAGCTGCCGTCGACATGATGCACGGCCGGGTGCCGCTCATAGCCCGCGGTCAGGTTGGCAAGGCGGATACGGCCCATCGCACTGCTCATGCCGCGCCCCCGAACCAGCCCATGGCCCAGGCCACGGCGACCCACAGCACCGCGATCAGCAGGAGGGCGACGAGCAGCCGAGCCCCGACCGGGGCGGCCAGGGCCGACGGCCCGATCTCCCCGGCCCGGCGGGCGGCGTGGTGGTGATGCGACACGGTCATGGATCAGCCGATGGCGTGAGAAGGTCAGGCACCATAGCGCCCGGCGGGCGCGGCACCATTGACGTTAATGTATAACATCTTTGCGCTATCGGAAAGCGGCGGCCGGGCGGATATCGACCAAGGCACAATAGATCGATCCCTTCCTCGTCATGGCGAGGCGCGCAGCGCCGTGGCCATCCAGAGGCCGGTGCGAGCGGCCCTTGGATGGCCACGCCCCTCCGGGGCTCGCCATGACGGTTCAATATTTCGCGCCGTGGGTTTCGGGATCAATCGCCCGGCTTGCCCGGCAGGTCCTCGAGGTGATGGATCCAGGGCACGGCCGAGCGGCACCACGCCTGGCGTTTCGGCGCCAGCCGGTCGCGCTGGCGGATGCTGCCCCAGCGGATGCCCCAGATTTCGGCATCGGCCCCCTCGCCGGTGACGAACAGCGGCGAGCCGCATTCCGGGCAGAAATACTGCAGCCGCCGGCGGCCGCTGTCGCCGACCTTCACATAGACCTTCGGCTCATGCGCGGTCAGCCGGATGCGGTCGCACGCCGCGGTCACCGTGACCCGGAAGGGCGAGCCGGTCAGCGCCTGGCAATCGGTGCAGTGGCAGATCCCCACCCGCTCCGGGTCGATCTCCGCCTCATAGGCGACATGGCCGCAATGGCACCGGCCATCGATCTTCATCACCACAAGCCTCCAGCGCCGCGCCCTCTCCGGGCCTAGAGCGCCGCCGCCTGCCCGATCAGATAGGTGTCGGCGAAGGTCGCCCCGCTGCGGATCGGGCTGGCCTTGGGACCATAGACCATCTCGGGTGTCAGGACCTTGCCGATGTCGTCCGGGCTGGCGGAGGCGGCATAGCCGAGGATATAGGCGCCGTTGTATTCATAGGCCCGGGTTGCGGTGCCGCCCTCGATCCAGGTCCAGTACGTCATGCAGACGATGAAGGCCTTCGCCCCCTGCGCCTGCAGATTGGCGATGATCGCCGGCTCATTGTTCCGCAGCCAGACCTTCAGGGCGTGGCTCAGCCCCTTCTCATTGAGGGTCTCCATCCCCTGCAGCATCAGGCCGGCGACGTTTCCCATCGTCTGGGCGCGGCTGAAATAGCGGTTCTGGTCCGGCCCGGTGCCATAGTCGAAGGACGGGCCGCGCCCCATGCGCTTGGGCCGCGGGATCAGCGCGTAGGCATCGATCTGCTGCAGCGTCAGGCGCGGTGTCTCGGCGGACAGGCTCGGCATGGGCTCCTCGCAACGGCCAGGGCACGAAAAGGGCTCGCATCGCAGGAACACATCCCGGTTGTGCCGGTTCCGCCTGATCGCGCCCCGCCTGGTGACTATGCGGCCTCCGACGCCCTCAGGCGATCCAGCACCACCCGCTTCAGAGCCGGCGGGATGCGATGCGGCGACGGCCAGTCGACCGACAATCCCAGGGCGGCGCATTCGGCAGCGATCTGGCGCCCGTTCTCGTAGCGCAGCTGGCCGATCCTGGGCAGCGCATCGACATATCGATGGTCGAAGGGCTGGCCGGACTGCGCCTCGCGGAAGCCGTGGTGGAAATCGGGATGGCCCAGCACCCGCCGCGCCTCGGGCCAGTGCCGGGCCCGTCGCGTGGCAACATCGGACGGATCGATTGAGCCGGGCCTCACGGCCGCAGGTCGACCAGCGTCGCCCGGCCGCCGGCATCGCCCGCCGCCAGCCAGCAGCCGTCGGGGGAGAAGGCCAGCGCCTCCACCGCCGCGCCGTTCGGCCGCAGCACCGGGACATAGCCGCTGCCGTCCAGCGGCATCAGCGCCACGAACCCGTCCTTGGCGCCCGCCGCCGCGACCGGCAGCAGCGGATGCGCCGCCACCCGGGTGATCGGCACGCCGCGGGTCCAGCCGCTTTCGCTGGCGGTGCCGCCCATCGGGCCGCCGTGGCCGGTGAAGCGCCAGGACACCACGCCCTCGGAGCCGGAGGTCAGCAGCGCCTTGCCGCCATTGGCCCAGGCCAGCGACCGCGGCTTGGTCGGATAGCCCGGCATCTGCATGTGCACGCCGTCCGACAGGCGCCAGGCATGCAGCGCCCTCTCCTGCATCGCCGAGACCACGAAGCGCGAGCGCGGATGCCACACGACCGCGAGATGCCCCCCCTGCCAGGCGTAGAGCCTGGCTGCCCATGTGCGCTTACGCGGCGACCAGACGGTGACGCCCCCGTAATGCGCCGCGGCGATGCGCCGGCCGCGCGGGTCGAAGGCGGCGCCATCCAGCCCGGCCGGCCCCCGCAGCTGGGTGACGGGCGTTCCATCCCCGTCGAACACCAGCACCTCGCTGCCGGCGACGGCCAGGCACCGGCCGGTGGCGGGCGCGGCGTCGACGGCGCTGATCCAGCGGCCGGACTCCGCGGTGATCTCCACCAGTGTCCCGTCCGGCGCGACGCGCAGCAGCCGGCCGTCATCGCCGCCGCTGAGGAACCCGCCCGCGGCATCCGGCGCCAGCGCCAGCACGGCGCCGCGATGCGCCGGCACGGTGACAGCCTCGGCCCCGCCCGGCAGCGCCAGGCGGATGGTGCCGTCGCCGAGGCCGAAGGCCAGGTAGCCGGCGGCGTCGAAGGCGGCCGCGACCACCGGCGCCGGCCAGGCCCAGACTATGCCCTTCTCCTCCGCCAGGGCCTTCGGCGGCAGCAGCAGGCTCATGCGGCGGCGCAGCCCTCGAAGCCGGCGCGCAGCACCGCGGCATCGAGGTTGCGGCCGATCAGCACCAGCCGGCTCTCGCGCTTCTGGCCGGGCCGCCAGGCCGGGGCGAAATCGCCCTCCTGCAGCATGTGCACGCCCTGGAACACGAAGGGCCGGTCCTCGCCGGCGAAGGCGAGGATGCCCTTGCTGCGCAGGATGTCGGCGCCGCGGATCGCCAGCAGCATGCCGATCCAGTCGACGAAGCGGCGGCCGTCCAGCGGCCGGTCGATCCGGAACGAGACGCTGCCGACGCCCTCGTCATGCTCGTGGTGATGGCGGCCGTGGCTGTCGAGCAGGTCGGGCTCGAGCGCCAGCAGCCGGTCGAGGTCGAAGGCGCCGTCCAGCACGGTGCCGAGATCGGCGTCGCAGCGCCGGGTGCGGATCAGCCGCGCCACCGGGTTGATGGCGCGCAGCCGCGCCTCCACCGTCGCCAGCCCGGCCTCGTCCGCCAGGTCGGTCTTGTTCACCAGGAGGGTGTCGGCGAAGGCCACCTGCTCCTCCGCCTCGTCGCTGTCGGCCAGCCGCGCCTCGATGTTGCGGGCGTCGACCACGGTGACGATCGAATCCAGCGCGGTGCGCTCGCGCACCTCGTCATCGACCAGGAAGGTCTGCGCCACCGGCGCCGGGTCGGCCAGACCCGTGGTCTCGACCAGGATGCGGTCGAAGCCGCCGGCCCGCTTCATCAGCCCGCCGATGATCCGGATCAGGTCGCCGCGCACCGAGCAGCACAGGCAGCCATTGTTCAGCGCGAACACCTCCTCGTCGACGCCGACCACCAGGTCGCCGTCGATGCCGATCTCGCCGAACTCGTTGACGATCACGGCATAGCGCCGGCCATGCGCCTCCGACAGGATGCGGTTCAGCAGCGTCGTCTTGCCGGCGCCGAGAGTGCCGGTCAGCAGGGTGACGGGGATGCGGGACATGGGAAGGCCTCGGGCTTCAGGAATTTAATTGTTATTATATAACATATTGGAAAGATGCAAGCCTGTCGCCGGATGGCCGCCGGGATGCTATGGACGAAGCTGCATCCGGCCGCCCATCTGGCATCGCGCCCCAGAATCGCCCAGATTCTCCGCGAGGGACGATGCCGGGCGGCCGACCGGCCGTCCCGTCACCCGAGGACCGACATGCCCGTTCCCGCCCCGTCCCGCCGCGCCTTCCTGCATGGCTGCGCCGCCGGCCTGTCCCTGGCGCTGATTCGGCCGGCGCTGGCCCAGGACGCGGAGACGCCGCCGCCGCTGGGCTTCCGCGAACTGACCGACGGCATCTGGCTGCACACCAGCTGGCGGAAGGGCGACCAGGGCTGGATTCCGTCCAACGGCCTGGCGCTGATCGGGCCCGAGGAGGCGCTGCTGATCGACGGCGCCTGGACGCCGGCGCAGACCGTGGCGCTGCTGGAACGGGTGGCGCAGGCCGCGCCGAACCGGCCGGTCAACCTGGTGGTGACGCATGCGCATGACGACCGGCTGGCCGGGCTGGCGGCAGTGCATGCCCGCGGCGGCTGGTCGCTGGGCCGCGACGAGACGGTGAAGGAGGCGGCCGGCACCGCCACGATCCAGCGCAGCTGGAGCGGCGAGTCGACCACGGTCACCGGCGGCGGCCGCGCGGTCGAGCTGTTCTATCCCGGCCCGGCGGACACCCGCGACAACACGGTGGCCTTCCTGCCGGACAGCGCCCTGCTGTTCGGCGGCTGCATGGTCCGGGGGGCAGAGCAGGCCAATCTGGTCAGCACCCCCGACTCCGACATCTGCCGCTGGCCGCAATCGGTCGAGGCGGTGATCGCCCGCTACGGCAAAGCGGCGAAGACCGTGGTGCCGGACCAGGGCGAACCCGGTGACGCCGGGCTGCTGACCCACACCCACCAGCTGGCCAAGGCCGAGGCGGCGAAGAGCTGCAGCCCTGCGGGATAAGTCGGCTTCGGGCGCTATCGCATTGCCCTTGCCGCTTGCTGGACCTTTGCACGCCTCCATTCCTCACCGTCATTGCGAGGAGGCGAAGCCGACGAAGCAATCCAGGGGCCGGTGCGCACCGGCCCCTGGATTGCTTCGCTGCGCTCGCAATGACGGTGCTGGAGTTCTGAGAAGCTCGCGCAAACGGCAGAGGCCACCCGCCTCTACGCTCACGACCACTTTCGTCCGACAGGACCCTACCCGGCGGCCACCGCGTTGGCCGCGCAGTCGCGGCAGCGGCCCAGGATCTCGATGGTGCGGCTGTCGGCGACGAAGCCGATGCGCCCGGTCCAGGCCTCGATCAGCCCGTCCACCGCGGGATCGGTGATCTCCTCCACCCGGCCGCAGTCGCGGCAGATGGCGAATTGCGCCGGATGGGTGTGGTGGTGGTCCGGCCCGCCGCAGGCCACATAGGCGTTGAGCGATTCGATCCGGTGCACCAGCCCGCGATCGAGCAGCCCCTTCAGCGCCCGGTACACCACCGGGGGCGCGGTGATGCCGTCGCCCTTCATCTCGCGCAGGATGTCGTAGGCGCTGGCCGGCTCGGCGCTGGCCCGCACCAGGTCCAGCACCCGCTGCTGCCAGTGCGACAGGCCGGCCCGCGGGGGCCGGCCGCGGCGGGCCGGACCGGTCGCCGCCTTGGATGCCGGCTTGCCCTTCGGCGCCGCCGGCGCGCCTTCCAGCTTCTGTCTCATGCGCCGAGTGATAGCATGCGCCCCATCCCCAACGCCACGCCCTGCCCGACCTTGAAACCGACCGGTCACCCCCCATTTCCTCTTTAACGAGAGTGGGGATGCCGCGTGGGCCCCGCTCCGCAGGCGCCGGGGAACCGGGCCGCCCGAGCCGGGGGTTCCGGCAGCTCGCTCTCAGGAGGAGTGACCATGACGCGGGTGTCGCTGTTCAACAGCCCGCTCCTGCTCGGCTTCGAGCAGTTCGAGCGGACACTGGACCGCATCGGCCGGACGCCGAGCGACGGGTATCCGCCCTACAACATCGAGCAGCTCGGCGAGGACCAGCTGCGCATCACCCTGGCGGTCGCCGGCTTCACGGATGCCGACCTGACGGTGCAGATCGAGGACAACCAGCTGGTCGTCCGCGGCAAGCAGACCGACGACAAGGAGCGCGTGTTCCTGCATCGCGGCATCGCCGCCCGCCAGTTCCAGCGCGCCTTCGTGCTGGCCGAGGGCATCGAGGTGACGGGGGCCTCGCTCGACAACGGGCTCCTCAACATCGATCTCCGCCGGCCGGTGCCGGAGAGCAAGGTCCGGACCATCGCCATCAATCGTTCCGCGGGCAAACCCAACGGCAAGACCGCGATCGACGTCTCGACCGACGTCGAAGGGTGAACCGAAACACCTGGTGACCATCATGAATACCAACGCCATCCCGACCTTCACCCAGATGTCGCCGACCGATTTCGCGGCGATCGGCCTGAACCAGATCGCCTTCGTCAAGCCGACGATCGTCGAGGGCGAGGCCGCTTTCGCCGTGCACGGCGCGGACGGCACCCCGCTGGCCGTGGTCAAGGACCGCGAGCTCGCCTTCGCCGTGGTCCGCCAGAACGACATGGAGCCGGTCAGCGCCCACTGAGCGCCCGCGCCTCGTCCTGATGAGCTGATGCGAAAGCCCCGCCGCCCGGCGGGGCTTTTTCTATTTCACGGCCCCGGCCGTCAGCCCGGCGATGAACCAGCGGCCGACGATGCCGAACAGCACGACCACGGGGACGGTCGCCAGCGTCGCCCCGGCCAGCAGCAGGCCCCAGTCGATCTGGTACTGGCCGATGATGCCGGCGAAGCCGACCGGAAGCGTCCGGTTGGCGTCGGACAGGATCAGCACCGAGGCGAACAGGTACTCGGTCCAGCTGGCGATAAAGGAGAAGATGGCGACGCTGGCGATGCCGGGCGCCGCCAGCGGCACCATGATCCTGAGCAGGATCGCCAGGCGCGAGGCGCCGTCGATCAGCGCCGCCTCCTCCAGCTCCGCCGGGATCGAGGCGAAGAAGCTGCGCATCATCCAGATGGCGAAGGGCGAGGCGAAGGTGACGTTGACGATCACCAGCGCCGCCGGCGTGTCGATCAGCCCGGCCTGCGACATCATCCCGTAGAGCGGGATCAGGATCAGGATGCCGGGGAAGGCATAGGCCACCAGCACCGCCCGGAACAGCAGGTCCCGCCCCGGGAAGCGCAGCCGATAGAAGCCATAGGCGGCCAGCACCGACAGCAGCACGGTGATGACGGTCGACCCCAGCCCGACCAACAGGCTGTTGCCGAGATAGCGCGGATAGTCCGAGGCGCCGAGCAGCTTGTCGAAATGCCGCAGCGTGAAGCTCTGCGGCACCAACGTCGGCACCCGGGCGATGATCTCCTGCGGCGCCTTGATCGCGCCGGTGGCGACGAACCAGAAGGGCAGCAGCACCAGCACGGCGAGGCCGAGCAGCCCGCCGCCGATCGCGATGGTCTGGCCGGGGCCGGGGCCGCGCCTCACCCTTCCCCCTTGGGCGCCAGCGCCCGCGTGAGAAGGACGGCCAGCGCCATCAGCAGCAGGCTGACCAGCACCGACATCGCCGCCGCCTGGCCCAGGCGGTACGATTTGAACGCGGTCTCGTAGATCAGCACCGGCAGGGTCTGGGTGGAGCCGGACGGCCCACCCGCCGTGGTCAGCCAGATGATGTCGAAGACGTTGAAGGACAGCAGCGTGCCGACCACACCCAGCACCAGCATGGTCGGCTGCAGCAGCGGCCAGGTGATGCGGCGGAAGCGCTGCCAGGGACCGGCACCGTCGATCGCCGCGGCCTCGTAGAGATCGGCCGGGATGCGCTGCAGCCCGGCCAGCAGCATCACCGCGACGAAGGGGAACCAGCGCCAGGAGTTGATCACCACCAGCGAGGCCATGGCGCTGCCCGGCCCGGCGAAGAAGCCGACCGGCCGGTCGACGAGGCCGAGGGTGACGAGGAGGTAGTTCACCACCCCACCGGAGGTGCCGAGCAGCCAGCGCCAGATGATGACGACGACGATGGTCGGCACAATCCAGGACAGGATCACCCAGACCCGCACCAGCCGCACGCCGCGGAAGCGCTGGTTCAGCAGCAGCGTGGTGCCGAGCGCCAGCAGCGTCTGCAGCACGGCGTTGCCGGCGACCCAGACCAGGCTGCGGCCCAGCGCGGCCCACAGCCGGGCCATCTCCAGTACGTCGATATAGTTGCCGAACCCGACGAAGCCGCCATCGGAGCCGATGACGCGGATGTCGCGCAGGCTGATGGCAACCGCGGCGCCGAGCGGATAGAGGATGGTGGCCGCCAGCCAGAGCAGCACCGGCGCCACCATCAGCATTCCGGCAATCGCCTCCGACCGGGCGCGGGTTCGCGCGGATCTCATGGGCCAGTGCCGCCCCCTCACCCGGAACCGCTAACGCGGTTCCGACCTCTCCCCAAGGAGAGGTATAGGGCCGCCGCACCGTTCCCCTCTCCTCGGGGAGAGGGAGGGGCCCGGCCGAAGGCCGGGAGGGTGAGGGGGTGGAGCAGGACCAGCAGCACTCACCAGCCCCCTACTTCACCGCCTCCTGCATCCGGGCCTGGCCGGCCTTCACCGCATCCGCGGCGGGCATCTCGTCGACCACCACCTTCTGCAGCGTCTCGGCCAGGATGTTCTGGGCCGAGATCGCGGCGATGCTGGGGAAGGTGTGGCCGCCGGTGAAGCCGAACAGGGCGCCGTTGCGGCTGTTGGCGATCATCGCCTCGATCTGCGGCTTGTACTTCACCACCAGCGGGTCGCTCCACAGGCTCTTGGCCTTGGCGCCGTCGGCGGTGACCGGCAGGAACAGCCCCGGCTCCATGTTGAGGAACCGGCCATAGGTCTCCGGCTCCAGCAGCCAGGCGATGAAGGTCTCGGCCGCCTTCCGCTTGGCCTCGTCCTTGGCCAGGATCATCACCGCGTTGGAATAGGCGATGGTGCCCGACTCCTTGCGGTCGTCGGCATGCGGCACCGGCGCCACGCCGAGATCCTGGGCGTCGCCCTCGGCCTGGCTGTCATAGGTGCTGATCACGGTGAACTGCAGGATCATGCCGCAGCCGCCGCTGGCGAAGCAGGCCTCGGCCTCGCCCCAGGTCCAGCCGGGCGCGTCGGCGGCGGAGAACTGGTACAGGTCCTTGTAGAAATCGTAGGCCTTGACCGTCTGCGGGTTGTCGAAGCGCAGCGTGCCGTCCGGGTTGTAGATGTCGGCCGCGCCGGCATTGACCATCAGGTCGTAGACGGTCTGGTCGGTGTAGAGCTGCTTGTTGGCCGGCAGGCCGATGCCGTAGCGGCCGTCGGCGGTCAGCTTCTCCGCCGCCGTCTTCCATTCGCTCCAGGTCTTCGGCGGCTTCAGCCCGGCCTGCTCGAACACGCTCTTCCGGTACCACAGCGACATCGCCATGTTGTACAGCGGCACCGCCCAGACGCCGCCGTCATAGCTGTAGGGCGCCAGCGCGCTGGGCACGAAGTGATGCTCGGCGTCGAGCTGCTTGACGAAGCCGTCGACCGGCTGCAGCGCGCCGAGGCCTTTCAGCACCGGGGCGAAGTCGGGGATCGCGAACAGCATGTCCGGCGCGTTGCCGGCGGCGATCGCGGCCGGCGCCTTGGCATAGATCTCGCCCCAGCTCTGCGGCTCCTGCTTCACCGCGATGTCGGGGTGGCTCTTGTTGAAGGCGTCGATCAACTCCTGCACCCGCGCCACGCGCTGCGGCGGCTGCTCCATATGCCACAGCGTCAGCTGCACCGGCTCCGCCTGGGCCGCCGCGGCGCCCCAGAGCAGCGCCGCCGTGGCCACGCCCGTCACGATCGACCATCTCGTCGCCATTGCCGTCTCCCCTGTTTGATCGGCGGTCCCGTTGCGGCGCCGCGTTGACCGGGCGTCCGCCGGAGCCTCGATTTGCGTCTACAGATGCGGATTGCGCGTGCGGTAGCGCTCCACCAGGGCGGTGTTGCGCTCCTTCGACCCCGGCATGTTCGAGCTGATATAGGCCGGCGCCACCTCGCCCGCTGCCGCCAGCCGGGCCACCGTCTCGGTCAGCACCGCGTTCCAGATCGCGGCGCCCAGCACGGTCGAGATCGGGCCGACGGTCAGCCCCTCGGCGGCGGTGACCAGGGCATCGCCGGGCGGGCCCTGGTTGTCGATGGCGATGTCGGCGGTCCCGGCCAGGGTCGGCCGGCCGGCCGCCGCGGCCTGGGAATAGGCGATCGAGGTCACGGCCACCACCGTGGCCCCCTTCTCCCGGCCGTGGCGCGCGGCCTCGACCGGCACGGCGTTGACGCCGCTGTTGGAGAAGATGAACAGCGTGTCGGCCGGCCCGATCGGGTAGCGGCCCAGCAGCGGCGCGGCCAGGCCGGCCATCCGCTCCAACGCGCCGGACACGACCGCGCCCTCATGCAGCATCACCGAGGAGGCCAGGATCGGCACCACGCAGGCCAGGCCGCCGGCGCGGAAATGCCCCTCCTCCGCCATCAGATGGGAATGGCCGGTGCCGAAGATGTAGATCAGCCCGTCGCGGCGGATTGTCTCGACACAGGCGGCCGCCGCGGCGCCGATCGCCTCGCCCTGGGTGGCGGTCAGCGCGGCGATGCGGTCGGCGATGCCGGCGAGATAGGCGGCGGCGCCGGAGAGGTCGGTCGAGGTCATGGATCCGTCGAATCTGGAGGGGACAGCCGCGCCCGCATCTTGTAGCGGTCGCCGCGATAGGCGGAGCGGACGAATTCGATCACATGGCCGTCGGCGTCGGCGGTGCGCCGGGTGAAGACCAGCACCGGCGCGCTGCGCGGGATGTCCAGCGCCCCGGCGGTCACGGCGTCGGGCAGGTCGGCCTCGACCGTCTGCTCGGCCTGCCAGGGCACCAGCCCGTAGTCGCGGCGCATCACCTCGTACAGCGAGGCGGTGCGGAAGTCGTTGCGGTCGAGAATGCCGGGCACCAGCGCCTCGGGCAACCAGGTGACCTCGAAGGCCATCGGCACGGCGTCGGCCAGGCGGACGCGCTCGAGCAGCACCAGCGGCGCGCCCTCGGCCACGCCCAGCGCCTCGCGCGCCTCGCCGGTCGCCGGCAGCACCGCCTGGCGCAGGATGACGGCGGCGGCGCGGCGGCCCAGCCGGGCCATATCCTCGCTGAAGCCACTCAGCCGCTGCAGCCGCTGGTCGACCTTCGGCCGGGCGACGAAGCAGCCGCGGCCGATCCGGCTTTCGATCAGCCCGTCATCGGTCAGGCTCTTGAAGGCCTGGCGCACGGTCATGCGGCTGATGCCCAGCTGGTCGGCCAGGTCGCGCTCCGACGGCAGCCGGTCGCCGACGGCGAAGGCGCCGGTGCGGATACGGTCGGCCAGATCCTCCGCGATCTGCTGGTAGATCGGCTTGTCCGTCGCGGTCGGCTGTAGGTCGGTCATGGCGGGCCCTGGTGGTCTAGACCACAATCGGCATGATGCAGGCCGATCCGGACCCCGTCAAGAAAGGTCGGACAAAGCGGCCGGCATGCGCAGCAGCGCGTCGCGATGCCTGCCGAAGCGCCGCCAGGCGGCCTCATAGACCTCCCGCAGCGCCGGATCGGGGCGATGCATGCGCCGGACCCTGCGGACCCGGCGCGACGCGTCGCCGATCGAGGGATACCATCCGATGCCGGTCCCGGCCAACAGCGCCGCGCCGCAGGCCCCGTATTCGCCGCCGTCGGGGATCTCGACCGGCAGGCCAAGCACATCGGCGATCATCTGCGACCAGAAGCGGCTGCGGCCGCCGCCGCCGGAGAGCAGGACGCTGGCCGGCCGCTCCGCCATCGCCACGAAGCAGTCGCGGATGGCATAGGCCAGCCCCTCATAGACGGCACGCACCAGCTCGGGCCGGCCATGGCCGGGAGCCAGGTCGGCGAACTGAGCCCGGGCCGTGGCCGAGACCGCCGGGGCGATGATCCCGACCTCGCTGAGATACGGGAGGTAGACGGCGCCGCCGGCGCCCGGCGGGGCGGCCGCGGCCAACGCCTCCAGCGCCGCATAGGGGTCGGGGTCGCGTGCCAGGTCCGGGCACAGGCTGCGGAGGACCCAGTCGAGGTTGCTGGTGCCGGCGACATTGACCATGGAGCGCATCCACAGCCCGCCCGGCAGGCTGAACAGCAGGCCGAGATCCGGCGGCGCGAAGGACGGCGCGTCGAGCACCACGCCGTTCAGGCAGGTGGTGCCGAGCACGGTGCAGGCCGACCCGGCGGCCAGCCCGCCCGAACCGATGACGCTGGCGGCGACATCGCCGGCGCCGATGGCGACCGGGGTGCCGGGCCTGAGGCCGGTCTCCGCCGCCGCGGCCTCCGTCACCGCCCCGGCGATCGCCTCCGATGGCAGCACCGGCGGCAGCAGGTGGCGGTGCGGGCCGAGGCGGAACAGCTCCAGCATCGCCTCGCTGCGGCCCTGGGCCCGGGCGTCGCCCGGCGCCACCGCGGTCTCGGTCGGGTCGGCGGCGCGCCGGCCGGTCAGGCGGAAGCGCAGATAGTCCTTGCAGCCGAAGACGCAATCGGCCCGGGCCATCACCCCGGGCTCATGGTCCAGCAGCCAGCGCAGCACCGGCAGGGTGCAGCCCTGCTGCATGACCGAGCCGGAGGAGGCGAAGATGCGGGACAGGAAGGCCGGGTCCGCGGCCAGCCGCGCCTCGATCCAGGGCTGGCTGCGGCCGTCGTCCCACAGGATGCCGGGGCGCAGCGGCCGGCCGTCGGCATCGATCACCCAGGCCCCGACCATGGCGCCGGTGACGCCGATGGCGGCGACGGCGGATCCGTCGATACCGGCCGCGGCCAGAACCTCGCGGATCACCGCGACGGTGGCGGCCCAGGCGGTCTCCGGGTCGCTTTCCGACCAGGCGGGATGGGGATGCGAGACGGTGGTGCGGCGGGAAGCGGCGGCGCGCTGCCGGCCGTCGCGCCCGAACAGCGCGGCCTTGATGACCGAGGTGCCGGCGTCGAGGCCGAGCAGAACCATGGCAGAACCGCAAAGAAAAGCCGATCCGTCCCGGCTAGCGGAGCGGAGGGCCGGCGGTCAAGCGGCGTTCACGGACTCGCTCTGCGACAGCAGGGCGAAGATGGCGTCGGCGGTCTGGCAGCCGCGCAGCTTCTCGCACAGGCTCTCGTCCCGCAGCATGCGGCTGATCCGGGCCAGCGCCTTGAGATGGTCCGCCCCCGCCCCTTCCGGCGCCAGCAGCAGGAACACCAGGTCGACCGGCTGCTCGTCGACCGCATCGAAGTCGATCGGCCGCTCCAGCCGGGCGAAGGCGCCGAACACGCCCTGCAGATGCGGCAGCTTGCCGTGCGGGATGGCGATGCCGCGGCCGACGCCGGTCGACCCCAGCCGCTCGCGCTCCAACAGCACGTCGAAGATGAAGCGCTCGTGCTGGCCGGTCAGTTCGGCGGCACGGCGGGCCAGCTCCTGCAGGGCCTGCTTCTTGCTGGCAGCCTTCAGATTGGCGAGAATCGCCTCGGGGCGGAGGAAATCAATCATGACGGATCGGATGCGCCGCCCTCAGGCGGCGGCATCCTCGGTCCCTTTCGGATCGACCCAGCCGATGTTCCCGTCGGGGCGGCGGAACACCATGTTGAGCCGGCCATGGGCCTGGTTGCGGAACATCAGCGCCGGCAGGTCGCCCAGGTCGAGGCGCATCACCGCCTGCAGCACCGTCAGGCTCTCGATCGAGGTCGAGACGTCGGCGATGACGATGGGCTGGTTCGGCTCCTCGCCGTCCAGCAGATCCTCGGATTCGGCCTCGAGGATATAGGCCTGCGCCGGCAGGGCCGGCTGGGCCTCGCCATTGTGGTGGTGGTCGCGCAGCCGGCGCTTGTAGCGGCGCAGCCGCTTGGCCAGCTTGTCGGCCGCAGCATCGAAGGCGTGGTACGGGCTCTCGGCCTCCGCATTGCTCTGCAGGAGGATGTTGCGGCCGACATGGACCGACAGGTCGCTCCGGATCAGATGGGCGTTGCGGGAAAAGACGACATTCGCCTCGATCGCGTTGTTGAAGTACTTCGCGGTCGTGCTGTTGAGGGCGTCGCTGACATGGGTGCGCAATGCGTCACCGACGTCGATCTGCTTGCCTCGAACGGTCAGTTGCATGGCTGTCGCTTCACTGCTGCACGATGGAGAACGGGCGCCCAAAAAGAACGGGGCGGCCTTTGGGGGCCGCCTTCGGGCGGCGACCATAGGGACGGGGCGCCTTCCTGTCAACGAAGGGGCCCGGATCCCGGGCTGCGGAGGAAGCTGGGGGAGCGCTCATCGGCTCAGACCCTTCTCTCGTCGTCGCTGGACGGAGGATGGTATCCGCATTCCCTCACGGTACTTGGCGACGGTCCGCCGTGCAATGTCGATCCCCTCCCCGCGCAGGATTTCGACGATCCGGTCGTCGGACAGGATGGCATCCGCCGGCTCGGCGTCGATCATGCTGCGGATGCGGTGCCGCACCGCCTCGGCCGAATGCGCGTCGGCCCCGCCCGCCCCCTGGATCGCCTGGGTGAAGAAATACTTCAGCTCGAACACCCCGCGCGGGGTGGCGATCACCTTGTTGGTGGTGACCCGGCTGATCGTGCTCTCATGCATGTCGACCGCCTCGGCCACATCCTTCAGCGTCAGCGGTCTCAGATACTGCACGCCGCGGACGAAAAAGGCGTCCTGCCGCCGCACGATCTCCGACGATACCTTGAGGATGGTGTTGGCGCGCTGGTCCAGGGCGCGGACCAGCCAGTTGGCGTCGGCCAGGCAGGTGCCGACATAGTCGCGGTCGACCTTGCTGCGGGCGCCGCGGCTGATCTCGGCATGGTAGCGGCGGTTGACCAGCACCCGCGGCAAAGTGTCGGCGTTCAGCTCGACCACCCAGCCGACCTCCGGCTGCGCCCGCATCAGGATGTCCGGGATCAGGGTCTGCGCGATCTCATGGTCGAAGGCGGCGCCCGGCTTGGGGTCGAGGGCGCGGATCTCGGCGATCATCTCGGCCAGGTCCTCGGCGTCGACGCCGCACAGCCGCATCACCGCGGCCAGGTCGCGCCGGGCCAGCAGGTCGAGATGGTCCAGAAGGGTGCGCATCGCCGGGTCCAGGCGGTTGCGCTCGGCCAGCTGGATGGCCAGGCATTCGGCCAGGCTGCGGGCGAAGATGCCGGGCGGGTCCAGCCGCTGGCAGCGGCGCAGCACCGCCTCGACCCGCTCGGGCGGGCAGCCCATGCCGGCCGCCACCTCCTCGACCGTGGCGCCGAGATAGCCCGTCTCCTCCAGCAGGTCGACCAGCCGCGCCGCGATCAGCCGGTCGGCCGGGACGGTGAACTCGATCGCGATCTGGCTCAGCAGGTGGTCGCGCAGGCTCGGCCGTTCGGCCAGCGTCTCCTCCAGCCCGGGCAGATCGTCGGCGAAATCCGCCCGGCCGCGCCCGGCGCTGGCGAACTGCGCCTCGCCGCCATAGTCGTCGTTGCGGTCGGTGGCGCTGGAGCCGGTGAACAGGTTGCCCCAGTCGGTGTCGAGCGGCGCATCGGCGGAGACGATGGCCGGCGGCTCCGCCGCCGTCAGCGCGACGTCGGCCGCCACCGTCCGTCCCGATGCGGGATCGGGCGGGTCGATGTCGTTCCGGTCGCTGGTCGCGTCGCCGCCCTCGTCACCGCGCTCGCCCTCCTCCCGTTCCAGCAGGGGGTTGCGCTCGAGCTCGGTCTCGACAAAGGCCGAGAGCTCGATGTTGGAGAGCTGCAGCAGCTTGATCGACTGCTGCAGCTGCGGCGTCATGACCAGCGCCTGGCTCTGCCGGAGCCCGAGGCGTTGCGAGATGGCCATGGTCGCCCGGTGGTCTACAGGCTGAAGCGTTCGCCCAGATACACGCGCCGCACCTCCTCATTGCCGACGATGTCGGATGGCAGTCCTTCCATCAGAACACGGCCGTCGTGGAGGATATAGGCCCGATCGACGATATCGAGGGTCTCGCGCACATTGTGGTCGGTGATCAGCACGCCGATGCCGCGGTCGCGCAGATGCGCCACCAGGTCGCGGATATCGCCGACCGCGATCGGGTCGATGCCGGCCAGCGGCTCGTCCAGCAGCATGAAATGCGGATGGCTGGCCAAAGCGCGGGCGATCTCGACGCGGCGCCGCTCGCCGCCCGACAGCGCCAGGGCCGGGGTGCGGCGCAGATGGCTGATCGAGAATTCGGCCAGCAGGTCCTCCAGCACCGCCTCGCGCGTGGACCGGTCCGGCTCGGAAATCTCCAGCACGGCGCGGATGTTCTGCTCGACTGTCAGGCCGCGGAAGATCGACGCCTCCTGCGGCAGGTAGCCGATGCCGAGCCGGGCGCGGCGGTACATCGGCAGGTCGGTCAGCTCCTGCCCGTCCAGCAGGATCGTGCCGTAATCCGGCTGGATCAGGCCGGTGATCATGTAGAAGCAAGTGGTCTTGCCGGCGCCGTTCGGGCCCAGCAGGCCGACCGCCTCGCCGCGCTGCACCTGCAGGCTGACGTCGCGCAGCACCGGGCGCTTCTTGTACTGCTTGCCGAGATTGCGGGCGACGAGCCCGTCATTCTTGGCGACGAGGCGCGGGGCGGACGCGGTGTCGGAGGGCTGCAGGCTGATCGGCTTGTTCATCCCCTCCTCCTATTTCTTCGGCGCCGTCTGGGCCGGCGGCTTCGGCGCGGCCTGGCCGGCGGTGCCCGGCAGGCCCGGGGTCTGGCCCTTCTCGTCCGGCACCAGCAGGGCCCGGGCGCGGCCGCCCTGCCCCGGCTTGGTCAGCAGCTTGCTGACGCCGCTGGCCATGTCGACCTCGGCATAGTCGCCGTTCAGCTGGTTGCCGCCGCGGGTCAGGTGGACATTGTCCGTGATCGTCGCGAACTGGGTCTTGACGTCGTAATGGCCGGTCTGGCCGGTGACCACGTCGGTCGCCGTGGTCAGCCGGACATTGCCGTCGGCATCGACCGTCGACAGCGCCTTCTGGCCTTTGTCGTCCGGGGCGAAATGGCCGGTCAGCGTGTCGGCGCGCAGGCTCTTCTGCTCCTTGGCGCGGGTCGCCGTGGCGTTGCCGCGCGCGATCGCCACGTCCTCGGCCTGGCGGTACACCATGCTGTCCGTGGCGGTGATGACGTCGTCCTTGCTGACGAACCGCAGATTGCCGCCGGTCAGGGTGAAGGTCTGGGCGTCGAGCTCGTAGACCCCCTTGCCGCCGGTGACGGTGGTGTCGTCGCCGCGGGTGATCAGCACATTGCCTTCGGCCGTGGCCCGGAAGATCTCGGTGCTCTTGTCCGGCAGCTCGCGGTAATAGGCGGTCAGCAGGTCGGCCTTCACCGTCAGGTCGCCGCGCTTGTACACGGCGTTGCCGCGGGCGATGTAGGTCTTCTCGTTCTGGTGCCACTCCAGCGCGTCGTCGGCCTGGATCTCGGACGGCTCGCCCTTGCCGCCGCCGAGCTGCAGCTGCTGTTGCGC
Source organism: Inquilinus limosus (assembly GCF_002195995.1). GTDB lineage: Bacteria > Pseudomonadota > Alphaproteobacteria > DSM-16000 > Inquilinaceae > Inquilinus > Inquilinus limosus_C. The sequence continues at coordinate 44,043 of NZ_NHON01000030.1, forward strand.
CAGGGCCGGCGTGGCCGCGGCGGCGAGCAGAACAGCGAGAATCAGCGGGCGGATCATTGCGGCGTTCCTTGAAAGGCCTTGTCGGCGCCGGGCTTGAGAAACAGCTTGGTCGGGCCGGTGAAGATGATGACGTCGCCCTGCTGCTCGACCTTGAAGCCCCCGGCCGACAGATTACCGAAGGGCCCCTCCGCCGTCACCGGCGAGGTGCTGCGCGCGCCCTTGTCGGCCAGGTCGATATCCGCGGCGTCGGTGACCAGGGTGGTGCCGTCGCTGCGGCGCAGGGTGACATTGCCGGTGAGATGCACCGACTTGGTGCTGCGATTGAGCTTGCCGGCCTGGGCGTCGAGGGTCATCAGCAGGCCGCTGGGCAGCTTCAGCTCGCCCTTGGGACGGTTCAGGTCGAACACCTCGTCCTGCACCTGCTTGGCCAGCGTCGCCCAGACGGTGTAGGGCCGCGCCGCCTCGTCGACGCCGCTGTAGCGCGGATTCTGGATCTCGCCGGCCGCGGCGGCGGCGCGCTCGGTCGGATTCGAGATGTCGACCTGGGACGGGTGCAGCTCCGGCCAGAGCACGATCAGCGCGACGATCAGCAGGCCGACGATCGGCAGCCCGTATTTCAGCACCCCGACCATGCGGCTGTAGGACCGGCTGAGGCTGCCGGCATGGCCGGCCGCGGCCAGGCGCGCGCGGCGGCTCGCGGCGCCGGCGTTGCGCTGCGTCCGGCCGGGGCCTGGCGTCTGCGGCGCGGCCACCACGCTCAGCTCAGCCCTGCCCGCAGGCAGTCATGCACCCTGAGGATGCCCACCGGCCGGTCCTCCGTCGTGACGAAGAGGTTGGTCACCTTGTAGCGGTTCATCAGCCCGAGCGCCTCGGCCGCCAGCGCCCCGGGGCGGATGGTGCGCGGGCCGGGGGTCATCACCTGGCCCGCGGCCTGGCCGAGCAGCCCGGCGCTCATGTGCCGGCGCAGGTCGCCGTCGGTGATCACGCCGACCAGCCGGCGGTCGCCGTCGACCACGCCGACGCAGCCGAAGCCGACCCGGCTCATCTCGATGATCGCCTCGTCCATCCTGGTCTGCGGGCCCACGAGCGGCAGCTCGGCCTCGGCATGCATCAGGTCCTGCACCCGGATCAGCTTGTTGCCGAGCGAACCGCCCGGGTGGAACACCCGGAAATCGTCGGAGGAGAAGCCGCGACGGTGCATCAGCGCCACCGCCAGGGCGTCGCCCAGCGCCATCATCATGGTGGTGGAGGTGGTCGGCGCAAGCCCGGTCGGGCAGGCCTCCTCCGCCGCCGGCAGCAGCAGCACGGTGTCGCACTGGTCCGCCAGGTTCGACGGCGCGCGGCCGGTGATACCGATCAGCGGGATGGCGAAGCGGCGGGTATAGGCGATGACATCCGCCAGCTCGGCGGTGTTGCCGGAGTTGGACAGCGCCAGCACCACGTCCTGCTGGTGGATCATGCCGAGATCGCCATGGCTGGCCTCGGCCGGATGGACGAACAGCGCCGGGGTACCGGTCGAGGCCAGGGTCGCCGCGATCTTGCGCGCGACGAGGCCGCTCTTGCCGATGCCGCTGACCACGACCCGGCCCGCGGCGCCGAGGACCGTGTCGATGGCCCGGTCGAAGCTGGCATCGAGCGATTCGGCGAGGCGGTCGAGCGCGTCGCGCTCCACCAGCAGCGCCTTGCGGCCGGCCTCGATCCCTGCGGTTGCCACCATACCTTCTCCCAAATGGTCCACGCGGCGGCTGCTATAGCCGGTTCGGAGGGCGCGGACCACGATCTGATCCCGGATCGGCGCCGGCGGCCTCTGCCCGGGCCCGGCCGATCCCCGTACCGCCACAAGACGGCACGAATGTGACCCCATATCGGGCTAGTGGGCGAAGATATCCAGATCCGCCCAGCCGCCGAGGTCGAGCGCGGCCCGCGCCGGCAGGAAGTCGAAACAGGCCTGCGCCAGGGCCTCGCGCCCTTCGCGCCGCAGCATCTCGTCCAGCTTCGCCTTCAGCGCGTGCAGGTACAGGACGTCGCTGGCGGCGTAGCGCAGCTGCTCGGGCGTCAATTGGTCGCTGCCCCAGTCGGAGCTCTGCTGCTGCTTCGACAGCTCGACGCCGATCAGGTCGCGGCAGAGGTCCTTCAGCCCGTGCCGGTCGGTGAAGGTGCGCACCAGCCGGGAGGCGATCTTGGTGCAGTAGACCGGCGCGGTGACGATTCCGAGATAGGCCTGCAGCGCGGCGATGTCGAAGCGGGCGAAGTGGAACAGCTTCAGCCGCGCCGGGTCGGCCAGCAGCGCCTTCAGGTTCGGCGCGTCGTAGGCGCCCTTGCGGAACTGGACCAGATGGACGGTGCCGTCGCCGGCGCTGAGCTGGGCCAGGCACAGCCGGTCGCGCACCGGGTTCAGGCCCATCGTCTCGGTATCGATCGCGATCACGTCCCCGAGATCGAGGCCGTCGGGCAGATCACCGTCATGCAGAATCGGTTCGGACACCGGTCGCCACCTTCCGTCTTCGGCCGCGGCACCATTCCGGCCGCGGCTCACACCGGCCGCGGCCCTGGGCCATCCCCGAGACTGGGCGTCGGCCCCAAAAGGAAAGACCCGCTTGGACAAGCGGGTCATTACCACTGCATCGCATCGTCGGGCCCATCAGAGTGATGGTGCCCAGGAGAAGACTCGAACTTCCACGACCTTTCGGCCACAGGTACCTGAAACCTGCGCGTCTACCAATTCCGCCACCTGGGCGATGCGGCGGGCCGTGATGTAGGATGCCGCCCCACCCCCTGTCAACAGGGGAATTCGCGCTTTGTGAAAGAATGATGATTTCCCGCGGCCGGGGCCCTCGCCGCCCCGCGTCGCATCGCTTGTTCCCTCGGGGCTGCATCGGTACGGTACGGGCGGATTCGGCGACCGGGCCGGCACGGACCACCTCTGGAACAGGCGCATGATCGTCATCGACCCAATCTTCCAAATCATCCAGATCGTGCTGCAGATGTATGTCTGGGTGGTGATCGCCTCCGCCATCCTCAGCTGGCTGGTCGCCTTCAACGTCGTCAACACACGCAACCAGGTGGTCTATCAGATCGGCAACGCCCTCTACCGGCTGACCGAGCCGGCGCTGCGGCCGATTCGGCGGATCCTGCCGAATCTCGGCGGCATCGACATCTCGCCGGTGGTGCTGATCCTGATCATCTATTTCCTGCAGATGGTGCTGGCGAATATCCGAGACAGCCTGCACTGACACGACCGTGGCCGGCCCGCTCTTCGTCGCCGGTCCGCGCGGCATCCGCGTCACGGTCCGGCTGACGCCGCGGGCCGGGCGCAACGCCGTGACCGGACGCGCCGCCGGTGCCGACGGCACGCCGCTGCTCAAGGCCGCGGTCACGGCGGTGCCGGAGCGCGGCGCCGCGAACGAGGCGCTGATCGCGCTGCTGGCCAAGGCCTGGCGCCTGCCCAAGACGGCGCTGACCATCGTCGGCGGCGCCACCGACCGCACCAAGCTGATCGGCATCGACGGCGACGCCGCGCTCGCGGCCCGCCTCGAGGCGTGGGCCGAGACACTGCCGGCGAAGGACTGACCGGCGTCCGGGCTCAGCGCCGCGCCGTCACCCGGCAGCGATGCACCGAATCTCCCTCGAGATTGCCGCGGTCCCCGACCCAGCGGACGTTGCAGTTCATCACGTCCGGCGCCGCGGCGAGCGGCGAGGCGAAGATGGTGACGCAGCTGTCGCCCGCCTCGCTGCGGCTGAGCCGGCCGGTGCAGACCGTGCCGTCCTCGAACCGCCAGTTGCCCTCGCGCAGCTGGATCGGCCGGCCGCTGCCGTCGAGGCCGCTGAGCGTGTACTTGCCGTTGCGGCGGTATTCGAACAGGCGGTCGGGCCCGCCCAGCACGCCCTGCACCAGGAACGGCCGGCCCAGCACCTGGCGGTCGAACTCCGCCCGGGTCATGCGGACATATTGCGGATTGGTGTCGAGCGCCGAAGGCCGCGTGCACGCGGTGAGCCCGAGGACAGCCGCCAGACCGGCGACCAGCACGATCAAACGCATCTTGGCCTCCATTCACGACCCGCCTTTACCGACGGCCGGGCAATTATCTTACGCCTCGCACCGCTTCGCACCAATATTTCAATCAAGCGATGCCATTCATCGGACAATAAATTGACAACCCCATCCTGGAACGGGACGATGGGCATCCAAATGATCCGTTCTGTAATCGATTGCATTGCGCATCGCCCGGACAGGGCGTTAGGCTCGCACATCGAACAAATCATCGCCCAGGGAGCGGGTGCCGCGGCGCGCCCCACGGAGGAGGAAACATGCGAGAGATCAAGGGACCGGCCATCTTCCTCGCCCAGTTTGCCGGCGACGCCCCGCCCTTCAACAGCCTGGACGCGATCGCCGGCTGGGCCGCGGGGCTCGGCTACAAGGGCGTGCAGATCCCGTCCTGGGACGCCCGGCTGTTCAACCTGAAGCGCGCGGCCGAGAGCCAGGACTATTGCGACGAGGTGCTGGGCACCCTCAAGCAGCAGGGCCTGGCCCTGACCGAGTTGTCGACCCATCTGCAGGGCCAGCTGGTGGCCGTGCACCCGGCCTATGACGAGGCCTTCGACGGCTTCGCGGCGCCGGAGGTACGCGGCAACCCGAAGGCGCGGCAGGAATGGGCGGTGCAGCAGCTGCGCTACGCCGCCCAGGCGTCGCGGCGCCTCGGCCTCAAGGCCCACGCCACCTTCTCCGGCGCCCTGGCCTGGCCCTATGTCTATCCCTGGCCGCAGCGCCCGGCCGGGCTGATCGAGACCGCCTTCGACGAGCTGGCGCGGCGCTGGACGCCGATCCTGAACGCCTTCGACGAGGCCGGGGTCGACCTCTGCTACGAGATCCATCCCGGCGAGGACCTGTTCGACGGCACCACCTTCGAGATGTTCCTCGAGCGGGTCGGCAACCACCCGCGCTGCAACATCCTGTACGACCCGAGCCACTTCGTGCTGCAGCAGCTCGACTATCTCGGCTACATCGACCGCTATCACGAGCGGATCCGCGCCTTCCACGTGAAGGACGCCGAGTTCAACCCGACCGCCAGCCAGGGCGTCTATTCCGGCTTCGCCTCCTGGGCCGACCGGGCCGGCCGCTTCCGCTCGCTCGGCGACGGGCAGGTCGATTTCGGCGCCATCTTCTCGAAGCTGACGCAGTACGGCTTCGACGGCTGGGCGGTGCTGGAGTGGGAGTGCTGCATCAAGCATCCCGAGCAGGGCGCGGCCGAAGGCGCCCCGTTCATCGCCTCGCATCTGATCCGCACCACCGAGCGCGCCTTCGACGATTTCGCCTCCGGCGGCACCGACGAGGCGGCGAACCGCCGCCTGCTCGGCATCGACCGGTAAGCGACAGGGACAGGGAGGACAATCATGGTTTCCGGAACCGCGGAACGGGCGCCGAGCCGGCGCCTGCGCCTGGGCATGATCGGCGGCGGCCGCGACGCCTTCATCGGCGCGGTGCACCGCCTGGCGGCGCGGATGGACGACCGCTGGGACTTCGTCGCCGGCGCGCTGTCGAGCGATCCGCAGAAGGCCCTGGCCTCGGCCGCCGATCTGCGGCTGGACCCGTCCCGCGCCTATCCCAGCTGGCAGGCCATGCTGGAGGGCGAGGCGAAGCTGCGCGACGGCGGCGGCCCGGCGATCGACGCCGTCGCCATCGTCACCCCCAACCACGTCCATCACGGCCCGGCCAAGGCCTTCCTGGAGGCCGGCTTCCACGTCATCTGCGACAAGCCGATGACCACGACCGTGGCCGATGCCGAGGATCTGGTGGCGGCGGTCAAGAAGAGCGGCCAGGTCTTCGCCCTGACCCACAACTACACCGGCTATCCGATGATCCGGCAGGCCCGGGCGATGGTGGCCGAGGGCGCGCTGGGCCGCATCCGGCTGGTCGAGGCGGAATATGCCCAGGACTGGCTGGCGACCAAGGCCGAGGACACCGGCAGCAAGCAGGCGGAATGGCGGGTCGACCCGGCGCGCAGCGGCCCGGCCGGCTGCGTCGGCGACATCGGCACCCATGCCTACAACCTGGCCAGCTTCGTCACCGGCGAGGCGGCCCAATCGCTGGCCGCCGACCTGCAGAGCTTCGTTCCCGGCCGGCGGCTGGACGACAACGCCCATATCCTGCTGCGCTATGCCAGCGGCGCCCGCGGCATGATCTGGGCCAGCCAGGTCGCCAGCGGCAACGAGAACGGGCTGCGCCTGCGCATCTATGGCGAGAAGGCCGGGCTGGAATGGGCCCAGGAGAACCCGAACTATCTCACCTTCATGCCCTTGGGCGAGCCGCATCGCCGCCTGACCCGCGGCGGCCCGGGCAGCGGCCCGGCCGCGGCCCATGCCACCCGCGTGCCGCCCGGCCATCCCGAGGGCTATCTGGAGTGCTTCGCCCAGATCTACAGCGACGCGGCCGAGCAGATCCTGGCCCGGCTGGAGACGCGTGACCCGCAGCCGGACAGCCTCTTGGTGCCGACGGTCGAGGACGGCCTGGCCGGGGTGCGCTTCATCGCCGCCTGCGTGGCCTCGTCGCAGCAGGACGCGGCCTGGACGAAGATCTGACGGCCTCTCGCCGTCATTGCGAGGAGGCCAAGCCGACGAAGCAATCCAGGGGCCGGTGCGAGCCGCCCTGGATTGCTTCGCTGCGCTCGCAATGACGGGGATGGAATGGACTTGGCGTCACGGAGAACGTGCGGCTAGGGTGCGCCACCGTTACCCCGTCGAAAGAGCCGCCCCATGAAGATCAGCGCCCGCAACCAGCTCAAGGGCACCATCGTCGAGGTCACCAAGGGCCAGACCACCGCCCATATCCGCATCGATATCGGCGGCGGCGTCATCGTCACCTCCTCGATCACCAACGAGTCGGTCGATTCGCTCGGCCTCAAGCCCGGCCAGGCCGCCTATGCGGTGATCAAGGCCTCCGACGTCATGGTCGCCGTCGACTGATATCCCGCACGCCGCACGCAGCCGTTTCGGCCCTTCGGCCCGGTTGCGTCGCGGCGGCCGCTGTGGTTCGGTGCCGGCGATCTTGCCCCCTGACGAGAGAGCCGAGCCGATGAGCGCCTTCAAGACCCTCGACGACGTGGATGTGCGCGGCAAGACCGTGCTGGTGCGCGGCGACCTGAACGTGCCGGTCGAGGACGGCCATGTCAGCGACACCACCCGGCTGGACCGGCTGGCCCCGACCATCGACGAGATCGCCGACAAGGGCGGCCGCGTCGTGCTGCTCTCCCATTTCGGCCGGCCCAAGGGCGTGACCCCGGAGTTCAGCCTGAAGACCATCGTGCTGCCGGCGCTGGAAGAGGTGCTGGAGCGGCCGGTCGCCTTCGCCGCGGACTGCGTCGGGCCGCAGGCCGAGGCCGCGGTGAAGGCGCTGAAGGACGGCCAGATCCTGCTCCTGGAGAATGTCCGCTTCCATCCGGAGGAGGAGAAGAACGACCCGACCTTCGCCAAGGCCCTGGCATCGCTCGGCGACCTCTATGTCAACGACGCCTTCTCCGCCGCGCACCGCGCCCATGCCTCGACCGAGGGCATCGCCCACCACCTGCCCGCCATTGCCGGCCGGCTGATGCAGGCCGAGCTGGAGGCGTTGTCGGCGGCGCTGGAGGCGCCGCAGCGCCCGGTGCTGGCGATCGTCGGCGGCGCCAAGATCTCGACCAAGCTCGACCTGCTCGGCAACCTCGTCGCCAAGGTCGACCGGCTGGTGCTGGGCGGCGGCATGGCCAACACCTTCCTGGCGGCCCAGGGCGTGGATGTCGGCAAGAGCCTGTGCGAGCACGACATGGCCGACGCGGTGCACACCATCCTCGGCAAGGCCAAGGCCGCCGGCTGCGAGATCGTGCTGCCGGTCGACGGCGTGGTCGCCCGCGAATTCAAGGCCGACGCGCCGCATGAGGCGGTCGACAACGCGGCCATCTCGGCCGATGCCATGCTGCTGGATATCGGCCCGAAATCCGTGGCGAAGCTGAAGGCGCTGCTGGCCGAGACCAAGACCGTGGTCTGGAACGGCCCGCTGGGCGTCTTCGAGAAGCGCCCCTTCGATGCCGGCACCGTGGCGGTGGCGCGCGAAGCGGCCGACCTGACCCAGGCCGGCAAGCTGCTGACCGTGGCCGGCGGCGGCGACACCGTCGCCGCCCTGGCCCATGCCGGGGTCGAGGATCGCTTCTCCTACATCTCCACCGCTGGCGGCGCCTTCCTGGAATGGCTCGAGGGCAAGGACCTGCCGGGCGTCGCTGCGCTGAAGCGCTGAGCTGACCGGGAGGAGAGCGGAGGCTCCGGCCTCTTCCTCTTCCTCTTCCCCTGCCCTGCCTACCGCGCGGCGGCGCGCTTTTGCGGCGCCGCCTGGTCCTGCGGCTGCTGCGCGTGCTTCAGCAGGTTGTCGCGCATCCGGGTGACGGCCTGGCGCATCGCCGCGAACTCCTCCCCCTCCAGGCCCGTCGCCTCGATCAGGTCACGCTGCCCGCCCCGTTCGCGCAGACGGCGGCCGGCCTCGGTCAGGCTGACGATCACCTGCCGCTCATCGGTCGGATCGCGCCGGCGGCTGAGATAGCCGAGCTCCTCCAGCCGCTTGAGGATCGGGGTCAGCGTGTTCGATTCCAGGAACAGCTTCTCGCCCAGCCCTTTGACCGTCTGGTTGTCCTTGTCCCACAGGGCGACGATGGTGATCCACTGGGTGTAGGTGATGCCCAGCTCGTCCAGGATGGGCTTATAGGCACGGCCGAAGGCCAGATTCGCCGAATAGACGGCGAAGCATAGGAAATCGGACAGGTTCGGTAGCGTCCGGTCATCGGAACGGGATCGGGTCACAGGGGCCTCGCGTCGTGAGATACCCCTCCTATATAGATCGCATCCGATTAAATCGGAAGATGTTGACTCGCAGAATCGCCCAGCATATATAAATCGTGCCCGATTGAAGCGGACACGATTTATATAGGAAGCCGCGCCCCTGCGGATCCGTCAACAAAGGAGCAGGATATGAGCAGCACCACTGGGACCAGCGCGTCCGAGCTGAAGCTGGAGGTCGTCACCATCCCGGTCGCCGATGTCGACCGTGCCAAGGCCTTCTACACCGGCCTGGGCTGGCGGCTGGACGCCGACATCTCCGGCGACAATTTCCGGGTGATCCAGGTCACCCCTCCGGGCTCGCCGACCTCGGTGATCTTCGGCAATGGCAATGTCGTCGCCCCCTATTTCATCGTCCCCGACATCGTGGCGACGCGCGCCGAGCTGGCCGCCCGCGGCGTCGAGATCGGCGAGGTCTATCATTTCGACGAGAGCGGCGAGCGCCGCAGCGGGCCGGAGCCGACCCGGCGCAGCTACGCCTCCTGGGCCTCGTTCAAGGATCCGGACGGTAATGCCTGGCAGATCCAGGAGGTGACGCAGCGCCTGCCCGGCCGCGTCGAGGCCGGCGACACCACCTTCCCGTCCTCCAAGGAGCTGGCCGCCGCGCTGCGGCGGGCGGCGGCCGCCCATGGCGAGCACGAGAAGCGCAATGGCGGGCAGCACGACGCGAACTGGCCGGACTGGTACGCCGAGTACATCGTCCGCGAGCAGGCCGGCCAGGAGCTGCCGCTCTAAGCGGCGGTCAAGCAGTCGCCGACCCGGGACCGTTGTCGCAGCCGCGCGCCAGGTCCCGGGCGGCAGCCACGAGCATCTCGGCCGCGCCCGGGGCGAAGGCGGCCGGCATGCCGTAGTAGCGGTGCGCCTCCTCGACCTCATAGCCGCCATGACGGTATTCGCCGGCGGGCGGGATGTAGCCGGGGCAGCCATCGGCGAAGCCGAAGGTGATGGTGGGGCCGGTCAGCGGATCGCCGTCCAGCGCGCGGCGGAAATCGAGCCCGGTCTGGGCGAAGATCTCGCCCGGCAGGCCGATCAGCCGCGCCCCGCCCCAGTCGAACACGGTGATTCGCGCCGGCCAGGGGCTGAGCGCCCGGGGAGCGATCCCTTCCGCCCAGTCGGCCCAGCAGCGCAGCAGCACGGCGCGGGCCGGTTCGGCCGCCGCGGCTTCCTGCCGCCATCCGGCCGCCAAGGCCTCCGGCGGCCGGGTTTCGGTCCGGGCCAGGGGCAGCATCCGCTCGGCACGGACGGCCCGTACCTCACGGCCGAGCGGCAGGTCCGGCGCCTGCAGCGCGGCATCGGCGATCCGGGTCCCGATGCGCTCGGCCTCGGCGAAGGTCCGGTCCGCCCGCGGCGCGGTCGAGATCGAGGCATGCGCGGCATGGCCGGTGTTGACGTCGCCGGTGCAGCCGGTGAGGAAGACCGCGACGGCGCCGGGATGGGCCGCCTCCAGATGGCGACGAACCACGCCCGGATAGTCGGCCGTGAACAGCGTGTTGTCGGCCCCCAGCACCACCGGATGCAGGGCATGGCAGGCCAGCACCGCGATGCCCGCCCCGCCCTCTTCCCGGATGCGCAGCACCGGCAGGGCCGGGTCGACCGGGCCGCCGGCATGGCGGCGGTTGCGGGCGATGCCGGGATCCGCGCCCATTCCGAAGCCCAGCCGGGCCGGCCGCCTTGCAGCGCGGGCTTCGGCGACGGCCTCGACGCACGCATCCTCCAGCCGTTGCAGCCAGGCCGGGTCCAGCCCCAGGCCGAGCCGCCCCGGCATGGCGACCGGCCCGCCATGGGTGTGGGTGGCCGCGACGATCAGATGGCCGTCGGCCAGCCCGGCCCGGTCGCGGATCCGGCGGCAGCTGTCCTCGTGCAGGCCGATGACATCGACGGCCACGATCGCCGTCTCGCCGACCGCCACGGCCCGGACGGTCAGCGGGTCGTGCACGCCGGTGGCCGGGCTGGTGCGGGCGGCGAAGCCGGACATGGCCAGCCCGGCCGGCGGCGTCACGTCGATCACGGCCGCCCCGGCCTGGACCGGCGCGGTCATGCCCGCTCCTCGCCCAGCGCCAGGACGGTGTCGATGCCGAGATCCCGGTCGCCGGGCGCCCAGCGGAAGCGGACCAGGTCGGCCGGCGCGCCCACGGCCAGCACGCCGCGCCCGCCGACGAAGCGGCCGGTATTGACGGTGGCGAGGCGGAGGGCGTCGGCCAGCGAAATACTCGCCATGTCGATCGCCAGAGCCACGTCCTGCTTCAGCGGACGGGCGGCGCCGGCGAGGAAGGGTGTGCCGGCAAGGCCGAGCCGGCCGTCGACGGTCAGCTCCACCCGCCCGCCGATCGGCTGGTCGTAGAGGCCGGGCGCCAGCCCGCCGAGCGCCGCGGCGTCGGAGACCAGGACGGCGCGGTCCAGCCCCTTGGCCCGCAGCATGGCCTTGAGCACCTCGGCCGGCAGGTGGTGGCCATCGGCGATGAAGCTGGCGGTCAGCCGGTCCTCGGCCAGTTGCGACCAGATCGGGTTCGGGTGGCGCGGCAGCGTCGCGGCGATGCCGTTGCCGAGATGGGTCGACAGCGCCGCTCCGGCCGCCACCGCCGCCGCGATCTGCGCCGGCGAGGCATCGGTGTGGCCGATCGAGACATGGACGCCGCGCGCCACGAGACCGCGGATATAGTCCGGCGCGCCGTCATGGTGCGGCGACAGCGTGACCAGCCCGACCAGGCCGTCGCAGGCCGCCTGCCAGCGGTCGAATTCGGCGAGGTCCGGCGGCCGCACCTGGTCGCGCGGATGCGCGCCGCGCGGCCCATCCTCCGGCGAAATGTGTGGCCCCTCGACATGCACCGCGGGGATGGCATGGGCCACCAGCGGGTCGACCGCCCGGGCCGCGGCGATGGCGGCCAGGGCCGCGGTGATCGAGGCCTCCGAGGCGGTGATCAGTGTCGGCAGGAAGGTGGTGACGCCATCCCTGCGCAGCACCGCCGCCAGCCGCGCCACCGTCTCCGGCACCAGGCCGCCGCCGTTCAAATCGTGCCCGGCAAAGCCGTTGACCTGCAGGTCGACCAGCCCGGCCGACAGCCACGCCGTCTCGCCCGCTGGCCCGTCCTCGATCGCGGCCACCCGGCCATCCGCGACCGTGACCGCCAGGCTGCGGCCGCTGGCCGGGTCGCGGCCGGTGATCACAGCGACCGCACCCGGCCGCGGAACCGGCCGATGAAGCGGCCATTGGCCTCGTCGCCGCCGGGGGCGTTGCCGCTGCGCCAGACCGGCGGCTCGATGCCTCGTTCGGCCAGCTTGGCGATGGTGCGGATGACCAGGCAGTTCAGCGCAAAGGCATTGGCGAAGGTGGAGATGGCGGCCACCGGCTCCCCCATCCCCGGGATCCGCACGACTGCGTCGCCGACCGGCACCTTGGTGTCGATCGCGATGTCGGCCAGGTCGTGCAGATTCTGCTTGGTCGGGTGGCGGGCGGGGTGGTCCGGCGCCGTCTGGTCGGCATGGCCGCGCGAGCTGACGCCAATGACGAAGGCGCCGCGCCGCTTCGCCTCGATCGCCGCATCGATCAGCGCGGCATTGATGCCGTAGGCGTTGACCAGGATCAGCAGATCGTCCGGCCCCAGGTCGCGATCGGCGATCACCACCCGGCCATAGCCCGGCGTCCGCTCGATCGCCATCGACCGCAGGGCGCCGTTCGACAGCAGCGTGCCCTCGTCGAGGATGGCCGAGACATGCATCAGCCCGCCGGCGCGGAAGAAGATCTCCTGCGCCGCCAGGTTGGAATGGCCGCCGGGCCCGTAGACATGGACCAGCCGGTCGGCCGCGATCTGGTCGGCCAGGCGGCTGGCGGCGCGGTCCAGGCCGTCGCGCTCGATCTCCAGGATCGCGCGCATCAGGTCCTGCGTGCGGTCGAGATAGGCGGTGCAGAGGGCGTCGGCGTCGATCTCAGCCATGGGGGTCCGACTCCGGGTCCAGGAACAGGGTCACGGTAGGGTGACGGCGCAGCGCGGTCGCCGGGCAGGCGGCGCCGATCGGATCGTGCAGGGCGCGGACCACCGCCTCGCGCTTGGCCGCGCCGGGCACCACGCAGATGAGGTGGTCGGCCCGCAGCAGCCGCGGCACGGTCAGGGTCAGGGCATGGGTCGGCACGTCGTCGAACCCGGGGAAACAGCCATCATCGACCTGCTGCTGGCGGCAGACGGCGTCGAGCTCCACCACCTTCACGTCCAGCGGGTCGTCGAGATCGGCGACCGGCGGGTCGTTGAAGGCGAGGTGGCCGTTCACGCCGATGCCGAGGCAGACGATGTCGATCGGCGCCTCCGCCAGCAGGCGGGCATACGCCGCGGCGGCCGCGGCCGGATCGCTGCCGGGATCGATCAGGTGGACGGCGCCGAAGGGCAGCCGGTCGAACAGATGGCGGCGCAGCCACAGGGCGAAGCGCGCCGGCGCGTCCGGCGCCAGGCCGATATACTCGTCCATGTGGAAGGCGGTGACGCGGCCCCAGTCGATGCCGGGCTCGGCGACCAGGGCATCGAGCATCTCCGCCTGGCTGGGCGCCGCGGCGAAGATCATGCGGACCCGGCCCTGGCCGGCCAGGCGGCGGCGCAGATCCTCGGCCACGGCGGCCGCGGCGGCGCGGCCCATCGCGGCGCGGCCGGGATGGACCTGGACATCGATGCCGCCCACCGGGGCGGTTGCGGACAGGGTCATGCGAAACTCCGTTCGGCCGGCGGCACCTCCGCCAGCCTTTCGATCATCAGCAGCAGGGCCCGGGCGATATGGAACGGGTCTTTCACAGGCAGCGCCACGGTCTTGTCGAGCGGCGCCCCGGCGCGGTCGCGGATCTGCACCCATTCGCGCCCCGGCCCGGCGGGAAAGACGCGCCAGGTATAGGCCGCCAGCCGGTCGTGCCAGGCGGCGAGATCGTCCCGCCCGGTCTCGAGATGCAGCAGCCCGAGCGTGTACAGCGCCTCGGCATGCGGCCACCACAGCTTGGTGTCCCAGGTGTCGGCGACGAGCTCCTCGTAGCGGTCGCCGGTCCGCCGGCCGCGGGGCGCGCCGCCGTCGCGGTCGGCATAACGCAGCAGCCCGCCCTGCTCCGCGTCCCAGCCCAGCGTCGCGGCCCGGATCGCGATATCCGCGAGAGTGTCGGCCTCAAACAGCGGGGACTCCGCCGCGATGCCGCGGCGCCGCAAGGACAGCCCGGCCTGCCACAGGAACCAGCAGGCCTCCAGCACATGGCCCGGGGTGCGGTGGCGGGCCAGCAGCGTGTCGGCATCACTCGCCGCCGCCGGCGCCATCTCGGCGACGTCGTCGCCGGCCAGGAACATCGTCTCGATCTTCTGCACCGCGCCCTGCACCGTCTCGGCGGCCACGGCCGAGCCGGTCGCGTCCAGCACCTCCGCCCCGACGCCGACCAGGATCATCGGCAGCGAGAAGCCGCGGAAGCCGGCTCGGATCGGGTAGGGCTCGGTGCGTGCAGTGCCGGTGGCGATGCGGCCGGCGGCGCTCGCCAGCAGCCGCTCCGCCAAATCGCCCCACTCCCCCTCCCCGCTTTCCGCCGCCAGGGCGGCGAAGCCGAGCGCGGTGAACAGGTCGGCGAAGACGCTGGCGTGCAGCTCCTGCCCCGGCCCCGGCGGCTTCGGCGTGCCGTCCTCCGCCAACAGATACGCCGTGCTGCCGTCCGGCAGCAGCGCGTGGTCGCGCAGCAGCACGGCGGTGCGGCGGGCCCGGTCGAGGCAGGCGGCCCGGTCGATGTCGACCAGGCCGAGCCGCCCGGCGCGGGCCAGCCGCGCCATCAGCCAGACCCACCGCCCCTGCGACCAGATGTATTTGTCGCGCGACAGCAGCCGACCGCCGTCGTTCGACCAGCAGGTGAACACCCCGCCATGGCGATCGTCCGGGCTGGTGGCCAGCCACCACGCCAGAACGTCGTCCGTCAGATGCTGGGCGGTGGCCCGGCGCAGCGCCGCCGGGTCCGCGATCGAGACGGCCTCAGGCACGGCTGACACCCGGGCTCCGGGCCGCCACGCCGGCCACCGCCGTCTCGTCGCTCTCCAGCGCGTCGATCAGGGCGTCGGCCTCGGCGTTGCGCCACGGCGCCACCAGCCCGATCACGACGAACACGGCCAGCGAGCACAGCACCGGCCCGGCCACGGTGATCGAGGTGACCCAGTCCGGGTTCAGCGCCTTGATCTGGTCGACGAAGACGTATTTCACCAGCACGAAGACGATCAGGCCGGTGGCCCAGGAGGCCAGCGCCGCGGTCGGGCCGCAGCGGCGGAAGGCCGGCAGCATGCCGAACAGCATCGGGATCGCGATCGGCCCGACCAGCGCGCCGAACCACAGGATGATCAGCCCCAGCACGCCGCCGAAGCTGTCGGCGGTCAGCGCGATGCCCATCGACAGGGCGATGAACAGGAAGGTGCTGAGCCGGCCGACGAACAGCTCGGTCTGGCCGGACATCGTCTTGGCGCCCTTCCAGATCACCGGCAGGATGTCGCGGGTGACGACGGCCGAGACGGCGTTGGCGTCCGACGAGGTCATGGCCATGGTGTGCGCGAACATCCCGGCCAGCACCAGCCCGATCAGGCCGGTGGGCAGCAGGCTCTGGGTCAGCAGGGCATAGGATTGCTGCGGCTGGTCCAGATTCGGCAGCAGGATCGGCGCCGCCCACATCGGGAAGAACAGGATCAGCGGCCACACCAGGTAGAGGGCGGCGGACAGCAGCGCTGCCTTGCGCGCGTCGCCGCCGCTGGGCGCGGCGATGAAGCGCTGCGCCAGGTTCCAGGTGCCACCATTGTAGGAGAGCGTGTTGATCAGCAGATACACCAGCACGAAGACGATGGTGTACTGGCCGTTGAAGGGCGAGGAATGGCCCGGCGGCAGCTGGTCCCAGATGGTCCAGAGGGCCGAGACGCCGCCCAGCTTGGCCAGCACGGCGATGAACAGCACGATGCCGGCCAGCAGCTGGATGACGAACTGGCTGAAATCGGTCAGCGCATCGGCCCACAGCCCGCCGATGGTGGAATAGATCAGGGTGACGCCGCCGGTCAGCAGCACGCCCCACACCAGCGGCACGTCGGCGAAGACCTTCAGCAGCAGGGCCGTGGCGGTCCATTTGGCGCCGACATCGAACACCTTCAGCGCGCCGCCGCTCCAGGCCAGCACCTGCTGGGTCGGGACGTTGTAGCGGGTCGACAGGTATTCCAGCGGCGAGATGATCGCCAGACGCTGCCTGAGGCGCGACCAGCGCGGCGCGAACAGCACCGACCCGACCACCATGGCGAAGGCGATGCCGATCGCCCACCAGACATAGAGCGTGAACCCGGCGGTGTAGGCGATGGCGGCATAGCCGACGAAGACCGCGGCGCTGTAGCCGGACATGTGGTGCGACACGCCGGACAGCCACCACGGCATCCGGCCGCCGGCGGTGAAGAAGTCGGCCGCCGTCTTGATCTGGCTGCGGGCCCAGACGCCGATGCCCACCATCAGCAGGAAATAGGCCCACAGCACCACCCAGTCGAACGTCCCCATGAAGTCCCCCTTGCTGCCGGCCCGATCGTTGCAGGCCTTCGAACGCCAGGGTGTTGTGCAACCGGTTGCATGTCAAGCCGCAACCGGTTGCATCGACAAATTTTGGAACCGATGTACCATTCCGCCGTGCCGCGCTAAGAGTGTGGGCAGCCGAACCCAGCGGGCCGCCATGGACCAGCCGCCGAAATCCATCCCGACGATCGAGCAGGTGGCCCGCGCCGCCGGCGTGGCGCGGTCGACCGTGTCCCGCGCCTTCAGCCGGCCGGGGATGCTGAGCGCGGAGACCGTGGCCCATATCATGGCCGTGGCCGGCCGGCTGGGCTATGCCCCGAACCAGGTGGCCCGGGCGCTGTCGACCGGCCGCTACGGCAACATCGCGCTGATCGTGCCGGACGTCGCCAACCCCTTCTTCCCGCCGCTGATCCGGGCGGCCGAGGCCCGGGCGGACGCCGCCGGCCTGTGCGTCTTCCTCGGCGATTCGGACGAGGACCCGGCGCAGGAGGAGCGGCTGACCGGCAAGATGGCGGCGCAGGTCGACGGCTTCGTCCTGGCCTCGTCGCGCCTGGCGGAGGATGCGGTGCGGGCGCTGCGCGGCCGTCGGCCGGTGGTGCTGGTCAACCGCGACATCGACGGTCTGGACCGGGTGCTGATCGACAGCGCCCCCGGAACGGCGGCGGCGGTCCGGCATCTGCACGAGTTGGGACACCGGCGGATCGCCTATGTCGGCGGCCCGCCCTTCTCCTGGTCCAACCAGCAGCGGCGGACGGCGGTGCTGCAGACGGCCGGAGAGCTGGCCATCGAGGCCGTCGAGGTCGCGGCCGAACGGCCGTCCTATGAGGGCGGGATGGCCGCGGCCCCGGCCGTGCTGTCCGCCCGGACCACCGCGGCGATCGCCTTCGACGACCTGGTGGCGCAGGGGCTGATGGCCGGCCTCGCCGGGCTCGGGGTCGAGGTGCCGGCCGCCTTCAGCGTCATCGGCTGCGACGACGTGCTGGGCGCCCGCACCTACCCGCCGCTGACCACCATTTCCGCCCGGTCGACCGATGCGGGCCGCGCGGCGATCGAGATGCTGCTGGCGCAGATCGAGGCCGGCCCCTCCTCCGGCACGGCGCAGCGGCTCGGCACCGAGCTGATCGTCCGCGCCACGACGGCCGCGCCCGGGCCTAGCCCTTGACGCTGCCGCTGGTCAGGCCGGAGACGATCGAGCGCTGCAGCAGCAGCCCGACCAGCACCGGCGGCGCGGCGGCGATCACCCCGGCCGTGGCCAGCAGGCCGTAATCCGAGACCCGGCCGCTGGCCAGGTTGGCGATCACCACCGTCAGGGTCTGGGCCCGGCTGTCGCTGGTGAACAGCATGGAATAGAGGAACTCGTCCCACACGATCAGGGCCGAGAACAGCAGGGTGGTGCCGATCACCGGCCGGGCCAGCGGCAGCGTCACCCGCAGCAGGATCTGCCACAGCGGCGCGCCGTCGATCCGCGCCGCCTCCTCCAGGTCGACCGGGATGTTGTCGATGCCGCTCTTCAGCAGCCAGGTGGTGAAGGGCAGCACGATGGTGCAGTCCGCGATCATCAGCGCCCAGGGCGAGTTCAGCAGGTCGAGCGAGGACAGGATGCGGTACAGCGGCACCACGAACATCAGCGGCGGCAGCATGTAGGTGGCGACCACGAGATACAGCAGCCAGCTGAGCCGCCGCGGATAGCGCGAGAACACCCAGGCCGCCGGCACCGCCAGCAGGAAGGAGATGACGGTGGTGCCCAGCGCCACCAGGCAGGTGTTGCGCAGCGCCGCCAGGAAGACCTGGCCGTCGCCATTGTCCGACAGGCTGAGCAGCCGGGTGTAGCGCGAGACGTCGAGCTCGCTGGGGATCCAGGCCAGGGGCAGCGTGGTCAGGTCGCGGGTCGAGCTGACGCTCATCACCACCAGCCAGACCACCGGCACCAGCACGACGATGCCGACCAGATACATGGCGCCATAGGCGGCGATGCGGGCAGGCAGGGACATCCGCATCGCTCAGGCTTTCGGCTGGTTGCGCAGGACGCGGGTGTAGCCGGCGATCAGCAGCAGGCTGAGCGCGACCGACAGCATCGCCAGCGAGGCGCCGTAGCCGGCATGGCGGAACGAGAACGCCTCCTGGTAGATCAGGATGCTGAGCGACTTGGTGCTGTCCAGCGGGCCGCCGCGGGTCATCACCCAGACGATGTCGAACACCTTCACCGCCTCGATCATCCGCAGCACCGCGGCGATGCTCAGCGGCAGCAGGATCACCGGCAGGGTGACGGCGCGGAACCGGGCGAAGAAGCCGGCGCCGTCGATCGTGGCGGCCTCGCGCAGCTCGCGCGGCACGCTCTGCAGCCCGGCGAGCGTGATCAGCGCCACCAGCGAGAAGGTCTTCCAGATGTCGGCGGCGGCGATGGCGAACAGCGCCGTCGCCGGGCTGCCCAGCCAGCTCTGGTATTTGCCGATGAGGCCGAGCTGCAGCAGCAGCGCGTTCAGCGCGCCGAAATCCGGGTTGTAGATCACCCGCCAGGCCATGGCGTTGACCACGGTCGGCAGCGCCCAGGGCACGATCAGCAGGAAGCGGAAGAAGGCGCGGCCCTTCAGCTCCATGTCGAGCAGCAGCCCGACGCAGAGACCGAGGAACAGTTCGATGCTGACGGTCAGCACCGTGAACAGCGCAGTGACGCCGAGCGCCTTGAGGAAGCCCGGCGCCCGCAGCGCGCGGAGATAGTTGTCGATGCCGACGAAATTGCCGCTGGCGTCGCCGAGCCTGGCGTCGGTGAAGCTGAGCCAGACGGTGTCGAGCAGCGGCCAGCCGATGACGGCGGCGAGGACGAGCAGCAGCGGCAGGATCAGCAGCAGCCGGCCGCGGAGCGTCAGCGCCCGCCGCTTCCGGCCGAGGCCCGCGCCTGCCGCCGCCCGCGCAAGGCGGGACGACGGCAGGGACGAGGTGCCTTCGGTTCCGGACAAGCTCAACCGCCGGATGCCAGGTCGGAGGCGGCCGACTTCAGCGCATCCTCGGCCGAGGCCTGGTCCAGCAGCGCCTGCTGCAGGGCCTGCTGCAGCCGGGTCGAGAACTGCTGGTAGTCGACCACGAAGGGCCGGGCGAACAGCGAGGCGAAGGACTTGGCCTGCGCCTCGAGCAGGGACGCGTTCGGGCCGTTCTTCACCGCCGGATCCTCATAGTAGGACTTCCAGATCGACGGGGCCGAGGTCGAGTACTTGGCCTCCACCTCGGGCGAGGCGAGGTAGCTGATATAGGTCCAGGCCGCGTCCTGGTTCTTGCTGCCGGAGGGGATGCCCAGGCCCATGGCGCCGTTGACGGTCGAGACCGTGCTCTTGCCCTCGACGCCCGGCGGCGCCATCACGCCGACCTGGCCGGTGACCTGCGATTCCTTGGCGTTGTTGTTGGCCTGGTCGTACATGTAGGTCCAGTTCAGCGCGAAGGCCGCCTGGCCGCTGGAGAAGACCCGCCGGACATCCTCCTCCAGATACTCGGTTGAATGCGGGTTGGTGGTGCCGTTCTTCAGCGTGTCGACCATGAACTTCAGCGCGTCCAGGCCGCCGCCGCTCTGGAAGGTCGGCTTGCCGTTGCCGTCGACGAAGCTGCCGCCGAAGGCCTGCATCAGCACGGCGTAGTCGCAGATGATCGCCTCGGCCTGGCTCCAGCTCCAGACGATCGGGTATTCGACGACGCCCTTCTGCTTCAGGATCTCGGCGTCCTTGATCACCTCGGGCCAGCTGGCGGGCGGCTTCGCGATGCCTGCCTTCTCCAGCATCGCCTTGTTGTAGAAGAACAGCTTGCTGTCCATCAGCCAGGGCATGCCGTAGGACTTGCCCTTGTAGTCGACCGTGGTCCAGGCGCCGTCCTGCACCCCGGTGCGGGTCTTGGTGTCGATCCGGCTGGTGACGTCGGCCAGGACGTTGTTGGCAGCGAATTCCGCCGGCCAGATCACGTCGAACAGCACCACGTCGTAGCCGCCGCCGGAGCCGGAGGCGAGGGTGATCTTGTCGTGCAGCGCCTCATAGGGCACGAATTCCAGCTTCACCTGGATGTCCGGATGCGCCTTGTGGAAGGCGTCGGTCATGCCGCGGATGTCCGATTCCGAATAGCCCGCCTGCGCCATGAACAGGGCGTTCAGCGTGGCCTCCGCCCGGGCGATGCCCGGCAGGCCCAGCAGCAGCGCGGCGCCCAGCAGCGCGCCGGCCCGGCGACCGATCCGTCCCATGTGCCACCTCCCCTTTTCGCGGGCCGCGGACATGTCGATCCGGGGGATCGCTGCCGGCCCGATTAATGAAACAGTGTTTTATTAATCCTGCCGGCCGGCGGCCTTGTCAACCGGGTTCGCCGCCCCGCCCCCGGCTCAGCCGACCAGCAGGGCCAGGGTCGGATTCTCGGCGCCAAACGACCCCGCCAGCGGCGACAGGCTGGACTGCAGCAGCACCGCCACCGGCAGCGCTGCGGCGCCCATGGCCGGCAGCTCGGCCGCGTGCTCGGCCGGCAGCAGCCGCGGCAGGCTGGAATGGCGATGGGTCATGCTCGGCAGCAGCGGCTGCGCCGCCTCGATCAGCCCGTCCATCAGCTCCGGCGGCAGGCCGCCGCCGATGACGATAGTGTCGGGGTCGAACATCGCCTCGATGTTGCGGATGGCGATGCGCAGGTACTGCCCCGCCTCCTGCCGCCAGGCCAAGAGGCGCGGGTCGCCGGCGCGGACCAGCGCCGCCAGCTCCTCGGCCGGCACCTCGTCGGGCGTCCGCTCCGGGCCGCACACCGCCTCGGCCGCGGCGTAGTAGGACAGGTACTGCTCCAGGCAGCCGCGGCTGCCGCAGCCGCAGGGCCGGCCGCCGGGCTTGACGATCATGTGGCCGATCTCGCCGGCACCGCCGAAGCGGCCGCGATAGGGCTGGCCGTCGACCACGATGCCGCCGCCGAGGCCGAGGTTGAAATGCAGGTAGAAGAAGCTGGCGGCGCTGCGGCCGACGCCGTACAGCCGCTCGCCGATCGCGGCCGCGGTGGCGTCGTTCTCGACCAGCGTCCACAGCCCGGTCAGCCGCTCCAGCTCGGTCGCCAGCGGGAACTTCCCCCAGGCCTCGGCCTCCTGCACCTTGTCGTACCAGGCGGTGCCGTTCTCGACCGTGCCGGGGACGCTGCAGCCCAGCCCCCAGACCCGGCCGCGGCCGATGCCGGAGGAGGCCAGCAGGTCGCCGGCCTGCGCCGCCAGCATCTCCGCCACCGCCTCCGGCTCGCGCGCCGACAGCGGCCGCGAATCCTGGGCGACGACCTGGCCGGCGAGGTCCGCCAGCACCCCGGTGACCTGGCGGTAGGCGAGGCTGAGGCCGATGGTATAGCCGCCGGCCGGGTTGACCGACAGCTCGGCCGCCGGCTGGCCGCGCTGGCCCAGCCGCTTGCCCTCCTGGCGGATCAGCCCCGCCTCCTCCAGCTCGGCCGCGATGTTGGAGACGCCCTGCACGGTCAGGCCGATCAGCCCCGCCAACTCCGCCCGCGTTACCGGCCCGTGCCGCCGCACCGCGTCGAACACCACCCGGCGGTTCAGCGCCCGGGCATGCTCCAGATTGGCGCCCTGGAAGGTGCCGGAGCGGTGCGTCTGGCGCGTCATGCGATTTCCCCTCGACGGTGCGTCCGATCCACTATAATCAAACAGCGTTGAATTAATAGCGCCTTGCCAAGGGCCGCGGAGGGAGACGCACCCATGCAGATCGGCACCTATATCCGCCAGCAGCCCAAGATTCTCGCCGGCCTGCCCGCGACGCTGGCCCCGGCGCTGGCCGGCCTCCCCTCCCTGGCCCGGATGCCGGAGCGGATCGTGCTGCTGGGCACCGGCTCGTCGATGAACGCGCTGCTGGCCGGCGCCGACGCGCTGGAGGCGGCGACCGGCGCCACCATCGTGGCCAAGGAGCCGGAGGCGTTCCTGCGCCGGCCGCCCAGGCCGGGATCGGCGCCGACCCTGGTGCTGGCCGCCTCCCAGTCGGGCATGAGCATCACCTCGATCGAGGCGGTGAGGCTGGCGGTGGCGAACGGCTTCCCGACCGCGGTGATCACCGCCGACGGCGACAGCCCGATCGCCCAATCGGGCGCCGATGTGGTGCTGATCCCGATCGGGGCGGAAACGGTGGGGCCGAAGACCAAGGGCTACACCGCCACGGCCCTGGCCGTGCTGGCCGTCGCCGCGCATCTCGGGCGCCGACCGATCGACGGCCCCGGCCTGGCCGCGGCGCTGGAGCGGACGGTGGAGAGCGCGCGGCTGGCGGCAGACGGCCTGCTGGCCCGATATGGCGTGCCGGACTACATCCTGATCGCCGGCCAGGCCGGCCATGTCGGCACCGCGCTGGAGGCGTCGCTGAAGATCGCCGAGATCAGCGGCGTGCCGACCGCCGCCTTCGACACCGAGGAGGCGCTGCACGGCCATTGCTACGGCACCACCGCGCAAAGCCTGGTGATCGTGATCGCGCAGACCGAGGCGGAGGCGAGTGTCGCCGCCAATCTGGGCGAGGCGCTGACCGAGCTGGGGCCGCGCCTGGCGGTGTGCAACCTGTCCGACCATGCCACCCGGTTCGACTGGGCGGTGGACTGGCCCGCGCATGCCGACGCCGAGCGGCTGGGGCCGGCCTGGGCGCCGATCCCGTTCCAGTGGCTGGCCTGCGCCCTGGCCGTGGCGCGCGGCGTGAACCCGGATGCGATGATCTATCCGGACATCGGCAAGAAGCTGAACGTGCGGCTGCGGCCGGCGGCGGCGTGATGCCGGTCGCGATCGGCATCGATATCGGCGGCACCTCGGTCAAGCTGGGGGCGGTCGACGCGCAGGGCCGGCTGCTCGCCCGCGGCCGCTTCTCGGTGCCGCGCGAGGCCGGCTTCGGCGAGTTCGCCGCCGCCGCGGTGGCGGCGGTCGAGACGCTGCTGCGAAGCGGGCCTGCGGCCGACGCCATCGGCATCGGCGTGCCGGGCTATCCCCTGCCCGACACCGGCATGCTGGTCGGCCAATGCCCAGCGGTGCCGGCGCTGATGCACGGTTCGCTGTCGCAGGTGCTGGGCGGCCGCTTCGGGCTGCCGGTGGCGATCGGCAATGACGGGGTGTGCGCCACCCATGGCGAGATGCGCTTCGGCGTCGCCCGCGACCTGCGGCGCTTCGCCCTGATGACGCTGGGCACCGGCATCGGCGGTGCCATCGTCATCGACCGCCGGGTGGTCGACGGCCCCGCCGGGCTGCCGCCCGAATTCGGCTGCATGTCGCTGGACCCGGCGCGGGAGGACATCGCCACCCCGGTGCCGGGCATGGTCGAGAACCTGGCCAGCGCCTCCGCCCTGGTGGCGCGCTACGCGGCGCTGCGCCCCGGCTTCGAGGCCGGCGGCGCCGAGCATGTCTTCGACCGCGCCAAGGCGGGCGAGGCCGAGGCGCGGCAGGCGGTCGAGGAGGTCGCGCGCTGGCTGGCCCAGAGCATCGGCATCATGGCCAACATGCTGAACATCGAGGCGGCGATCCTCGGCGGCGGCATGTCGCTGGCGGGGCCGATGCTGGCCGAGCGGGTGGCGGCGCATGTGCCGCGCTTCACCCTGGTCCGGCCCGGCCGCTCGCCGCGGGTGCTGCTGGCGGAGCTGGGCAACGACGCCGGGGTGATCGGCGCCGCCGCCCTGGCCCTCGACGCCGCCGCCTGACCGCTCCGGGCCCGCCCTAGCGCAGCATCGCCGCGAGCGGCGCCAGCATCGCCCGGCCCAGGCGGGCGCTGCGCTGCGGCGACCAGCCGAAGCGCGGGTCCGGGGCGCCGACCTGGTCCTTGAACGGCATCTCCAGCAGCACCGTCAGGCAGCCGAAGCGCTCGGCGATCCAGTTCCAGGCCATGCGCAGATCGGCCTCGGCCGGCGAGCCGCCCGGATAGGGATGGCGGCGGTCGTAGTCCGGACTCGCCGCCTCCAGACCGCGCATGAAGGCGACGAAGCGCCGGCGCAGCGCCGGGCTGCGGGACGGGATCTCCAGCGGCCCGCCGAGGAAATTGTAGGGCAACTCCTCGTCGCCATGGACGTCGAGGCAGAAATCGACGCCCTCGGCCTCCATCGTGCCCCTGATCGCCGCCACCTCGGGCGCATCGGTCGCCGCCGGGTCGGCCCAGGCGCGGTTCAGGTTCATGCCCAGCGCGTTGGTGCGGGTGTGGCCGCGGGCGCAGCCGTCGGGGTTGGCCGTCGGCACGATGTGGATCACCGCCGCCTCGCGCAGCCCGGCGGCGAGCGGGTCGGCCGGGTCGAGCAGCCGGTCCACCAGCCCTTCCAGGAACCAGCCGCCCATGGTCTCGGACGGGTGCTGCCGCGCCATGATCCAGAGCCTGGGCTTGCCCGGCCCGGGCCGGCCGAAGGTCAGCCGGTCGATCGGGTGCCCGTCCGGCGTCCGGCCCAGCACGTCATGCGCGACCTGGGGCGAGCGCCGGGCGCAGTCGACCAGGGCCCGGTGCCGCGCCAACGGATAGGGCGCAAAATAGGCGTAGTCGACCGCGTCATGCGCCGGCCGGTCGACGATCGAGAACACGCCGTCCCGAACCTCCGCCCCGACCCGCGGCCACTCCGCCCCGTCATGCGAGGCGACCGGGCGGTAGCCGGTCCAGCAATCCGGGACCTCGTCGCGCCCGGCCAGCCGCGACAGCCGGGCGGAGTTCTCGAACACCATGCGGCAGTCGCGGCCCTTGGCGCCGTGCAGCCGGAAGTGGAACCACTGCATGTCCGGCGCCCGGCCGTCCGGCTTCAGCGCCAACCGGATGGCGCCCGGATCGGCGCAGTCCAGCACCTCGACGCTGCCACCCTCGAAATCGGTGGTGATGTGCAGGTCGGGCATCGGTCCGCGCCCCGCCTATTTCATCCCGGCGGCGATGAAGTCGCCGGTCCTGGCGATCAGCGAATCGACCATCCCGGTGCCCTCGGCCACGTTGAACGAGTGGTCCATCGGCTGCACCCACAGCTCCTCCGGCCCGTCATGGTAGTCGAGCAGGACCTGGCCGGATTCCGGCTGCGGGAACACCACCGTGTCCTTGCTGCCGACCGCGACCAGCAGCGGGCCCTTGTAGCGGGCGATCTCCGCCACCGGGTCGACGGCGTAGAGGCTGTCGAAGAAGGCCTGCTTCAGCGGCACCTCGGCGCCCCAGGGCAGCCTGGCCGTGATCGGCGTGTCGCCGCCGGCCAGCCCCTGGCGCATGATCTCCGGCCCCACCAGCAGCGCCACCGACGCCGGCAGATTGGTGCCGGGCGCCCAGAGCGCGACCGAGGTCAGCCGGTGCGGGGTGCGGCCGGCGACGATGGCGCCGACCGTGCCGCCCATGCTCCATCCGACCAGCGCCATGCGGTCGCGGTCGACCTCCCCCTCCGCGGCGAGGAAGTCCAGCGCCGCCAGCGCGTCCTTCACCTGGCCCTGCAGGGTCAGGTCGGCGAAGGCGCCCTCGCTGTCGCCGTTGCCGCGGAAGTCGATGCGCAGGCTGGCGATGCCCCGCTCCGCCCAGATCCGCGCCGCGCGATGGAAGATCCCCTCCTTCACGGCCGGGATCTCCATCTCGTTGCGGGTGCCGGTGAAGCCGTGCAGCAGCAGCACGACGGGCGGCGCGGCGACGCCGTCCGGCAGGGCGAGCGTGCCGACCACCTTCTGGCCGTCGACGGTGAAGCCAACCGTCTTCTCGGCGGCACGGCCGGCGGACGGGGCGGCAACGAAGGCGCTCAGGGTCATCAGCAGCACCGCCAGCTTCAAGGTCGACATCGGTGGCGCCCCCTATTGCGGCGTCGGCCGCATCACGCCGTCGGGGCCGCGGCGCAGCGGGGCGGGCTGCTTCGGCAGCGGCGCGCCCGGCGCCTCGGCGATGGTGACGCCGTGCGGCCAGTCGGCCGGGGCGATGGCGATGTAGCGGGCATAGCCGCCGGTGCCGCCCAGCGGCCTGGCGAAGCCGATGCTGATCAGCGCCCCGGCCTCCGGCACCTGGTCGAGATTGGCCACGCCCTCGGCCTGGGTGAAGTGGTTGTGCATCAGCCAGGCCTCGCCCTCCAGGTCCGGCGTGGCATCGGTGTCCAGCGGCTCATGCCCGTGGAACAGGATGCGGCGCTGCAGGTGCAGGAACTTCAGCGCGTCCAGCGACACGCCCGGGAACGGCTTGTCGTTGAAATGGGCCACGTCGTCCCACTTCTTCGACCAGTCGGTGCGGACCATGACGACGCTGCCCTCCGGCACCGTGCCGTGCTTGGCCTCCCAGGCGGTGACGTCGTCGACCGTCATGGCGTAGCTCGGGTCCTTCGCCACCTTCTCATGGATGTCGATCACCACCAGCGGCCGCACCGCGAAGGTCGGCGGCAGGTCGCTGATCGTGGCGCCGTACTCGTCCCAATGCGCCGGCGGGTCCAGCTGGGTGCCGTACTGGTCGGTCGGCAGGGCGTAGGCGGTGGCGACGAAGCCGTGCTTGGCATAGGTGAACTCGTCGCCCTTCTTCGCATAGTCCGGCAGGTCGTTGCCGGCCACCGCCGGCTTGACCTCGGCATTGCCGAAGCCCGGCCACACCGGCTGCACCGGGGCGAAGGCGTGGGTCAGGTCGATGTATTTGGCGCCCTTCAGCGCCGAATCGTAGACGCTCCACAACCCTTCCGCGCCCTGCGCCGCCGGCGCCAGGGCGAGCGACAATGCGGCCGTCGCGGCCGTGATCCGCAGCATGTGAGCCCCCTTCGTCAGTCTTCCGCCGCGAGCATCGCCCGGCCCGCGCCCGCCGTCCATGCGGGACGTGCCGGCTTGACGCCCGGCTTGACGCCCTGGCCGGGCCGGAATATCTCTGGACCGCCCCTGACGGCTCGGGAAAGGAGGGTTAGAACGATGGCTGCCATTGTCCGCGCGTTCCGCGCCTCCCCTCGCCGCGCCGCCGTTCGGGCCTCCTGACACGCAGGATTCTCTCGGCTGGCGCCTGACAAGGCCCTCCGATCGAGGATCCTCCATTGATCGACCATTACGGCTGGAGCCCGGCGCTCCAGCAGGAATTCCATCCCCATGCCGCCCGTGGCCTGAGCCCGGCGCGCGTGACCGTGCAGCAGCGCGGCGCCTATCACCTGGTCACCCCACTGGGCGAGATGACCGGGCAGCTGTCCGGCCGCTTCGCCCATGAGGCGCTGGAGGGCGACTATCCCGTGGCCGGCGACTGGGTGGCCGCGGCCCTGCGTCCCGACGAGGGCGGCGCCACCATCCAGGCGGTGCTGCCGCGGCGCAGCGCCTTCACCCGCAAGGCCGCCGGCCCCGGCCGCCCGATGGGCCAGGTGGTGGCCGCCAATGTCGAGGTGGCCTTCCTGGCCGCCTCGCTGAACGCCGACCTCAACCCCCGGCGCATCGAGCGCTACCTGGCCACGGCGTGGGAGAGCGGCGCCTCCCCCGTCGTGGTGCTGACCAAGGCCGATCTGTGCGACGACCGCGACGGCCCGCTGGCCGGGATCGAGGCGGTGGCGCTGGGGGTGCCGGTGCATGTCGTCTCCGCCGTCACCGGCGAGGGCGTCGAGGCCCTGCGCGACAGCTTCGCCCCGGGCCAGACGGCGGTGCTGCTGGGCAGCTCCGGCGTCGGCAAGTCCAGCCTGGTCAACGCCCTGGCGGGGGTGGAGCTGATGGCGACGGGCGCGATCCGCGAGGACGACGCCCGCGGCCGGCACACCACCACCCATCGCGAGCTGGTGCTGCTGCCGAACGGCCGGCTGGTGCTGGACACGCCGGGCATGCGCGAGCTCGGGCTGTGGGAGGCCGGGGACGGCGTCGCCGCCGCCTTCGCCGACATCGAGGCGCTGGCGGCGGAGTGCCGCTTCGCCGATTGCGGCCACGGGGCCGAACCCGGCTGCGCCGTGCGCGCGGCGCTGGAGGATGGCCGCCTGGACCCGGAGCGCTGGCGCAGCTGGGGTAAGCTGCAGCGCGAGCTGGCTCATCTCGAGCGCAAGGAGGACCCGCTGGCCCGGGCCGAGGCGCGCAAGGTCTGGATCCAGCGCCACAAGCAGTACCGCGCCGGCAAGAAGCGCGGCGACTGGGGGTGAGCGGCAGCCGGATGCGGCCTGCCCGCTCGTGACGATGCCGGGCGTCTTCCTGCGCTGCCTCTCCCGCAGGCGAGACCTTTCCGGAATTCCCAGCACCGTCATTGCGAGCGCAGCGAAGCAATCCAGGGCCAGCGCGAACCGGCCCCTGGATTGCTTCGTCGGCTTCGCCTCCTCGCAATGACGGCGAGGAAGCAGATGTTATGAAAAGGTCCCGCAAGCGGGAGTGGCGATAGGATCGGTGACGAGCCCTATCCCGGGGTCAGCCGCCGCCCGGTTTCAGCAGCCAGGGGGCGCGGTCGAGTCGTTCGCCGGTCTCGATGTCGTACCAGCCCGGGTCCGGGATCTTGTCGCTCTCGTCGAGATGCCAGTAGCGGCCGGCATCCGGCCCGTCCTCCGGCCACCAGGGCGCGGCCGACATCATCGATGCCGGTCCTGTCCGGATCCGGCCGGGGCCGTGCGGTGATCCGCTCGGCGCTGGCGTTCCGCGCCGCGCGGCCGNCTGGTGGCCGGAGGACGGGCCGGATGCCGGCCGAACCAGTCGGCGCCGGAATAGTCCGGGTTCAGCCAGGAGGGGTCTGGGCGGATGCGCATGTCGCGGCAGAGCTGGAAGACGATCGCCTCCAGCGAGTGGCCGGCGAAGTCCAGGTCGGCGTCGATCTCCGGGTCGTCGACCAGCCGCTTCCACATCGCGGCGATCTGCGCCTCGCAGGTCTCGGCGTCGAGATCGCGGTTGGCGGCGACCGAGCAGGCGACGGCGCGGGCCACCCGATGGCGGCGCTTCTCCTTCTCCGCGGCCCGGCCTTTGGCCTCGGCGGCGGCCTTGTCCGCCATCTCCTGGCGCTTCTGGGCGAGGTGCAGCTTGAGCGCCAGGAGGCGGCGGACGCCGCGGGCGATGCGGTCGAGCGAGAGCTCGAGATCCTTGGTCGTGGCGGCGTCGCCGGCCCTGATCGCGGCCAGCGAGGCGGCATGCATGGCCTCGGCGCGCTCCATCGCCATCTCGGCCAGCCGGTCGAGCATGCGCCCGGCGCACTCCGCCTCGGCCGGGTCGAGGGCCGGGACGGCGGGCTGCGGGGTCGGGACGGAGTGCGCCTTGTTCATAGAACATATCATGAACGAGAACGAGCCGCCTGCGCAATGAAACATTGCGTGACCTTAAGGCCGCGCCCGCCCCGTCTCGGCCATGCCGGGCATCACCGGGCGCGCTCAGGTCATGGCTGCACACGATGACAATGGGCGGGTCCGGCAGCTCCAGCAGTCGCCCGCCCCGCTCCCTCCGTCACCGCTCCAGCCTCGGGCAGGGGCCGGAAAGGTCAGTTTGCCCCCTCCCCCCGCTTCTCCTTCTGCCGGTGGCGGTGGGCGGCCTGCTTGGCGCGGTTGCCGCACAGCGCCATGCTGCACCAGCGCCGGGCATGGCCGCGGGTGTGGTCGACGAACATCAGGGTGCAGGCCGGCCCCTCGCACGCCTTGACCTGGCTGAAATCCTCCTCGCAGACCACCCTTGCCATCGCCTCGGCGATCGGCAGCAGCAGGCTGTCCGGCGAGCGCCAGCGCCGGAACGGGGCCAGCGCCAGCCGCCCCGCCCCATCCGCCGCGACGATCCGGGAGAAACCCTCGTCCCGCTCCAGCAGCCGGTTCAGCGGCTGCAGTTCGTCCAGCGCATCGCTCGCCAGCGGGCGGCCCCTGCGGCTTCGGACGAAGCCGCGGAACCATTCGCGCAGCCCCCGCGCCTGGGCCGCGATGCCGTCGAGCTCGCCCGGCATCGCCCGCTGCCGCATCTCCGCCAGGACGGCGTCCGGCACCAGCCCGGCCTGGGCCAGCCAGGACAGCAGCCCGTCACCGTCCGGCAGCCAGTCGACCGGGGTGTCGACCGGCGTCGCGATCGAGTTGAGGAAGTCCAGGCCGCGCGCGTCGGCGAGGAACATCGCAGGCGGAAGCTGATGGCTCACGGGGGTCGGCCTCGGATGGGTTCGCTTGACCGAAAAGTAACCTCGAAAACCCCCGTTGACAAGTTATCTCGACTCGGATCATAACCTCTCTATCGCAATTGGAGAGGTTACGGTCATGACGGACGAACGGACCATGCAGGGACCGGCGACCCTCGTCCTGGTCCATGGCGCCTGGGCGGACGGGTCGTCCTGGGGGCCGGTGATCGCGCCGCTGCAGCGTCGGGGCCTGGCCGTGCGCGCCGCCCCGCTGCCGCTGACCTCGCTGGCCGACGATGTCGCCGCCCTCGACCGCGTGCTGGAGCGGGTCGACGGCCCGGTGGTGCTGGCCGGCCACGCCTATGCCGGCGCGGTCATCGCCGCCGCCCGTCCCGACCGGGTCCGGTCCCTGGTGTTCGTCGCGGCCCTGGCGCCGGATCAGGGCGAGACCGTGATGGATGTGTTCCAGCGCGCCGCCCCGCACCCGCTGGCGCCACGGCTGGCGCCCGACCCGCATGGCGCGATCTGGCTGCCGGACGAGGCCTTCCCGGCCGCTTTCGCCCAGCACGCCCTGGCGGAATCGGCCGCGGTGCTGGCCGCCGTGCAGCGGCCGATCCACCTGCCCTGCATCACCACCCCGGTCGGCCGCCGCTGTGGCGGGACCGGCCCAGCTGGTACCTGCTGGCGGAGGAGGACCGGATGATCGCGGCCGAGACCCAGCGCTTCATGGCGACGCGGATGGGTGCGGCGCTGCGCCCCGCCCCGGTCGACCACGCGCCGCTGGTGTCGGCGCCGGAGCTGGTGGTCGAGATCCTGCTCGAGGCCGCTCACGCCTCGTAACTGATCAAAATCAATAAATCAGGTTATGTAACGCTGGGCCATCCACGCCCGTATCCCGTTCGAGGAGAACAGCCATGACGCAGATCCGCTACCGCACCGCCGATGTCGACGGCTTCAAGGTCTTCTACCGGGAGGCCGGGTCGCCCCGCTCTCCCAAGCTGCTGCTGCTGCACGGCTTCCCCAGCTCCGGCCACATGTTCCGGGACCTGATCCCGCTGCTGGCCGACCGCTTCCACATCGTGGCGCCGGACCTGCCGGGCTTCGGCCAGTCCGACATGCCGGACCGTTCGGCCTTCCGCTACACCTTCGACAATGTCGCACGGGTGATCGACCGGTTCACCGAGGTGATCGGCTTCAACCGCTATGCCGTGTATGTCTTCGACTACGGCGCCCCCACCGGCTTCCGCCTGGCGCTGCGGCATCCGGAGCGGATCGCCGCCATCATCAGCCAGAACGGCAACGCCTATGTCGAGGGGCTGAGCGACGGCTGGAACCCGATCCGCGCCTATTGGCAGGAGCCCTCCGCCGCCAATCGCGAGGCCCTGCGCGCCTTCCTGACGCCCGAGACCACGCGTTGGCAGTATGTCCATGGCGTCGCCGACGAAAGCCTGGTCTCGCCCGACGGCCACACGCTGGACAGCCATTACCTGGCCCGGCCGGGCGCCGACGAGGTGCAGTTGGACCTGTTCCTGGACTATGCCAGCAACGTCGCGCTGTACCCGGAATTCCAGGCCTATTTCCGCAAGCACCGGCCGCCCTTCCTGGCGGTGTGGGGCAAGAACGACCCGTTCTTCCTGCCGCCCGGCGCCGAGGCCTTCCGGAGCGACCTGCCGGATGCCGAGATCCGCTTCTTCGACACCGGCCATTTCGCCCTGGAGACGCATGCCCGCGAGATCGCGGATGCCATCCGCGTCTTCCTCGCCCCGTAACCACCCGCCAGAGGAGAGTCACCATGCGCGCCATCGTGCTGGAGAAGTTCGGCGGCCTGGACAGCCTGGTCTACCGCGACATCCCGGAGCCCGAACCCGCCCCCGGCCAGGTCGTGATCGAAATCAAGGCCTTCGGCCTGAACCACGCCGAGATGCATATGCGGCGGGGCGAATGGGCCGAGGCCGCGCAGGTGATCGGCATCGAATGCGTCGGGCTGGTGAAATCCTGCCCCGGCGGTGAGTTCCCGGTCGGCGCCAAGGTGGCGGCGCTGATGGGCGGCCTCGGCCGCACCATCAACGGCAGCTACGCCGAATTCACCCGCGTCTCGGCCGCCAATGTCGCCCTGATCGACGCCGACCTGCCCTGGGCCGGACTGGCGGCGATCCCGGAGACCTATGCCACGGCCTGGACCTGCCTGTTCCGCAACCTGGAGATCGCGCGCGGCCAGTTGCTGATGATTCGCGGCGCCACCTCCTCCTTCGGCCAGGCGGCGGTGAAGCTGGCGGTGAATGCCGGGGCGCGGGTGATCGCCACCACCCGCAACCCGGACCGTTTCGCGATGCTCACCGCGCTGGGCGCCGAGCGGGTGGAGCGGGAAGGGCCCGACCTGTCCAAGCGCATCGCCGAGGCGAAGCAGGTCGACGCGGTGCTCGACCTCGTCGGCAACAGCACCATCCTCGACTCCCTGGCCATGCTGCGCCGCGGCGGCCGGGCCTGCCTGGCCGGCTGGCTCGGCGGCCTCGCCCCGATCGCCGATTTCAACCCGCTGCTGCAGATGGCGAGCGGCGTCTATCTGACCTTCTTCGGCAGCTTCGTCTTCGGCACGCCCGGCTTCCCGCTGTCCGACGTGCCGCTGGGGCAGATTGCCCGCGATGTCGCGGCCGGCCGGCTGCAGGCCAGGCCGGCGCGGGTCTTCGGCTTCGACCAGATCCGCGAGGCCCATCGCGTGATGGAGGCCAACGAGGCCGGCGGGAAGATGGTCGTCGTCCTCTGACCGCGCCGCCCGGCACCCCACCCATCGGGAGCAGACACCATGTCCGTCGCCATCGTCACCGGCGCCAGCCAGGGCATCGGCCGCGCCACCGCCATCCGCCTGGCGCGGGATTTCGACCGGGTCGCGCTGGTCGCCCGCAACCGCGACAAACTCGAAGAGGCGGCCGCGGCGGTGAAGGCCGCGGGGGCCGAGCCGCTGGTGCTGGACCTCGACCTGGCCGAGCCCCCCGCCGCGCAGGCCATCGTCGACGCCGTGCTGCAGGCCTTCGGCCGGATCGACGCCCTCTTGAACATCGCCGGCGCGGTGCCGCAGATCGACCTGTTCGAGATGACCGACGCGCAGTGGGAGGGCGGGCTGGCGCTGAAGCTGCACGGCGCCCGCCGGCTGACCGTCGCCGCCTGGCCGGCGCTGAGGCAGGCGCGCGGGTCGGTGGTGCTGATGTCCGGCAACTCGGCGCTGGTCCCGAAGGCGCCCTATGCCGCGGTGGGCACCATCAACGCCGCCATCGTCGCCCTGGCCAAGGCCTTCTCCGACCGCGGCATCGCCGACGGGGTGCAGGTCAACAGCGTGCTGCCCGGCCCGGTGATGACCGGCCGCCGCCAATCCTACCTGCAGCACTGGGCGCCGCTGCACGGCATGACCGTGGAACAGGCGACCGAGGCGTTCCCGAAGGAGGCGGGCATCGCCCGCTACGGCGAGCCCGAGGAGATCGCGGAGCTGATGGCCTTCCTGGTGTCGCCCGGCGCCCGCTGGATGACCGGGTCGGCGCTGCGCATGGATGGCGGAGAGGTCAAGTCGGCCTGACCGCCGGGCCAGTCCGGTCCGGCGCGTCGACGCCGATGGGCTGGACATGGCGGCCCGGCCGCGCGGCGCGGAACGCCAGCGCCGAGCGGATCACCGCACGGCCCCGGCCGGATCCGGACAGGACCGGCATCGATGATGTCGGCCGCGCCCGATCCGCCCGGCAGCCTCAGACCTTGGCCGCCGCGCGCTTGGCCGGAGCCTTCGCCGGAGCGCTCTTGGCGGCGGCCTTCGCCGGAGCGGTCTTCGCCGGAGCGCTCTTGGCAGCAGCCTTCGCCGGTGCACTCTTGGTGGCAGCCTTCGCCGGAGCGGCCTTCGCCGGCGCGCTCTTCGCGGCAGCCTTCGCCGGAGCGGCCTTCGCCGGTGCACCCTTGGCGGCAGCCTTCGCCGGTGCGCTCTTCGCGGCAGCCTTCGCCGGTGCACCCTTGGCGGCAGCCTTCGCCGGTGCGCTCTTCGCGGCAGCCTTCGCCGGAGCGGTCTTGGCGGCAGCCTTTGCCGGAGCGGCCTTCGCCGGCGCGCTCTTGGCGGCAGCCTTGGCCGGAGCGGCCTTCGCGGGCGCGCTCTTGGCGGCGGCCTTCGCCGGAGCGGCCTTCGCCGGCGCGCTCTTCGCGGCAGCCTTCGCCGGAGCGGCCTTCGCCGGCGCGCTCTTCGCGGCAGCCTTCGCCGGAGCGGCCTTCGCCGGCGCGCTCTTCGCGGCAGCCTTCGCCGGAGTGGCCTTCGCAGGAGCGCTCTTGGCGGCGGCCTTGGCCGGTGCGGCCTTCGCCGGCGCGCTCTTCGCCGCGGCCTTCGCCGGAGTGGCCTTCGCAGGAGCGCTCTTGGCGGCGGCCTTGGCCGGTGCGGCCTTCGCCGGCGCGCTCTTCGCCGCGGCCTTGAGGGGGGTACTCTTCTTCATAGAGACATTCTCCGCTGCAGCCTTGATGGGGGCACTCTTCACAGGGGCGTTCTCGGCCCGGGCCGAAGCCCTCGCGACCTTGGCCGGGGCAGGTTTGGCGGACGGGCCCTTGGCCGCAGGCTGACGCCACAACCCGGCGCCACCCTCCAGCCCCGCCTCGTTCGAGGCGAGGGCCACGCCCTTCGGCAGCTCGAAATCGATGTGCTTCGCGTTGCCGCCGCTGATATGCACCCGGTCCGGGTGCATCAGGATGTCGAGCACCTCCAGCATCCGCTTCACGCGCTTGTTCCAGCGCTTCTTGCCCGCCTTCTCGTAGGCTGCGTTGCCGAGATACTCGTCATAGGTCTTGTTCTTGTGCAGCGGGTGGTGCGCCAGCTCCAGATGCGGCACCAGCGCGCCGTCGCGGAACAGCGCCGTGCCGACCCCGGTGCCCAGGGTCACCACCAGCTCCAGCCCCTTGCCCTCGACCAGGGCCAGGCCCTGCATCTCGGAATCGTTGATCATCCGCACCGGGGCGCCGCCCAGCCGCCGCGACAGGGCGGAGGCCAGGGTGAAGCCGGCCCAGTCCTCGGTGCCGAGATTGGGGGCGGTGATCACCCGCCCGTCGCGGACCACGCCGGGGAAGCCGACGGCGATGCGGTCGAATTCCGGCAGCGGCTTGACCAGCGCTGCGATGGTGTCGAGGAACAGCTTTGGCGGGCAGGGATGCGGCGTCGGCACGCGCTGCCGGTCCGACACCATCTCTCCGCGGTCATCGATCACGGCGGCCTTCAGCCCCGTGCCTCCCACATCGATGGCCAGGATGCCAGGCTTCAAGGCGGTCCTCCCTCGTGGTCTTGGCGACGCATCGACGACAACGCCTTCATCGCATCGCCTGTCCCACCGAATGCGGGAGAAGCTCGGAGGCTCATCCAGCTTTCACCCGATTGTCACAGTGCCCCGACACAGAATGAGGGCTAGTCTTACCAAGCGTCAACCTTCGACTACACAAGGGGTCAATCACCACTACTTGACCCACTACTTGGCTCCCCTGACGGCGTGGCCGGCCGCGACGCCGGTCTCGCCGTCCACGGTCACCAGGAAATCGGCGCCCTCCCACCGCTCGGGGTCGCGCCAGCGGAAGGTGAAACGGATCTTTGTGCCCGGCGGCGCCGATACTGTCGGCAGGTCGAGGACATGCAGCCCGAACGGCGTCTCGGTCGTGGCGTCGTCGCGGATCGTGCCCCAGTCGTCGAGCGTCCAGTGCACCGTGGCGGCCGCCGGCAGCTCGAGGCGCAGCCCCTTGCCGGCCGGCAGCGCCCGCCGCTTCTGGTTGAAGCGCCAGCAGCGGACCGGCGAGGCGATCTTGTCGACCTGGTAGCGCCGCACCGGCTGCGGCGGCAGGTCGAACACCCGGCCGTCGCGCAGCGAGCGCAGCAGCTTGATGTGCTCGGAATGGGCCCAGACCAGCGGCATGGCGCTGCCCGAGGGCCGGCCGCGGAACAGCTCCCGCTCCGGCACATCGTCGGCATCCCACACCTGTTCCGGCAGCAGCCCGCCCTCCCCGGCCGACCGCTCCAGCGTCGCCAGCAATGCCTTGGCGGCGTCGGGCCGGCCGGCCGCCAGCTC
The DNA here is from genome assembly GCF_002195995.1 of Inquilinus limosus. Taxonomy (GTDB): domain Bacteria; phylum Pseudomonadota; class Alphaproteobacteria; order DSM-16000; family Inquilinaceae; genus Inquilinus; species Inquilinus limosus_C. Next base: position 80,431 of record NZ_NHON01000030.1, read on the forward strand.
GTAATGCGCCCGCTCGCCGGTCAGCAGCGGCCAGGCCCGGCCGATGCCGGTGCCGTCGAAGGGGGCGCCGTCGGCATGCTCGCCATAGCCGTCATCGTTGTAGCGGTACCAGACCGGGCCCTGCGGCAGCTCCGCCTTCAGCACCGCGTCGATGGCCTTGACCGTGTCGACGATGCGCGGGTCGTCCGCCGCGCGCAGGCCGAAGCGCACCAGGGCCAGCGCGTCGGGGCTGATCAGGAGCGCCGCCTTGCGCGCATCGTCGCCCGGCGGCCGGTTCTTCACCGGCACATAGCCGTCGAGCGGCGACGCGGCATCCGCCGCATCGGCCGGGGCGATGCGGACATAGTAGCCGCCGAGGCCGAGCTGGCCGCAGATCGCCGTGCCCTCGGCGAAGGTCCAGCGCTCGACCTCGTCGTTCCAGGTGTCGGCGGTCTCGCGCAGCCAGCGCGCCTCCTCCGCCCCGCCGGACAGGTCGAGGATGTCGGCCGCGGCCAGCAGCGCCGCGATCTCCACCGCCAGGGTGAAGGGCGAATAGCCGGCATCCTCCTCCCACCGGTCCTGGCCGGTGACCGGGCCGTTGCGCAGGATGAAGCCGGCGGCGCGCCGCACCATCGGCGCGAATCGGGCCAGCTCCCGCTCCGTCAGCGCGCCCTCCCGCCGCAGCATGTCGGCCAGCAGGATCGGGAAGGCGCATTCGTCCATCTGCACCCCGTTCCAGTACGGGGTGCCGTCGAGCCAGACATTCTGCGACCAGTGGCCGTCGGCCTCCTGGATCGCCTGCAGGTAGCCGAGGATCGCCTTGGCCTCCGCCGTCGCCCCGGCGGCGAGGAAGCCGCCCGCGGTCTCGACCAGGTCGCGCGGCCAGACCAGGTGATAGCCGCCGAGATCCTCGTCGCCCTTGTGGAAGCCCCAGGGGATCGACAGGGAGGCAATGGCGGCGCCGGGAAACTCGATGGTCTGGTGGCTGGCCAGCACCGCGGTGCTGGTGCGGTAGGCTGTGGGCTCGGAGCCGGCGACGCCGTCCAGCGGCAGCAGCCCGGCCTGCCAGTTCCGCCAGCCCTCGACATAGGCATCACGGGCCTCGGCAAAGCCCCGTTGCAGCCCGGCCAAGGCGTGGTGCGCCGCCTCCTCCGGCCGCTCGCCGAAGCCGAGAGCCAGCAGGAAACGGCCGCCCGGCGCTTCCGCCAGGTCGATCTCCCCGGCCAAGGCGATGTTGCCGTTCTCGGCCCGGCGCCAGGCCGGGTTCAGCGCGCCGCTCCGCGACAACGTCTGCCAGCCGTCGGAGGCGCCGACATAGCCGACCGAACGGGCGCGCCACGGCGCCGAGCAGGCCAGCGCCAGCGACACCCCGTCGGTGCCGCGGGCGAACAGCATCGGCGTGCCCTTGTAATCATCGACCCAGCCGGTGTTGTCGGCGCCGGCATTGACCAGGTGCGGCGCCAAGAGGGCGAACAGCCGGTGGTCGGCCGGCTCGCCCTGCTGCAGGGTGAACACGACCTCCTGCAGCAGCACCGGGCCGCGCGGATGGGCCAGCACCGTCTTCTCGATGCGCCAGCGCCCGTCCAGCGCGGTGTTGACCAGGCGGAAGGCCGGCACGCCCGCCTCCAGCATCCGCGTCTCCGACCGCGCGTCGCGCTTCTCCTCCGCGAAGTACCCGCCGGGGCCGGTGACGATCAGACCCAGGTCGCGGACGCAGGCGGTGTCGATTCGCGGGAAGTAGATCTCGTTCAGGATGCCGTGGCTGAGGGTGAACCACACCCGGCTGGTGCCGGAGAGGGCGGTGCCGACGCCCGATTTGGCGCTGGAGGTCCAGCGGCCCGGCCCGCCGGGCGCGCCCGGCGGCTGATCAGCTCGATCCAATCCCGTATCCTCCCCTCGGGCGCCCGATCGACGCGGCCCCGGCTTTCGGACTCGAAACCGGCGCGCCGCGGGCGCACCATCGCTATGCTTCACGCGATCTACGCTAGCACCACCGCACCGGAAGAAAACGAGAGGATCGACGGAATGCAGCTCGGGATGATCGGACTCGGCCGCATGGGCGGCAACATTGTCCGGCGGCTGATGCGCGCCGGCCATGAATGCGTGGTCTATGACCGCAGCGCCGAGGCCATCAAGACGCTGGCCGCCGAGGGCGCCAAGCCGGCCGCCGACCTGAAGGGCCTGGTGGACGGGCTGACGGCGCCGCGCGCGGTCTGGGTGATGCTGCCCGCCGGCGGACCGACCGAGGACACGATCACGGCCCTGGCCGGCCTGCTGAGCCCCGGCGACATCATCATCGACGGCGGCAACAGCTTCTACAAGGACGACATCCGCCGCGCCGCGGCGCTGGAGCCGAAGGACCTGCACTATGTCGATGTCGGCACCTCCGGCGGCGTCTGGGGGCTGGAGCGCGGCTACTGCATGATGATCGGCGGCACCAAGGCCGCGGTCGACCACCTGGACCCGATCTTCGCGGCGCTGGCGCCGGGGCTGGGCACGGTGGAGCGCACGCCGGGCCGCGACGGCCGCGACCCGCGGGCCGAGAAGGGCTACATCCATGCCGGGCCGGCGGGTGCCGGGCACTTCGTCAAGATGGTGCACAACGGCATCGAATACGGGCTGATGCAGGCCTATGCCGAAGGCTTCGACATCCTCAAGAACAAGGAGTCGAAGGAGCTGCCGGAGGCCGAGCGCTACAGCCTGGACCTGGCCGACATCGCCGAGGTGTGGCGCCGCGGCAGCGTCGTCTCCTCCTGGCTGCTCGACCTCAGCGCCATCGCCCTGGCGGAGAACGAGACGCTGTCGAACTACACCGGCTCGGTCGCCGATTCCGGCGAGGGGCGCTGGACCATCATGGCGGCGCTGGAGGAGGCGGTGCCGGCCGACGTGCTGTCGACCGCCCTCTATGTCCGCTTCCGCTCGCGCCAGGAGCACACCTTCGGCGAGAAGCTGCTGTCGGCGATGCGCAACAAGTTCGGCGGCCATGTCGAACGGGCGGCGGGCGGCTGACCATGGCCGCGATGATCTCCCCTTCCCCCGCCAAGCCGGCGGGCACCCCGGCGGCGCCGCCCTGCACCTTCGTCATCTTCGGCGCCTCGGGCGACCTGACCGGCCGCCTGCTGACCCCCGCGCTGTATCACCTGCAGCGCGAGGGGCTGCTGGATGCCGGCTTCGAGATCCTCGGCGTGGACCGGGTCGAGAACAACGACGAGGGCTTCCGCAAGACCCTGGGCGAGGCGCTGCACACGCTGGGCGCCGACGCCGAGCGCGGCATCGACGAGGCCGCCTGGGGCCAGCTGGCCGCCAACATCCACTACCTGACCGGCGACTTCGCCGACCCGTCGACCTATCAGGGCCTGGCGGCGCATCTGGACCAGCGGCAGCGCGCCACCGGCGCGTCCAACGCGGTGTTCTACCTGGCGGTGGCGCCGCGCTTCTTCGCCCCGATCGCCGCGGCCCTGTCGACCGCCGGCCTGCTGGACGAGAGCGACACCGCCTTCCGGCGGCTGATCGTCGAGAAGCCGTTCGGCACCGACCTGGCCTCGGCACAGGACCTCAACGCCAAGCTGCTGGCCGTCGCCACCGAGAAGCAGATCTACCGGATCGACCACTATCTCGGGAAGGAGACGGTCCAGAACATCATGGCCTTCCGGTTCGGCAACGGCATGTTCGAGCCGATCTGGAACCGGGACCATATCGAGTGCGTGCAGATCACCGCGGCGGAGACGGTCGGGGTGGAGCGGCGCGGCCGCTTCTACGACGGCACCGGCGCCCTGCGCGACATGGTGCCGAACCACCTGTTCCAGCTGCTGTCGATGGTGGCGATGGAGGCCCCGAACTCCTTCGACGCCGACGCGGTGCGCACCGAGAAGGCCAAGGTGGTCGAGGCGGTGCGCGACCTGACGCCGGAGGACGCGGCCAAGGTGGTGGTGCGCGGCCAGTACGATGCGGGGACGGTCCTCGGCAAACCCCGCGCCGCCTACCGGCAGGAGCCGGACGTGGCGCCGGACAGCCGCACCGAGACCTTCGTGGCGATGAAGCTGGCGATCGACAACTGGCGCTGGTCCGGCGTGCCGTTCTACCTGCGCACTGGCAAGTCGCTGGCGGTTCGGCGGACCGAGATCGCGATCCAGTTCAAGAAGGCGCCGGCGGTGCTGTTCCGCGACGCGGTCAACGCCCCGATGCCGAACCTGCTGGTGATCAGCATCCAGCCGGACGAGGGCATCTCGCTGCGCTTCGCCGCCAAGGTGCCGGGGCGAGAGATGCGGCTGGGCCAGGTCGAGATGGATTTCCGCTACGCCGAGCACTTCAAGGCGGAGCCGCAGACCGGGTACGAGACGCTGATCTATGACTGCCTGACCGGCGACCCGACCCTGTTCCAGCGGGCCGACAACATCGAGGCCGGCTGGTTCGAGGTGCAGCAGATCCAGAGGCTCTGGGGCGGACTGACCACCCCGCCGGACCTGTACCCGGCGGGCAGCGACGGCCCGGCCTGCGCCGACGAGCTGCTGGCACGCGACGGCTATGCCTGGCTGCCGCTGACATGACGGGCCCGGCCGGGCGGATCGCGCTGCTGATCTCCGATGTCGACGGCACGCTGGCCGACCCGGACAAGGTGGTGACCCCGGCCTCAGTGGCGGCGGTGCGCCGGCTGGGCGAGGCCGGGGTCGGCTTCTCGATCGTCTCCAGCCGGCCGCCGCGCGGCCTGTCGGAGCTGATCGCGCAGCTGGGCCTCACCCTGCCGCTGGGCGGCTTCAACGGCGGCACCATCTTCCGGCCGGACGGGGAAGTGGTGTCGGCACTGACGGTGCCGGAGCCGGCGGCGCGGATCGCGCTGGCGACGCTGCGCCGCTTCGGCGCCGACCCTTGGGTGTTCGCCGACGACCAGTGGATCGCGACCGACCCGGACGGCGAGTACGTGCCGCTGGAGCGGCGCACGGTGGGATTCGAGCCGACCATCGTCGCCGATCTCGACCCCTATCTGGCGCGCGCCGGCAAGATCGTCGGCGCCTCCGGCGACTTCGAGGGGCTGGCCCGCTGCGAGGCGGAGCTGCGGGGCCTGCTGGGCGGCAGCGCCATCGCGGCGCGGTCGCAGCGCTACTATCTCGACATCAACCATCCCGAGGCCGACAAGGGCCATGCGGTCGGCCGCATCGCGGCGGCGGCGGGGGTGGACCCGGCCGAGGTGGCGGTGATCGGCGACGCCGCCAACGACGTGCCGATGTTCAAGGCCGCCGGCCTGTCGATCGCCATGGGCAACGCCATCGATGAGGTCAAGGCGCTGGCCCATCTCGTCACCGCCGGCAACGACGCCGAGGGGTTTGCGCAAGCGGTGGACCGGTTCCTGCTGCCGCGGGGGCCGAGGGCGTAGGCACGAACGGCGCCGCCCCGCCCCCTCACCCTCCCATTCGCCAACGCGAATGGGCCCCTCCCTCTCCCCGAGGAGAGGGGAACACGGTGCCGACGCCCTCTTACCTCTCCTTGGGGAGAGGTCGAAATCGCGCAGCGATTTCGGGTGAAGGGGTGGCCCGGGCCTATCCGGCCTGACGCGACCGCGCCACGGCGGCACCGCTCTCGCCCAGATCCCAGAACAACCCCGTCATCATCTGCAGGCCTTCGCGGGCCAGCGGGGCCAGCAGATGCTCATCCGGCCCGTGCTGGCGGCAGCCGCCATAGGAGTGCGGCACCCAGACCGTGGCAAGGCCGAGGGTGCCGGCGAAGACCTCGTTCGGCAGCGATCCGCCGACATTGGGCAGCACCATCGGCGCCGCGCCGGTGGTGGCGGCGATCGAGCCGGCGGCCCAGCGCGCCCAGGCATCGTCCGGGTCCAGCCGCGTGGCCAGCATCGGCGTGCCGGATTCGCTGACCTCGATGCCGCGGAAGCCCTGGGATTCGAGATAGGCGCCGACCGTGCCGGGCAGGTCCGAGACGTCGGTGCCGACGACGAAGCGCAGCTGGCAATGCACCCGCGCCGAGGGCGGGATCGCGTTCTGCGGCGCGTCCGGCGTGCCGGCGGTGAAGGCCAGCACCTCCAGCGTGTTCCAGCCGAACACCCGCTCGGCCGGGCTCAACCCCGGCTCGCCCCAGCCCTCGGCCAGCTTCGCGCCCTCGGCGTCGCGGGCGATGGCGACATCGGCCAGGGCGCGGCGCACCGAGTCCGGCACCGGCGGCGGCCGCAGCCCGGGGATGCGGATGGCGCCGCGGGCATCGACCAGCGCCGCCACGGCATTGGCCAGGATGGTGGCCGGGTTGGGCAGCAGCCCGCCCCAATTGCCGGAATGGTGGCTGCCCTCGCGCAGGGTCAGGCGCAGGTCGAAATTGATCACGCCGCGGGTGCCGAGCGCGATCATCGGCCGGCCGGCATCGAGCCGCGGCCCGTCCGACGCGATCAGCACGTCGGCCGCCAGCAGGTCGCGGTTGGCGGCGCAGATCTCGTCCAGGCCGGGCGAGCCGATCTCCTCGCTGGTCTCGACCAGGAAGGCCATGTTGAAGCCGAGGCGGCCGCCGCGCGCCTGCAGCACCTGCTCGACCGCGGCGATGTTGATCGAATGCTGGCCCTTGTTGTCGGCGGTGCCGCGGCCGTACCAGCGGTCGCCCTCGACCGTGATCCGCCAGGGGTCCAGCCCGGACCGCCAGCGCGCCGGCTCGCCCAGCACCACGTCGCCATGGCCGTAGCACAGCACGCCGGGCAGGCCGTCGCCCTCCTGCCGCCGGGCGATCAGCGCCGGGGCGTCGGGCGCGGCCGGGTTGGCGACGAGGTGCAGGTCGAAGCCGAGCCGCGCCAGGCTCGGCCCGATCTCGCGCTGGAGGTAGTCGAGCAGCGGCGCCCGGTCGGCGGCCTGGCTCTCGGTGCGGATGCCGATACGGCGGTCGAGATCGGCCCGGAAGCCGCCTTCGTCGAAATAGCGCGCCGCCCCGGCGATCGCCGCGTCCCGTGTCATCCCTGCCTCCGCTGGAGACCGGGCGGTCGGGGCCCGGCGCTGCAACGGTCGCAAATGGGCGACGGCTCGCCAAGCCCCTGCGGCGCTCCCCCTCACCCTCCCGTCGCCTGCGGCGCCGGGCCCCTCCCTCTCCCCGAGGAGAGGGAAACCGAGCCATGACGCCATTCACCTCTCCTTGGGGAGAGGTCGAAACCGCGCAGCGGTTTCGGGTGAGGGGGTGGCTCAGGCCTGTCCGCAGCGCTCCGGCCTATGCCGCCTCGGCCAGCCGCGCCGCGGCCAGGCCGCGCTCGATATCCACCAGGATGTCGTCGATATGCTCGATCCCGACCGACAGGCGGACATAGCCGTCGGTGACGCCGCTGGCCCGCTGCTCCTCCGCCGTCAGCTGCGAATGGGTGGTCGAGGCCGGGTGGATCGCCAGGCTGCGCGCATCGCCGATATTGGCGACGTGGTACAGCAGCTTCAGCCCGTCGATGAAGCGCCGCCCGGCCTGGGCGCCGCCGGCCAGCTCGAAGCCGACCAGCCCGCCGAAGCCGCCCTTCAGGTATCTCTCCGCCCGCTCCCTTGCCGCGCCGGTCTGCAGCGACGGGTGGATCACCCGCGTCACCTCCTTCTGCCGCGCCAGGAAGGCCGCGACCGCGCCGGCATTGTGGGAGTGGCGCTCGATCCTGAGCGGCAGCGTCTCCAGCCCCTGCAGGATCTGGAAGGCGTTGAAGGGCGACAGCGAGGCGCCGAGGTCGCGCTGCAGCGTCGTCCGCGCCTTGACGATGTAGGCGACGGGGCCGAGCGGCTTCGTCGCCTCGACCCAGACGGCGCCGTGATAGCTGGGGTCCGGCGTGTTCAGCGCCGGCTGGCGCTGCGGGTGCGCGGCCCAGTCGAAATTGCCGCCATCGACGATCAGCCCGCCGATCGAGGTGCCGTGGCCGCCGATGTATTTGGTGGTCGAATACACCACCACGGCGGCACCGTGCTCGAGCGGCCGCAGCAGCACCGGCGCCGCGGTGTTGTCAACGATCAGCGGGATGCCGTATTCGCGGCCGATGGCGGCGACCTCGGCGACCGGGAACACCGTCAGCTTCGGGTTCGGCAGGCTTTCGGCGTAGAAGGCGCGGGTGCGGTCGTCGACGGCGCGGCGGAAATTCTCCGGGTCCGCCGGGTCGACGAAGCGCACCTCGACGCCCTGCTCGCTGAGCCGGTTGGCGAACAGATTCCAGGTGCCGCCATAGAGGTCGGTCGAGCTGACGATGTTGTCGCCGGCCCGCGCCAGGTTCTGCACCGCGAAGGCCGAGGCCGCCTGGCCGGAGGCGACGGCCAACGCCGCGGCCCCGCCCTCCAGCGCCGCGATGCGCTGCTCCAGCACATCGACGGTCGGGTTGCCGATGCGGCTGTAGATGTTGCCCAGCTCCTCCAGCGCGAACAGCCGCCGTGCATGCTCGGTGTCCTGGAACTGGAAGGAGGTCGACTGGTAGATCGGCACCGCCACGGCGCCGGTCGCCGGATCGGCCCGCCAGCCGGCATGGAGGGCCAGGGTTTCAGGGCGAAGCGCCGGTTCGGACATGGTTCTCTCCCTCGATGCGACGGCGGCGTTCGAGGCAGATTAACATGGAGTCCGTGAGGCTCAATTGTAAATTGTCATTACAGTATGTTATTTAACACATATTACATAATCTACTGTTAATATATGATCTGAACCTTAATTCGTCATGGCGAGCCCCGAAGGGGCGTGGCCATCCAGCGGCACCGGCCCCTGGATGGCCACGGCGCTGCGCGCCTCGCCATGACGGGGAGGATGACAGAGAGCCGATCCCAGAAAGGCCGAAGCCGCTCTGGGTGCCCCTGGATTGCCGGGTCAAGCCCGGCAATGACAGGAGGGGGATGGGAGGCCCGGAGGCCTACCCCCCCTACTCCGCCGCCTCGGCCTTCGGGTCGAGGATCACCGGCGGGTCGAAGGCGGTGACGCGCGGCACCGGGCCTTCGAGCTTCGCGATCTCGACCAGGCAGGTGTGGGCGCTGGCGCCCTGGCCGAGGCGGGAGGTGCCCTTGTCCCGCGTCAGGACGTTGGGGTTGCCGTGCTTGCACATCGCCCCGACCTCGCCCGGCACCTCCGGGTCGTACCAGGCGCCCGTGGCAAGCTGGATGACGCCCTGCATCACCCGGTCGGTGACCAGCGCCCCGGCCAGGCAGGCGCCGCGGTCGTTGAACAGCCGCACCACGTCGCCATCCTGGATGCCGCGGGCGGCGGCGTCGGCCGGGTGGATCCACACCGGCTCACGGTCGGCCACCTTCTCCTTGCGGCTGGTCACGCCGGCATCGAGCTGGCTGTGCAGACGGGTCTTCGGCTGGTTCGAGATCAGGTGCAGCGGGAAGCGCTCCGTCTCCGCCGAGCCGAGCCATTCCGCCGGCTCCAGCCATGTCGGGTGGCCCGGGCAGTCGTCATAGCCGAAGCCGGCGATGCGGTCGGAGAAGATCTCGATCCGGCCGCTCGGCGTCGGCAGCTTGTTGGCCACCGGGTCGGCGCGGAAGGCCTGCAGCAGGATCTTCGGCTTCTCCGACAGCGGCAGCTCGACATGGCCGATCTCCCAGAACTCCTGGAAGCCGGGCAGCTCGATCCCCGCCTCGGCGGCGGTGCGGCGGTCGTTCTCGTAGAAGTTCTGGATCCAGCCCATCTCGTCGCGGCCTTCGGTGAAGGCCTGGGCGACGCCGGCCCGGTCCGACAGCTCGGCCAGGATGTCGAAGTCGCTGCGCGCCTGGCCGACCGGCGGGATCGCCTGCGGCATGGCCAGGATGTAGGGGTCGCGCGCGGCACCGCCGATGTCGTTGCGCTCGAAGGTCGTGGTGGCCGGCAGCACGATGTCGGCGCGGCGGGCCACCGGCGTCCACCACGGCTCCTGCACGATCACGGTCTCCGGCCTCGCCCAGGCGCGCAGCAGGCGGTTGAGGTCCTGGTGGTGGTGGAACGGGTTGCCGCCGGCCCAGTAGACCAGCTTGACGTCGGGATAGGTGATGCGGTGGCCATTGTAGTCGTCGGTCTCGCCCGGCCGCAGCAGCAGGTCGGAGATGCGGGCCACCGGGATGTAGCGGCCGGTCGGGTTCGGCCCCGGGATGATGCGGCTGCGGCTGCGGCCGTCGCTGGCGGAGCCGACATTGGCCTCGGCGCCGTAGCCATAGCCGATGCCGCCGCCGGGCAGGCCGATCTGGCCCAGCATCGCCGCCAGCACCGTGCCCATCCAGTAGGGCTGCTCGCCATGGTCGCCGCGCTGCAGCGACCAGCTGAGGCTGATCATGGTGCGCTGCGAGGCCATGCGCCGCGCCAGGTCGCGGATGGTGGCGGCAGTCAGGCCGGAAATGTTTGCCGCCCAGTCGGCGTCCTTCGGCGTGCCGTCGGACTGGCCCATGAGATAGGGCAGGAAGCGGTCGAAGCCGCTGGTGTAGCGGTCGACGAAGCCGCGGTCGTACAGCCCCTCCGCCACCAGCGTGTGGGCCAGGCCCAGCATGATCGCGGTGTCGGTGTTCGGCCGCGGCGCCAGCCATTCGGCCTGCGCCTCGTCCGCCATGTCGTCGCGCACCGGGCCGATATAGACGAACTGCACCCCGGCCTCGCGGCTGCGGCGGTTCCAGTCGCGCTGCTGGTGCTTGCCGGTGCCGCCCGAGGCGATCTGGCTGTTGCGCGGCGGCATCCCGCCGAAGGCCACCACCAGCCGCCCGTCGCTGGCGATGCTGCGCCAGTCGGTGGTCTCGACCAGCACCCGGTTGAAGTCGCCGATGATGTGCGGGATCAGCGGCAGCGCGGCGCCGAAGCTGTAGTTGTTGACCGAGGCGGTGAAGCCGCCGGTGAAGCCCAGCATGCGGCGCAGCAGCGTCGGCGCGTTGTGCAGCCGGCCGGCGCTGCCCCAGCCGTAGCTGCCGCCATAGATCGCCTCGGGGCCATGCTCGGCCCGCACCCGCTCCAGCTCGCCCGCCACCAGCTCCAGCGCCGTCTCCCACGACACCGGCACGAAGGCGTCGGCGCCGCGGCGGCTGCCGTCGCTCTCGTGCCGCTGTGCCAGCCAGCCGGCCCGGACCATCGGCTGCGCGACGCGCAAATTGCCGTGCACCATGCCGGGCAGCGAGTTGATGATCGGCGACGGGTCGATGTCGCTGGCATAGGGCTCGATGCCGACCATCTTGTTGCCCTCGACGACCGCCATGACGGCGCCGTAGTGGCTGGAGGACGGGCTCAGACGGGGCACGGCAGGACTCCCTGGTCGATCATGGGCACGGGCGAGCCCAGATCGTCGCAGCCGGAATCGCCGCGTCAACCGGATTTCCGTCATGGCCGCCAACACTTATGGTCGCCGGACGGAACGGCGGCCGCGAATCGCCGTTCGGACTCATGGGAAACGCGGCGGGAGCGGGATGGCGGCGGAGGGCGGAGCGGCACGGACGGACCGGCGGTGGAAGCGCAGGGCGCGCCGCGCGGGCATCGTGCTGTGGCGGGTGTGGGGCGAGATCGGCGAGGACCGGGTGTTCGCGCTGGCGGCCGGCGTCGCCTACTACACCCTGCTGGCGCTGTTCCCGGCGATCGGCGTCTTCGTCTCGCTGTACGGGCTGATCGCCGACGTCTCGACCGTGCAGCGGAACATCGAGGATCTCGCCCTGATCCTGCCGGCCGGCAGCCTCGACCTCATCGGCGCGCAGCTGCAGCGCATCGCCAGCCAGCCGCAGAAGAGCCTGGGCATCGCCTTCTTCGCCGGCCTCGCCATCTCTCTGTGGAGCGCCAATGCCGGGGTGAAGGCGATGTTCGACGCCCTCAACGTCGCCTATGACGAGGAGGAGCGGCGCGGCTTCGTGCGGCTCAACATGGTGTCGCTGCTGTTCACGCTCTGCGCCATCGGCTTCGCCGCGCTGGCGCTGGCCGTGGTGGTGGCGGTGCCGATCGCGCTGAACCTTGTCGGCCTCGGCTCCGCCGCGGGCACGCTGATCTGGCTGCTGCGCTGGCCGGCGCTGTATGTGGCGACGATCGCGGCGCTGACGCTGGTCTACCGCTACGGCCCCGGCGGCCGGCGCGAGCACTGGCTGAACTGGGGCGGCATCGTCGCCGCCACCATCTGGCTCGGCGGGTCGATGCTGTTCTCCTGGTACGTCGCCCGCTTCGCCAATTACGGCGCGACCTACGGCTCGCTCGGCGCCGTGATCGGCTTCCTGACCTGGATCTGGCTGTCGACGGTGATCTTCCTGATCGGCGCCGAGCTGAACTCCGAGCTGGAGCGGGAGCGCGACCGGCGGCCGGGGCCCGGCCGCTGAGGCGCCTCTCGCCCGTTTCACACCGTCATTGCGAGCGCAGCGAAGCAATCCAGGGCAGTTTGGCGTGGCCCCTGGATTGCTTCGTCGGCTTCGCCTCCTCGCAATGACGAGGAGGGATGACCGTCCTTGATTACCGGGTGATCAGATCCGCCGGCAGGTCGCGGTTGTGGAACTGCTTGAAGGTGGCGTTCAGGCTGCCATCGGCGAAATGCGCCTTGATCCAGTCGTCCAGCCAGGCCTTCAGCTTGGTCTCGCCCTTCGGCAGGGCGATGCCGAGGTTCAGCTCCTGCTGCACGAACTTGGTCTCCAGCTTCTCCGACCGGCCCTTGTTCATCTCCGACACCACCGCGCTCTGGGTCGAGACGATGTCGACCTGGCCGGAGACGGCGGCGGTGATCAGCGTCGCGTCATCCTCGAAGCGGACGATCTCGGCGTCCTTGGCGTTCCTGGTCACCAGCGTGTCGTTGACCGTGGCCCGGGTCACGCCGATGCGCTTGCCGGCGAGGTCGGCATAATCCTTGATCGCGACGCCGGCCGGGGCCGCCACTTCGATGTTCAGCGTGGCGTAGGGGATGGTGAAGTCGACCGCCTTCTTGCGCTCCTCGGTGATCGCCAGGTCGGCGACCAGCAGGTCGGCCTTGCGGGTCTGGATCGTCGGCACCCGGGCGGCGTTGGTGATCTGCACCAGCTCCAGTTCCGCCCCGAGAGACTTGGCGATCATCTTCGCCGTCTCGACATCCGAGCCCGTGGGCTGCAGCTTGTCGTCGACGAAGGCGAACAGCGGCACGCCCATGGCCACGGCGATGCGCACCTTCTTGGTCGACTGGATGTCGTCCAGCGACTCCGCTTGCGCCAGCGGCGCGGCCGCGATCCACAGCGCCGCCGCGGCGGCGGCGACCTTCAGCATTCCTGTCAGCGTCATGACGTTCCTCCACCCGTTTACGTCTTGTGCCGGCCCGGCCCCGACCGGACCGGCATCGGTTTTCCGCGATCAGAGCCCGTTGGACAGGAAGTCGCGGAGCTCCCCTGTCTGCGGCGCCGCGAGCATGTCGCCCGGCCCCGTCTCCCAGACCTTGCCCAGATGCATGAAGATGATCCGGTCGGCGACGCGGCGGGCGAACGCCATCTCATGCGTCACCACCAGCATCGTCATGCCGCCCCGGGCCAGGCTCTCCATCACCTTCAGCACCTCGCCCGTCAGATGCGGGTCGAGCGCCGAGGTCACCTCGTCGAACAGCATCACCTGCGGGCTCATCGCCAGCGACCGGGCGATCGCCACCCGCTGCTGCTGGCCGCCCGACAGCTGCTCGGGATAGGCGCTGATCTTGTCCGCCAGGCCGACCCGCTCCAGCGCCGCGCGGGCCAGGTCGCGGACCTCGGCTCCGCGCATCCGGCGCACCCGGCGCGGCGCCAGGGTGATGTTCTCCTCCACCGTCAGATGCGGGAACAGGTTGTAGCTCTGGAACACCATGCCGACGTCCTGGCGCAGGGCGCGCAGGTTCAGGTCGGCCGCGTCGACCTTGTGGCCGCAGACCTCGATGTGGCCCGACTGGATCGTCTCCAGCCGGTTGACGCAGCGCAGCGCCGTGCTCTTGCCCGAGCCGCTGCGGCCGATGATGGCGATGACCTCGCCCTTGGCGACCTCGAAGGAGACGCCCTTGAGCACCTCGAGCTCGCCGAAGCGCTTGTGGACATCACGCAGCGTGACGACGGCCGACATTCATCTTCCTTTCGAGGGAACGGCTCCAGCGCGACAGCGGGTAGCAGAGGGCGAAGTAGATCAGCCCGGCGATGCCGAAGACGAGGAATGGCTGGAACAGCGAGTTGTTGATGACCTGGGCGGCGCGGGTCAGCTCGACGAAGCCGACCACGGAGGCCAGCGAGGTGCTTTTCAGCACCTGCACCAGGAAGCCGACGGTCGGCGGCGTGGCGATGCGCATGGCCTGGGGCAGGAGGACGTCGGTCAGCACCTGCCAGCGGTTCAGCGCCAGGCATTCGGCCGCCTCGCTCTGGGTCTTCGGCACCGCCTCGACGCAGCCGCGCCAGATCTCGCCGAGGAAGGCGCTGCAATAGATCATCAGCGACAGGCCGGCGGCGAGCAGCGGCGGCACCTCGATGCCGACGATGCCGAGGCCGAAATAGACCAGGAACAGCAGGATCAGCAGCGGCGTGCCCTGGACGATCTGGACATAGACGAAGGCCGCCCGGCGCAGGATCCGGCCGCGCGCGATGCGCAGCAGCATGATTCCGAAGCCGGCGACGCCGCCCAGCGCGAAGGCCAGCAGCGACAGCACCACGGTCCAGGCCGTGCCCTGCAGCAGGTAGATCAGGTGGTTGATGGTGAACGTGCCGCCCATGCCGGCCTCCTCAGAGCGGGGTGCCGAGCCGGCGGCGGCGCGGGAAGATCGCCTGGCCGAACAGGTGGAAGCCGAACTTCAGCAGCAGCGCCATGGCCAGGTACAAGAGCGCCACGACGATGTAGGTCTCGAACGGCCGGAAGGTGTCGGACTGGATGTTGTTGGCGATCGCCGTCAGCTCCTCTGCCGAGATCTGCGAGGTGACGGAGGAGGACAGCATCATCAGCACGAACTGGCTGGTCAGCGCCGGGTACACCCGCTCCAGCGCCGGGCGCAGGATCACGTCCCAGTAGATCTGCGGCGTCGACAGGCCCAGCGCCTGCGCCGCCTCGACCTGGCCGGGCGGCACCGTGTCCATGCCGGCGCGCACGATCTCGGCGGTGTAGGCGCCGACATTGATCACCATGGTCAGCACCGCGGCGGCGAAGATCGGCAGCCTGAGGCCGATGCTGGACAGGCCGAAGAACAGGAAGAAGATCTGGATCAGGTAGGGGGTGTTGCGGACGATCTCGACATAGGCGCCGCACAGCCCGGCGATCCAGCGCGACCGGCCGCGGCGGCCGATGGCGCAGACCACGCCGATGGCGAGGCCGACCACGGTGGCCACCAGCGTCATCTCCAGCGTCATCAGCGCGCCATGGAGGAAGGACGGCCAGTAGTCGCGCAGGCTGTCGAAATCGAACTCGTACTGCATCGGGCCCGCGCCCCCTCCCCTGTGGTCGCCTCGTCCGGCCCGCCGCGGCTCAGAAGCCGGGCGGCGGCGCGTCGACGAAGAAGTCCGGATTGTGGTCCTTGATGCCGCCCAGATCGTCGAGCAGCGCGCCGAGATGCGCCCCCATCCGCGCCGCCGCGCGGTCGGGGTCATGCGCCTCGATCCCGTCCAGGATGGCGCCGTGCTCGGCGATGATCCGGGCCAGCCGGCCCTCCTCCGGCAGGGTCAGGCGGCGGTAGCGGTCGACCTGGATCTTGACCTGCTGCACCAGGGTCCAGATGCCGGGATGGCCGGCGGCCTCGGCGATGCCGGCGTGGAAGGCCTCGTCGGCCTGGTGGAAGCCGTCGCGGTCGCCCGCCGCCTCGGTCTCGCGCAGCCGCTCCATCACCGCGCGCAGGGTGGCGACCTGGCTGCTCCTGGCACGCTCGGCCGCCATCCGCGCCGTCGTCTCCTCCAGCGATTTGCGGATGATGATCGCCTCGGGCAGGGCGTGCACCGGGATGCGCGACACGAAGGTGCCGGACTGCGGGAAGATGTCGACCAGCCCTTCATCGGCCAGGCGCAGCACCGCCTCGCGCACCGGGGTGCGGCTGACGCCGTAGCCCTCGGCGATCTCCTTCTCCGACAGCGGCGTGCCGGGCTTCAGCCGCAGGGCGACGATGTCGCTGCGCAGCGCCCGGCGAATCAGGGCGGAGGCGGTGGCCGGGCGGCCCTGCGACAGCGCGTCGAGGCGCGATGAGCGCGGCATCCGCCGCCGTCCTCCCGGCCCGTCTTCCCCTGCCGTCGCCGCACCGCGCATCCGCGCCCTCCCCGATGATTTCTGGTATGCACCGTATACTAAAATATCAGTTGATCAAGCAGGGCGATCCAACCCGGCGGAATCGAGGGATTCCGCGGCCCGGCGATATGTCCGAAGGAATGACTCGCCATCCGCGACAGGGTGTGACTTGATTCTTCGACAAGAAGCCCATTTGAATCAATTCGACGGACTTCGGCGCCCCTGGGACAGGAGCAAGCGCCGGGGCGACCATTCGAGGGAGAGCGAGGAGCGTATGGCGGTGAAACAGCGGGCCCCCCAGCGGCTGAAGCAGTTGCTGAAGAGTTGCGGCGCACGCGTGGATGCCCGGGTCCGCGAACAGCTGGCGACCTTGCCGGCGGGCTGGTCCCGGTCGGTCAGCGGCATGTTCGCGCGGGTGGAGCGCATCCTGACCGATGAGGAACGCCAGACCTTCCGCTGGACCGAGGTGCGCGACCGCGACGGGCGGCTGGCCGCCTCCTGGTCCGGGGCGCGGGATTCGGGCGTGCTGATCGACCAGATCGTCGAGGAGGCCGCGACCGACGTGTCCGACACCGGCCCGGCCGGCTGGAAGAATTCGGCCGCGGAGCTGGCCACCAGCATCCGCGGCATGGCGGCGAAGGCATCGTCGCCGGCCGCCGCGGCCAAGGCCGCCGCCGCCGCACTGCCGCTGATGATCGCCGAGGCGCAGGCCTATTTCCGCAACCCGGACGCCGAGGCCGGCGCCATCACCCAGCAGATCCGCGAGGCGCTGCAGCGCCTGGACCACGAGGCACGCCGCTCGCTGCGCGCCAAGCTGATCCCGGACGCGTCGTAAGGTCTTTCCGATCCAGAACGGATCGCGTTGCCTCTCCCGCCACGCGAGACCTTTTGAGTGGTCCCAACACCGTCATTGCGAGCGAAGCGAAGCAATCCAGGGGCCGCTCGCACCGGCCCCTGGATTGCTTCGTCGGCTTCGCCTCCTCGCAATGACGGCGAGGGATGGGCGGCGCGAACAGATCCCGCCACGCGGGAGAGGCAAGGCAAACGGAACGACCCGGGCTATCCGGCTTCGCAGGCCTCGGTTCTCTGCGAGACAGCCTCCCGCCGCCTTAGCAGCACATAGGCCGCCAGGGCCGCGGCGAGGGTGGCGGCGACCAGCACGGCCAGCATCGCCTGGAAGGCGCCGCCATAGGCCTGGGCCAGCGTTGCCCGGCCGAGGCCGGGCAGCAGCGCCTCGGCCCGGCCCATGTCGCCGCCGGCCAGGGCGTTGACCGCATCGGCCACCCGGCCCCCCTCGCCCGCGGCGCGGTGCAGGCCGGACTGGCCGAGCGCCACCACCAGCGCGCCGGCGGCGGCGATCGCCACCGCCTCCCCCGCCACCCGCATGGTCGAGAAGATGCCGGTGGCCATGCCGGCGCGCTCGCGCGGCACGACGCTGACCGACAGGTCGTCCATCAGCCCCCAGGGCAGGCCGGTGCCGATGCCGACCACCAGCATCGGCAGGGCCAAGGTCGTGACCCCGGCACCGACCGGCACCGCGGCGAGCCAGCCGAGGCCGAGCGCCGCGACCGCGAGGCCCGCTGCCGACAGCACCGCGGCGGAGATCCGGCGGGCCAGGAGGCCGGCCAGGAACGGCACCACCGCCATCGGTGCCGACAGGGCGATCATCAGCCCGCCTGCCTCGATCTCGCTCATCCCCTCCGCCCCGATGAAGCGCACCGGCAGCAGCACCAGCGGCACCACGAAGCAGACCGCCGTGGCGATCGGCAGGAACTGCGCCCCGACGAAGCGCGGATAGCGGAACAGCGACAGGTCCAGCATCGGCCGCCGCACCCGCGTCTCGACCAGGACGAACAGCGCCAGCATCGCCGCGGCGCCCAGCAGCAGGCCCAGCACCACGGGGCTGCCCCAGCCGCTCTGCGGCCCCTGCATGATGCCGAAGGTCAGCAGGCCGAGAGCGGCGGTGAAGCTGAACAGCCCCGGCCAGTCGACGCCGGTGGCGCCGGGGTCGCGCGATTCCCGCATCCGCGGCACGCCGAAGGCCAGCACCAGGGCCGCGATCGCGGTGCCGGCCAGGAAGATGGCGCGCCAGCCCAGCGTCTCCACCAGCACGCCGGCCAGGATCGGACCGAAGGCCAGGCCGATGCCGAAGCTGGTGCCGAGCAGGCTGAAGGCGCGGGTGCGGGCCGGCCCCTCGAACTCCTGCGCCAGCGAGGCGGCGCCGCCGGCCATGGCGATCGAGGCGGCGACGCCCTGGGCGCCGCGCAACAGGTCCAGCGCCACCACCGAGGGCGCGAAGCCCAGCACCAGCGACAAGAGGCCGAAGCCGGCGACGCCGGTGGCGAACAGGCGCTTGCGGCCGAGCTGGTCGGCCAAGGCGCCTGCGGCCATGACGAAGCTGCCGAAGCACAGCACGAAGGCGTTCACCACCCAGGCCAGGGCCACCGGGCTGCCGCCGAGCTCGCGCCCGATCGCCGGCAGCGCCACGGCCGGGCCGGTGAAGCTGAGCGGCATCATCAGCCCGGCCAGGCAGACGGCGCCCAGCACCCACGGGCCGTGGCCGGACTCGTCGGAGACGGCGCGTGCGGTCATCTCGTCGCTCCTGCGCTCGCGGGGATCAAACAGACATCCCGCCGTCGATGGTGAGGCTGGCGCCGGTGACGAAGCGGCTTTCGGCCGAGGCCACCCAGGCGACCAGCCCGGCGATGTCGTCGCCGCTGCCGTAGCGCGGGATCGCCATGAACGACCGCAGCGCGTCGGCGCGCGGGCCGTCGGCCGGGTTCATGTCGGTGTCGGTCGGGCCCGGCTGCACCAGGTTGACGGTGATGCCCCGGGGGCCGAGGTCCCGCGCCGCCCCCCTGACCAGGCCGGTCAGCGCCGTCTTCGACAGGGTGTAGAGCGTGACCCCGGCGCCCGGCACGCGCTCGGCCAGGTTGCTGCCGATGACGATGATCCGCCCGCCCTCCGGCAAATGCTGCACCGCCGCCTGGGCGGCGACGAAGACGCCGCGGACATTGATCGCGACGGTGCGGTCGAACTCCTCGACCGTGAACTCGCCGAAGGGCCGGTGGACGGCGATGCCGGCATTGGCGACCAGGATGTCGAGCCGCCCGAGCTCCGCCGCCGCCCGGTCCACCGCCGCGGCCGCCGCCGCCGGGTCGGCGCTGTCGGCCTGGATCAGCACGGCGCGGCGGCCCGCCGCCTCGATGTCGCGCGCCACCGCCGCCGCCTTGTCGGGCGAGGCACTGTAGGTCAGGGCCACGTCGGCGCCCTGCCGCGCCAGGCGGCGGGCGATGGCGGCGCCGATGCCGCGGCTGGCGCCGGTAACCAGCGCCGCTTTTCCGGACAGGTCGGCCATGGGAGACTCCATATCTTTAATGATCGATAAATAAATAGCTGGAGCAGTTGCATCGCACGGTCAAGCGATTTATTTATGGATCGCTAAAGAAAGGATCGGAGATGGCGGAGCGCGGCCGACCCCGCGGTTTCGACCGGGATGTGGCCCTGCGGCGGGCGATGGAGCTGTTCTGGCGGCACGGCTATGAGGGCGTGTCGATGGCCGAGCTGACGGCGGCGATGGGCATCGCGGCGCCCAGCCTGTACGCCGCCTTCGGCAGCAAGGAGGCGCTGTTCCGTGAGGCGATCGATCTGTACCGCGCCACCAACGGCGCGGCCACGCGCCGGGCGCTGGATTGCGAGCGGACGGCGCGCGGCGCGATCGAGGCGATGCTGCGTGACAATGCCGACGCCTTCACCGACCCCGGCCTGCCCCATGGCTGCTTCGTCATCCTCGGCGCCGTCAACACGGCGCCGGAGCATGAGGGGGTGCGCGCCCATCTGATCGACCTGCACAAGGAATCCTGCGGCCTGATCCTGCGCCGGCTGGAACAGGGCGCGGCCGCGGGCGAATTCCCGCCGGGCGTCGATCTGGGGCCGCTGGCCGGCTTCTATTCGACCGTGCTGGCCGGGCTGTCGATCAAGGCCCGCGACGGCACCGGCCGCCGGGAGATGCACGCCATCATCGACCACGCGATGGCGGCCTGGGACGCGATGGTCGGAACGGCATCGGTCGAAGCAAGATAGACGGCGCAGCCTGCCCCCTCACCCTCCCGTCGCCTACGGCGCCGGGCCCTTCCCTCTCCCCAAGGAGAGGGAAACAGCACGGCGCCCCTCTTTACCTCTCCCCGGGGGAGAGGTCGAAATCGCGCAGCGATTTCGGGTGAGGGGGGCTCTGGCCCATCAGCATCCGCCGCCCCTGGCTGTGGCTAAGCCGGCGGCCGCTGCCACCTCCGGGTGATCTTGTACACTGCGGCCGGCGGCACGTTCGCCACCGCCCGGCCGATCCGTACCGCCTTGAGGCCGAGCCGGTCGAGGATGGCGCGCGGGATCGGGCAGCGCGGCCCGTAGGTGAACTGGTAGAACGCCCCGTCCGGCCGCAGATGGCCGAAGGCGCCGTTGAGGATGCCGATCACCGTCTTGGGCGGCATCGACAGCACCGGCAGGCCGCTGACCACGGCGCCGGCCTTCTCGCCGTTGAACGGATCCGCCGTGCCCAGCCGGGCCGCGTTCATGCACAGCACCTGCGCCTCGGGGAAGCGCTGGTGCAGCAGCGCCGCGAAATCCGGCCCGGCCTCGACCAGCGCCAGCCGCGATTCCGGCACGCCGCGGCCGATCAGCGCTCGGGTGAAGGCCCCGGTGCCGGGCCCGAGCTCGATCACCGGCGCGCTCTCCGGCCCGATCTCGGCGGTGATCGCCGCGGCCAGGGCCCGCCCCGAGGGCACCACCGCGGCCACCCGCAGCGGCGCCTTCAGCCAGGCGCGGAAGAAGGCGAAATCGTCGGCCGCATCCTGGCGGCGCGACGGACCGGTGGCGGGCCGCGGCGACAGCGCGGGGCCCTGCGCCAGCACAGGCGCACCGGCGGAGGAGACGGCGACAGCCTGCCGTCGGCGGGAGAAATTGCGCCACATCATCGTGCCCATAAGCTCCACCAGCACCAGCGCGACCAGCACTGTCAACGCGAGAGAGGATGCGTTCGGGGCGGGTTCGACCAGCGCCGCGGCGGCATAGCCGGTGCCGATGAACAGCCCGTTCCACAGACCGATCCCGAGGGCGGTCGCAGCGAAGAACATCAAGGGTCTGGCCCGCAAGAGCCCGGCGATGCCGGGCGCCACCAGCCGCACGGTCGGCACCAGCTGCGCCACCAGCGCGAACAGCGCGCCGCGGTCCTGGAACCAGGCGATGCAGCGGTCGACCCGCGCCGGGCCCATGCCGAAGAAGCCGGCGGTCCGCCGCAGCAGCGCGCCGGCCCGGGCCTCTCCCAAGCCCCAGCCCAGCCCGTAGAACAGCGCGCAGCCGGCGACGCCGCCGATCACCGTCATCGTCAGGGCCAGCGGCAGCGACCAATAGCCCTCGCCCACCGCCACCCCGACCGCGACCAGCAGGCCGTAGGAGGGCAGGATCGGCAGCAGGCGCTCGACCAGCATCAGGCCGAACAGGCCGGCAACGCTGCAGACGGCGATCCAGGGCATAAGGGCTCCCAGCGGGTCCAAGGCCGACTCCCCTGTTATCATAGTAGGAACCAGAAGGTCAGGGGAACGCGATAGCGGTGCGTCCCGCTCATATGAGGACGGTGCCCGGCGGCAGGTCGCGGCAGCGGCATTGCGCCGCGGCACGGCCCCCTGCGTCCAGGGGCCGGGCGCCGCCCGCCCCGCTCTCCCGCCGCATGGTCCCGACAGGCTATGGGCGCTCGATTTGCGGCGCCATCCGGAATAATCTGCAAGGGCCATGAAGAAACCCTTCACAATCGAGCGCGACCAGCTGGACGGCGTGATCGCCGTGCTGCGGGTGGCCGAGCGCCGCAGCTTCCGGGCGGCGGCGGCGGAGCTGGGGGTGTCGCCCTCGGCGATCAGCCAGACCATCCGCGGGCTGGAGGCGCGGCTGGGCGTGGCCCTCCTGACCCGCACCACCCGCCGGGTCGGGCTGACCGAGGCCGGGCAGCGCTTCCTCGACCGCGCCCGGCCGGCGGTGGCGGAGATCCTGGCCGCCTTCGACGCGGCGCAGAGCCTGGGTGAGGCGGTGACCGGCCTGCTGCGGCTGAACATGCCGCGGGCGCTGGTGCCGTTCCTGGCCGAGCCGATCCTGGCCCAGTTCGGCGCCGCCCACCCGGCGCTGCAGATCGAGATCTTCGCCGAGGACGGGTTGGCCAACATCGTCGCCGAGGGCTTCGACGCCGGCATCCGCCTGGGCGAGCTGCTGGAGGCCGACATGGTGGCGGTGCGGCTGACCCCGCCCTTCCAGTTCGCCGTGGTCGGGTCCCCCGCCTATTTCGCCCGGCACGGCCGGCCGCAGCGGCCGGAGGATTTGCACCGGCATGCCTGCATCGGCACCCGCCAGTCGCCGCAGGGACCGATCTATCGCTGGGAGTTCGTCGAGGGCAGCCGCGCCTTCGACATCGCGGTGGCCGGGCCGGTGATCGTCAACAGCGGCGGGCTGAACCTGATGGCGGCGGCGATGGGGCTGGGCCTGGCCTATACTGCGGCGCCGGCGGCGCAGGACCAGGTCGCCGCCGGGGCGCTGGAGCCGGTGCTGCAGGACTTCTGCCCCGGCACCCCCGGCCTGTTCCTGTACTATCCAAGCCGGGCCCAGGCCCTGCCCAAGCTGCGCGCCTTCATCGAGTTCGTGCACGACACGCTGCGGCCGGAGACGACGGCCTATATGGGCGCGCGGGACGGGACGCCGAAAAAATCCGTCCCGCCTGTCGGCTTCCGGCTTCCCGGACCGTCCTAGGGTCGATTGCAATCGAACGGAGGAGACGCGCCATGTCCTATGCAGACGGATTCGTGCTGGCGGTGCCGAAGGCGAAGCTGGAGGAGTACAAGGAGATGGCGCGCAACGCCGGCGCGGTGTGGAAGGACCACGGCGCCCTGGCCTATGTCGAATGCACCGGCGACGACACGCCCTATGGCGAGGTGACCTCCTTCCCGCGCTCGGTGCAGGCGAAGGAGGACGAGATCGTGATCTTCTCCTGGATCGTCTACGAATCCCGCGCCGCCCGCGACGAGATCCTGAAGAAGGTGATGGCCGACCCGCGGCTGCACATGGACCCGTCCGCCATGCCCTTCGATGCCAAGCGCATGATCTATGGCGGCTTCGAGGTGTTCGTGGAGCTTTGACGACGGGGCTCCAGCCCCCCGGCACCGTCATGGCGAGCGCAGCGTGGCCATCCAGTCCCGCAGCCGCAGCGGGCTTGGCTAACCTGGATGGCCACGCCCCTGCGGGGCTCGCCATGACGGGATGGGTCGAGAGGCTTGCTCTCTCACACCGGATCGCGGTCGAACTGGCCGGCGCCGGCATCGGCCCGCGGCTCCGGCCGCAGCACGGGATAGTCGCTCATCCGGCTGTCCTCCCATCGTCTCGAAGGAACAACGCCGCGCCGCGACATTCGTCGCCGGGAGCGGTCCGTCAGCCGGCCGCCGGGCGGTCCGTCAGCAGGCCGGAGAGCATCGTCTCGAAGGCCTGCACCGAACGGCGGGACGCGGCGTCCGGGTCGGGGGCGTTGGCGATCCACTGGGCGGCGTGCAGCATCGCCCCGTTGATCAGCCGCGCCGTCGCCTCCGGGTCGACCGGGCGGATCGTGCCGTCGGCGGCCAGCCGGCGCAGCGCCCCGGTCATCGAGGCGATGCAGGCGGACTGGCCGTCCCAGGTCGACGGGTCGCCCAGCACCGACGGGCCGTCGCGCAGCACGATGCGCCGGATCTCCGGCTCCACCGCCATCTCGAGATAGGCGGTGCATTCGGCGACGAAGGCTCGCCAGGGGTCGGCGGCGCGGCGCGAGACCTGCTGCAGCCGGGCGTTCATCTCGGCGTCGATCTCGGCGATCACCGCGCGCAGCAGGCCCTTCTTGTCGCCGAAATGATGGTACAGCGCGCCGCGGGTCAGCCCGGCCCCGGCGGTGAAATCGTCCATCGACGCCGCGGCGTAGCCCGCGGTGCCGAAGGCGTGGCGGGCCGCCGCCAGCAGCTTGGCGCGGGTCTCGGCGATCATCTCGCTGCGGGGTCGGTGGGCCATGCCCCTCCTTTCACATACGCTGCGTATGCCAATTGACATGCGTCGCGCATGTCATTATCTGCTTCACATACGGCGCGTATGCAAGTGGCCGTGTGGTATGTGATATCGGCCGCAGCGGAGACCTGCCATGCCCAACCCCTATGCCGAGATCTTCCGGGCGCCCGGCGCCAAGGCGTTCTCGGCCGCCGGCTTCGTCGCCCGGCTGCCGCAGGCCATGATCACGCTGGGCATCGTCACCATGCTGTCGCAGACCCGCGGCGAATACTGGCTGGCCGGCGGCGTCGCCGCCACCTTCGCCCTGGCCAACGCCCTGATCGCGCCGCGGGTGTCGCGGCTGGTCGACCGCTGCGGCCAGGCCCGCGTGCTGCTGCCGGCCAGCGCCGTCAGCGTCGCCGCCCTGGCCGGGCTGATGCTGGCCGCCCGCACCGGCGCGCCGGGCTGGACCCTGTTCCTGTTCGCCGTGCTGGCCGGGGCGATGCCGGCCATCTCGGCGATGGTGCGGGCGCGCTGGACCCGGCTGTACCGCGACACGCCGCAGCTGCACGCCGCCTTCGCCTTCGAATCGGTGGTCGACGAGGTGATCTACATGACCGGGCCGGTGCTCGCGATCGGCCTCAGCGTCGCCGCCTTCCCGGAGGCCGGGCCGCTGGCCGCCGCCCTGCTGCTGGCCGCCGGCACGCTGCTGTTCGCGGCGCAGCGGTCGACCGAGCCGCCGGTGCATGCGGCCGAGGCCGGCCGGGGCGCCGCCGTCATCCGCCTGGGGTCGCTGCGCGTCATCGTGCTGACGCTGGCGGCGATCGGCGCGATCTTCGGCACCGCCGAGGTCACCGCCATCGCCTTCGCCGAGGCGCAGGGCCAGAAGGCCGCGGCCAGCCTGGTCCTGGCCGCCTATGCCGCCGGGTCGCTGATCGCCGGGCTGGTCTTCGGCACGCTGAAACCGCGGATGGCGCTGGCCGGGCAGTTCGTGCTGGCCATCGGCCTGGCGGCGCTGACGACGCTGCCGCTGCTGGTCATCGGCAGCATCCCGGTCCTGGCCGTGGTGCTGTTCCTGGCCGGCGCCGCCGTGTCGCCCACCATCATCATCTCGATGGGGCTGATCGAGCGGCTGGTGCCGCCGTCGCAGCTGACCGAGGGCATCACCTGGGCGATGACCGGCATCGGCATCGGCGTGGCCTTCGGCTCCTCGGTCTCGGGCTGGGTGATCGACACCTTCGGCGCCCAGAACGGCTTCTGGGTCTCGGTGGCCTCCGGCGCGCTGGCGCTGGCCATCGCCCTCCTGGGCCAGCACCGGCTGCTGGTGCGGGCGCCGGTGCCGGCGGCGGCCTGAGGCTCCCACTTGCGGGACTGGTCGGAATACCCGGCACCGTCATTGCGAGCGAAGCGAAGCAATCCAGGGGCCGGTGCGAGCCGCCCCCTGGATTGCTTCGTCGCTGCGCTCCTCGCAATGACGGTGGGGGTTTCCGTTTGCGCAGACAGTCCCCGGCCTGATCAGAGATGCGGCCCCAGCAGCGACAGGTCGGCGGGGCCGAGCCGGTCCTTGGCGGTGCGCAGCTGGTGCCAGTAGGGGTACAGGACCGGCGGCGCGCTGACCTTGTCCAGCGCCGCCCGCTCCTCCGCCGTCAGCACCAGGTCGGCGGCGCCGAGGTTGTCCTGCAGCTGCGCCTCGGTGCGGCCGCCGATGATCACCGACGTCACCGCCGGCCGGCCCAGCAGCCAGGCCAGCGCCACCTGGGCGCCGGAGACGCCGCGCGCCTCGGCGATCGCCACCAGCGCGTCGACGATGGCCCACAGCCGGTCCTCGTCGCGGATCGGCGGCTCGCCCCAGCCGGCCAGCTGGCGCGTGCCCTCCGGCGTCACGCCGCGGCGGTGCTTGCCGGACAGGAGGCCGCCGGCCAGCGGGCTCCACACCAGGATGCCGAGGCCCTGGTCGATCGACACCGGCACCAGCTCGTACTCCGCCTCGCGCGCCTCCAGCGTGTAGTGGATCTGCTGGCTGACGAAGCGCTGGCGGTGCGTGCGGTCGCTGACGCCGAGCGCCTTCATCAGGTGCCAGCCGGAATAGTTCGAGGCGCCGATGTAGCGGACCTTGCCCTGGCGGACGAGGCTGTCGAGCGCGTCGATCGTCTCCTCCAGCGGCGTCTGCCCGTCCCACTGATGCACCTGGTACAGGTCGATCACGTCGGTGCGCAGGCGCCTCAGGCTGGCCTCGCACGCCTCGATCAGATGGTGGCGCGACAGGCCGCGGTCGTTCGGGCCGTCGCCCATCGGGAAGCGCGCCTTGGTGGCGATCAGCACGCCGTTCTTGCGCCTGCCGCCCAGCACCTCGCCGATGATCTCCTCCGACCCGCCGGTGGAGTAGACGTCGGCGGTGTCGATCAGGTTGACGCCGGCGTCCAGGCACAGGTCGATCTGGCGCCGCGCCTCGGCCACGCCGGCATTGCCGACCTTGGCGAAATTGCCCTTCCCGCCCATGGTCATGGTGCCGAGGGTGATGGTGGAGACCTTGAGGCCGGAGCGGCCGAGCAGACGGTATTCCATGACGGCGCCTCTCTGTGTGGGGTCGACCAGTCCTAGACCCGCCGCTTTCAGCGTTCCAACGGAAAGATCAGATCGCATTCAGCGCCGACGGTGCTGAATGGACGGCCGCGATTGCGCCGCGGGGCCGCCCCCTGCACACTGGATCCGGTCGGCCGCCAGGACCCGCCCCAGGATTCGCCCATGCGATCCACCATCGCCATCCCGGTCACCGTGCACCCGACGCCGGAGCTGCTGGGCCGCGCCATCGCCCAGCGCATCCTGGGCGGGATCGAGCGCGCGGCGGAGGAGAACCGGCGCTATCTGCTGGGCTGCCCGGCCGGCCGCACGGCCGTGCCGGTCTATGCCGCGCTCGGGGCCATGGCCGGGATGACCCGCTTCGACCTGTCCGGGCTGGTGCTGGTGATGATGGACGAGTACCTGGTCGAGGGGCCGGCCGGGGAGCCCGGGCATCCGGCGCTGTGCGACCCGCGGGCGCATTACAGCTGCCGCCGCTTTGCCGAGCAGGAGATCCGCGCGGTCGTGAACGCGAAGCTGCCGGCGCCGCGCCAGCTGCCGGCGGCGGGCGTGTGGTGCCCCGCCCCGGCGGAGCCCGAGGCCTATGACCGGCGCATCCGCGACGCCGGCGGCATCGACCTGTTCCTGCTGGCCAGCGGCGCCAGCGATGGCCATGTCGCCTTCAACCCGCCGGGCAGCTCGGCCGAGGCCGGCACCGGCATCGTCGCGCTGGCGGAGGAGACGCGGCGCGACAACATGGCGACCTTCCCGGGCTTCGCCGCCATCGCCGAGGTGCCGCGGCGCGGCGTCTCCGTCGGCCTCGGCACCATCGCCGGCCTGTCGCGGGCGGCGCTGATGATCCTGCACGGGCCCCACAAGCGCCAGGCGGCGCGGCGGCTGCTGGAGAGCCGGGATTTCGAGCCGGCCTGGCCGGCCACCATCCTGCACCGCTGCCGGCATCCGGAGATCCATCTCGACGCCGCGGCGGCGCCGGAGGCGGCGTGACCATGCCGGAGGGAGCCGAGCTGGCCGGACTGCGCGACCGGATCGCGGCGTCGCGCGCGATGGCGTGCGGCATGGTGCATGAATCGGTGCCGCGCGATCGCGACGGGCAGCCGGTGGCCCATGCGGTCGAGCCGGACACCTATGCCCGCCCGGCGCTGTGCCCGGCCGGGCGGCGCGACACCCAGCTGGCCTGCAGCCACAGCACCGCAAGGCTGCCGCTGCGCCGGGCGATCGAGGCGCTGCAGGCGCGGGACGGCGCCGACGCCGCGGCGTTGGAGAGCCTGCTGGCGGAGTGGATGCGGCTGGACGCGGCGCTGGGCACGCTGGACCACCGCCGCTACGCGGCCGAGACCCGGCTGGCCGACGCGGTCAGGGCGAGCCCGGGCACCGCGACGCAGGAGGAGCGGTCGATCGCGGCGCTCGTCCGGGAGCATCGCGATCTCGCCCTTGGGCTCGACGCGCTGCGGGACCGGATCCTGGCCGCGATCGACCGCGCCCTCGTCAGTTGAACACGGCCTCGTAGAACTTCAGCCCCTGGGCCTTCGGCGCGTCCACCGCCGCCGGCACCACCGGGCTGATGAGGACGCCCTCCATCAGCCCCTTGGACGGGTGCCGGATGTTGTAGACCTGCGCGCCCAGATCCGGCGCCGGCGGCGCCGTGAACAGGATCGCGAAGGGGTGGCGCCGCAGCAGGCCCGGCGACCCGTAGGGCGAGAGACGGACGGCGACCAGGGTCGCCTCCACCCGACCGCCCGGCCCTTCGACCACGAAGGTCTGGCCCCGATGGTCCTTGAAGTCGTCGAAGCTGAGCTCGGCGAGCATCACGGCGCTCCCTCAGCTGCGCGGCGGGAAGATGCCTTCCAGCGCGATGATCCAGTTGATCGCCAGATAGGGCGGCAGGATCGAGAACGGCTGGGTGCCGCCGGCCGGGCCGGTTGCGCCGGTGACCGGGGTGGGCATGGTCACGGTCGGGGTGGTGTTGTTCGGCGCGTAGCTGTTGACGTTCACCGGGCTGCCGGTGCTCGGATCCGGGAAGTTCGCCGCGCCGAGGATCGAGGTGGCGGTCGGCGTCGACTGGGTGGTGCCGCTGACATTGGTCGTGGCGGTCAGCGCGCTGGCCAGCGTGCCGGCGGGGTGGGCGTGCGCCGGCATGTTGTTGATGGTCAGCGTGGTGCTCTCGGTGCCGCCCACCTGGCCGAGGACGTAGCTGCTCAGCCCCGGGCCGTTGCCGGCGCCGACCGGGAACCGGCTGAACAGGTTGGGCAGGGCGAAGGTGGTCTGGCCATTGCCGCCATAGGTGGTGCCGAGCAGGCTGAACAGGGCGGTGTTCTGCGCGATCGAGAGAATCTGACCGCCACAGAAGGCCCAGCCGCGCGGCGCGAAATTCGGGGCCCAGCCCATGATCGTGGCGAGATAGGCTTCCATTCTGAAATGCTCCTGAAATGAATCGATAAATGCATCAAGCGCGTGACGCCGGTGCCGCGCCATCGACGTGACGGCGCGGCACCGGCATCCGCAGAATAAAACGAAAGGAAATATAGCTTCAATCTAGATCGACTGAATGACCAATTATGTTCCTAAATTGATTCAAATCCAATCGGAAAATAGTCTCAGCGAGCCATCCAGCCGCCATCGACCGGCAGCACCGTGCCGGTGACGTAGCCGCTGTGCGGCGAGGCGAAGAACAGTGCCGCCGTCGCCAGGTCCTGCGGCAGGCCCCAGCGGCCGGCCGGGATGCGGTCGAGGATCTGCCGCGTGCGCACCGGGTCGGCGCGCAGCGCCTCGGTGTTGTCGGTCTCCATGTAGCCGGGAGCGATGGCGTTGACCGTGATGCCCTTCGGCGCCAGCTCGTTGGCCATGCCGCGGGTCAGCCCGGCCAGGCCGTGCTTGCTGGCGGTGTAGGAGGAGACGCGGATGCCGCCCTGGAAGGACAAGAGCGAGGCGACATGGATGATGCGCCCGGCGATGCCCTGCCCCACCATGTGCCGGGCCACCGCCTGGGTCAGGAAGAAGGCGCTCTTCAGGTTCACCGACATCACCGCGTCCCAGTCGGCCTCGCTGAACTCCAGCAGGTCGGCGCGGCGGATGATGCCGGCATTGTTGACCAGGATGTCGATGCGGCCGAGCTGGCCGACGATGTCGGCGACCACCGCGTCGAGCCCCGAGGAGTCCTCGAGGTCGCGCACCACCTCGACAAAGCGGCGGCCGGTGCCGGCGACCGCCGCCGCCGTGTCCGGCATGGCGCGGGAGCCGAGCCCGGCGATGTCGGCCCCGGCCTCCGCCAGGGCCAGGGCGATGCCCTGGCCGAGGCCGGTGCGGGCGCCGGTGACCAGCGCGGCCTTGCCGGTCAGGTCGAAGGGCGAGGCCGTCACAGCAGGTCGCTCATGGCGACGAAGTCCATGTCGGTGAAGGCCTGGTTGTCGCCGGCCATGCTCCAGATGAAGGCATAGGCCGCCGTGCCGGCGCCGCAATGGATCGACCAGGGCGGCGACAGCACGGCCTGCTCGTTGCGGACGACCAGGTGGCGCGTCGCCTCCGGCCGGCCCATGAAATGCATCACCACCGCGTCGGCCGGCAGCTCGAAGTAGAAATACGCCTCCATCCGGCGGTCATGGGTGTGCGCCGGCATGGTGTTCCAGACGCTGCCGCTGTGCAGCCGGGTCAGCCCCATCAGCAGCTGGCAGGTCGGCAGCACCTCCGGGTGCAGGTACTGCGACAGGGTGCGGCGGTTGCTGGTCTCGGGCGCGCCGAGCTCCTTGACGATCGCCTGGGATTTGGTCACCAGCCGCGACGGGTGAGCGGCATGGGCCGGCGAGGAGTTGATGTAGAACTTCGCCGGGTTGGCCGGGTCGACGCTGGCGAAGGCAACCGAGGCGATGCCGCGGCCGAGATACAGCGCGTCCTGCGGCCCGACCTCGTAGACCGTGCCGTCGGCGGTGACGCGGCCGGCGCCGCCGACATTGATCAGCCCGAGCTCGCGCCGCTCCAGCAGCGTGGCGCTGCCGACCAGCTTCGCCAGGTCCTCGCCCACCGCCAGCGGCGCGTCGGTCGGCACCGCGCCCGCCACCAGCATGCGGTCGTAATGGGTGTAGGTGGCGGTCAGCCGGCCCGGGACCATCAACTGCTCGATCAGGAAATGCCGGCGCAGATCGTCGCCGTCGAGCATCTCGGCCTGCTCGTAATGCACCGCCTGGCGGGTGGTCGGGGTCTCGGTCATGCTGTCCTCGTCTCTCGCGGTCGCGTCTATCGGGTCCGGCCCGGGTCGGGCTCGTCGAACAGTTCGGGGTGCTCGGCCTCGATCCGCGGCAGCGCGCGCAGGATCTCGGTCAGATGGGTGCGCATCGCCCGCTCCGCCGCGTCGGGGTCGCGGGCGTCGATCGCCGCCATGATGGCGCGGTGCTGGTCGATCAGCGGCAGCATCGCCTCGGGGCCCGGCAGCGTCAGGGTGCAGATCCGGTCCATATGCGCCTTGAGGTCCTCCACCGCCATCCAGGCCATGCCGCAGCCGGCGCCCTCGGCGATGGCGATGTGGAACAGCTCGTCGGTGCGCTGGAAGTCGTGGTGGTTGCCGCGCGACGCCGCCTTGGCCTGGGCGTCCAGGAGGTCGTCGATGCGCTCGCGGCTGGACCGGTCGAAGCCCTCGCAGGCCCGCCGCACCAGCGCCACCTCGACCGATTCGCGGACGAAGCGCGCCTCGGCCATGCGCCGCACCGACAGCTTGACCACCACCGTGCCGCGCTGGGGCTGGATCTCGACCAGCCGGGTCTTGGCCAGGGCGATCAGCGCCTCGCGCACCGGCTGGCGCGACACGCCGTAGCGCTGCGCGATCTCCTGCTCCGACAGCCTCGATCCGGGCGCCAGCTCCAGCGCCACGATGGCGCGGCGCAGCTCGCGCTCCAGCCGGCGCGCCACGGATTCGAAGCTCTGGACAGGGTCGATCTTCACGCGGGATCCTGAGGCCGTTGGGCACCTTGCATATCAGCCCATACTACCATACACAAGAATGCAGACGCCCTGGGGGACCCTGCCATGAGTTCGAGCCGCGACCTGGCCATCGCCTTCACCGAAGCCCGCCGCGCCGGCCGTTCCCTGCCGGATTATCCCGGCACGCTGCCGCCGGACCTGCCCACCGCCTATGCGGTGCAGGAAGCGGCGATGGGCCTGTGGACCGACACGCTGGTCGGCTGGAAGGTGGCCGGCATCGCCGAGACCTGGCGCCCGCGCTACGACGCGCCGCGCCTGGCCGGGCCGGTCTTCGCCCGCGCCTTCCGCGACGCCCGCAACGGCCGGGTGGAGACGCCGGTGATCCCCGGCGGCTTCGGCGCGGTGGAGGCCGAGTTCGTGCTGCGGATCGGCCGGGACATCCCGGCCGAGGCCCGGCCGCGCACGGCCGAGGAGGTGCTTCCCCTGGTCGCCGCGGTGCATGCCGGGATGGAGATCGCGGGCAGCCCGCTGGCGACGCTGAACGACCTCGGCCCCGGCGCGGTGGCCAGCGATTTCGGCAACAATGCCGGGCTGGTGCTGGGCCCCGAGATCCCGGACTGGGACAGCCGCCAGCCGTCGGACTGGACCGTGCGGATGCGGGTCGACGGCGCGGTGGTCGGCGAGGGCAGCGCCGCCCGCGTCGCCGGCGGGCCGATCGCCTCCCTCGCCTTCCTGGCCGAGCATCTCGGCCGGCGCGGCCGCGACCTGCCGGCCGGCAGCTGGGTGCTGACCGGCATGACCACCGGCGTCCATGTGGTGAAGCCGGGCGACCGGGCCCAGGCCGAGTTCGACGGCGTCGGCACGGTCGAGGTGCTGGTCACCGCGTCGACCGGGAGCTAGAGCCGGACGAGGATTGGGTCAGCCCATCTGATCGCAAAAAGGCGATAACACGTTGCCTCTCCCGCTTGCGGGGCCTTTTCAGGACGCTCGCCCCTTGCCGTCATTGCGAGGAGGCGAAGCCGACGAAGCAATCCAGGGGCCGGTGCGCACTGGCCCCTGGATTGCTTCGCTGCGCTCGCAATGACGGTGTTGGGAGTTCTGAAAAGATCCCGCTTGCGGGAGAGGCCACGCGAAGACGCTCGATGTCCTGTCAGATCCTGACGTGACCGGGTCTCAATTCATCCCGCTCCAGGCCCCCGTCCCGTGGTGCCGGGCGATGGCCACGCCGGCATGCTTGGCCTTCTCCTCCGGCTCGACATGGATGCCGATGATGGTGTCGGCGCCGATGTCCCGCTTCAGCGTCGCCTCGATCCGGTCGCAGATGTCATGCGCCTCGGACACCGTCATCGCGCCCGGCACCACCAGGTGGAAGTCGATGAAGGTCAGCCGCCCGGCATGCCGGGTGCGCACGTCATGCGCCTCCAGCGCGCCGCCGCCCTTGTCCGCGATGGCCTCGCGGATGCGCGCCAGGGTCTCCGGCGGCACCGCCTCGTCCATCAGCCCGCCGACCGAATCCCGGATCATGGCGTAGCCGGACCACAGGATGTTCAGCGCCACGATGGCGGCCAGGATCGGGTCGAGGATCAGCCAGCCGGTCAGGGCCACCAGCGCGACGCCGACCAGCACCCCGCCGGAGGTATAGACGTCGGTCAGCACATGCCTGCCGTCGGCCACCAGCGCCGGGGCGCGATACTGCCGGCCCCGGCGCAGCAGGGTCCAGCCCCAGACCGCGTTGACCGCCGAGGCCACGGCGTTGATCGCCAGGCCCAGCGCCGGCGCGTCGAGCGGCTGGGGATTCAAGAACCCGGCATAGGCCTCGCGCAGGATCGACAGCGCCGCCAGCACCACCAGCAGCCCCTCGAACACGGCGGAGAAGTATTCGGCCTTGGTGTGGCCATAGGGGTGGTTGGCGTCGGCCGGCTGGGCCGAGACCCGCAGCGCGATGAAGGCGGCCCCGGCCGCGACCACGTTGATGATGCTCTCCAGCGCGTCGGAATAGAGCGCGACCGAGCCAGTGACCCACCAGGCGAGGAATTTGAGGCCCAGCACCAGGGCCCCGACGAAGACGCTGGCCAGCGCGGCCTTGGAGGCGCGGTCCATCAGCCGATGCGCCTCGCCCGGCGACGGCGATCCGGCGGCTTCATCTCGCACCCGTCCATGGATTTCCAAGCCTCGGCTAAGAAGTGTGGCGAATTCAATTTAACCATTTGATATTAAACAGATTTTACTGCAGACGCCAGAATCCTCGACGGCTGCAGGACCGACCTGAGGATTCCGGAGGAAAAGCCGCCGCGACGCGACGACATTCCGGACCGCCGGGCGCATGATGGCCGCCAAGCGCTTCAAGGCGCGGCTGTGGTGGGAGGAGAAGATGGGCGTTCTGCCGTCCGCTCTGTCGTCGAACGGCTATGATCTCGACTGCAGCCCGGCGCGGCTGGGCTGGCTGGCGCCGAGCGATCCGGCGGAGCCCTTCGCCGCCCTGCGCTCGCGCTACGACTCCGAGGGCTATCTCTGGCTGCGCTCGCTGCTGCCGCGGGCGGCGGTGCTGGAGTTCCGCCGCCACGTCTTCGCGCAGTTCGCCGAGTTCGGCCTGCTGGCCGAGGGCACCGACCCGGTCGAGGGCAAAGCGTCCGATCGTTCCCCCGATCCTGCGTCGCGCGGCCGGCTGATGGAGCTGGTCCGCTCCGCCGCCTTCGAATCCTTCTGCCTGATGCCGGAGCTGTGGCGCTTCATCGACCAGCTGATCGGCGGCAATTCCACCCTGCACCGGCGCAAGATCCTGCGTTTCACCCGGCCCGGCGACCCGGCCTCGACCGGCGCCCATTACGACCTGATCTATCTCCGCGCCGGCACCGACCGGCTGGTTACCGCCTGGATCCCGATCGGCGACGTGCCGGTGCGGATGGGCGGCCTCTTGTACCTCGAAGGCTCGCACCGGCTGGGCCGCGAGATGGAGGCGGAGTTCGGCCGCAGGAACGCCGGGCTGTCGCCGGAGGAGCGGATCAGCGCCTACAACCGCAACATGACCGAGACCGGCTGGATCTCGAAGGACCTGCCGGCGATGGCAGAGCGCTTCGGCAGCCGCTGGCTGGCCGCGGACTACGCCGCCGGCGACGTGGTGCTGCACAGCCCCTACATGATCCACGCCGCCACCCGCAACGACGACCCGGACGGCACCATGCGCCTGTCGGCCGATATCCGTTTCCAGGATGTCCGCGACGATGCCGACCCGCGCTGGGGCAGCCATTGGAGCCTCGGCGACGGTCTGTAGGCCCGCCCCCCTCAATCGGTGGTGGAGCCCGCGATGACGGTCAATCGCCGTAGCGCCGGGATGTGGATGCTGAACAGGAACACACCCCACCACTCCATGCCCGCCTCGAAATAATCCGACACCTCGGGAAGGCGCGGGCTGCTCCAGTCCAGGATCTCTCCGTCATGCCCGGGTGGCAGGATAAAGCAGCGGATCACGTCGAACACCGCCTGCACCTGCCGCGGCTTGGCCCGGAGCGAGTAGGGCGGATGTGAGAACGCATAGGCGAACTGCCCGCCAGCGCCAGCTTCCGGGATTTCTCCCGCTCCCGACCGGATGCTCGTCCTCTCCAACGCCAGCAGCGTCGGGTTCCGTAGGCGACGCCCATCCGCCGTGGTGTAGCTGCCAAGCTGCAGCAGCGCACCGCTCTCATGGTTGAGCCAGTCGCCGAAGAACAAGCGCTCGTCTATCCGCCGCCGCCCGAGCGACTGCAGCCTGTCGGCGTCGAAGGATGTCCTGCGCCCGAGGGCGGCAGCGATGGCCTCGAACAGTTCCTCTTCCGTACCGAGGCTCTCTTCGAAGACGGCGAAGTCGAGAACGCCACCCATCGCCTCAAAGCGCCTGAAGGCGGCAGGTCGTTGCCTGGCTGGTCTCATGGTTCCCTCACCCGCCGCCGCGATAGAGCATGCGGTACTGGCGCGGCGGCATGGCGAAGTGGCGGCCGAAGGCCTCGTAGAAGCGCGACACCGAGCCGAAGCCGGCCTCGAAGGCGATGGTGACGATGTCGGTGTCGGTCGACAGCAGCAGCGCCTGCGCCACATAGAGGCGCTGGCGCGTCAGGTAGCCGCCGATGCTCATGCCCAGCGCCTCGCGGAAGATCGCCATGGCGTAGTTCGGGTGCAGGCACACCGACGCCGCCACGTCGGCGACCGAGATCGGGTCGCCGGCATGGGCGGCGATGAAGCCGGCCATGGCCCAGACCTTGGCGTGCCGGCCCTCGGCGGCCGCGGCGCCGTCGCCGGTGTCGCTCAGCACCTCCCAGCCGCACAGGTCGCTGCGCCGCAGCCGCTGCTCGATCTCCTGCCGCACCAGCGCCGTGATCCGCTCGTCGCCGCGATTGAGCTCGCCGTGCCAGTGCTCGAACTGGGCGGCGTCGAAGGGCAGCGGCGCGCGGTCGCCGATCAGGCCGCCGCCCAGCACCGCGCTCTTCAGCCGCGGCCCCAGCGCAGCGCTGAGGAACATCTCGATCGGCAGGTACAGGCAGACGAAGCTGGCCGGGCTGGACACCTCGATCGTCTGGTGCGGGATGGCGCCCCAGAAGAACACGAAGTCGCCGGCCCCGATGGTCACCCGCCGGCCGTTGAACAGATAGGTCGCGGCGCCGGCCAGCATCAGGTTCAGCTCGATCTGGCTGTGCTGGTGCGCCCGCCGCATCACCAGCAC
This sequence comes from Inquilinus limosus, assembly GCF_002195995.1. Lineage (GTDB taxonomy): Bacteria > Pseudomonadota > Alphaproteobacteria > DSM-16000 > Inquilinaceae > Inquilinus > Inquilinus limosus_C. The sequence continues at coordinate 116,702 of NZ_NHON01000030.1, forward strand.
CTCGCGCCGGGAATCGGCGCTGACGGCGCGCTCGGAATGGCCGGGCAGCCTCGGTATGCGCGCGGTCTGGGCTCGGCTCATCGGCGACCTTAGGATCCCGGAAGAATTCGTCCCCGACCGGGACGACATGCGGAAACCACCGATTCATACTCCCCCCGCACGGCGACGGTAAGCTCCGCGAAGAGGGGTCCGCCACCCGCAGGACCCGCCCGTCGGACCGAACACGAGACGAGGGAGGACCCTGATGAGTGGACTTGGCAGGATCGCCGGCATGATGTCCGGCCTGGCCGGCGCGGCCGTCTTGGCCCTGACGGCGCCGGCGATGGCGCAGTCGGACGTGAAGGGCGAGATCACGGTCTGGAGCTGGAACGTCGCGGCGACGGCGCTGAAGGCCGTGGTGCCCGACTTCAACAAGGCCTATCCGAACGTCAAGGTGACGGTCGAGGACCTGGGCAACCAGCCGGTCTATGACCGCGGCCTGGCCGGCTGCTCCGCCGGCGGCATCAACATGCCGGACGTCTATTCGGTCGAGAACCACGAATCCGAGGTGTTCTGGGCCCGCTTCCCCGACTGCTTCCTGGACCTGAAGTCGCTTGACGCGAAGGAGGCCGACCTCCTCGCCAAATTCCCGAAATTCAAGCTGGCGGAGCTGACCGTCGGCGACAAGATCTACGCCATGCCCTGGGATTCCGGCCCGGTCGTGGTGTTCTACCGCCGCGACATGTACCAGGCCGCCGGCGTCGACCCGGAGAAGATCGCCACCTGGGACGACTTCATCGCCGCCGGCAAGGCCGTCCAGGCCAAGGCCGGGCCGGACGTCAAGCTCCTGTCGACCAACAGCGGCGCGACCAGCACGACCTGGTTCCGCGTCCTGGCCAACCAGGCCGGCTGCGCCTATTTCGACGAGACGGGCGAGACCGTCACGGTCAACCAGCCCGGCTGCATCCAGGCGCTGGAGACAGTGAAGAAGATCACCGATGCCGGCCTGTTCATGGAGGGCGACTGGGACGGCAGCCTGCAGGCGATCAAGGCCAACCGGCTGGCCAGCGCGGTGTTCGGCGCGTGGTATGAGGGCTCGGTTCGCGGCAACGCGCCGGAGCTGAGCGGCAAATGGGGCGTCTTCCCGCTGCCCGCCTTCACCGCCGGCGGCAACCGCGCTGCCAATCTCGGCGGCTCGTCGCTGGCCATCCCGGCCTCGTCGAAGAACCCGCAGGCGGCGCTGGCCTTCATCAACTTCGCCAATGGCCGGCCGGACAGCCAGATCACCCAGCTCAAGGCCTCGGGCCTGGTGCCGACCCTGCCGGACGCGATCCACGACCCGTATGTCCAGCAGGGCCAGCCCTATTGGGGCGGCCAGAAGGTCTGGGAGGTGGTGCTGAACACGCTGCAGCAGATCAAGCCGGCGCGCGGCACCCAGTATTTCGCCGAGGCCGACAACATCGCCGACGGCATCCTGCTGGCCTATCTCAAGGGCGGCTCGAAATCCGCCAAGGAGACGCTGGACGAGGCGGCCGAGCAGATCTCCGCCGCCACCGGCCTGCCGGTCGCCGAGTGATGGGCGCCGCCACCCGGGCCGGCCTCCAGGCCCCGCGGACGCGTGGGGCCCCCGCCGCCGCGTCGTCGGAGGCCGGCGCCGGGTGGCGCCGCCGGCGGCATGCGCTGGCGCCGTACTGGTTCCTGCTGCCCTTCTTCCTGGTCTTCGGCGTGTTCTGGTGCTGGCCGATCATCGATTCGGCGCTGCTGTCGCTGCAGAACACCCGGGTCAATCCCTGGGCCTGGAACATCGGCATCAACTGGCGGCGCCTGCTGGTCGACCGCGCCTTCCAGGAGGCGCTGAAGAACACGCTGATCATCCTGGTGATCCAGGTGCCGGTGATGCTGGCCCTGGCCACGCTGCTGGCCCTGGCCCTGAACTCGCCGCTCTTGAAGCTGCGGCCGATCTACCGCTTCGCCTTCTTCGCCCCGGTGGTGGTCTCGGACGTCGCCTATTCGGTGGTGTTCCGGCTGCTGTTCAACGGCCAGTTCGGCGCCGTCAACCACGGCCTCGCGGCGCTCGGCCTGGCGCCGGTCGACTGGCTGCACGACCCGAACGCCGCGATGGCCACGATCATGGTGGCGGTGACCTGGCGCTGGACCGGCTACAACGCCATCATCCTCCTGGCCGGGCTGCAGTCGATCCCGCGCGACCTGTACGAGGCGGCGGCGATCGACGGCGCCACCCCGGCCGACAAGTTCTTCCGCATCACCCTGCCGCTGTTGAAGCCGATCCTGATCTTCTGCCTGGTGCTGTCGATCATCGGCACCATGCAGCTGTTCACCGAACCCTGGCTGATCACCGAGCGCGGCGGGCCGGGCGGCGCCACCGAGACGCTGGGCACCTATCTCTACAAGCAGGGCTTCGTCAGCCTGAACTTCGGCTACGCCGCCGCGATCGCCTACACCATCGCCGCCATGGCGGCGGTGATGGCGGCGCTCAACCTGATGCTGACCCGCGGCCGGAAGGCGTGAGGAGGAGGACGATGCCCCGTTCCATGAGCTCGCGCCGCCGCTGGGGCACCTGGGCCCTGACCGGCGGCATGGCGCCCGTGGCGCTGCTGTGGCTGGCGCCGCTGTACCTGATGGCGATCTTCTCCACCCTGCCCGACTACGCCATCTTCTCGCCGGAGCTGCCGCTGACCCCGGGCGGCAATTTCTGGGAGAACCTGGCCTTCCTGGACGAGACGGCCAATTTCGGCCGGGCGATGCTGAACTCGATCGGCATCGCCACCGTCTCGGCGGCGCTGTCGCTGCTGCTGACCAGCATGGCCGGCTACGCCTTCGCCCGCTTCCGGTTTGTCGGCAAGCAGGCCGCCTTCAGCCTGCTGGTGGCGACCCTGACCGTGCCCTATGCCGTGGTGATCATCCCGCAATATGTGCTGGTGGCGCGCGACCTGGGCCTGTCCAACACCTGGATCGCGGTGATCGTGCCGCCCTTGTTCAACTCGATCGGCGTGCTGTTCATGCGCCAGACCTTCCTGTCGCTGCCGCAGGAGCTCTTGGACGCCGCCCGCATCGACGGCGCGCGCGAGGGCCGGATCTTCTTCACCATCGCCCTGCCGCTGGTGCGGCCCAGCATGGCGGCGCTGGCGATCATCCTGTTCCTCGCCTCCTGGAACAACTATCTGTGGCCGCTGCTGGTCGCGACCCAGCCGGGGGCCCGCACCGCGCCGGTGGCGCTGGGCAGCCTGATCGGGCTGAATGTCGTGCCCTGGGGCGCCCTGATGGTCGGGGCCGTGCTGCTGACCCTGCCCATGCTGGTCGTGTTCATCTTCCTGCAGCGCTATTTCGTCGCCGGCATCACCGCCGGCGCGGTGAAGTAGCGCCCCACCCTTCGCTCCTGACGAGGCTTCCGAATGCTCGGCGTCTGCTATTACCCGGAACATTGGCCCGAAGAATGGTGGGCGGACGATGCCCGCCGGATGCGCGAGGTCGGCATCACCTTCGTCCGCATCGCCGAATTCGCCTGGTCGCGGATCGAGCCGGAGCCGGGGCGCTTCGACTGGGCCTGGCTGGACCGCGCCATCGACACGCTGGGCGCCGCCGGGCTGAAGGTGGTGATGTGCACGCCGACCGCGACGCCGCCGAAATGGCTGGTCGACCGCCATCCGGACATCCTGCCGGTCAACGAATATGGCGGCACCCGCGGCTTCGGCTCGCGCCGCCACACCAGCTTCTCCAGCAGCACGTGGCTGCGCGAGAGCGCGCGCATCACCGAGGAGGTGGCGCGGCGCTACGGCGCCCATGACGCCGTGGCGGGCTGGCAGACCGACAACGAGTTCGGCTGCCACGACACCGTGCTGTCCTACGGCCGCGAGGACGTCGCCGCCTTCCGCACCTGGCTGCGCCACCGCTACCAGACGCCCGAGGCGCTGAACCAGGCCTGGGGCAATGTCTTCTGGTCGATGGAGGTGAACGGCTTCGACGAGATCATCGCCCCGGTCGGCGCGGTGACCGAGACCAACCCGGCGGCGCGGCTGGACTATTGGCGCTTCGCCTCCGACCAGGTCGCGGCCTACAACCGGATGCAGGTCGAGGTCATCCGCAAGCACTCGCCGGGCCGCTTCGTCACCCACAACTTCATGGGCTTCTTCCAGGAGTTCGACCACTGGCCGCTGGGCGAGGACCTGGATATCGCGTCCTGGGACAGCTACCCGCTGGGCACGCTGGAGAAGATCGCCTGCGACGATGACGAACGGGCGCGCTGGGCCCGCACCTCGCACCCCGATTTGGCGCCGTTCAACCACGACCTGTACCGCGCCGTCGGCCGCGGCCGCTGGTGGGTGATGGAGCAGCAGCCCGGCCCGGTGAACTGGGCCGCCTGGAACCCGGTGCCGAAGCCCGGCATGGTCCGGCTGTGGAGCTGGGAGGCGCTGGCCCATGGCGCCGAGGTGGTCAGCTATTTCCGCTGGCGGCAATGCCCCTTCGCGCAGGAGCAGATGCATGCCGGGCTGAACCGGCCGGACCGCAAGCTGTCCCCCGGCGGCCTCGAGGCGACGCAGGTCGGGCAGGAACTGGCGAAGCTCGGCGCCCTGCCCGCCTCGACCCGCGCCCCGGTGGCGCTGGTGTTCGACTACGAGACCTCCTGGATCACCCGGATCCAGCCGCAGGGCCGCGACTTCCGCTACACCGACCTGGCGTTCCGCTGGTACGAGGCGATCCGCCGCCTGGGCCTGGATGTCGACATGGTCCGCCCCGGCGCCTCCCTGGCCGGCTACAAGGCGGTGGTGGTGCCGTCGCTGGCGCATGTCTCGGACGCCGCGCTGCAGGCCTTCGCCGCCACCGACGCGATCATCCTGTTCGGCCCGCGCACCGGGTCGAAGACCCGCGACCTCAGCATCCCGGACGAGCTGCCGCCCGGCGCGCTGCAGGAGCTGCTGCCGCTGAAGGTGATCCAGGTGGCGTCGCTGCGCCCGAACCTGACCGAGCCGGTCGAGGGGCCGGGCCTGTCCGGGTCCATCCGGCGCTGGCGCGAATGGCTGGAGACCGACCTGCCGGTCCAGGCCAGCTTCGCCGACGGCGCCCCGGCCCTGGTCGGCGACGGCAACCGCTTCTACCTGGCCGGCTGGCCCGACCCGGCGCTGCTGCGCGGCATCATGGCCGACCTGCTGGGCAGCGTCGGGCTGCCCGTCGCCGAGCTGCCGGAGGCGGTGCGGCTGCGCCGGCGCGGAAACCTGACCTTCGCCTTCAACTATGGCGAGATCGATTGGGCGGCGCCGGAGAAGGATGCCGGCCGCTATCTGCTGGGCGGGCCGCTGGTGCCGCCGCAAGGCGTGGCCTGCTGGCGGGCGGAATAAGGGAAGCAAGATGATCTACGGCACGATCCCCGGCGTCGCGACGCCGGTGGCCCGGATGGTGATGGGCGTCGACAACCAGGACGACCTGGCCAAGGCGGCGCCGCTGTTCGACGACTATATCGAGCGCGGCGGCAACTGCTTCGACACCGCCCGCATCTACATGCGCGGCGGCTGCGAGGCGCTGTTCGGCGAGTACCTGGCGAGCCGCGGCGTGCGCGACCGCATCGTCCTGATCGGCAAGGGCGCGCACACGCCGAACTGCACGCCGGAGGCGGCGCGCAGCCAGCTGGAGCAGAGCCTGGAAGCGCTGCGCACCGACCGCGTCGACATCTACTTCCTGCATCGCGACAACCCGGAGGTGCCGGTCGGCGAGTTCGTCGACGTGCTCGACGCACTGCACCGCGAGGGCCGGATCGGCGTGTTCGGCGGCTCGAACTGGAGCCTGGAGCGGTTCCGGGCGGCCAACGACTACGCCAAGAGCAACGGCAAGACCGGCTTCACGGTGCTGAGCAACAACCTGGCCCTGGCCCGGATGGTCGAGCCGGTCTGGGCCGGCTGCGTCTCGGCCCGCGACCCGGAGTGGCTGCGGCACCTGGAGGAGAGCGGCACCGCCCTGTTCGCCTGGTCCTCGACCGCCCGCGGCTTCTTCACCGAGCGCGGCGACCCGTCAAAGGCGGCGGCGGAGCCGGAGATCGCGAAGTCCTGGCACGCCGAGGACAATTTCGAGCGGCGGCGGCGCGCCATCGCTTTGGCTGAGAGCAAAGGCACGAGCCCGGTACAGATCGCCATGGCCTGGGTGCTGTCGCAGCCCTTCGCTACCTTCGCCCTGTCCGGCCCGCGCACCCTGGACGAAAGCCGCCGCAACATCGAAGGCCTGTCGGCCGCCCTGACTCAGTCCGAGCGCGACTGGCTGGATCTGAAGCGGGAGACGCTGTGACGATGGTCGGATAGAGCCGACCCGTCGCCTCTTCCACTCGCGAACTTTTCTAGAATTCCCGACACCGTCATTGCGAGCGCAGCGAAGCAATCCAGGGGCCAGTGCGCACCGGCCCCTGGATTGCTTCGTCGGCTTCGCCTCCTCGCAATGACGGCGAAAGGACAGTGCGTAGGTTGAGTTCGCATGCGCGAACCCAACCTACGCGACCTCCTCCCAGCGAACGACACGAACCACCCAGGAAACCATTTGCAAATTGGTTCCCTTTGCGCTTGGCTGTTCGGCAAGACGAAGCGGCGTCGCGAGTCATGATCGGTCCTCAGGATCGGCAGGCCCGACGTTTTCAAGCGCAACAGGGATCGGCAGATGGCTCGGAGCCGGAATGGCGGACGCGGCCTTTGGGAGACCAATGGCTGAAGTGGTTTCACCCACACCCCGCGGCGTATCCAATTCCAGCGTGGCGCTGGAGCGGCTGCGCGCCCTGCTGGACGAAGAGGGCGACCGCGCCGAATGGCAGCTGCCGCCCGAGCGCGACCTGGCGGAGCGGATCGGCGTTGGCCGCCGCGCCGTCCGCCGGGCGCTGGAGGTGCTGGAGGCCGAGGGCCGGATCTGGCGCCACCAGGGCAAGGGCACCTTCGCCGGCCAGCGGCCGCCGGTGCAGCCGCATCTGATCGCCTCCCTGGCCGACCGCACCAGTCCGCTGGAGGTGATGGAGGCCCGGCTGAACATCGAGCCGGCTCTGGCCCGCCTCGCCGCCCTGAAGGCCTCGCCCGACAGCGTCGCCGCTTTGCGCCGGATCGAGCGCAAGACCGCCGCCGCCATGGACAGCGACGGCCACGAGCTGTGGGACAGCGCCTTCCATCGCCACATCGCCGAGACCGCCGGCAACGGCCTGCTGCTGGCGCTGTTCGACTGCATCGACAAGATCCGCCAGTCGCCCTCCTGGCGCCGGCTGCGCGAGGCGGCGCGCAACCGCATCCGCCTGCGCGCCTATACCAGCCAGCATGGCGACATCGTCGCCGCCATCGCCCGGCATGACGGCGCCGCGGCCGAGGCGGCGATGCGCCGCCACCTGCTGGCGCTGCACGCCAATCTGGAGGCGGCGATGCATGGCGACCCGGCGCCGCAGGACACCCCTCAGGACCGGTCCGTCCGCTCCGGTGACAGCACGGAGGCCGCCGATGGCCTCGGCCTCTGACATCCGGCTGGCCCGCGCCCCTGCCGTCGAAGCGGAACCGGCGCGCGAAACGGTGCTGCAGGTGCAGGACTTCGCCCTGTCGCTGTCGCTCGGCAACAACCTGGTGGAGGGCGTGTCCTTCTCCGTCGCCCGCGGCGAAACCCTGTGCATCGTCGGCGAATCCGGCTGCGGCAAGAGCATCACCGCGCTGGGGCTGATGGGGCTGCTGCCGCCGGTGGCGAGCATCACCTCCGGCAGCGCCCGGTTCGAGGGGCAGGACCTGTTCCGGCTGACCGACCGGCAGCGCGCCGACCTGCGCGGCAGCCGCATGGCGATGATCTTCCAGGAGCCGATGACCAGCCTGAATCCGGCCTTCACCATCGGCGACCAGATCGCCGAGGGCATCCGCCGGCACAAGGCGGTCAGCAAGGCCGAGGCGCGCGGCCGGGCGCTGGAGATGCTGCGCCGGGTGCGCATCCCGGCGCCGGAGAAGCGGCTGGACGCCTATCCGCACCAGCTGTCGGGCGGCATGCGCCAGCGCGCCATGATCGCCATGGCCCTGGCCAACGACCCGCAGCTGTTGATCGCGGACGAGCCGACCACGGCGCTGGACGTCACCATCCAGGCCCAGATCCTGGCGCTGGTGCGGCGGCTGCAGGACGAGACCGGCACCGCCATGATCCTGATCACCCATGATCTCGGCGTGGTGGCGGAGGTCGCTGACCATGTCGCGGTGATGTATGCCGGCCGCATCGTCGAATCCGGCCCGGTCGACGCCATCTTCGAGGATCCGCAGCACCCCTATACCATCGGGCTGATGGGGTCGGTGCCGTCGCTGGGCCGGCGCGAGGGGCGCCTGGCCACCATCCCCGGCACGGTGCCGCCGGCCGACCGGATGCCGCAGGGCTGCCGCTTCGCCCCGCGCTGCCCCTTCGCCGCGCCGCGCTGCACCGCCGAGGCACCGCCGGCCAGGCCCGTCGGACCCGACCATCACGCCGCCTGCTGGTTCGCGCCGCTGGAACAGCATGAGGGAGCTGCGGGATGAGGGCGTTCCACGCATTTCCCCCCATCGTCATTGCGAGGAGGCGAAGCCGACGAAGCAATCCAGGGCGGCTCGCATCGGCCCCTGGATTGCTTCGCTACGCTCGCAATGACGAGGTGGGGATGGCGTCTTCGGAAGGTGCCGCATGACCGAGACCGCTCTCCTCGAAGGCAAGAACCTGGTCAAGCGCTTCGGCGGCGGCCGCAGCCTGCTGGGCGGGTCGCCGGCGGTGCATGCGGTCGACGGCGTGTCGCTGGCGATCCGGCCGGGCGAGACCTTCGCCGTGGTCGGCGAATCCGGCTGCGGCAAGTCGACCCTGGGCCGGCTGCTGCTGCGGCTGATCGAGCCGACCGCCGGCCAGGTGATCTATCGCGGCCGCGACCTGACCGCCCTGCCGCCGAAGGAGATGCGGGCGCTGCGGCGCGAGCTGCAGATCATCTTCCAGGACCCCTATGCCTCGCTGAACCCGCGCATGACCGTGGGCGACATCATCGGCGAGCCGATCTGGCTGCACGGCCTGGCCCAGGGCTCCGAACGCCGCGACCGGGTGGCGGAGCTGCTGCGCATCGTCGGGCTGCTGCCGGACCATGCCGGCCGCTATCCGCATGAGTTCAGCGGCGGCCAGCGCCAGCGCATCGGCATCGCCCGGGCGCTGGCCGGCCAGCCGGTGCTGATCGTCGGCGACGAGCCGGTGTCGGCGCTGGACGTCTCGATCCAGGCCCAGGTGATCAACCTGCTGGAGGAGCTGAAGGAGCGCTTCGGCCTGACGCTGGTGATCGTCGCCCATGACCTGGCCGTGATCCGGCACATGAGCGACCGGGTGGCGGTGATGTATCTCGGCGAGATCGTCGAGGAGGCGCCGGTCGACGCGCTGTTCGACGCGCCGCTGCACCCCTACACCCAGGCGCTCATGAAGGCGATCCCGGTGCCCAGCCCGGCCGGGCGCCAGGCCAAGACCCTGCTGCAGGGCGATGTGCCCAGCCCGACCGCGCCGCCGCCCGGCTGCCGCTTCCACACCCGCTGCCCGCACGCCAAGCCGATCTGCGGCGAGGTGCGGCCGCCGGCGGAGGAGGCCGAGCCCGGGCGCAGCGTCGCCTGCCATTTCTGGCGCGAGATCCAGGATGCCGGGGCCGGCGCCCTGGCCGCGCCGCCCACCCCGCCGCGCCTGGCCGCGCGGCTGTCGCTGTACCGCGCCCGCCAGGCCGAGGCGGCCCGCCAGGCCCAGACGGCCCGATCATAAGAAACAGACAGGAGGCTTTTTCATGCGCGCACGCCCGATACTCCTCATGCTCGCCGGCCTGCTGCTCAGCGGCACGGCCTATGGCCAGACCACGCTCAGGGTCGGGCTGAACGAGGATCCCGACGTGCTGGACCCGCACCGGGCCCGCACCTTCGTCGGCCGCATCGTCTTCGCCTCGCTCTGCGACAAGCTGCTCGACATCGACGAGAAGCTCAACTTCGTGCCGAAGCTGGCGACCGCCTGGTCGTGGAGCGACGACAACCTGACCCTGACCTTCACCCTGCGCGACGGCATCACCTTCCAGGATGGCGACCCGATCGACGCCGCGGCGGTGAAGGCCAATCTCGACCGCGCCCGCACCCTGCCGGACAGCCTGCGCAAGAGCGAGCTGGCCTCGGTCGCCGATGTCGTGGTGGTCGACCCGAAGACGGTGGCGCTCAAGCTGTCGAAGCCGGACGCCACGCTGCTGGCCCAGCTGTCCGACCGCGCCGGCATGATGCTGGCGCCGAAGGCCTTCGACACCTTCACCCAGAAGCCCGTCTGCTCCGGCCCCTACAGCTTCGTCGAGCGGGTGCAGAACGACCGCATCGTGCTGCAGAAATACGCAGGCTACTGGGACGCCGCGAACTACAAGATCGACAAGGTGGTGTTCCAGCCGATCCCCGACACCACGGTGCGGCTGGCCAATCTGCGCGCCGGCGACCTGGACATGCTGGAGCGGCTGGCCCCGTCCGACGTGCCCTCGGTCAAGGACGATCCGAGCCTGGTGTTCGCGCCGGTCACCGGCATCGGCTATCAGGGCATCACCATCAACACCGGCAATGGCGACCGCGCCAAGACCCCGCTGGGCCAGGACAAGCGGGTGCGCCAGGCGCTGGAGCTGGCGGTCGACCGCGAGGTCATCAACCAGGTGGCCGGGGCCGGCATCTACCCGCCGGCGCAGCAGCCCTTCCCGCAGGCCAGCCCCTATTACAGCGACAAGTTCCCGGTGCGGGCCCGCGACGTTGAGAAGGCCAAGCAGCTCTTGAAGGAGGCGGGGCAGGAGCACCCGTCCTTCGAGCTGGTGTTCGGCACCGGCACGCTCGCGCAGCAGATCGCCGAGCTGACCCAGGCGATGGCGTCGGAGGCCGGCTTCGACATCAAGCTGCGCGCCACCGAGTTCGCGGCGATGCAGAAGGAGGCGCAGCAGGGCAATTTCGACGCGATGCAGATCGGCTGGTCCGGCCGCGTCGACCCCGACGGCAACATCCACGCCTTCGTCACCTGCAAGGGCAACCTGAACGACGGCAAATACTGCAACCCGAAGGTCGACGAGCTCTTGAACGCCGCCCGCCAGACGCCGGACCAGGCCAAGCGCAAGGAGCTGTACGACCAGGCCCAGGCGATCCTCGAGGAGGACCTGCCGATCATCTATACCTACTACCAGCCCTGGCCCTTCGTGCTGTCGAAGAAGGTGAAGGGTTTCACCGCCTATCCCGACGGCATGATCCGCCTCAAGGGCATGAGCCTCGAGGGCTGACGATGCTCGTGTTCGCTCCCGCCCAACCGCTTCCCAACCAGTCCCCCTTCCCCTCGCGGGAGGGGGCCAGGGGGAGGGGGTTCGTGCCGACGCTCAGGCTCTGCCAGGA
>NZ_NHON01000031.1 GCF_002195995.1 Inquilinus limosus
AAGCACCTCCTGCGAAGCACCTCCTGCGCAAGGCCGCTCGACGCAACCCCGACGCTATCTGCGACGCCATCGCCTCCATCCTCGACACTGTCACCCCGCCACAGTGCCGCAACTTCTTCGCCCAGGCCGGTTATGACCTCAGATAAATTCATCCCGCTCTAGAGCCGGGTCAACACCCGCCGAAGCCGGACAGACGGTTCCTTTCCCTCACCGTCATTGCGAGGAGGCGAAGCCGACGAAGCAATCCAGGGGCCGGTGCGCACCGGCCCCTGGATTGCTTCGCTGCGCTCGCAATGACGATTCTGGGAATTCTGAAAAAGGTCTCGCTTGCGGGAGAGGCAACGCGAAAACGCTCCCTATCGGCTTCCGGCCCGGGCAGTCAGCGCGCCAGCGCCGCGTCAACCGCTTCCGTGACCTCCGGGCCGGTCGGCTCCGCCGCGCTGGGGAAGCTGGCCAGCAGGGTGCCGTCGCGGCCGATCAGCAGCTTGTGGAAGTTCCATTTCGGCACGGCCGCCGCATCCTGCTGCGCCGCCCAGCGGTACAGCGGATGGGCGTCGGCGCCGACCACCGCCTGCTTGGCCAGCATCGGGAAGTCGATGCCGAAGGTGGTCTCGCAGAATTCCTTGATCTCGCCGGACGAGCCCGGCTCCTGCGCCCCAAAATCGTTCGACGGCACGCCGAGCAGCACGAAGCCGCCGTCGCGGTGCCGGGCCCACAGCGCCTCCAGGCCCGAATACTGCTTGGTGAAGCCGCAGAAGGAGGCGGTGTTCACCACCAGCACCACCTTGCCGGCGAAGGCGTCGGGAGCGAAGGCGCCGCCCTCCAACTTCGGCAGCGGCAAAGCGGACCAGTCGAGCGGGCGGGCTGCGGCGGGAGTCGCGATCATGATCAGCACCAGGAAGAGCAGTCGGGCCAGCATCGTGGAACCTCCGACGGGATGCCCCACGCTGCCCCGCCGCGCCCCGGAACGCAACCCTTGGCTCCTCGCCCGCCGCCGAATCCCGTGCTAGGACGGAACCCGCCGGATCCCCGGCGCCCGATTCCGGCGATGGAACCCCGCCCGTGCCCGAAACCGTCCTGCACCTGCACCCCGGCATGCCGGAGGCCTCGCTGCGCCCGATGCGCGAGCGCTATGAGCTGATCGAGCATTCGCGCGCGAGCGCCGAGGCCGGCCCGCTGCCCGAGGCCGACCGCATCCGTGGCGTGGTCACCATCGGCGTGATCGGCATCGACCGCGCGCTGATCGACCGGCTGCCCAACCTGGGCATCATCAGCTGCTACGGCTCGGGCTATGAGCGGATCGACGTGGCGGCGGCGAAGGCGCGCGGCATCGCCGTCACCAGCAACACCGGCGCCAACGCCGCCTGTGTTGCCGACATGGCGCTGACCCTGCTGCTGGCCAGCGTGCGCCGGCTGGGCGAGGGTGACCGCTTCGTCCGCGCCGGGCAGTGGACGCGGCCCGCTGCGCCGCCGTCGCTGATCTCGACCGGCCTGGCCGGGCGCCGGGTCGGTATCCTCGGCCTCGGCTCGATCGGCGAGAAGATCGCGCGGCGGGCCGCCGCCTTCGACATGGAGGTCGGCTACCACAACCGCCGGCCGAAGCCGGGCGTGCCCTGGGCCTATCACGACAGCCTGGCGGCGCTGGCGGAATGGGCGGACATCCTGGTCGTCTCCTGCCGCTCCGACGCCAGCACCCGCGGCATCGTCGACCGCGCGGTGCTGGAAGCGCTGGGGCCGCAGGGCCACGTGATCAACATCGCCCGCGGCGAGGTGCTGGACGAGCCGGCGCTGATCGCGGCGCTGGAGGCCGGCACCATCGCCGGCGCCGGCCTCGACGTGTTCGAGCACGAGCCGCAGGTGCCGGAGGCGCTGAAGCGGCTGGAGAACGTGGTGCTGGCGCCGCACATCGCCAGCATGACCGAGGCCGCGCATCGCGAGATGTGCCGGATGACGATCGACGCGCTGGACAATTTCTTCGCCGGAAGGCCCCTGACCAACGCGGTGTGAGGCGGCGGGGCGGCAGGAGCCGGCCGCAGGCGTGTCGTTGGCATTTTGCGAGCCCTCTTCAGAACTCCCAGAACCGTCATTGCGAGCGTAGCGAAGCAATCCAGGGGCCGATGCGCACCGGCCCCTGGATTGCTTCGTCGGCTTCGCCTCCTCGCAATGACGGCGGGGAATAGCCAGTTCTGAAAAGGTCCGGCGGGAGAGGCAATGCGAAGAACCCGGCCTCCAGCTCCTGCCCGCTACGCCACCGGCATCGTGCCGCCGTCGATCACATGCTCGCTGCCATGGATCGCGGCAGCGCGGTCGGAGGCCAGGAAGGCCACCAGCTCCGCCACCTCCTCCGGCCAGGCCGGGCGGCCGATCGGGATGCCGCCGAGCGATGCCATCAGGGCCTGCCGGGCGGCCTCGACGTCGGTGCCGTCGCGGGCCGCCAGCCTCTCGACCAGCGCGGTGGCGGCCTCGGTCTGCACCCAGCCCGGCGCCACGCGGACGACGCGCACGCCCTTTGGCCCGACCTCCTTCGCCAGCGCCTTGCTGTAGGTCGACAGCGCCGCCTTGGCCGCGGCATAGGCGGTCGTCGCCTCCGGCAGCGGCAGCCGGCTCTGGATCGAACCGACATGGATGACCACCCCGGCGCCGCGCTCCAGCATGCCCGGCAGCAGCGCCCGGTCCAGCCGCACCGCCGGCATCAGGTTCAGGTCCAGCGCGCGCCGCCATTCGCCGTCATCCAGCGCCGCGAAGCCGCCGGCCGGGGCCTTCGAGCCGCCGAGGACATGGACCAGGATATCGGCGCCGCCGAGCCGGTCCCGCACGGCCTCCGCCACGGCGGCGCAGCCCTCCGGCCCGGTCAGATCGGCCGCCACGAAGGGCTCGGCCTCGTCGAGACCGGCCGGCCGGCTGCGGGCCACGGCCAGGACGCTGGCCCCGGCCCGGCGCAGCCGCGCCGCCACCGCCGCGCCGATGCCGCGGCTGCCGCTGGTCACCAGGGCGCGCCGGCCCGCGAGCTCGCGCGGATCGGCCGGGAATTCAGGACGGGCGATCGGGTCGGGCGGCGTGAGCGTCATGGCGGTTCCTCGGGATCGGTTGCGGGACGCCGAGGATGGGAATAGGGTTTCGCAATGGCAAGTACGCACGAAAAAGTAAGGTACTCACCGGAAGGTAAGAGACCGGCCTACACCCCGGGCTCCGCCGCCGCGGGGGTGGAGCAGGCGCTGAAGGTGCTGGAGGGCCGGTGGAAGCTGGTGATCCTGTTCCACCTGTTCGGCGGCAAGCTGCTGCGCTTCTCGGAGCTGGAGCGGGCGATCCCGGCGATCTCGCAGAAGATGCTGATCCAGCAGCTGCGGCAGATGGAGGCCGACGGCATCGTCCGCCGCATCGTCCACCACCAGGTGCCGCCCAAGGTGGAATACGCGCTGACCGATTGGGGCCAGGCGCTGTGCCCGGCCCTGGACGCGATCCTGACCTGGGCGGAGCAGCGGCCGGCCGCGCCCGCCGAGGGCGGCGAGCAGGGAGACTGACCATGGGTACCGGGCCGCTGACCGGGGTGAAGGCCTGCGTCTTCGACGCCTATGGCACGCTGTTCGACACCGCCTCGGCCGCCCGGCGCTGCGCCGATGAGGTCGGCGACCAGGCTGGCCCGCTGGCGGCGCTGTGGCGCGAGAAGCAGCTGGCCTACACCTGGCTGCGGGCGGTGCAGGGCCGCCACGCCGATTTCTGGCAGGTGACCGGCGACGCGCTGGACTTCGCGCTGGAGACGCTCGGGATCGACCGGCCCGGCCTGCGCGAACGGCTGATGGAGCTGTACCTGACGCTGGAATCCTATCCCGAGGTGCCGGAGGTGCTGCGCCGGCTGCGCGCCGCCGGGCTGAGGACGGCGATCCTGTCCAACGGCACGCCGCGGATGCTCGAGGCGCTGGTGGCCGGCGCCGGGCTGCAGGGGCAGTTCGACGCGCTGCTGTCGGTGGAGCAGGCCGGGGTCTACAAGCCGGATGCGCGCGTCTACCAGCTGGCGCTCGACACGCTGGGGCTGCCGGCGCGGGCGATTTCCTTCCAGTCCTCGAACGGCTGGGACGCCTATGGCGCCTCGGCCTTCGGCATGCAGGTGGTCTGGTGCAACCGCGCCGGACAGCGACCGGAGCGGCTGCCGGGCGCGCCCGACCGCGTGGTCGCGACGCTGGCGGCGCTGCCGGCCCTGGTCGGGGCTTAGGGGCTGACGCCTGCCTCTCTCGCAAACGGGCTTTCGGATTTCAAACACCGTCACTGCGAGCGCAGCGAAGCAATGACGGCGAGGGGAAGGCCGTTCGAAAGATCCAGCCAAACACGAAAGAGGCGACGCAAAGCACCGTTCCCGTGGAGGGCTTCGGCTCGGCCAGCGACCGTTTGGAAATGCACTGGCGCGAGTCGGCTGGCGGCGGCGTCGAGAACCGGAGCGCAGCGCACGTTTGGTGCGTGAGCACCGGAAGCTTCGAGTCCGCCGTCAGACGGCCGCGCCAGTAGCGTTTACAGACGGTCTCTAAACGCCGCAGTCCTGGGCGTAGCTCTGCTGCTCGTCGGTGACGATCTGCTGGTGGTCCTGCAGGTCGGACTCTTGCAGCCGCAGCTCAGCTTGGCAGGTCTTGTAGATGTCGCCCAGCTTGACATAGGCGTCGACCAACTTCTTGTGCGCGGCGCATTTCTCCGCCTGCGGCGCCGCCAGGCTGGACAGCCGGGCGGATTGCAGCGGCGGGATGGCCTTGGTCTGCGCCATGAAATCCTCGTTGCAGCCGGCGAAGGCGGGCACGGCCAGCAGCGGCACAGCGGCCGCGGCGAGAAGAAATTGCTTCACGACACGCATCTCCACGCTCCGGGATCCCGCGTCCGGCGACGGAGCGCGGGCGGCGAGAGAAACCCGCCCCGGCGGGATTCGTTCCGGTCGCGGCCTGGACGGTCCGGTCAGCCCGGCGCCGGGCCGGTCGAGCCGCGCAGCACCAGCTCGGTGCCGAAATGGATCTCGTCGCGGCCGCGCGGGTCGATCAGCAGCTCCGCCGCCGCCCGCCCCTTCTCGACCAGCGGCTGGCGGATCGTGGTCAGCGGCGGCTGCACGGCCGCGGCCATGGCGATGTCGTCGAAGCCGATCACCGAGATGTCGTCCGGCACCGACAGGCCCTGGCGCGCCAGCCAGTCCATGGCCCACAGCGCCAGGCGGTCGCAGGTGGCGAGGATCGCGGTCATGCCCGGCTGGCGCCGCATCAGCCGGGGCATGCTGCGGTCGATCGACGCCGCCTCGAACAGGCATTCTTCGATCGCCACCCGCCCGGCCGGGATACCGGCCTCTTCCAGCACCTCGAGATAGCCGTAGAGCCGCTGCTGGCAGGCGTCGTAGATCGAGTCGCGGATGCGCCGGGCCGACACCGCGCCCTCCCGCTCATCCGGCATCAGCTCCATCGACAGCACGCCGATCCGGCGGTGGCCGAGGCCGAGCAGATGCCGCGCCGCCGCCGCCGCGCCGCTGCGGTCGGCCACGGTGACGGTGCGGCAGCCCGCGACCAGCGGCTGGTCGACCGTCACCACCGGCAGGCCACGGCTGCGGATGATGTCGAGAACGCCCGGCTCCTCCTCCATGCAGTACATGATGAAGCCGTCGACCGCGGCCGAGCCGAGGGCCTTGCGCGCCGCCTCGACATCCGCGGCGGCATAGACCGAGATGCCGCGGCCGGTCTCGTCGCACACCGCGGCGACGCCCTGGATCAGCGCCAGCGCCGCCGGGTCGCCGAAGGCGTAGCCCAGCCCCTCCGGGATCATCACCGCGACCGTGCCGATCTGGCCGGTGCGCAGCATCCGGGCCAGCGGGTCGGGGCCCTGATAGCCCAGCGCCCCGGCCGCCTCCATGACCTTGGCGCGGATCGCCTCGCTGACCCGCTCTGGGTGGTTGAAGACGTTGGAGACGGTGCCCTGCGCCACCCCCGCCGCGGTGGCGATGTCGCGCAGCCGGGCCTTGGGCTTCGGGGCGTCGGGCTTGTCGGGCGAGGCGTCCTCGGGCATGGGGCGAGAGCGTAGCGCCGATCTTGAACCGATTCAAAAACTCCTTGACGGCCGGCATGGTCGCAGCGATTATGAATCGATTCAAAAAATCGATTCAATGGAGGCCGTCATGTCCCTCATGACCGGATTCCCGCTGGTCGCCCATCTGATGCAGATCAAGCTGGGCGGGCGCTTCAGCCACCTGCCGCCCTCGGTGGCGGCGGAGCTGGAGGCCTTCGCCGCCGCCGAGGAGGAGGCCGGGCGCCCGATCCTCGAGCCGACGAAGCCGGCCGCCCCGCGCCGCTCCTCGGTGCCCGCCCCCGCGCCGTCCTTCGCCCTGCGCAAGGCGTGCTGAAGCCACTCTCCGCTCCCGGATGCGGATCGAAATAAAATGTCCCCAGATCCGCACCCGGCGCAACTCTGGCATGATATAGGTCAGTCTCATTGACATAAATCGGCCTGCCATGGTTCGGTCGGGGAACGGCGCCGGACAGACGCCGCGCCCAGGAAGACCAAGGACCAGACCGATGACCATCGGCGAGACCCATTACGCCGCCCGCGCCGGCCGCATGCGCGCCTCCGAGATCCGCGAGCTCCTGAAGCTCCTGGACCGGCCCGGCGTCATTTCCTTCGCCGGCGGCATCCCCGACCCGGCGCTGTTCCCGGCCGAGACCATCCGCGCCGGCTACGAGGCCGCGCTGGCCGCCGGCGACACCGCGCTGCAGTATTCGGTCAGCGAGGGCTATGCCCCGCTGCGGCAGTGGATCGCCCGGCACATGGGGTCGATCGGCGTGCCCTGCGGGCCCGACAACATCGTCATCACCTCCGGCTCGCAGCAGGGGCTGGACTATCTCGGCAAGCTGTTCCTGTCGCCGGGCGACACGGCGCTGGTGGGCTGGCCGACCTATCTCGGCGCGCTGCAGGCCTTCAACCCCTATGAGCCGCGCTACGACCGGCTGGAGCCGGAGCACGGCAACGCCACGCCCGAGATGTATCGTACGGCGGCCGAGGCCGCCGGCAGCCGGGTGCGGCTGGCCTATCTGACGCCCGATTTCGCCAACCCCTCGGGCGAGACGCTGAGCCTGGCGGCGCGCGAGCGGGCCCTGGCGCTGGCGGACGAGCTGGACATCCCGCTGGTCGAGGATTCGGCCTATCAGGCGCTGCGCTATGACGGCGAGGACGTGCCGCCGCTGCTGGCGCTGGACGTGGCGGCCAAGGGCGATATCGACCGCAGCCGGGTGATCCATTGCGGCAGCTTCTCGAAAACCCTGGCGCCGGGGCTGCGCATCGGCTGGATCTGCGCCGCGCGGGGCGTGGTGCAGAAGCTGGTGCTGACCAAGCAGGCGGCCGACCTGCACACCCCGACGATCAACCAGATGGTGATGCACCACGCCGCCGAGCACGCCTATCCGGCCCAGGTGGCGAAGATCCGCGCCGCCTATCGCGACCGGCGCGACCGCATGCTGGCGGCGCTCGAGCGCCACATGCCGGCGGGGGTCAGCTGGACCCGGCCGCAGGGCGGCATGTTCATCTGGGTCACCCTGCCCGAAGGGCTGGACGGCGCCGCGCTGCTGGCCCGGGCGGTCGACCAGGGCGTCGCCTTCGTCCCCGGCCGCGCCTTCCATGCCGACGGCACCCTCGGCAACACGCTGCGCCTGTCCTTCTCCCTGGCCGGCGCCGAGGCGATCGAGGAGGGCATCGGCCGGCTGGGCCGCCTGATCGCAGGGGCGGCGAAGGCCGCGGCCTGAGGCGGGCGCCTCTTCTCTGCAAGGCCGAAGCGGTCCACTCTTCGGACATGGCATCGGAGGGGCTCTGCCATGTTCACGAGCAAGGAGCAGATCGAGGCGTCTTTGCGCGCCGCCCGTGTCTCGGCGGCTCGCGCGGCGGCGCTGGCGGCCAGGGCCAAGCCCTGTGTACGCCTGGAGGCAATCGTGCTCGCAGAGGACGAGACCATCCCGCTCGGTGCCACCAGGATCGGCGGTCGCCCGGATCTGCCCGCCGGGACGGCGTGGCCGGTCCGGCCGCCCTACCCGGACGCCGCGGATCGGATCGCCGAGACCCGCGCGACCCTCGAGAATATCCGGGCCACCAACGAGGCCGCGCTGGCCAGGAATTCGCCCTACGCGTGGTCCAGCGACAAGGTCGAGGCACAGGCGAGATATCTCCTGGACGCGATCGCGCCCGTCGCTGAGGCCCGGCCGCTGACTTTCGTCGCTCAGCTCGACTTGGCCGGAATACAGACCGTTCAGCCGCTCGACCCCGACATCCCCGTCGCCGGGCGACTGGTGTTCTTCTACGATGTCGAGCAGCAGCCCGAGGGCGTCAATCCGGAGGACTCAGCCGGATGGGTGGTGTTGCACGACACGGCCGACGCCTCGACGCTTTCGCGCATCGTGCCGCCCTCGGATGCGGTGAGCAGCTTCCGCCCTCTCCGCGGCCACGGCCGGGCCGCGGTCTCGCCGGTGCCGGAGGAAGAAGCGTTCCCGTCGGACCGTTCGGACCCCGATCGCGCTTCTTTGGTTGAGTGGTACTCGGATCGTTACGACGCTCTTCTCGGCCGGATCGACTGGCGTGCCCATCAGGCCGGCGGCCATCCCGACCAGATCCAGCTCGGGCCGCAGCCAGGCAGGAAGGCCGAGGACTGGATCCTGCTGATGCAGATCGATAGCGACCACCGGAGCGGCATGACATGGGGCGATTCCGGGATGCTCTATGTCTGGATCCGACGCGAGGACCTGCAGGCACGGCGGTTCGACCGCGCCCGGGTGATCCTGCAGTCCTTG
Organism: Inquilinus limosus; assembly: GCF_002195995.1. GTDB lineage: Bacteria > Pseudomonadota > Alphaproteobacteria > DSM-16000 > Inquilinaceae > Inquilinus > Inquilinus limosus_C. Next base: position 8,787 of record NZ_NHON01000031.1, read on the forward strand.
TGAGGCTCAGTACACCCCCGGCACCAGCCGCCACGTCCGGGCGCGATAGGCCTCGTACTCCGCGCCGAACTGGTCGGCCAGCAGCCGTTCCTCGGACCGGATGCGGGCGACCAGCGGCACCAGGTTGAGCAGCGCCAGCACCACGCCGGGGACGGAGCGGAAGGCCAGCGCCCAGCCCAGCGCGCCGATCATCAGCCCGAGATAGCTGGGGTGGCGGATCACGCCGTAGATGCCGCCGGTGACCAGCCGGTGCCCGGGCTGGATCGCCACCAGCCCGCTGAACCGCCGGCCGAGCACGAAGACCGGCCAGAGCCGCGCCGCCCCGCCCACGACGAACAGGGCGACGCCGAGCCAGCGGACGGTGTCGCCGTCCAGCGTCCAGACCTCCATCCGGTCGGTCCAGGCCGGGACATAGGCGGCGAGCAGCCCGAGCCCGGTGAAGGCCGCCAGCACCCAGCGGTTGCCGCGGTCCTCGCGCTCGCCGCCGCTGAGATTGCCGCCGGTGAACAGGCTCGCGACGGTCAGCACCACGGTGACCACGACCAGGGCGATGCGGGCCGGATGGGCGAAGAAGGCGGCGACCCCGCCCCAGCCGAGCACGGCCAGGCCGAGATAGACCACCGTGCCCAGCACGGCGGCCAGCGCCAGCTTCGGCGATGTCGGCGATCGGTCCATCCGCCACCTCCCGGGATCACGCAGGAGTCAATGCCCGGCGGGCGGCCGGTGTTCCGGCCGTGCGGCGTCAGGCTTCGGGAGCGTCGTCCCGGAAATACGGCTCGACCGTGCCGGTCTTCTTCACCGTCAGCGGGTTGCCGCGGCGGTCCAGCGCCTTGCCCATCGACAGCAGGACCCAGCCCTCGCTGACGCAGTACTCCTCGACATTGGTGCGCTCGGCGCCGTTGAAGCGGATGCCGACGCCGCGGCGCAGCGCGGCCTCGTCGAAATGCGGGCTGTTCGGGTTGACCGACAGGCGGTCGGGCGGGGTGTCGGCCATCGGAGACCTCCGGGTTCAGGCGGCGGATGGCGGGTGATAGCCGCGCGCGGCGGCGCTGACAATGCACGACACGGATGCTATCGGGTGGACCAACCGACAAAAAGGGAGGCGAGGCGATGCTGTTCCATGTCTGCAGCTACACCGGCGCATCCGGCAACGGCGAGGGCATCACCCTGTGCCGGCTGGAGCCGGAATCGGGCCGGCTGGAGGCGCTGTCGAGCGTCGCCGGGCCCAGCCCGTCCTGGCTGGCCTTCGCCCCGGACGGGCGGCACGCCTATGCCGTCAACGAGATCGACGACTTCGGGGGCGCGGCCCAGGGCGCCTGCACCGCCTATCGGGCCGACCGGGGCAGCGGCGCGCTGACGGCGCTGAACACCGTCGGCTCCGGCGGCACGATTCCGTGCCATGCCAGCGTCCATCCCGGCGGCCGGCACCTGCTGGTGGCGAATTACGGCGACGGCCGCCTGGCGGTGCTGCCGATCGCGGCGGACGGGTCGCTGGGCGCCGCCACCGACATCCGGGCGCCGGCCGGGCCGGTCGGCGCCGACCGGGCCGAGGCCGGGCCGCCCGGCAGCTTCGCCATCAGCGGCCACGACGGGCCGCATGCCCATATCATCGAGACCGCCGGCCGCTTCGTGCTGAGCACCGATCTGGGCCAGGACCGGATCCATGTCTGGACCCTGGACGAGGCCGCCGGCGTGCTGCGCCCGGCCGACCCGCCCTTCTTCCCCACCGCCTCGGCCGGCGCCGGGCCGCGGCACCTGGCGCTGCACCCGAACGGCCGCGTGCTCTACACCACCTATGAGGAGGCATCGCAGCTGGCGGTGCATGACTGGGACCCGGCAACCGGCCGCGCCGCCTTCCGCCAGCAGGTGGGGTCGCTGCCGCCGGGCTTCGCCGGCTCCAGCTTCGCCTCGGCGCTGGCGGTCAGCCGCGACGGCCGTTTCCTCTATTCCGGCAACCGACTGCACAACAGCATCGCCATCTTCGCCATCGAGCCGGGCGGCACGCTGCGCTGGCTGGACGCGGAATGGACCCGCGGCGACTACCCGAACCATGTGGCGCTGGACCCGACCGGCCGCTTCCTGTTCGCCTGCAACCGGCGCAGCGACAACGTCACCCTGTTCCGGGTCGACGCCGAATCCGGCCGCCTGGCCTTCACCGGCCGCTACCTGCCGATCGGCAGCCCGAACATGGTGGCGTTCCTGCCCTAGGCGGTCTCGCGCCGCAGAGGCCGCACCTAGGGTTGCCTCTCCAGCAGGCGGGACCCTTTCAGAATTCCCAACACCGTCATTGCGAGCGAAGCGAAGCAATCCAGGAGCCAGTGCGAACCGGCCCCTGGATGGATTCGTCGGCTTCGCCTCCTCGCAATGACGGTGAGGAGGCAGGTGTTATGGAAAGGTCTCGCCTGCGGAAGAGGCCACGCGAACACATTTGACCCCTGCTGCGCTGGTCGCCGGAGCCTTATCCTCTGTAAATCGGCGCCCCCGACGGCGACCCGGTGGCGCCGCCGTCGACGAAGAGGTCGACGCCCTGGACGTAGCTGGAGTCGTCCGAGGCCAGAAACAGCACCGTTTTCGCGATCTCCTCGGCCTGGCCGAAGCGGCCGGCCGGGATGCCGCGGCTGATGCGCTGCACCAGCGCTGCGCGGCCCTCCGGCGTCGGCGCCACGGCGGACCAGATGTCGGTGTCGGTCGCGCCCGGCGAGACCACGTTCACCCGGATGCCGCGCGGCGCCAGCTCCGACGCCAGCACCTTGCCCATCGACCGGATGCCGCCCTTGCTGGCGGCATAGGCCGACCAGCCGGCCGCGCCGAGCGCGCTGTGCACCGAGCTGGTGAGGATGATCGAGGCGCCGTCGTTCAGATGCGGCAGCGCCGCCTGCACCGTGAAGAACACGCCGGTCAGGTTGACACGGAGGATCTGCTCGAACTGCTCCAGCGCGGTCTGGCCCAGCGGCGTGACGCCGCCGATGCCGGCATTGGCGAAGACGATGTCGAGCTTGCCGAAGCGCTCCACCGCCTGCGCCGCCGCCCGCTCCATCGCCGCGGCGTCGGCGGCGTCGGCCTGCAGCGCCAGCACGGCGTCGCCCAGCTCACGGGCCGCGGCGTCCAGCGTCTCGCGGTTGCGGCCGGTGATCGCCACCTTCGCGCCCTCGGCCACGAACAGCCGGGCCGTCGCCAGGCCGATGCCGGCATTGCCGCCGGTGATCAGCGCAACCTTGTCCTGCACCCTCATCTCGCTCTCCTGCGCCCGCCCGGGCGACGATTGACACCTGACGACGATCCGGGCTGGCGACGATGGCCGGCCGAGCCCATGTTTGAGATGATGCTCGTCATCTCAATCGGGAAGATGATAAGCGTCATCCTGATTGTCAATGCACGGCCGGGGAGGAATTCGCCATGGGCCATTCACGGCGGGACAAGGCGGCCAGCCACGACCGCATCGTGCGCATCGCCGCCGGCCGCTTCCGCGAGGCCGGGGTCGACGGCCTGAGCGTCGCCGGGCTGATGCAGGAGGCGGGGCTGACCCATGGCGGCTTCTACCGCCATTTCGGGTCGCGCGACGATCTGGTGGCCGAGGCGCTGGACGAGGCCCTGGCCCAGAGCCGGGCGACCGTCGCCGCGGCGCGGGAGACGGGGGCCGGCTACGGCGCCATCGTCGCCGACTATCTGAGCCCGCAGCATCGCGACGCGCCGGGGACGGGCTGCGCCGTGGCGGCCCTGGCCAGCGAAACGGGGCGGCTGCAGGGCAAGCCGCGCGAGGCCTTCACCCGGCACATCGAGGCCAGCCTGGACGGGTTCCTGGCCCTGCTGCGGGAGACGAACCCGGCGGCCACCCGCGCCGACGCGCTTCTGACCGTCACCGCCCTGGCCGGCGCCGTGGCCATCGCCCGCGGCGTCAGCGACCCGGCGCTGTCGGACGAGATCCTGCAGGGGGTGCGGGAGAAGCTGGCGGCGCTGGCCGGGCCGTCACCATCGCCGGGCGTGTGAGCGGGCACGGCGGGGCGGCCGGTCCGCGAAGGGTGAGGAGCGCCCCCTCTGACGGAGCGGCGGGACGTCCGGATCGCGCCAAATGCGGTCATCGCGTTCGCGCCGCAACAGCGGACATCGACCGAACGTGAGAGATCCCGGCGCTTTCCGGCCGACACGGCCCGATCAGCACGCCCGAAACCGGCCATTTCAACCGGCACCTTGAAGCGGACATGACCGGACGCGACCCAAACCGGCCAGCCTCGGTGTGCCAAATCCGGACCTCAGCACCCGCCCTGAAACTAGGCATCGGTAACTCCGACCTGGAGCCGTCGCCTTCTGGCATCGAGCAGTCCGCCATGCCTAAATAATGCGATGTCCATATGCTCGAGGGGATCGGCGCTGGATGCCTTGTGGGGCTGCTCGAAGGGGAATGGCCATGAAGAGTTGGGCGATCGGGGTGGCTGCGGTGGCAAGCGTCGCTGTCGCTGGATGCGCGGGCCAACAACATGCGAAATCGAACGGGGCCGAAGTCGGAATCATTGATACCGTTGAAGGTCTCTTCGGCGGGATGCCGCACCAATATCTCGTCACGTTCGCCCCCGATAGCGCACGCATCAATCCCGACGACGCCGCCGAGCTCAGGAAGCTGGCAAAAGATGCGGCCGAGACGGATGCCCCAAGCGTTCTCCTTGAAGGTCACTCGGACAAAACCGATCGTCGGGGAGCAGCCAAGCCCCTGTCAGTCCGGCGCGCGGAGGCGGTTCGAACCCTATTCGAGGCCGAGGGCGTCACAAAAGACAGGATTATAGTGGAGGGGGTCGGTGCGGATGAGCCGGTCAACCAACCCGGCTTTGTGTTTGCCAATGCCCCTCACAACCGGGTGGTGATGATTGCGATCTACCCGAACCGAAGCCAAAAGATAGCTCCTAAAGTTCCTGCCACTTAGAGGGGCACCCAGCCTGGTGTGACGGTCACCTGCTGTACTTCCGGTACGTCCGCTCTCCGCCCAATGCCGTCGGCGCGGTCAGGGGGAGTGTCTCAAAAGCCGCCATTGGGTTGGCCTGGCTCGATGCTCGAACATGCGCTTGCCCGCAGGGATCGCCGACAGTTCCCTCCGTGGGCCACGTCCGCTTTCGGGCGCGGTTGGATCGTTTGTCGACCCCGCAAAATCATCCGCACCGAGCCGCATGCGGGCAGCATACCGGCGTCATCCCCGCGACAGCGGGGATCTCCGTTCCTGGCGGTGCCAGATTCCCGCTTTCGCGGGAATGACAAGGGCCGGAGCGCAGTAAACGCAATGTTCATTGCGCGGACGTGCGATTCTCGTTCATGATATGTTCCATGAACAAGGCGCAGCCCGTCTCCACCCCACAGCCCGCGATGCCGGGCCTCGACCCCGAGCGGGCCGAGCGGGCGGCGCGCATGCTCGACCGCTTCGCCGAGATGGCGATGGAGCAGGCCGAGGCGATGCACCAGGCCGTCCTGGCCGCCACCCAGGCCGGTGACGCCGTCGCGGCCAAGGAGTTCGGCCTCGCCTTCGACCGCGTCGGCCGCGGCCTGCGCCGCGCCCTGGCGCTGCAGCTCCATCTCGCCCGGAAGGCCCGCGAGGCCGCCGACAGGACCGCGGCCGAGGCCAAGGCCCAGCTTGAGCTGAAGGAGCGCCGCCGGCGGCAGGTGGCGCGTGTCGTCACCAGCTCGATCGCCACCGACCCAAGTTTCGACGAGGGCGAGAAGCTGCTGGCCGCGACCGAGACCTGGGGCCGGCTGCTGGAGATGGACGACATCGACGCGGCCCTCGCTTTGGCCGACCACCCGATCGAGGAGATCATCCTCCGCCTCTGCCGCGACATGGATGTCCAGCCCGAATTCATCCTGATGGCCGACCCGGACGCCAAGGCCCAGGCCCCGGCCAAGGATGACAGCGCCACCGACGAGAACGGGCTGATTTTCTGGCCGCGCACCGGGCGGGACTAAGCCCGCTACTCACGCCAGCAGTCGATCATGGGCGGCCCGTTCACCTGGTTCGACAACGACACCAGGACTCGCCACGACCGGCTGCCCTGGGAGCCGGAGCCCAAGCCGGATGACGACGCCGCCGATGCCGATGACGGCTGAGCGGGACGCCTTCCTGTCCGAAAGCGCCGTCGCGTCGCCTCTCCCACTGGCGGGAGAGGTCGGAGGCGCTTGCGCCTCCGGGTGAGGGGGTTTTGTCGAGGCCCGGGCCCACCCTCACCCGGTCCCGCTGTGCGGGCCCGACCTCTCCCGCCAGGCGGGAGAGGCAATATGAAAAGACGCTCGGGATTGTTGCGGATGGCGACGCCGGCACACCCGCCGATACCGCCGCACCCCGTCCGCGCCGATGTCCCGTGCCAGCTCGCCGGTGGTCAGCCGCCCGCCTTCTCCGTCTCCCCCGGCGTCCGGGTGGTCAGCGACAAGGCGTGCACCCGGTCCTTCAGCTCGGCGGCCAGCAGGTCGTAGACTAGGCGCTGCCGCTCGACCCGTGACTTGCCGGCGAAGGCTTCGGACACGATCAGCACCCGGAAATGGCTTTCACCGCGGCCGTCATGCCCGGCATGCCCGGCATGGCGGTGGCTGTCGTCGATGATCTCCAGCTGGGCCGGGGCCAGCGCCTCCTCGATCTTGCGGCGCATGCGGTCGGCGATCTGCATCGGTCCTCTCCTCGATCCGGCCCCGTGATAGCAGAGGCGGCGCGGCGGCGGGAGAGCACGGCCCTAATATTCCCATATGACGCAAGCCCCGATGCTGCGACACGAGGGCAGGGCAGATTTCCGCCGCCTCGACTTGTCAGGCGAAAACGCCCTCCCCATACTCGCAGCATGGCCACCGCGAACCGCAGATTCGACCGGGCATTCGAGGAGCCGGCGCCAGCAGCGCGCCGTTGCGACCACCCGGGCTGCGCCTGCGCCGGGGAGTTCCGGGCGCCGAAATCGCGGCAGCACCTGAACGACTACTGGTGGTTCTGCCTGGAGCATGTGCGGGAGTACAACCGCAGCTGGAACTACTATCAGGGCATGAGCGCCGACCAGATCGAGCGCGAGGCCCGGCGCGACACCGTGTGGGACCGGCCGACCTGGCCGATGGGCTCCTGGCGGGCCGAGCAGCGGATGCGCGCCCGGATCTATGAGAGCTTCGCCGAGGGCGCGGGCGACAACCCGTTCCATGCCGGCCGCGAGGCGCAGGAGGAGGCCAAGCAGGGCCGCCCGCTGACCGAGCAGGAGAGCGCGATGAAGACGCTCGAGCTCGCTCCTCCCTTCGACCTGAAAACCCTCAAGGCCCGCTACAAGACCCTTGTCAAACTGCATCACCCGGACGCCAATGGCGGTAGCCGCGACGCCGAGGAGAAGTTCAAGACCATCAACCACGCCTACAGCGTGCTGAAGGCCGGCTTCGCCTCGTGAACCATACTCTGGAATTTGGACTTCGACTGGATCATGAGCGCTGACACCTCCACGACGCTGCCCGACATCAAGGTGTCCGTGCGGCAGACCTTCGGCATCGACAGCGACCTGCAGGTGCCCGCCTTCTCGTCCGCGACGCAGCACGTGCCGGAGGTCGACACCGCCTACCGCTTCGACCGCGACACCACCATGGCCATCCTGGCCGGTTTCGCGCACAACCGCCGCGTCATGATCCAGGGCTATCACGGCACCGGCAAGTCGACCCATATCGAGCAGGTGGCGGCGCGGCTGAACTGGCCCTGCATCCGGGTGAACCTGGACAGCCACATCAGCCGCATCGACCTGGTCGGCAAGGACGCCATCGTGCTGCGCGACGGCAAGCAGGTGACCGAGTTCCGCGAGGGCATCCTGCCCTGGGCGCTGCAGAACCCCTGCGCCATCGTGTTCGACGAGTACGACGCCGGCCGGCCGGACGTGATGTTCGTGATCCAGCGCGTGCTGGAGGTCGAGGGCAAGCTGACCCTGCTGGACCAGAACCGGGTGATCCGCCCGCACCCGGCCTTCCGCATCTTCTCGACCGCCAACACCGTCGGCCTGGGCGACACCACCGGCCTGTATCACGGCACCCAGCAGATCAACCAGGGCCAGATGGACCGCTGGTCGATCGTCGCCACGCTGAACTACCTGCCGCATGACGCCGAGGTCGAGATCGTCCTGGCCAAGGTGCCGGATTTCGACAATGAGGAGGGCCGCGCCAAGGTCAACGCCATGGTCCGCCTGGCCGACCTGACCCGCGCCGGCTTCATCGGCGGCGACATCTCCACCGTCATGTCGCCGCGCACGGTGATCACCTGGGCCGAGAATTCGCGCATCTTCGGCGATGTCGGCTTCGCCTTCCGCCTGACCTTCCTGAACAAGTGCGACGAGGTCGAGCGCTCGACCGTGGCCGAGTACTACCAGCGCTGCTTCGGCACCGAGCTGCCGGAAAGCGGCGTCCGCGCCCATCTGGCGTGACGGTTGCATTTTGCTGTCATGCCCGGGCCTGACCCGGGCATCCAGAGACTGTCGAGACCCACTGGATTGCCGGGTCAAGCCCGGCAATGACAGACTGAGGAAAGAACGGCGAAAGCCGTAGAGACGAAGCAGGCGATGCCCCAGGACGACAGCCCGATCGAGGTGTTCAAGCGCGCCACCACGGCGACGGTGCGGGCCATTTCCGAGCGCCCGGACATCACTGTGGCCTATTCCAGCGAGCCGGCCGGTGTCGCCGGCACCCGGGCCCGGCTGCCGCAGCCCTCGCGCCTGCTGACCTCGGCCGAGGTCGCCAAGGTGCGCGGCGCCGCCGATGCCGTGGCGCTGCGCCTGCGCCACCACAACGCCAAGCTGCACGCCGCCCGGATGCCGCCGGGCGAGGTCGCCCGCGCCGCCTTCGAGGCGCTGGAGCAGGCGCGCTGCGAGGCGATCGGCGCCACCCAGATGGCCGGCGTCGCCGGCAACCTGGCGGCGGCGCTGGACGACCGCTTCAAGCGCCAGGGGCTGGACCGCGTCACCGAGCGCGAGCAGGTGCCGCTGGCCGAGGCGGTGCGCCTGGCCGCGCGCGAGGCGATGACCGGCGAGAAGCCGCCGCCGAACGCCCGCCACGCCGCCGAGCTGTGGAAGTCATGGCTGGAGAGCCGGATCGGCCGCTCGCTGCACGAGCTGGCCGATTCCATGGACGACCAGGAGGCCTATGCCCGCTGCGCCAAGCACCTGCTGTCCGAGCTCGACATCGATGTCGGCCAGGAGGACGAGACGCAGGAGGACGAGGACGGCGAGGACGACGACAAGGCCGAGGGCGAGCAGCCGGAGGAGCAGGGCCGCGAGGGCGAGCAGGTCAGCGCCGAGGCCGACGACAGCGACAGCGACCCCGAGAGCGGCGACGAGACCGACGCCGAGGGCGCCGAGCAGGAGGAGGCGTCGGAGGATTCCGACGAGTTCTCGACCGAGGACACCGAGGCGCCGGGCCAGCCCTGGCGCGACGACCAGACCGGGTCGCTGGACCCCAACGGCCTGAACTACAAGGCCTTCACCACCCAGTTCGACGAGATGGTGTCGGCCGAGGATCTGTGCGACGCCGACGAGCTGTCGCGGCTGCGCCTGATGCTGGACCAGCAGCTGCAGCACCTGCAGGGCGTGATCGCCAAGCTGGCCAACCGGCTGCAGCGCAAGCTGATGGCCAAGCAGACCCGGTCCTGGGATTTCGACCTGGAGGAGGGCATCCTCGACGCCGCCCGCCTGGCCCGCGTCGTCATCAACCCGCTGACGCCGCTGTCCTTCAAGATGGAGCAGGACACCGATTTCCGCGACACGGTGGTGACCCTGCTGATCGACAATTCCGGGTCGATGCGCGGCCGGCCGATCACCATCGCCGCGATCGCCGCCGACATCCTGGCGCGGACGCTGGAGCGCTGCGGCGTCAAGGTCGAGATCCTCGGCTTCACCACCCGCGCCTGGAAGGGCGGCATGGCGCGCGAGCGCTGGATCCAGCAGAGCAAGCCGCAGAATCCCGGCCGGCTGAACGACCTGCGCCACATCATCTACAAGGCCGCCGACGCGCCCTGGCGCCGCGCCCGCAAGAATCTCGGCCTGATGCTGCGCGAGGGCGTGCTGAAGGAGAACATCGACGGCGAGGCGCTGCTCTGGGCGCACAACCGCATCGTCGGCCGGCCGGAGCAGCGGCGGATCCTGATGGTGATCTCCGACGGCGCGCCGGTCGACGACTCGACGCTGTCGGTCAACCCCGGCAACTATCTCGAGCGGCACCTGAAGCAGGTGATCGAATACATCGAGCGCTGGTCGCCGGTGGAGCTGGTGGCCATCGGCATCGGCCATGACGTCACCCGCTACTACCGCCGCGCCGTCACCATCGTCGACGCCGAGCAGCTGGGCGGCACCATGATCGACAAGCTGGCCGAGCTGTTCGACGAGGAGCCGAAGAAGGCCGTCGCGATGCGCCGCGCCAGCTAGGGCGCGGACCGGACATCACCGGCACGACATCTGCCAGGGCGGCCGCATTCGCGGCCGCCTTTGTCATGCCCACCGCCCCGCCTTCGCCGCCGCGCCTCCACACCGATGCCACAATAAAAGTGCTTATAATGGCATCAGCAAAAACACTGTATGATCCTGTCGGAGAGGAAGACGCAGCATGGTTGCGGCGTCGACCTCATAAGACTTGGTCCTATTCCAGGAACGGGGCAGGCTCGACTATCGGCGTATTTTCCTGTCCTTAGGATATTTTTGGAGCACAGGGATGCCGGCATGCCATGATGGGGGCGACGCGCATGTAACGGTTCGCTGCGCCTCGGCGCGCCGTTTCGGCGGGGCCGGCCGCGGCGACGGAGCGTCCGAATGAGTGCGGGCGCGCAGGTGATCCTGCGGACCGTGCAGCGGATCTACGATGCCGCGATGGAGCCGCAGGACTGGCCGCACTGCCTGGATTCGGTGCGCGACCTGGTCGGCGGCTCGCATGCCGTGTTCACCACCACGACGGCCGACGGCGTCCAGCTCTCCACCTGCTCCCGCATGGATGTGCAGCAGCATGGCGCCCGCTGCGACCGGATCCTGCACAGCGATTTCTGGGCCGAGCAGATGCGCCGGTTCCCGACCGGCGCCGCGCGCACCCAATCCTCCCTGGTCCCGGTCCCGGATTATGAGCGGACCGATTTCTACCAGCAGCTGATCCGGCCGATCGGCGGCGGCCTGGCCGCCGTGGCGGTGCCGTGGCGCGGCCCGTCCAGCTGGACCGCCGTCCGTGTCTGCCGGCCGCTGCATGAGCGCGATTTCGGCCCCGAGGAGCTGAACCGGCTGCAGGTTCTGGTGCCGCATCTGGCCAAGGCCGGCAAGCTGAACCGTCGCCTGGCCAGCGTCGACCCGCGCGCCACCGGCGCCCTGGCGGCGATCGACGCGCTGGGGCTGGGGCTGATCCTCTTGGACCGGCACGGCCGGCCGGCCTATCGCAACGAGCGGGCCGAGGCGATCATCGCCGCGCGTGACGGGCTGCTGGCCGACGCCTACGGCATCGCCACCACCCTGCCGGCCCAGACCCGGGCGCTGCACCAGGCGATCGCCGCGGCGATGCTGCTGGCCGGCGGCCCGGACAGCGCCGACGACGCGCTGACCCACGCCGCGGCCGCGATGCTGCGCATCCCGGTGTCGCGGCGCCCGCCGAACGGGCCGCTGATCCTGACCGTGGTGCCGGCCCCGACGGCCGATGGCCGCGGCCCCGCCCCGGGCGAGCCGGGGGCGGTGGCGGTGCTGATCTCCGACCCCGACCGCCGCAGCCGCATCGACACCGCCGGCCTGGCCAGCGCCTATGGCCTGACCCGGCGCGAATCCGACCTGGCGGCGCTGATCGCCGACGGCTTCGGCCCGGCCGAGGCGGCGGAGAGCCTGGGCATCTCCATCGGCACCGCCCGGCACTACCTGAAGCAGGTGTTCGAGAAGACCGAGACGCACCGTCAGGCCGAGCTGGTGCGCCTGCTGCTGCACAGCTTCATCGCCCCCGATTCCGGCGCCGCGGCCGGCCGCTGATCCGACCGTCGGCTTGACCGGGCGGCTTGACCGGGCGGCCCGGATCGGGCCTGCTGCGCCTCCCCGATTCAGGAGGCGCCCGATGCCGGCACCCGTTCTGGAGACCGCCCGGCTGATCCTGCGCCCGACCCGGGCCGAGGATTTCGAAGACTGGGCCGAGTTCATGGCCGATCCGGAGGCCACCCGCTTCCTCGGCGGCGTCCAGCTGCGCACCGTGACCTGGCGCATGTTCCTGGTGACCGCCGGCGCCTGGGCGATACAGGGCTACTCCATGTTCTCGGTGATCGAGAAGGCGACCGGCCGCTGGGTCGGCAGGCTCGGCCCCTGGCAGCCCGAGGGCTGGCCGGGCACCGAAATCGGCTGGGGGCTGAGCCGCGCCGCCTGGGGCAAGGGCTACGCCACCGAGGGCGCCGCGGCGACGATCGACTGGGCCTTCGACCATCTCGGCTGGACCGAGGTGATCCACTGCATCGCGCCGGAGAACGAGCCGTCCAAGGCGGTGGCGCGCCGGCTCGGCTCGCGCTTCCGCGGCCTCGGCCGGCTGCCGGCGCCGATCGACACCGAGGTCGAGATCTGGGGCCAGAGCCGCGCGGAATGGCGCAGCCGCGCCGCGGGAGGCCGGCCGTGACCATCGCGATCCGAGCGGGCCGGCCGGACGATCATCCGGCGCTGCTGGAGATCTGGCTGCGCGCCGTGCGCGCCACCCACGGCTTCCTGACCGAGGACCAGATCCAGGCCCTGCTGCCGCTGCTGCGCGACCAGTACCTGGCGGCGGTGGAGCTGTGGGTCGCCGCCGGCGCGGACGGGGCGCCCGAGGGCTTCATGGGGCTGGACGGGTCCAAGGTCGAGATGCTGTTCGTCGACCCGGACCGGCACGGCCGCGGCACCGGCCGGGCGCTGCTGGCCCATGCCGCGGCGCTGAAGGGCGACCTGACCCTCGACGTCAACGAGCAGAATCCGGGCGCCCTGGCCTTCTACCGCAGATGCGGCTTCCGCCAGACCGGCCGGTCGCCGCTGGACGGCCAGGGCCAGCCCTTCCCGTTGATCCACATGACCTCGGCAGCCGGCTAGGAATGAATCGAGGCCCGATCTTTGCGTTGCCTCTCCCGCGTGGCGGGAGAGGTCGGGCTCGCGCAGCGAGACCGGGTGAGGGCTGGTCCCGGTCTCGACAAACTCCCCTCACCCGGAGCCGCTTCGCGTTACCGCCTTGGCGCGATTGGGTAACCCGACTCGGGGGTGTCCCACTTTAAGGCGCAACCGCCTTGCTCATCCGTCGGGTGGTCGGGGCGAAGCCGGCCGCCTCGTAGCAGGCGACCGCCCCGGCGTTGAATTCCCAGACGCCGAGCTCGAGGCTGGCGAGGCCGCGGCCGCGCGCCCAGTCCTCGGCCCGGCGCAGCAGCAGCCCGGCGACGCCGCGGCGGCGATGGCCCGGCATCACCACCAGGTTGTCGATCTCGGCGATGCGCCGCTCCGGCCGCACCGGGTTGGCCGGGACCGTCTTCTCGACCAGCGTGGCCAGGCCGGCCAGGACGCCGCCATCATCGGCGACCAGGATGGCGCTGTCCGGCCCCGCGATCAGGCCGCCGATCACCTCTGGGCTGCGCGCCGGCCCTTCGGGCGCGACGAACACGTCGGGCCGGGCCTCGCGGTGGAAGCGGTCGAGCTCGGCGAACAGGATGCAGAGGGCGGCATGCTCCTCCGGCCGGGCCGGGCGGATGATGATGGATCGGGGCGGCATCGGGAGATCTCCTGGCAGCGCCGCACGGCCCCGGAGACCCACATGAAAATGCCGCCGGAACCGGCGGCATGGGATGGGCATGAAATGTCGTCCCGCCGCCCTAGAGGAGCGGGGCACCGTATCGCGGAGCGGGGCGCGGGCGACGAACCATGCCTGAAGGCTATCGGCGGGCCGGGCCGCGGTCAACTGCGCGCCAAGCGGCCACCGCTTCGGCGATCACGGTCGCCGCCTGGTCCGGGGTCAGCCCGGCATTGTCGAGGATGACGTCGGAGAAGGCCGGGGCGGCATAGCCCTCCGCATACATCTCGACGATCCGCTCGCGCTCCTTCGCCGACAGCGGACGGCCGCCGCGATCGGCCAGCGCCACCGCCATCGGCGGCGCCAGCGTGGCGGTGAACAGCCGCACCCCGCGCCGGGCCGCCGCCGCAGCCAGCCGGGCATGGTCCTGCGGCCGCAGCGGATAGGCGATCACCAGGGTGCCGGCAGCGGCGGCGATCAGCCCCTCGATCCGCGCCAGGCCCCCGGCGATGACGGTGTCGAGATCGGCGCCCTCCGGCGCGTCGTGGTCGTCGCCCTCGACGAAGCCGGCGCCGGGCAGCAGGCCGGCCAGGCGGCGCGCCACCGTCGACTTGCCGGCATTGATCGGCCCGTTGACGCAGATGATGTCCATGGCGCGCTCCTCCCCGCGATGCACCGTCCTAGCCCGGCGAAGAGCGCTTGTCAGGCGGATGATCGGGGCGGAGCCCGCGCGGAGGCCGGCGGGCGCGCCGCGCGAAACCCGCCGCCTGCCGAACGCCTTGAGAATGCCCTCGACATCCGCTACCGCCAGGGCAGGATCACGGGGATGCGGATGATCGGGGTTTTCGATTCAGGACATGGCGGGCTGACGGTGCTGCAGGCGCTGACCCGGCACCTGCCGCGGCAGCGCTTCCTCTATCTCGGCGATCACGGCCACGCCCCCTATGGCAACCGCGAGCCGGAGGAGATCTACCGCCTGACCGTGGCGGCGGTGGAGCGGCTGTTCGGCCAGGGCTGCCGGCTGGTGGTCCTGGCCTGCAACACCGCCGCCGCCACCGGCCTGCGCCGGCTGCAGCAGACCTGGCTGCCGCAGCATTTCCCCGACCGCCGGGTGATCGGCGTGCTGGTGCCGATGGTCGAGGCGATCACCGGCGTGCCCTGGATGGCCGACATCCGCACCGGCCGGCACCGCGGCGAGCCGCGCACGGTCGCCATCTTCGCCACCCGCCACACGGTGCGCACCGGCGCCTTTGTCGAGGAGATCGGCAAGCGCGCGCCGGAGATCACGGTGGTGCAGCAGGCCTGCCCGGTGCTGGTGACGCTGATCGAGCGCGCCGCGCCGGAGGCGGTGCTGCGCCGCGCCGTGCGGCGCTATTCGGCCCTGCTGATGCGGCAGCTGCAGGGCGTGCCGCCGGATGCGGTGATCCTGGGCTGCACCCATTACCCGCTGGTCGCCGACCTGTTCGCCGAGGCGCTGCCGCCGGGGGTCGAGGTGCTGTCCCAGCCCGACATCACCGCCCGCAGCCTGAAGGCCTATCTGCAGCGCCACCCGGAATTCGACACGGCCGGCGGGGACGAGGCGCCGCCCGAGTTCTTCACCACCGGCGACGCCGCCCGGGTCTCCACCCTCGCCACCCGCTTCTACGGCCGCCCGGCCCTGTTCCGCGCGATCGGGGCCGAGGCGCTGGCCGGGGTGCGGTAGGGCCGGCCTAGATCTCCCGCCCGATCAGGCGGTCGAGCGAGGCCGGGCCGCCGCCGGCGAAGGCGAAGCGCAGCATCAGCACGCCGAGCAGGAAGGGATATTCGATGCCGCGGTCGATCCAGGGCCAGGTCGGGCCCAGCGCCAGGCAGACCACCGCCATCTCGACGGCGAACATCGGCGCCACCACCCGGGTCAGCAGGCCCAGCGCCAGGGCCCAACCGCCGATCACCTCGAGATAGGCGACGATGTCGGCCAGCAGAGGCGCGCCCGGCAGCCGCAGCACATTGGCAATCAGGTTCATCGACGCCGCCATCGGATCGGCCATCGAGCCATGGGCCTCTCCCAGCAGCTTGGGCAGCCCGTGGGTCACCATGGTCACGCCCAGGACGACGCGCAGCCCAGCCTCACTGAGGGGCGACGCAACCTCGTACAGCCCGGCGAGGCGGGGGAAGATCAGGTGGTCGGCGTCGCGGCTATGGCTAAGATCTCGGGACATCATGTGGACTCCGGGAAGGTGGCAGGTGGGAAGCGGCGGGGCCGTCGCCGGTCTCGCTTCGGGTCAGCCGATCACGCGCGGCGTCAGGATGTCCTCGAGCCCGATCCGCCGCTGCAGTTCGGCCCGCACGCGGTCGGCGACACCGTTGACGATTCCGGTCAGACCAGACCGCCATTGGCGCGGATCACCTGGCCGTTGACCCAACCGCCCTGCGGGCCGGCGAGGAAGGAGACGACGTTGGCGATGTCCTCCGGCGTGCCCAGCCGCTCCAGCGGCGCGGCCTTGGACAGGCGGTCGATCACCTCCTGGGTCTTGTCGTTGAAGAACAGGTCGGTGCCGGTCGGCCCCGGGGCCACGGCGTTGACGCTGATCGACCGGCCGCGCAGCTCCTTCGCCAGGACGCCGGTCAGCGCCTCGACCGCCGCCTTGGTCGCGGTGTAGACGCCGTAGGTCTCGAACCTGGTGCCGACCACGCTGGTCGAGAAATTGATGATCCGGCCGCCGTCGCGCAGCCGCCTGGCGGCCTCGCGCAGGGTGTTGAAGGTGCCCTTCAGGTTGACCGCGACCGTGCGATCGAACAGCGCGTCGTCGGCGTCGGCGATCCGCGCCAGCGGCATGATGCCGGCATTGTTCACCAGCACGTCGACGCCGCCATAGGCGGTCTCGGCCGCGTCGAACATGCGCCGCACCGCGGCGGGGTCGGCGACGTCGGCCTGGGCCGAGATGGCGTGGCCGCCGGCCTGCTCGATCCTGCGGGCCAGGGCCTCGGCCGCCTCGGCATTGCCGACGTAGTTGATGACGACGGTGAGCCCGTCGCGGGCCAGCCGCTCGGCGATGGCGGCGCCGATGCCGCGGGAGGCGCCGGTGACGATGGCCACCTTGCCGGGCGCGACCTTGGTGTTCCGTTCGCTCATGATGTCCTCCGAAACCCGATCTCGTTGTGGGGATGAGGCAAAGATGCGCCTTCCCGCCTGCCGGATAATCTGGTCTGATCCGGCATCATCATTCGGAGATCTGGAACAATTCGGATGGACCGGCTGGATGCGATGCGGCTGTTCCTGCGGGTGGTCGAGCGGCGCAGCTTCTCGCTGGCGGCGCAGGATCTCGGCCTGCCGCGGTCGACCGCGACCGAGGGGGTCAAGCAGCTGGAGGCGCGGCTGGGCGTGCGGCTGCTGCAGCGGACCACGCGGCAGGTCCGGCCGACGCTGGACGGCGAGGCCTATTACCAGCGCTGCCTGTCGATCCTGGCGGATATCGAGGAGGCCGAGGCCGCCTTCACCGGCGCCAAGCCGAAGGGGCTGCTGCGCGTCAACGTGCACGGCATCCTGGCCCGGTCCTTCATGATGCCCGGCCTGCCGCACTTCCTGGCCGAGTATCCGGACATCCAGATCCATTTCGGCGAGGGCGACCGCTTCGTCGACCTGGTGCGCGAGGGGGTGGATTGCGTGCTGCGGGTGGGCCAGCCCGCCGACAGCACGCTGATCGGCCGGCGCATCGCGGTGCTGGCGGAGGGCACCTTCGCCAGCCCGGCCTATCTGCGGCGCTTCGGCACGCCGCGCACGCTGGACGACCTTGAGAGCCACCGCATGGTCGGCTTCCTGTCGTCGGCCACCGGCGCGCTGCTGCCGCTGGAGTTCACGGCCGACGGCGTCCCGCGCCAGGTGACGCTGCCGGTGACGGTGTCGGCGGCCGGCGCCGAGATCTATTTCGCCGCGGCCCGGCTCGGGCTCGGCCTGATCCAGCTGCCGCGCTACCGCCTGGTCGACGACCTGGCGGCCGGAACCATGGTCGAGGTGCTGGCCGACACACCGCCCGCCCCCTCCCCGGTCTATGTGCTGTACCCGCACAGCCGGCAGCTGTCGCCGCGGGTGCGGGTGTTCATCGACTGGCTGGCGGCGGAGTTCGCGGCCCGCCTGCCCTCGGCGGAAGGCGGATAGGGCGGGAGGCGGCCTATGCCGCCGCCTCCTCCTGGCCGTCGAGCAGCCCCATCGCCTGGTGCTCGAACAGCTCGCGGTAATGGCCGCCCTCGCGCTTCACCAGCTCGGCATGGGTGCCCTGCTCGACGATCCGGCCGCGGTCGAACACCAGGATGCGGTCGACCTTCTGCACGGTCGACAGCCGGTGGGCGACGATGATCGTGGTGCGGCCGACGATCAGCTTCTCCACCGCCGCCTGGATCAGCGATTCCGACACGCTGTCCAGGCTGGACGTCGCCTCGTCCAGGATCAGGACCGGGGCGTCGGCCAGGATGGCGCGGGCCAGGGCGACGCGCTGGCGCTCGCCGCCCGACAGCTTCACCCCACGCTCGCCGACCAGCGTGTCGTAACCCTGCGGCAGCCGGGCGATGAAGTCGTGGGCATAGGCCTGCCGCGCCGCGTCGACGATCTGCTCCATCGTCGCGTCGGGCCGGCCATAGGCGATGTTCTCCGCCAGGGTGCGGTGGAACAGCACCGGCTCCTGCGGCACCAGGGCGATCTGGCGGCGCAGGCTCTCCTGCGTTACCCCGGCGACGTCCTGGCCGTCGATGCGGATGGCGCCGCCGTTCAGGTCGTACAGGCGCTGCACCAGCTTGACGAAGGTGCTCTTGCCGCTGCCGGAATGGCCGACCAGGCCGATCCGCTCGCCCGGGGCGATGGTCAGGGAGAAGCCGTCATAGATCGGCTCCTTCTGCCCCTGGTAGCGGAAGGTGACGGCGTCGAAGTCGATCCGCCCGGCCGCGATCTCGATCGCCGGCGCCGCCGGCCGATCCTCGACCCCGAGCGGCTGGTCCATGAAGTCGACCAGCTCCTCCATGTCGTTGACCGCGCGCTGCAGGTTGCGGACATGCATGCCGACGCCGCGCAGATAGCCATGGATCAGGGCATAGGTGCCGAGGATGTAGGTGATGTCGCCCGGCGTCGCCATGCCCCGGCCCCACAGCCACAGGCCGATGCCCAGCACCATGCCGTTCAGCCCCACCATGATCAGGTTCTGGGTGGTGCCGGAATTGGTGCCGCGGTGCCAGGTGCGGATGGTGCGCTGGCGCCAGGTCTCGACCGTGCGGGCGATGAAGGCGTCCTCGCGCCGCTCGGCGCCGAAGGTCTTCACCACGGCGTTGCAGCCGATCGAATCCGCCAGGTTGCCGCCGAGCTTCGAATCCATCTCGTTGGCCAGCCGCGCCGCCGGGGCGACGTAGCGCAGCACCAGCACCAGGCTGACCAGCAGGAACAGGGCGACGCCGCAGGCCACCGCCGCGCCCATCAGCGGCCAGCGCGCGGCCAGGAGGGCGGTGGCGCCGAGCAGCACCAGGATCGACGGCAGCAGCTCGACCAGGATGACGTCGTTCAGCAGGTCCATCGCCCAGGTGCCGCGGTTGATCTTGCGGACCGTGGAGCCGGCGAAGCTGTTGGCGTGCCAGTCGGTCGAGAAGCGCTGGACGCGCCAGAACGCCTCCTGCGTCATCGCCTGCATGATCCGGGTGGTCAGCCGGATGATGGCGCGGAACACGGTGTCGCGCAGCGCCACATAGACGATGCCGAGCCCGATGATGGTCAGCAGCGCCGCCAGCGCCGCGTCATAGCCGCCGGGGCCGGAGGCGATGGCGTCGACCATGCGGCCGGCGAAGATCGGCAGCACGACGTCGATGCCGGTCGAGGCCAGCACGCCGCCGGTCGCGACCGCGATCTGCAGCGGATGGCGGCGCCAATGGCCGTAGCTGAAGCGCAGCACGCGCGCGAGGGGATTCTGAGGGGTGGTCTGGTTGGTGGTCTGGTTGGTGGTCTGGTCTGGCGCCACGGTCGTTCCGACACCGCCGAAGCGGCATCCTCCCGGCTGAACGGTTCAGGCGAATCGGCGTGGACGAGGCCCGGTGCCGACGGCGATCTGAGGGTTTCGGGGTGGACGCTTGGGCGGTTCAGGCCATCGGGCGTCCTGGGCGGGGTCCGGAGGCCCCCGGGGCCAGACCAGCCGGGAGCGCGGAGGCGGACCTACCTAATGACGGAGGTCCGGGGAGCTGACGATGCGTGTCGATGCCACTGCAACTCCCCCTCTGCCGTTTCGTGGACGCCCATTCCTCCCGCCGCGACCGGCGGGGAGGTTCTTGATACCAGCGACAGAATGTTTCGGCAAGCCGTCATGGGAAGACTGTCCGGCCGAAACGAGAAAGGGCCGCTGGCGCGGCCCTTTCCGGATGGATCGGCAAAAGAGAAAGCTGGTGCTTACGGCTTCTTCTTCGGCTTGACGGCAGGGGCCGCCGCAGCCTTGTCGGTCGGCGCCGCCGCGGTCTGGGTCTTGGCCCCGACCTCGTTGTAGCGCGCGTGCAGAAGCTCGTAGGACTTGTTCAGATAGTCGTCCAGCTGCTGCGGGGTGTACGTCACCACCTCGGCGAACTGGTCCTTGCGCGCCAGGCAGTAGGCGCCCTGGGTCATCCGCTGCATGCGCTGGGACTCGTCATTCGCCATCTTGGTGCGGTAGGTGTCGAACAGCCGCGCGCCGTTGCCCTTGTTGTACTTGCCGAGCAGCTTGCCGAGCTTGTCCTGGGTGTCCAGGATCCGGTCGTCATTGTTGACGACCCATTGGCTGAACGTCCGGAAGATGATCGGATCGTTGAACTCTTCCTTGCAGCTCAGCCCGGTGACCATCATCTCGGTCTGCAGCTTGACCAGCAGGTCGTAGCGCACCTCGGTCGGCGTCAGCTGCGCCTTGGGCGGTAGGTTGGCCGGCTGGTAGTTGCCGACATCAGGGAACAGGCCCCCCGTCTGCGGCTTCGGCGGCGCTTCCTGGCAGGCCGCCAGCGCCATGGCGGCCAACGCGGCCGCGGTAAAACCCTTCATCGTCCTCATCGGTACCCCCGCAGATCCATCCGCCCGCACTCTAGCGCAGAAGCCGGGCCGACAGAATCCGAAATGCGACCCAGCTGATATGGTGCTTCAAGGGAAAGCCATATCCCATTGTGTTGCATCAGTAAAGCGCGATCAGTCCTGGCTCAGCTCCAGGGCCTCGACACCCAGCTCGGTCAGCCGCCAGGACGGATCGGCCGCGTCGGGGTCGAGGCAGGCGACCAGCTTCGCCCGGCCGGTCTCGCGCAGGGTGGCGCGCACCCGCCACAGCGGCAGGTCGGCCGCCTCCGCCAGCCGCGCCGCGGTGTGCGGCTCGGCCAGCAGGGTCAGGCTGCGCTTGGCCACCTCGGTCAGGGTGCCGTCGGGGTTGATGCAGGCCATGGGCTCGGATCAGCCCTTGATCCCGGTCTGGCAGTACCAGAAGTCGGTGTAATCGTAGCCGCCCTTGGCCCGCGCATCGGCATCCTCGATCGTGCGCGGCGCCGGCACGATCACCTTGTCGCCCGGGCGCCAGTCGGCCGGGGTCGCCACCTTGTGCTTGTCGGTGGTCTGCAGCGCGTCGATCAGGCGCAGGATCTCGTCGATGTTGCGGCCGGTGGTCAGCGGATAATAGATCATCGCCCGCACCACCCCGGTGGGGTCGATGACGAAGACGCAGCGGCTGGTCTCGGTGCCCGACTGCTCCGGCATGATCATGCCGTACAGCGTGGCCACCCTGCGGTCGCCGTCGGCGATCACCGGGAACGGGATGCGGGTGCCGAACAGCTCCTCGATCCGCTTGGTCCAGGCGAGATGGGCGTAGATGCTGTCGATCGACAGGCCCAGCAGTTCGACCCCGCGCTCCTTCAGCGCCGGGGCGATGCGGGCGAAGGCGACGAACTCGGTGGTGCAGACCGGGGTGAAGTCGGCCGGGTGCGAGAACAGCACCACCCAGCTGCCCCGGAAATCCTCGAGCGCCAGGCGCCCATGCGTGGTCTCGGCCTCGAAGGACGGCGCCACCTGCCCGAGGCGGGGCAGGCTGGGCAGGGGGGATGTCTCGGTCATGGCGGACCTCACTGATGACGGCGGTGGCGACGGCGTTGCCCAAGGATAATCCAGCCGCGCCGCCGGGGCCAACCGGCTGGCCCGGGCGCCGGGCGCGGTATAAGCTCGCGCCCGGGCCTGCATGACCTGCGCCCGCACGACCTGCGGATCTGCTGGAGGGATCGGATGAAACGAGGCGCCCGCATCGCGGCGGCCGCGGCGCTGCTTCTCACTCTCGGCGGCCCCGCCATGGCCGAGATCGACGTCTTGCGGCGGGCGCCGGAGCTGATCCAGGCGGTCGATGCCAACGATGTCGCCAAGGTCCGCACGCTGCTGCTGAGCGGGACGCCCCCGAACGCGACCGATCTCAATGGCCGCACCGCCCTGGTGATCGCCGCCCGCGACGGCCGCACGCCGATCGTGCGCGAGTTGCTGCGCTTCGGCGCCCAGCCCGACCAGGTCGATTCGATCGGC
Source organism: Inquilinus limosus (assembly GCF_002195995.1). Classification (GTDB taxonomy): domain Bacteria; phylum Pseudomonadota; class Alphaproteobacteria; order DSM-16000; family Inquilinaceae; genus Inquilinus; species Inquilinus limosus_C. The sequence continues at coordinate 31,012 of NZ_NHON01000031.1, forward strand.
AACACGCCGCTGTTCTGGGCGGCGGACACCGGCGACGCCGATGTCGTTCGCGCGCTGCTGGACGGCAAGGCCAATCCCAACCGCGCCAACCGCCAGGGTATCACCCCGCTGATGGCGGCGGCCCGCGACGGCAACCTGCCGGCGGTGGAGGCGCTGCTGGCCGGCGGCGCCAACCCACAGCTGCGCGACTTCACCGGCCGCTCCGCCCTGGGCTGGGCCGAGACCAGCCGGTCGCGCGCGGTGTCGGCCCGGCTGCGCAAGGCCGGCCTGTCGGACTGAGGGCAAGCTAAAGCAATCGGGTGAGCTGGCTCCGCCGGGCTCGATCAGTTGCCTCTCTCGCCAAACGAGACCTCTTCACAACATCCATCCCTCGACGTCATTGCGAGGAGGCGAAGCCGACGAAGCAATCCAGGGGCCGGTGCGCACCGGCCCCTGGATTGCTTCGCTGCGCTCGCAATGACGGTGTTCGGAATTCTGAAACGATCTCGCCACGCGGGAGAGGCAACGGATGCGACGGACGGGGCGCGGGTTGCGGTCCGCGCCCCGTCCGGTTAGGAGTCCCGGTCGTCGAGGGGCAGCAATGACGACCGGGACCGAGGCGGGGCCGTGGGGCGGCCCCGTCTCACGGATGCTCCGCCTGGGGGAAGGCGGGCCCCGCTTCCGTGTCCGGCTTCTTGCGATCGCGCCAGGCGATCAGCCGGTAGAACATCGGGATGAAGAAGGTGGCGATGACGGTGGCGGCGAGCATGCCGCCGATCACGCCGGTGCCGATCGAGTGGCGGCTGGCCGAGCCGGCGCCGCTGGCGATGGCCAGCGGCAGGCAGCCCAGGATGAAGGCCAGCGAGGTCATGACGATCGGGCGGAAGCGCAGCTTCGCCGCCTCCAGCGCCGCGTCGAAGGCGCTCATCCCCTCCTCGCGCTTCAGCACCGCGAACTCGACGATCAGGATCGCGTTCTTGGCGGCGAGGCCGATCAGGGTGACCAGGCCGATCTGGAAGTAGACGTCGTTCTGCAGCCCGCGCAGCCACACCGCGACCAGCGCCCCGAACAGGGCGAAGGGCACGGCGGTCAGCACCGCGATCGGCAGCGACCAGCGCTCGTACTGCGCCGCCAGGATCAGGAACACCATGATCAGGCCGAACAGCAGCGCCTGGTTGCCGGAGCCGCCGGCCGACTGCTCCTGGAAGGCCGAGCCGGTCCAGGCCAGGGCGTAGCCGCTGGGCAGCACCTCCTTGGCCAGCTGCTCCATCGCCGCGATCGACTGGCCGGAGGAGTAGCCGGGCGCCGGGCCGCCCATGATCTTGGCCGCCGGGAAGATGTTGAAGCGCTCGACCTGGTCGGGACCGACCACCCGGTGCGCCTTGACCAGCGCGTCGATCGGGATCATCGCCCCGCCATCGGCCCGGACGAAGACCTGCTTCAGATCCTCCGGCCGCTGGCGGAAGCTGCCCTCCGACGCCAGGCTGACGCGGTAGTTGCGGCCGTACAGCGTGAAGTCGTTGACGTAGAGGCTGCCGAAGGTGGCCTGCATCGCGTCGAAGATCGACGAGATCGGCACGCCCAGCGCCCGCGCCTTCTCGCGGTCGACGTCGAGCTTGTATTGCGGGATGGCGATGTTGAACTGGGACCGCACGCCCGCCAGGTCCGGCCGCTTGGCCGCGGCGTCGACCAGCTTCTGCGTCGCCGCGGCCAGGGCCGGATAGCCGGCGCCGGTGCGGTCCTGGACATAGGCCTCGAAGCCGCCGGTCGTGCTCATGCCCATGATCGGCGGCGGGTTGAAGGCCAGCACCATCGCGTCCTTGATGCCGGCATTCATGCCCATGAACGGCCCGGGCAGGTTGCGCGCGTCGAGCGCCGGGTCGGTGCGCTGCGACCAGTCCTTCAGCGGCACGAAGATGATGCCGCCATAGGTCTTCTGCGCCGCCGACAGCAGGTCGAAGCCCGGCACGTCGATGCTCTCGCTGACCGCCGGATGCTTCAGGATGTTCTGCGTCGCCTCGGACAGCGCCTTCTCGGTCCGCTCCAGCGAGGCGGCGGGCGGCAGGAAGGCGGCGACGAGCAGGTAGCCCTGGTCCTCGTCCGGCACCAGCGACCCCGGGATCTTCTGGAACAGGAATCCCGCCACCCCGGCAAAGCCGGCGAACAGCAACAGGCCGATGGTGAAGCGCTTGAGGAAGAAGCGCACGCCCGTGGTGTAGGCCGCGGTGATGCCGTCGAACACCCGGTTGAACCAGCGGAACGGCCGGGCGGGCTCGTGATGGCCGGGCTTCAGGATCAGGGCGCACAGCGCCGGGGTCAGCGTCAGCGCGACGATGCCGGAGATGGTGACCGACACCGCGATGGTGACCGCGAACTGCCGGTACATCTCGCCCGCCAGGCCGCCCATGAAGGCGACCGGCACGAACACGGCGCACAGCACCAGCACGATGGCGATGACCGGGCCCGAGACCTCGTCCATCGCCTTCCGCGCCGCCTCCTTCGGCGGCAGCTTCTCCGTGCGCATGATGCGCTCGACATTCTCGAGCACGACGATGGCGTCGTCGACGACGATGCCGATGGCCAGGATCAGGCCGAACAGCGTCAGGAGGTTGATCGAGAAGCCGAGCATGTACATCCCGGCGAAGGTGCCGAGGATCGAGATCGGCACCGCGATCACCGGGATCAGCGTCGCCCGCAGATTCTGCAGGAAGACGAAGACCACCAGCACGACCAGGACCATCGCCTCGATGAAGGTCTTGATCACCTCGTCGATCGACACCTCGACGAAGCGGGTGGTGTCGTAGGGGATGGCGTAGGTGATGCCGTCGGGGAAGGCCTGCTTCAGCTCCTCCATCCGCGCCTTCACCCCCTCCGCCGTCTCCAGCGCGTTGGCGCCGGGCTGCAGGTAGATGCCGATCGCGGCGGCCGGCTTGCCGTTGTAGTTGGCGGCGGAGTTGTAGGCCTGGGCGCCGAGCTCGACCCGCGCCACGTCCTTCAGCCGCAGCGTCGCCGCGTTGCTGTCGGATTTCAGGATGATGTTCTCGAAGGCCTCGGCGTTCGGCAGGCGGCCGTCGGTCGTCGCCGAATAGGTGAAGGCCAGGCCGTTCGCGTCCGGCTCCTCGCCGAAGCGGCCGGCGGCGAACTGGGCGTTCTGCTCCTGGATCGCGGCGGAGACGTCGCTGGGCGTCAGGCTGTACTGCGCCAGCTTGTCCGGCCGCAGCCAGATCCGCATCGAATAGTCCTTGCCGGCGCCGAACAGCGTGGCGTCGCCGACGCCGGGCACGCGCTTGAGGTCGTCGATGACGTTCAGCAGCGCGTAGTTGTTCAGGTAGATCGGGTCGTACTGGCCGCTCTCGTCATGCAGGATCACCGCCTGCAGGATCGAGCTGGACTTCTTGTCGACCCGGACGCCGGTGCGCTGCACCTCCTGCGGCAGGGTGGGCAGCACGCGCTGGACGCGGTTGTTGACGTTGATCGTCGCCTGGTCGGGATCGGTGCCGATCTTGAAGGTGACGGTCAGCGTCATGGTGCCGTCGCCGGTATTCGTCGACCGCATGTACAGCATGTTGTCGACGCCGTTGATCTGCTGCTCCAGCGGCGCGGCGACGGTCTGGGCCACGGTCTCGGCGCTGGCGCCGGAATAGCTGGCCGAGACCGTGACCTCGGGCGGCACGATCTCCGGATACTGCGCGATCGGCAGCACCCGCATGGCGACGAGGCCGGCCAGGGTGATGACGATCGAGAGGACGGCCGCGAAGACCGGCCGGTCGATGAAGAAGCGGGAGATCACGGGGCGGCCTCCGCGACCTTGGCCTCGGACGGGCGTACCGGGCTGCCCGGCCGGACCTTGATCACGCCCTCGGTGATGATCCGGTCGCCGCCCTTCAGGCCGCTCTCGACCAGCCAGCCGCCCTCGACCTCGCGGCCAAGCGTCAGCGGCCGGGCCTCGGCCTTGTTGCCCTCGCCCAGGGCATAGGCGAAGGGACCCTGCGGGCCCTGCATCACCGCCACCTGCGGCACCACCACGCCCTGCTTCAGCGTCAGGCCGCTGACCGTGACCCGCACGAACTGGTTCGGCATCAACAGGCCCTGGGCATTCGGCAGCACGGCGCGGGCGCGGATCGTGCCGGTCTGGTTGTCGACGATGCTGTCGGTGAAGTTGATGGTGCCGCCCTGGTCGTAGACCCGCCCGTCGCCGAGCTTCACCGTCACCGGGAAGCGGCGGTCCTTCGGCCCCTCGGCCTTGCCCTCGTCCAGCAGCCGCCGGATCTCGGCGAAATCGGCGTCGCTGAAGGAGAAGCTGACATAGGCCGGGTCGAGCTGGGTGATCCGGGTCAGCAGGCCGTTGGCGCTGATCAGGCTGCCCTCCGGCACCTCCTCGATGCTCGTCATGCCGCCGAGCGGCGCCGTCACCGTGGTGTAGTCGAGGTTCAGCTGTGCCGTCTTCAGCTGCGCCTGGGCGGCGGCCACCGCCGCCTCGTCGGTGCGCACCTGGGCCGCGGTGTCGTCGCGGTCGCGCTCCGACCCGGCGCGGGAGGCGAACAGCTTCGCGGCCCGCTCGGCATTGATCCGGCTGTTGGCCAGCTGGGCCTGGGCCTGCTGCAGCTGGGCCTGCACGCGCGCCACCTCGGCCTGGTAGGTGGCCGGGTCGATGCGGAACAGCTCCTGCGCCTCGGTCACCCGCGCGCCTTCGGTATAGTCGCGCTTCAGCAGGATGCCGCCGACGCGGGCGCGCACCTCGATCTCGCGGAAGGCCGACACGCGGGCGGCATAGGTGTAGGTCAGCGGCACCGGCCCGGCCGACACCTCCTGCACCGTCACCTCGGGCGGCGGCGGCGCGGATTGCGTCTGGGCCTGGGCTTCACCGGTGTTTTCGTTGCAAGATGCAAGAATCGGCGCGGCGGCCAGGGTAGCGGCCAATGCGACGGCGCGAAGAGAAGACGTCGTGATCACGGTGACCGCACCTTTGCCTGAGAGTTTTTTGCACTGCACAACAAATTCTGACGACGGCGACGAGTGCGGGGTTGATTTACATACATTCTTGAATGTATGTATTGGGGATGCAGACGAACCCCTCAACATTTCACCGAGCCCCCATTCCGCCATATCGGCGCACCCCCAGAATGCCTGCTCCTGGCCGCCTGGGCAATGGCGGAGGCCGAGCCGACGTATTAAGATTTGTTATCGGGAGAGACGCGGCAACCGGTCCCCGGAAAGACGGATTCGTGTCGGGGGACACCCCGGATTCCGGATGGCTGAGCTCACGACAACCCCTTCCCGCTGTCGGATTTTTTTGCGCCGCACACACCCCGGGGCCTCCGGAATGTCAGGCAGGGATGGACTTATATACATACTCGAACGTATGTAAAGAGAAAAAAGGGGGAGAGGGATAGAGACATGGCACGCCGCACCAAGGCCGAGGCGGAAGAGACCCGGCAGAAGATTCTGGACGCAGCGGAGCGGCTGTTTTTCGTGGACGGGGTGTCGCGCACCTCGCTGGAGCTGATCGCCAACGCGGCCGGGGTGACCCGGGGCGCCATCTACTGGCACTTCAAGAACAAGGTCGAGCTGTTCGAGGCGCTGCACGAGCGCGTGAAGCTGCCGGCGGAGGACATCGTCGAGCGGGCGATGGCCGATGGCCATCCCGACCCGCTGGGCCTGATCGAGCAGGCGACGGTCGAGAGCTTCATCGCCCTGACCGAGGATGAGCAGCGGCAGCGCGTCTTCACCATCCTGACCTGCCGCTGCGAGTATGTCGGCGAGATGCTGGCGGCGCTGGCGCGGCAGCGCGAGGCGCATGACCACATGCGGGCGACGATGAACCGGGCCTTCGGTGCGGCGCAGGAATCCGGACGGCTGAGCCCGGCCTGGCCGCCGGAGGTGGCGGCCAGCACGCTGACCTGCCTGATGGTCGGGCTGATGGTCGACTGGATCCGCTTCGGCCGCCGCTTCGACCTGGTCGAGACCGGCACCCGCAGCGTCGGCGAGCTGTTCCGCTCGTTCCGGCGCGAGACCGAGCCGGCGCTCTGCTGAGAGGCATGAGTGCCGGCCTTCGGCCGGCACTCATGCCTCAGGCGAGGTCGTCGAGGCGGACCCCGAGCGCATCCGCGATCTTGCGCAGGGTCGAAACCGTGCCGTCGCGCTTGCCGCCTTCGATCTGGCTGATGTAGGCGGCGCTGACATCCGCCTTGGCGGCAAGCTGATGGGCACTGAAGCCGCGGTGTTCGCGCCAGACCTTCACCGCGCTCTCGCCGGCCAGCAGACGATCGACCATGGCGGAGGGCAGGAGTTCCTCCTCGCCGGCCGCCAGCTTCCGCTCGAACTCGCGGACGATCGCGGAGTCCGCCGCGTCCTCTGCAGCCTCCGTCAGCCGACGGAACTCGGCTTCGGGGAGGACGGCGAAACGTCCGGCTGGGGTGTCGATGTACTGGACGTTCATGGCTGTCTCCCACCTGGCCGTTTGGCCTCGCGACCAGATCGTCGAAGCAGGCAGCCCTACTCCCCCGCCGCCTGGGTCCGGGCGCGGCCGCGCTTGCTCCAGGTGAAGGTCGAGGTCACGCCGAAGTTCCAGACCGAGGACAGGGCGGCGCCGAGGAAGCTGGCCAGGGCCCAGGGCACGCTGCGCTCGAACAGGAACTCCGCCACCTGCAGGTTGATCAGGGCGCCGATGGCGCAGGCGGCGTAGAAGGACAGGAGGCCGCGCAGGAAGTCGCGCCCGCGCAGCTGCTTGTCGCGGTAGGTGATGCGGTTGTTCAGCGCGAAGTTCGAGGTCATCGCCGCCACGGTCGCCACCGCCTGGGCCCAGTAGAAGTCCCAGCGGAAGGCGTGCAGGAACAGCCCGACCAGGGCCAGCTGCACCGCCACGCCGGACAGCCCGACCATGACGAACAGGATGAAGCGCGCCGGGATCGTGCCGCCCAGCAGCTTGTCGAAGATCAGCATCAGGAATTCCAGGCTGACGGCGAAGTCGAGCTTGCTTTCGCCGCTGAGCCGGCTGCGGAAGACGAAGGGCAGCTCGGCGAAGCGCAGCGGGCGCCCGGCCGAGGCGAAGATGTCGAGCAGGATCTTGAAACCCTGCCCGTTCAGCCGGTCCGCGACCTCCTCGATCAGCGGCCGGCGCAGCATGAAGAAGCCGCTGAGCGGGTCGGTCAGCTCCTTCGGCACCACCATGCGGGCCAGGCGGATGCCGAGGCCGGACAGGCGCTCGCGCTTCTCCGAGAAGGTGCCGAGGTCGCTGCCCGGCAGGAAGCGGCTGGCGACGACGATGTCCAGCGTGTCGGCCTTCAGCCGCGCCAGCATCTTCGGCAGCAGCGTCTCGTCATGCTGCAGGTCGGCGTCCATCACCGCGAGATAGGGGGCGCCGGTCGCCATCATGCCCTCGACCGAGGCCGAGGACAGGCCGCGCCGGCCGATCCGCTTCAGGCAGCGGACATTGTCGCGGGTCTCGGCGATCTTGTAGACCGCCTCGGCCGTGCCGTCGGTCGAATCGTCGTCGACGAAGATCACCTCCCAGGCGATCCCGGCCAGCGCCGCGTCGAGCAGCTCGACGAGGCGACCAACATTGCCGACCTCGTTCAGGGTCGGCACCACCACCGCGAGCTCGTAGCGCATCACTTGGTGGCCATCCAGGGCGCGCCCGGCGGCAGCGGCAGCGGCCAGGGCGCCTTGAAGCCGCGCGCGGTGTAGACATGCAGGGTCAGCTCGGCTCGGCCGCCGCGATGGACGATGATGTCCGGCTGCGGCTCGACCGAGGCGAAATAGGGCCGCCAGCGCTCGTCGAAATCCTTCAGGAACTCCTCCTGGCCGATGATCACCGCGTCATGGCCGGCGAAGTCCATCTGGTTCCAGCCGAAGGCCAGGTTGCGCGGGTCGCGGCACAGGCACAGCACCGGCAGCCGGTCGCCGAGCTGGACGTCGATCTTGCCGGTCTGGTGCCATTGGGTGCCGACCACGAACAGGCCGGGCTGATCGTACCAGCCGCGCTCCCGCGCCGCGGCGCGCAGGTCGGTCCAGTCCAGCCCCTCCAGCGTCGGATCGTGCTCGAGATGGGCCCGGTCGAGATAGGGCAGGGCCCGCATCCAGCCGGTGGCGGCGTGGCTGCCCAGCACCACCAGCACGACCACCGTGGCGACGCCCGAGGCCTTGAGCCAGATCCGGGCGGCGCGGCTGCCGTTCTCCAGCCACCGCGCCGTGGCGGCGCCCAGCAGCGGGAACAGCAGCAGGTAGCCCGGCGCCTGCCAGTGGAAATGAGCGCCGATCTTCGCCCAGGAGGCGACGGCGGTGAACAGCACGATCGGGATGATGGCGAGGCTGACCAGGAACCAGCCGCGCAGGTCCTTCGGGCCGCGGATCAGGCCGGCGACGAACACCCAGATCATCGGCAACCAGACCCAGGGCAGGAGCCAGATCGCCTGGCCGCCGATGTTCTGGGCCAGCCAGTCGGGCCGGAACCGCCCGCCGGAGCTGCGGCCGCCCTGGAACAGGAACGACACCCACTGGTTGTCGTCGTTCCAGATCAGCACCGGCGAGAAGATCGCGAAGGCGATCACCACCGCGATCCAGGGCGCCGGATGCAGCAGCCAGCGGCGGCGCCCCCGCGTGGTCAGCAGGAACAGCAGCAGCCCGGCCATCATCAGCGAGGCGTGGTACTTCGACAGCAGCGCCAGGCCGAAGCAGGCGCCGGCGGCCAGCCACCAGCCCCAGGCGGCGCCGCGCGACAGCGTCTCCGGCTCCGGCACCACCACCCGGGCGGTACAGTACGCCGCGGCCAGCAGGAACAGGAACAGCGGCCCGTCCGGCTGTACCCAGCTGCCGACGCTGAGGAAGAACACGGCCGACAGGTTCAGGAGCAGCGCCGCCCACACCCCGGCCCAGGCACCGAACAGATACGCGCCCAGCCGGTACATCAGCCAGGTCGAGACACCGAACATCAGCACATAGGGCAGGCGCAGCCACAGCTCGGCATCGCCGAGGCCGATCATGGCGTGGGTGATCCACAGGAACAGCGGCGGCTGGTCGAAATAGCTGAGCGCCCAGAACCGGGCGGTGGCGACGTAGTAGGATTCACCGTTGCCGTAGCCGAGCGCCCAGGCCAGGGCGAGCCGCAGCAGCCCGCCCAGCAGGATCAGCCAGAAGATCGCCCCCTGGGGGGTATCGAGCCGCAGCCAGCCGGCGGATCCCGAGGATCCGCGCCGGGCGGACGCGGCGGAAAGAGCGTCGGTCATCCGCATTCCCAGCAGCCGCCCGGGGGGACGGGCTGCGCCTGTCGACCGCGCGGACCGGAGGGTCCCGCGCGACCGCGCTTCATACCAGCACGGGCCCCGGCCGGCCAGCGTCGATCATTTCGGAAGCCTGCGACGGGTTAGAGCAGCGCCGCGGCGGCGGCCCACCAGCCGCGCCCGGCCAGCGCCGCTTCGGCCGCCTTCGCCGCGGCCGGCGTCTCGAACAGGCCGAAGCAGGTGGCGCCGCTGCCCGACATCCGGGCCAGGCGGCAGCCCGGCTGCGCCGCCAGCGCCGCCAGCACCTCGCCGATCACCGGCACCAGGGATGTCGCCGGCGCGGCCAGGTCGTTGCCGCGCCCGGCCAGCAACGCGCAGAGCTGCTCCAGCGTCGGCTTGGCCTCGGCGAAGCGGGCCTCGGCCGAGAAGCCGCCGCGCCGGGCCCGGAACACATCGGGCGTCGACAGCGGCACGCCGGGATTGACCAGCAGGATCGGCACCCCGGCCAGGTCCGGACCGGGCTCCAGCCGCTCGCCGACGCCGCCCAGCCAGGCGGTGCGGCCGGCCAGGCAGACCGGGACGTCGGCGCCGAGCCCGGCCGCGACCTCGAGCAGGCGCGGGTCGGCGGGCGCGAGGTCCCAGAGCGCGGCGAGGCCGCGCAGCACCGCCGCGGCATCGGCCGAGCCGCCGCCGATCCCGGCCGCCACCGGCAGCCGCTTGTCGAGGGTGACGGCGATGCCGTCGGGCCGCCCGGTCGCGGCCGCCAGGCGCCGCACCGCGCGCAGCGCCAGGTTGTCGTCGCCGGGCGGGATGGCGCCGGCGAAGGGCCCGGTCACGGTCAGGCCCGGCGCCGCGGCCGGCTCCAAGGTCAGCCGGTCGCCGACATCGGCGAACACCACCAGGCTGTCGAGCAGGTGGTAGCCGTCCGCGCGCCTGCCGACGACATGGAGATACAGGTTGACCTTGGCCGGCGCGGTGCCGGACCAAGCCTTGCCGGGCTGCGTCACGATCAGTTCGACTTGACCGGGGCCGAGGCTTCCTGGGCGGGCAGGCCGTTGGCCAGCTTGGCCTCGATCTTGTCCTTCGGCGGGTCGCCCTCGGTGGTGCGCAGCGCCGCCTCCCACTGGTAGCGCGCCTCCAGCTTGCGGCCGACCCGCCAATAGGCGTCGCCGAGATGGTCGTTGATGGTCGGGTCCTCGGGCTTCAGCGAGATCGCCTTCTCCAGCGTCTCAACCGCCTTGTCCATCTGGTTGGTGCGGTAATAGACCCAGCCCAGGCTGTCGATGATGTAGCCGTCATTCGGCGACAGGTCGACCGCCTTGCGGATCAGATCCTCCGCCTCCTTCAGGTCCTTGCCGCGGTCGAGCAGCGAGTAGCCGAGATAGTTCAGCAGGTTGGCGTGGTCCGGGTTCAGCCCGATGGCGCGGCGCAGATCCTGCTCCGCCCGGTCGAAGCGGCCGGCGCGCTCCAGCGCGATGCCGCGGCGGTACAGGAAGGTCCAGTCCACCTCCTCCAGCCGCTTCTGCCGGCGGGCGGCGTCGTCATAGGCGACGACGGCGGAGGCGAAGTCCTGCTTCGCCCGGTACAGGTCGCCGAGGCGGAGATAGCCGGCCTGGCTGTCCGGCCGCTCCGACACCAGGTCGGAGGCCAGCGCGATGCCCTTGTCGAACTGCTCCAGCCCCTCATAGGCCAGGGTCTCGCGCACCCGCGCCATCCAGCCGGCGGGGGTGCCGTCCGGCAGCGATTCATAGGCGGCGATGGCGTTCTGGTACTGCTCCTGCCCGGCCAGCACGTCGCCCAGCAGGATCTGCGCCACCGGGAAGTCCGGCCGCAGATAGAGGGCGAGGCGGGTGTAGATCAGCGCGGTGTCGCCGCCCTGGGCCTCGCGGTCCTGGCTGACGGCGCTGGCGATGTAGAACAACGCCTCGGCCAGCCCGTCGGACGGGCTGCCGATGATCGGCTGCGCCCGCTCGCCCTTGTCCAGGCGCTGGATCGCCGGCTCCAGCAGCAGGTTGTCGCCGTTCTGGTCGGTGAAGCTGCGATAGACCTGCCGCGCCTTGTCGCGCTGGCCCTCGCGCTGATAGACGCTGGCCAGCCCCTCGACCAGCCGCACCGTGCCGCCCATGTCGCCCAGCGCCTCATAGGCCTGCTGGGCGCCGTCGAGATCACCGAGATAGTCGAGGATCAGCGCCTTCTGGATCGACCCCAGCGCGTCCGGCCGCTGCTGCTTCAGCAGCGGGTCGAGGCTGGACAGCGCCGCCTTGCCGTCGCCGGCGCCGACCCTGAGCCAGGCGGCGATGATCGGCGTGATCGACTTGGCGGTGCCCGCCGCCTCCATCGACTTCAGCCGGTCCAGGGCGCCGCGCCACTGCCCGGCCTTGGCGTCGCTCAGGACCAGGGTGATGCGGACCAGCTGGTCGGCGGTGTCCGCCGTGTCCAGGCGCCGGGCCAGCTTGGCGGCGCCGTCGACATCGCCGCCGGCCAGCGTCAGGGTGAAGCTACGCCGCAGCAGCGCCAGGTTGTCCGGGTCCGCCGCCAGCACCTGGCTGAAGAAGCGGCCGGCCGCCGACAGGTCGCGCGCGGCCAGCGCATGGGTGCCGGCAAGATAGGCGCCCGAAAGGGTGCGCGGATCGTTGGCGGCCTCGGCGGCCGGCGGCCGCAGCACGGCCGTCGCCGCGACACAGGAGGCCAGAAGGGTCGTCCGCCAGACGGTCATGCGCGCGTCCAATTCCGCCGAAAGGTGCCGTGATCCCCCGAAGCTAGGGTGCCGGACGGCCGCAGGCAATGCCTGTTCGCCGCGACCATTGGGCCCATCTTAGTGTTGAGAGCCCGACAGCGCGCCCGGCTCGCACTTGTGCCCATCCGAAAAAACGCTACAGTCGCGCGCGTCGGTAAGACCATGGAAGGCGCCAACGCGGCCGTGACCGGTAAATCCAGCTACACCTACGAAGACCTGCTCTCCTGCGCGCATGGCGAGCTGTTCGGCCCTGGCAACGCCAAGCTGCCGTTGCCGCCCATGCTGATGATGGACCGGATCACCACCATCAACGACAACGGCGGCGCCTATGGCAAGGGCGAGGCCGTGGCCGAGTTCGACATCCGCCCGGACCTGTGGTTCTTCGCCTGCCATTTCGAGAACGACCCGGTGATGCCGGGCTGCCTGGGCCTGGACGCGCTGTGGCAGCTGACCGGCTTCTTCCTGGGCTGGACCGGGGCGCCGGGCAAGGGCCGGGCGCTGTCGACCGGCGAGGTCAAGTTCACCGGGCAGGTGCTGCCCGACGCCAAGCTGGTGACCTACCGCCTGGACCTGAAGCGGGTGATCAACCGCAAGCTGGTGCTGGGCATCGCCGACGGCAGCGTCGCCGTCGACGGCAAGATCATCTTCGAGGCCAAGGATCTGAGGGTCGGCCTGTTCACCTCGGCCGAGGCGTTCTGACGAACCGCGGAGAATGACCATGCGACGCGTCGTCGTCACCGGGCTCGGCATCGTGTCGAGCCTCGGCAACAACCAGGATGAAGTCGCGGCCAGCCTGCGCGACGGCCGCTCCGGCATCGTCGCGGCGCCGGAGTACAAGGAGCTGGGCTTCCGCTGCCATGTCCACGGCACGGTGAAGCTGGACCCGGCCGACCATGTCGACCGGCGCATCCTGCGCTTCATGGGCCCGGGCGCGGCCTACAACTACATCGCCATGGCCCAGGCCATCGCCGATGCCGGCCTCGAGGAGAGCGACGTCTCGAACGAGCGCTCCGGCCTGATCATGGGCTCCGGCGGGCCGTCGACCTCGAACCAGGTCGACGCGGCGGACATCACCCGCGAGAAGGGGCCGAAGCGCATCGGCCCCTACATGGTGCCGCGCTGCATGTCGTCGACCAATTCGGCGACGCTGGCGACGCCGTTCAAGATCAAGGGCGTCAACTACTCCATCTCCTCCGCCTGCTCGACCTCGGCGCATTGCATCGGCAACGGCGCGGAGCTGATCCAGTGGGGCAAGCAGGATATCGTCTTCGCCGGCGGCGGCGAAGAGCTGCACTGGACCCTGTCGGTGCTGTTCGACTCGATGGGCGCCTTCTCCTCACGCTTCAACGACACGCCGGAGCGCGCCAGCCGCGCCTATGACCGCGACCGCGACGGCTTCGTCATCGCCGGCGGCGGCGGCACCGTGGTGCTGGAGGAGCTGGAGCACGCCCGCGCCCGCGGCGCCAAGATCTATGGCGAGCTGGTCGGCTACGGCGCCACCTCGGACGGCTACGACATGGTCGCCCCGTCGGGCGAAGGCGCGGTGCGCTGCATGCGCCAGGCGCTGGCCACCGTCGACGGGCCGGTCGACTACATCAACACCCACGGCACCTCGACCCCGGTCGGCGACGTCACCGAGCTGGGCGCGATCCGCGAGGTGTTCGGCGACAAGGCGCCGAAGATCAGCTCGACCAAGTCGCTGTCCGGCCATTCGCTCGGCGCCGCCGGGGTGCATGAGGCGATCTACAGCCTGCTGATGATGAAGCACGACTTCATCGCCGCCAGCGCCAACATCGAAAATCTCGACCCGGCCGCGGAGGGTTTCCCGATCGTGCGGCAACGGATCGACAATGCCGGGCTGACCACCGTCCTCTCCAACAGCTTCGGCTTCGGCGGGACCAACGCGACGCTCGCCTTCAAGCGGTACGCTGCATGACCACCACTTCGACCGAACGCCGCGACGGCCTGATGGCCGGCAAGCGCGGCCTGATCATGGGCGTCGCCAACAACCACTCGATCGCCTGGGGCATCGCCTCGACTCTGGCGCGCGAGGGGGCCGAGCTGGCCTTCACCTACCAGGGCGACGCCTTCCGCAAGCGGGTCGAGCCGCTGATCCAGTCGATCGGCGCCAGCTTCCTGGCGCCCTGCGACGTCGAGGACGAGGACTCGATCGCCGCCCTGTTCGACCGGCTGGGCAAGGAATGGGGGTCGATCGACTTCCTGGTCCACGCTATCGCCTATTCCGACAAGGAAGAGCTGAAGGGCCGCTACCTCGACACCACGGCCGAGAATTTCAGCCGCACCATGCGGATCAGCTGCTACAGCTTCACCGCGCTGGCGAAGCGGGCGGCGGCGATCATGCCGAATGGCGGCAGCCTGCTGACGCTGACCTATCTGGGCGCCGAGCGGGTGATGCCGAACTACAACGTCATGGGTGTGGCCAAGGCGGCGCTGGAGGCCAGCGTGCGCTACCTGGCGGCCGATCTGGGCCCGCAGGGGATCCGGGTCAACACCATCTCGGCCGGGCCGATGCGCACCCTGGCCGGCAGCGCCATCGGCGACGCCCGCTACGTGTTCCGCTTCAACCAGCAGAACAGCCCGCTGCGCAAGAACGTCACCCTGGACGAGGTCGGCGGCGCCGCCCTCTACCTGCTGGGGCCGCTGTCGACCGGCGTCACCGGCGAGGTGCACCATGTCGACGCCGGCTACCACGCCATCGGCATGCCGGCCGCGCCGCGCAACAGCGAGGCGGCGGAGGCGTAATCCGCCTCCCACACTATCGACCCGTCATGGCGAGCCCCGATGGGGCGTGGCCATCCAGGGCCGCTCGCACCGGCCCCTGGATGGCCATGTCGGCTTCGCCTCCTCGCCATGACGAAAAAAGGCCGTGAGCGGACTTCGTAGGCCGCTGATATGATGCCCGCCGGCGGACCATGGGGCTGGCCATGAGGCATGCGACGGCTTTGCGGATCATCGGCGGGATCGCGATCGCGGCCTGCCTGGGTCCCGGCGCGCCGTCCCGGGCGGCCGAGAAGCCGACCCCGGTCGACGAGATGGACTCCTACAGCATCATCTGCACCGGCCCGCATGGCCGGATCGTGTTCTCGACCTCCGACGCCTATGGCGTCTCGGTCGACCCGAGCGGGACGGTCTACACCTACCGCACCGGCTGGCTGTCGGACCGCACCTACACCTATGTCCGGGGCGACGACGTCTCCTGCGTGATCCGGCCCAGCCGCTGACACGGCCGGGGACAGCCCAGACCTGCGCCCCGTCCGGTTGAGCCGGCCGCGGCGCCTCGGCTACGCTTCCCGCCGGTCCGCGGAAGGAGACGCCATGGCCAAGCAGTTCCCGGAGATCTCGCCGGCCCTGCGGGAGTTCATCCTGCGCCAGCGGGTGTTCTTCACCGCCTCCGCCGCCGCGACCGGGCGGGTCAATGTCTCGCCCCGCGGCACCGACATGCTGCGGATCCTGGGGCCGAACGCCGCCGTCTATCTCGACCTGACCGGCAGCGGCAACGAGACCGCGGCGCATCTGCGCGCCACCGGCCGGCTGACCCTGATGTTCTGCGCCTTCGAGGGCGCGCCGATGATCCTGCGGCTGTACGGCGCCGGCCGGGTGCTGCGCCGCGGCGGCCCCGACTACACCCGCCTGCTGGAGGCGGAGTATGGCGGCGAGGAGCCGGTCGGCGCCCGGCAGATGGTGTGGCTGGACATCGACCTGGTCCAGACCTCCTGCGGCTTCGGCGTGCCGCTGTTCGACCATGTCGGCGAGCGGCCGACCCTGGCGCGCTGGGCCGAGGCCAAGGAGAAGCAGGAGGGGCTGGAGGCCTATCGCCGCCTCAAGAACACGCACAGCATCGACGGGCTGCCGACCGGCCTGTTCGAGGAGGATCCGGCGGAGGCCGTGTGACGCCGGCTGGCTTCGCGTAGCCTCTCCCGCAAGCGTGACCTTTCAGCATTCCCAGAACCGTCATTGCGAGCGTAGCGAATCCATCCAGGGGCCGGTTCGCGCTGGCCCCTGGATGGATTCGTCGGCTTCGCCTCCTCGCAATGACGGCGAGGGATCAAGCGGTATGAAAAGGTCCCGCAGGCGGGAGAGGCTACGCAAAGAGCAGCGAGCGGTTCACTCCCCGGCGGCCGCCAGGGCTTGGGTCAGGTCGGCGACCAGGTCCTCGACATGCTCGATGCCGATCGAGACGCGGATGGTGGCGTCGGAGATGCCGATCCGCTCCCGCGTCTCCTTCGGCACGCCGGAATGCACCGTGGTCGCCGGGTGGCAGACCAGCGATTCGGTGCCGCCGAGGCTGACCGCCAGCTTGAAGATGCGCAGCGCGTTGAGGAAGCGGAAGGCCTCGGCCTCGCCGCCCTTGATGTCGAAGGAGAAGGTCGTGCCGGCGCCGGTGCATTGCCGGTCGAGCACCGCCCGCTCCGGGCTGCCTTCCGGCAGCAGCGCCGGGTAGTAGACGCGCGCCACCTGCGGATGCTCGGCCAGGAACCGGGTCACGGTCTCGGCGTTGCGGCAGGCCGCGGTCATGCGCAGCGACAGCGTCTCCAGCGACCGCGCGATCATCCAGGCCGAATGCGGATCCAGCTGGGTGCCGATGGCGCCGCGCAGCAGCTTGACCTGCCGGATCTGGTCGCGCCGGCCCAGCACCGCGCCGGCCACCAGGTCGCTGTGGCCGCCGACATATTTGGTCAGCGAATAGACCACGATGTCGGTGCCGTGCTTGATCGGCTTCTGGAAGATCGGACCCAGGAGGGTGTTGTCGCAGACCACGACCGGGGTGTGGCCCTGCTTCGCCCCGATCTCGTCGGCCACCGCCCGCACCAGCTCGAGATCGACCAGGGTGTTGAGCGGGTTGGACGGCGTCTCGACCAGGATCACCGAGACCCGGCCCTTGGCCATCGCCTCCTCCGCCGCCTTGCGCACCACGGCGCCGTCGACGCCGTCGGGAAATCCGACCGCGCCGATCTGGAACGGCGTCAGGGTGCGGGCCACCAGCGTCTCGGTGCCGCCATACAGCGGCTGGCTGTGCAGGATCACGTCGCCCGGCCGGGCGAAGGCCAGCAACGTCGTCGCGATCGCCGACATGCCGCTGGAGAAGATGCCCGCGGCCTCGGCCCCCTCATAGATCGCCAGGCGGTCCTCGACGATCTCGCTGTTCGGGTGGTTGAAGCGGGAATAGACCAGCCCGGCATCGGCGCCCGGCTTCGGCTCGCGCCGGCCGGCGGTGTAGTCGAAGAAGTCGCGGCCTTCCTCGGCCGATTTGAACACGAAGGTCGAGGTCAGGAACACCGGCTGCTTGACCGCGCCCTCCGACAGGGTGGGGTCATAGCCGTAGCCGAGCATCAGCGTCTCGGGGTGCAGCTTGTGGTTGCCGATGCGGTCCTTGCGGTAGCCCGATCCGGCCATGGGAGTTCTCCTGGATGGTGTTGGCGCGGAGACTACCCCGGATCGCCCCGCGGCAACCATGGCTCAGTGATCGTACCCCTCGCCAGCCTTCACCTTCCCGCGGAACACCCAGTAGGCATAGGTGGTGTAGACCAGGATCAGCGGGATCAGGAAGGCGACGCCGATCAGGAGGAACAGCTGCGACGAGGCCGGGGCGGCGACGTCCCAGATGGTCAGGTCGGGCGGCACCACATGCGGCCACAGGCTGATGGCCAGGCCGGTGTAGCCGAGCACGAACAGCGCCATGGTGTAGAGGAACGGCCCGTAGTCGGAGCCGCGCTGCAGCGACAGCCACAGCCGCCAGGCGAACAGCACCACCAGGATCGGCACCGGCGCGAACCACAGCGTGTTCGGCCAGGTGAACCAGCGATCGGCGATCGACCGGTCCAGGAACGGCACCCACAGGCTGACCACCGCCATGAAGAACAGCACGCCGAGCAGCAGGCGGATGGTGGCGTCGCGGGCCCAGCCCTGCAGCGTGCCCTCGGTCTTCATCACCAGCCAGGCGGCGCCGAGCAGGCCGTAGCCCAGCACCAGGGCCACGCCGGTCATCAGGCTGAAGGGCGAGACCCAGTGGAACGCCCCGCCGGTGAAATGGCCGTCCGACACCGGGAAGCCCTGGACGAAGGTGCCCAGCACCACGCCCTGGAAGAAGGTGGCCAGCAGACTGCCGCCGGCGAAGGCCACGGTCCATAGCCACTTGCTGGTGTGGGCCTTGAACCGGAACTCGAAGGCGACGCCGCGGAAGATCAGCCCCATCACCATGAAGGTGATCGGCAGGTACAGCGCCGGCAGGATGATCGAGAACGCCACCGGGAACACCGCCAGCAGCACCACGCCGCCCAGCACCAGCCAGGTCTCGTTGCCGTCCCAGATCGGCGCGACCGAGTTCATCATCAGGTCGCGGTCCTCCTCGGTGCGGGCCCAGGGGAACAGGATCCCGACGCCGAGGTCGAACCCGTCCATCAGCACATACATGAAGACGCCGACGGCGGCGATCGCGGCCCAGATCAGGGGCAGGGCATTGGCGATGGTCCAGACATCCGGTGTCATGGCATCACTCCCGGGATTCGAAGGAGGCGTCGGGCAGCGAGAACGGCCGCGCCGGGGTCTTGAATGGCTCCTCGCGGTCGGATTCCGGCGCTTCCGGCCCGATCCGCACCAGCTTGACGATGTAGTAGACGGCGGAGCCGAGCAGGATGGCGTAGACCAGGACGAACAGCGCCAGCGACAGCAGCACGCTGCCGCCGCCGACCGGCGACATCGCGTCGGCGGTGCGCAGGATGCCGTTCACCACCCAGGGCTGGCGGCCGATCTCGGTGGTGAACCAGCCGGCGATCACGGCGACGAAGCCGGAGGGCAGCATCAGCACCATGAAGCGCTGGAACCAACGGCTGTCATAGAGCCGCCCGATCGCGCGCAGCCACAGGCCCAGCAGCGCGGCGCCGAGCATGAGGAAGCCGAGGCCCACCATGATCCGGAAGCTCCAGAACACGATCGCGACCGGCGGCCGGTCCTGGACCGGAAACTCCTTCAGCCCCTGCACGGTGCCGCCCCAGCTATGGGTCAGGATCAGCGAGCCGAGATGCGGGATCTCGAGCACGAAATCGTTCTTCTCGCCACTCTGGTCCGGCCAGGTGAACAGGATCAGCGGCACGTCGCCGCTGGTCTCCCAATGCGCCTCGATCGCCGCCAGCTTGGCCGGCTGGTGCTCGCGCACCTCCAGCCCCGCCTGGTCGCCGATGAAGATCTGCAGCGGCGCCAGCACCGCGATCAGCCACAGCCCCATCGAGAAGGCCAGGCGCGACTCGAGGACGCTGCGGCCGCGCAGCAGGTACCAGGCCGAGGCGCCGACGATGGCGAAGGCGGTGGTCAGGTAGGCCGCCGTCACCGTGTGCAGGAAGCGCACCGGGAAGGACGGGCTGAACACGATCTGCAGCCAGTCGGACGGAACCAGCGTGCCGTTCGCCACCTCGTAGCCCGCCGGGGTGTGCAGGAAGGAGTTGGCCGACAGGATCCAGAAGGCCGAGATGGCGGTGCCGACCGCCACGGCGGCCGTGGCCCCGAAATGGACGATGCGCGGCACCTTGTCCCAGCCGAACAGCATGATGCCGAGGAAGCCGGCCTCGAGGAAGAAGGCCGTCACCACCTCGTAGCCGAGCAGCGGTCCGAGGATGCTGCCGCCGGCCCGAGTCAGCCCGCTCCAGTTCGTGCCGAACTGGTAGGTCATGACGATGCCGGTGACCACGCCGACCCCGAAGGAGACGGCGAAGATCTTGATCCAGAACTTGTAGAGCGTCCGGTACTCCGCCCGCCCCGTCTTCAGATACAGGCCTTCCAGCACCGCCAGCCAGCTGGCGATGCCGATGGTGAAGGCCGGGAACAGGAAGTGGAAGGAGATGACGAAGGCGAATTGGAACCGGGACAGGAGGACTGGATCGAGATCCATGACAATTCTCCTTCGGCAACCAGCCTGGCAGCGGTTGCCTTATTTCTTGGCTCGGAAAGAATATGCCACAGAACAGCGACAGATTTCACGAGCGGATGACGTGCCACAAGGCCTCAGCCGGGCGACACGTCGCAGCGCAGCGAAGCGGCCCGGCATGCTAGGGCTGTTCCTTCCCCCGGAGCGGAGGGCTATGCTCGATCCCATGAGCTTCACCGACGCCCAGATCAAGCGCTATGCGCGCCACATCCTGCTGCCCGAGGTCGGCGGCAAGGGCCAGCAGAAGCTGCTGGAGGCCCGGGTGCTGGTGATCGGCGCCGGCGGCCTCGGGTCGCCGCTGCTGCTCTACCTCGCCGCCGCCGGGATCGGCACCATCGGCCTCTACGACGACGACCTGGTCGAGCTGTCCAACTTGCAGCGCCAGGTGGTGCACGACACCACCACGCTGGGCCAGCTGAAGGTCGACAGCGCCATCCTGCGGCTGCAGGCGCTGAACCCGGAGGTCAGGGTCGAGCGCTTCGCCGAGCGGCTGACCGCGGCCACGGCGCTGGAGCGGATCGCCGCCTTCGACATCGTGGTCGACGGCAGCGACAACTTCGCCACCCGCTACCTGCTGAACGACGCCTGCTATCTGGCCAAGCGGCCGTTGGTCTCGGCCGCGATGCTGCGCTTCGAGGCGCAGCTGTCGACCTTCAAGGCGCATCTCGGCGACCCGCACCCCTGCTATCGCTGCCTGTTCCCAGCGCCGCCCGACCCGGGCACCGTGCCCAGCTGCTCCGAGGCCGGGGTGTTCGGCGCCCTGCCGGGCGTGCTGGGGTCGATGCAGGCGATCGAGACGATCAAGGAGATCCTGGGCATCGGCGAGGGCCTGTCCGGCCGCCTGCTGCTGTACGATGCGCTGGAGGCGCGGCTGCGCGAGATCGCCCTGCCGCGCGACCCGGACTGCCCGCTGTGCGGTGCCAATCCTTCGATGACCGACCTGTCGCACCACCATGGCTGACGGGCCTGCGGGCATCGGCGCGCTGTCGATCGTGGTGTTCGACGGCCGCTTCGACCGGGTGCACTACGCGCTGGTGCTGGCCAGCGCCGCCGCCGCCACCAACCGCCGGGCGACGCTGTTCTTCACCGGCCGGGCGCTGCGGGCGCTGCTGCCCGAGGGCTGGCGCCGGCTGGACGGCGACGCCGAGGCGCAGGAGGCCGGCTTCGCGTCGCGCCGGGTCGCGACCTTCGCCGAGCTGCTGGAGGCCTGCCAGGCCCTCGGCGTCCGCTTCATCGCCTGCGAGATGGGGCTGCGCGCGCTGGATCTCGCCCCGGCCGACCTGGCCGTCCAGGCCGAGATCGCCGGCGTCGTCACCCTGCTGGCCGAATCGCCGCGGGACGGCCAGATGCTGTTCATCTGACCCGGTCCGGTCGAGAGACCGTTTGGAAATGCGCTGGCGTGAGTCGGCTGGTGGTGGTTTCGAGAACCGGCGCGCAGCGGACGTTTGAGTCTGTGAGCACCGGAAGCGCAGAAACCGCCATCAGACGGCCGCGCCAGTAGCATTTACAGGCGGTCCCTCAGGACACAGGCACGCGGAACAGGAAGGCCGGCGCCGAGGTCAGCCGGTCGCTGCGGCTGCCCGACGGGCCGTTGGTCGAGATCTGCACCGTGCGCGCGTCTTCGGCCAGCGGGCCGGCGAAGACGAAGCTGGCGGTCACCCGCGACCGGGCGCCGATCTGCACTTCCGGATTGTCGGCCGGCGGCATGAAGGGATGGGCGCGGCCTCGGTCGTCCACCAGCACCAGGCTGCCGCCGCGGTTGAGCGACATGGACCGGTCGGACAGGTTGTCGATGCTGGCCGCGACGATGATGCTGTCGGCCCGGTAGGTGATGCTGGTCAGCGTCATCGCCACGCCGTTCGGATGCGCCTGCTGCTGCTCGAGCCGGACGGTGCGGCCGGGCTCCTGCGCGGACGGGGCGACGGAGGTTGCCGGCGCCGCCTGCGGAGCCGGAGCCGGTGTCGTCAAGGGCAGCTCCGGCCGCGAGGGCAGCCCGGGCGCGACCAGCGGCTGGGCCGGGGTCGGGGTCGACGGCGCGCGCGGGGGCTGCGTCAAATCCAGACTCTGCGCCCGGGCGGCGGTGGACGCCGCCAGGACGGCCAGCACGATGCAAATCGGCCGGAATGTCATCAGGGCCTCCCGATCTCCATTGTTCGTTCAACCCGTGTTTGGACCTGCGGTTCCGAAGTCAAAAGTATCCGCAAGATGCTTTCCCGATAACAAAACAATGATACGGTGGGCCGATTCGGCGCGACCTGCGCGTAAGCCCTTATTGTTCTCTCTGGATCAAAGCCGAAGGAGATAGGCCAATGATGTCGGGATCCCGGACCGCGCGTCCCTACCGCGTATCCGCCATCGCCATCGGCCTTCTGTTCCTTGCCGGCTGCAACGAATCTTCCGAGAAACAGGCGCAGGCGCCGCAGATGCCGCCGCCGGCCGTCGGCGTCGTCACCGCGGCCAAGCGGCCGGTGGCCGAGGGCGTCACCTTCGTCGGCCGGGTCCAGGCGATCAACAAGGTCGACCTGGTGGCCCGGGTCGAGGGCTTCCTGCAGCAGCGCAACTACACCGAAGGCCAGGAGGTGAAGGCCGGCAACCTCCTGTTCGTGCTGGAGAAGGACACCTACCAGGCCGCGGTCGACCAGGCCCAGGCCAATCTTTCCAGCGCCCAGGCCAATGCCGACAACGCCAAGCTGCAGGCCGACCGCGCCCGCGACCTGATCAAGAACCAGAACGTCTCGCAGGCCACGCTGGACGACCGCATCGCGGCCGAGAAGTCGGCCAACGCGGCGGTGCAGCAGAACCAGGCGGCGCTGGAGCAGGCGAAGATCAATCTCGGCTACACCCAGATCGCGGCCCCCTTCGACGGCCGCGTCGGCATCTCCACCTTCAGCGTCGGCGCGCTGGTCGGGCCCTCGAGCGGCGCCCTGGCCACCATCGTCAGCCAGGATCCGATCTACGTCACCTTCCCGGTCAGCGACCGCTTCATCCAGGACGTGCAGCAGGCCAGCGGGTCCGGCAGGGTCGAGCCGCAGGACGTGGTGGTGCACCTGACCCTGGCCAACGGGTCGCAATACCCGGAGAGCGGCAAGATCGACTTCACCGACGTCAAGGTCGACCAGAACACCGACACGCTGCTGGTGCGGGCCGTCTTCGCCAACCCGAACCGCATCCTGACCGACGGGCAGTACGCCCGGGTGACGGCGGAGCGGAAGAACCCGGTCGAGGCGCTGGTGATCCCGCAGCGCGCGATCCTGACCGACCAGACCGGCAGCTACGTGCTGGTGGTGGGCCAGGACAAGAAGGCGGCCGCCAAGCACATCACCACCGGCGCCAACCAGGGGGCCGACGTGGTGGTGCAGCAGGGGCTGAACGACGGCGACGTCGTCATCGTCGACGGGGTGCAGAAGGTGCGCCCGGGCCAGGAGGTGAACCCCGCCCCCGCCGCCGACCCGGCGCCGTCGGGCGCAGGACAGGCGCCGGCCAAGCCGGCGGGGAACTGACCCCATGCTGTCCTCGATCTTCGTCGATCGCCCCCGCTTCGCGATCGTCATCGCCATCGTCATCACGCTGGCCGGGCTGATCGCGATCCGCAGCATCCCGATCGCGCAGTTCCCCGACATCGTGCCGCCGCAGGTCTCGGTCAGCGGCGCCTATCCGGGCGCCAGCGCCGCCGTGGTCGAATCGACCGTGGCCCAGCCGATCGAGGCCCAGGTCAACGGCGTCGACAACATGCTGTACATGTCGTCGACCAGCGGCAGCGACGGCTCCTACTCGCTGACCGTCAGCTTCGCGGTCGGCACCGACCCGGACATCAACACCGTCAACGTCCAGAACCGCGTGGCGCTGGCCGAGCCGAAGCTGCCGCAGGAGGTCTCGGCCCAGGGGCTGACGGTGAAGAAGCAGTCCTCGGCGATCCTGCAGCTGGTCACCATCTATTCGCCGGACAAGAGCCAGGACGGGCTGTTCCTGAACAACTACGCGATCATCAACCTGATCGACGCGCTGGGCCGCGTGCCCGGCGTCGGCCAAGCGTCGCTGTTCGGCACCCAGAACTACGCGATGCGGATCTGGTACAGCACCGATTCGCTGACCAGCTTCGGCCTGACCCCGAACGACATCGTCACGGCGGTGCAGAGCCAGAACGTGCAGGCCGCGGTCGGCCGGCTGGGCGCCCAGCCGATGCCGGACGACCAGCAGATCCAGGTGACGCTGCAGACCCTGGGCCGGCTGACCGACGTCAAGCAGTTCGAGAACATCATCCTGCGCGCCAACCCCGACGGGTCGGTGGTGCGGCTGAAGGACGTGGCGCGGCTGGAGCTGAACAGCCAGTCCTACGACACCACGGGCCGGCTGAACGGCGCTCCGGCCGCGGTGATCGGCATCTTCCAGTCGCCCGGATCGAACGCCGTCGCCGCCGCCGAGGGCGTGCGGGCGGAGATGGACAAGCTGAAGGCCCGCTTCCCCGCCGGCGTCGACTACAAGGTCACCTACGACACCACCGTCTTCGTCAGCGAGACGATCAGCGAGGTGATCAAGACCCTGCTCGAAGCCTTCGTGCTGGTCGCGATCGTGGTGTTCGTGTTCCTGGGCAACCTGCGGGCGACGCTGATCCCGATCATCGCCGTGCCGGTGTCGCTGATCGGCACCTTCGCCGTGCTGCTGGTGCTGGGCTTCTCCGCCAACACCATCTCGATGTTCGCGATGATCCTGGCGATCGGCATCGTCGTCGACGACGCCATCGTCGTGGTCGAGAATGTCGAGCGGGTGATGGCCGAGACCGGCCTGCCGGCCCGGGAGGCGACCAAGCAGGCGATGCGCGAGATCACCGCGCCGATCATCGCCATCACCCTCGTCCTGCTGTCGGTGTTCGTGCCGGTCGGCTTCATCCCGGGCATCACCGGCGAGCTGTATTCGCAATTCGCCGTCACCGTGTCGGTGGCGATGCTGATCTCGGCCCTGAACGCGCTGACGCTGAGCCCGGCGCTGTGCGGCGTGTTCCTGAAGCCGCACCAGCCCGGCCACCGCCCCGGCCTGTACGGCCGGATCATGGGCCGCGTCTCCGGCGGCATCGACAAGGTGCGCGACGGCTATGCCTGGATCGTCGCCCGGCTGGTCCGGATGGCGGTGCTGTCGATCGCGCTGGTCGCCGCCTTCGGCGGGCTGGCCTGGCTGATCAACAGCGCCACGCCGACCGGCTTCCTGCCGGAGGAGGACCAGGGCCTGTTCTTCGTCGAGATGAAGCTGCCGCCGGCCGCCGCCGTCAGCCGCACCACCCAGGTGACGGAGCAGGTCGAGGCGCTGGTCAAGGACATCCCCGGCGTCGCCGACATCACCGGCGTGGTCGGCCGCAGCTTCATCGATGGCCTCGCCGAGCCGAACGCCGCCTTCCTGGTGGTGTCGCTGAAGCCGTTCGAGGAGCGGGTGGCGCAGGGCATCACGGTGTTCGACGTGATCCGCCAGGTGGCGATCCGCACCGCCGGCGTGCGCGACGCGCTGATCATCCCGCTGAACCTGCCGCCGATCATCGGCCTCGGCACCGCCGGCGGCTTCCAGTACCAGCTCGAGGATCTGGAGGGCAAAAGCCCGAACGAGCTGGCGTCGGTGGCGCAGGGGCTGGTGGTGGCCGCCAACCAGACGCCGGGTCTGACCCAGGTGTTCACCTCCTACAACGCCAACACGCCGCAGATCTTCCTGAACCTGGACCGCGAGAAGGCGCAGACCCTGGGCGTCGGCATCAGCGCCATCTTCAATGCGCTGCAGGCGACGCTGGGCGGCTTCTACATCAACGACTTCAACCTGTTCGGCCGCACCTGGCAGGTGATCGCCCAGGGCGAGGCGAACGACCGGCGGACGGTCGACGACATCTACCGGATCTATGTCCGCTCATCGTCCGGCCAGATGGTGCCGATGCGGTCGCTGGTCGATGCCCAGCAGCAGCTGGGGCCGCTGTTCATCACCCGCTACAACAACTACCGCGCGGTCAGCATCCTCGGCAGCGCCGCGCCCGGCGTCAGTTCCGGCCAGTCGCTGGCGGCGATGACCCAGGCCTCCACCGCCACCCTGCCGCCCGGCTACGGCTTCGAATGGACCGGCACGGCGCTGCAGGAGCTGCAGGCGGCCGGCCAGACCGGCTTCATCCTCGGCCTCGCCGTGCTGTTCGCCTATCTGTTCCTGGTGGCGCTGTATGAGAGCTGGTCGATCCCGATCGGCGTGCTGCTGTCGGTCACGGTCGGCGTGGTCGGCGGCCTGGCGGCGCTGTGGATCGCCGGGCTGTCGAACGACGTCTACGCCCAGATCGGCATCATCGTGCTGATCGCCCTGGCCAGCAAGAACGGCATCCTGATCGTCGAGTTCGCCAAGGCCAAGCGCGAGGAGGGGTCGTCGATCACCGACGCGGCGATCGAGGGCGCCCGGCTGCGCTTCCGGCCGGTGATGATGACCAGCTTCGCCTTCATCCTGGGCCTGGTGCCGCTGGTGACGGCGGCGGGCGCAGCCGCGGCCAGCCGGCGCGGCGTCGGCACCTCGGTGTTCGGCGGCATGATCGCGGCCTCGGCGGTCGGCATCTTCCTGATCCCGATGCTGTACGTCACCCTGCAGCGTGTGCGCGAATGGGTGCATGAGAAGCTGCTGGGCGGCTCGATCGCGCCCAAGCCCCGGACCGAGGCGCCGAGCACGCCGGCCGAATGACGAAGGGCGGCTCCCGCGGGAGCCGCCCTTTCTCTTTTGCTGCCAGAGCATGACCGTTTCGGGTCGAATCACGCTGATTGCCTCTCCCGCAAGCGAGACCCCTTCAGATTACTCACCGTCATTGCGAGGAGGCGAAGCCGACGAAGCAATCCAGGGGCCGGTGCGCATTGGCCCCTGGATCGCTTCGCTGCGCTCGCAATGACGGTTTGGGAATTCTGAGAGGCAATCTCAGCGCGATCCCTGCACCGTGATCCGTCCCGATATCACCCGGCGCTAATGCGCCCAGCGGCCGCGGTCGTGGTACCAGGGCCGGCCGCGGTAGTAGTTGTCCCAGTACGGGCCGGCGTCGAAGGTGATGACCGGCACGCCGATCCGTGGGGCGACGTCGACGATCACCCGCCGGCGCCGCTCGAAATCCGCCGCCAGGAAGCGGCCGGGCGCCCAGCCGCGGTCGGGACCGATGCCGATGTCGCACCAGGCCCAGCCGCCGAGGCAGCCGAAGATCTGCACCGGCACGCCCGGCCGCACCCTTGCGACCGTCGGATAGTCGGCGCTGGGGCCGGCGCGCAGCCGCACCGACGCGGTGGTGTAGCCCGGCGCGGCGTTGGCCGCCGTCGCCGTCAGGGCTGTCATCGCCAGCCCGGCCGCAGCCGCCAGGGCGAGCTTCCATCTCATGATCGAACTCCAGGGAATGGATCCCCCTTCGTCCGCTTCAACGCGGCCGGGCCGGAATCCGGTCGCCGGGATCAGGGGGCGCGGCGCCTTGCCTCACCCCGTCTCACCCCGCCGCCCTTCACCCCACCCGCTTCGCCGCATCCAGGCCGCGGGACAGGTCGCGCTCCAGGTCCTCGATCCCTTCGAGCCCGATCGACAGGCGCACCAGCCCCTCGGTGATGCCCATGGCGGCGCGGTCCGCCGCCTCCATCGCCCGGTGGGTGGTGGTGGTCGGGTGGGTGGCAAGCGACTTGGTGTCGCCGAGATTGTTCGAGATGTCGACCAGCCGCAGCGCGTTGAGGAAGGCGAAGGCCGCCGCCCTGCTGCCCAGGTCGAGCGAGACCAGCGTGCCGCCGTTCTTCATCTGGCGCTTCGCCAGCGCGTGATGCGGATGGCTCTCCAGCCAGGGATAGCGCACCGCCTTCGCGGCCGGATGCGCCTCGATCAGCTGCGCCAGGCGGTGGGCGCTGGCGACCTGGCGTTCGACCCGCAGGCCCAGCGTCTCCAGCCCCTTCACCAGCACCCAGGCGTTGAACGGCGACAGGGCCGGGCCGGTGTGCCGGTAATAGGGCAGGAAGTCGTCGTTGAGGAACTTCCTGTCCGCCAGCACGGCGCCGCCCAGCACCCGGCCCTGGCCGTCGATATGCTTGGTGGCGGAATAGATCACCACATCGGCGCCGAGCTCGAGCGGCTTCTGGCCCAGCGGCGTGGCGAAGACGTTGTCGATGAACACCTTGGCGCCGGCGGCATGGGCGATCTTCGCCACCGCGGCGACGTCGACCAGGTCCAGCGTCGGGTTGGCCGGCGTCTCCAGGAACACCGCCCGGGTGTTCGGCCGCATCGCCGCCTCCCAGGCCGCGAGATCGCCGCCATCGACGAAGGTGGTGGTGATGCCGTAGCGCGGCAGGATGGTGCCGAGGATGACGAAGCAGGAGCCGAACAGCGCCCGGCTGGCCACCACATGGTCGCCGCCGCGCAGATGGCAGAACAGGGCGGTGAACACGCCCGACATGCCGCTGGCGGTGACGTGACAGCCCTCCGCCCCTTCCAGCAGGGCCAGGCGCTGCTCCAGCACCTCCAGCGTCGGGTTGCCGTAGCGGGAATAGACGAAGCCCGGCTCGTCGCCGGTGAAGCGCGCCTCGGCCGCCTCGGCGCTGTCATAGACGAAGCCCGAGGTCAGGAAGATCGCCTCGGAGGTCTCGCCATAGGGCGTTCGTCGGACGCCGCCGCGGATCAACGCGGTCTCGGGGCCGAATTCGTCTTCGCTCGGCTGGGGGGCTTCGTATCGATCCATTGCACCGACTCCTCGACCCGACCGGGAGGCGGCTGCGTGCGGGACCTGCGCGCACCCGACCTTTTAGCGGAGATTAACGTGGCCGCAAGCCGGTCGGCTCAAATCACCACGGGGCCGCGTCGAAGGCGACCGATGCAAGACTTATCGGCAAAACGGCGATCGGGCAATGCGTTTTCCCTGCGGCAACGGCGCCCCAGCCCTGCACCGGCCGATTCCCGACAGGCACCCCGATCAACCGACCACGTGCAGCGTCCGGCTCTTGCCGCCGCGGATCCGGTCCGCGGCACCGGCCCCCCAGCCATAGTCCAGCACCAGCTCCTGCCCCGGCTCGACCGGCCGGATGGCGCGGAAGGTCAGGGTCTTCGCCGCCACGTCGATCTCGACATCGATATTCGGTGAGTCGCTGGCGTTGAACAGGCTGCCGACGCCCAGGCTGACGGCCCGCGGCCGCCCCTCCTCCGGCCAGGCGTAGACATAGTCGTCGAGGATCGTCGCCTCGCAGCGGCGCCAATCCTCCTGGTCCAGCAGCAGAACCGGGTTGCGGCAGATGACTTCGCCGCGGGCGAAGCGCCGCGTGGCGAACACCCCTCTTCCAGCCGCCGCGACCTTGCGGACGGCAACCCCCTTGTCGTCCGGTGTCATTCCTTGCGGCGGCTCGTCGGTGGATCGGATCATGGCGGCGAGGCTGCCCGCCCCGCCGATCAAAATTCCATCGGGATCAGGGCCGCCGGTCAGCCGCGATCCTCGGCCAGGGTGTAGAGCACGAAGGGCAGCTCAAGCCCCTCATAGAGCCGGCGATACTCCCGGCACAGGCGGAAGCCGCGGGATTCGTAGAAGCCGCGGGCGAGCCGGTTGTGGGCGAAGCTCTCCAGCGTCCGGCAGCCGCGGGCCACGGCGTCGGACAGCAGCGCGGTACCGACCGACCGGCCCTGCGCCGCCGGGTCGACGAACAGCATGTCGAGATGCGACCCGGTCATCAGCGAGAAGCCGAGCGGCATGCCCTCCGCATCCACGGCGATGCGCAAATCGGGCAGCCGCGCGGCGAAGCGGCGGGCGAAATCCTCCGGCCGCTTGCGGTCCAGGATCGTGGCCGGGAGGATATGCTCGAAGGCGGCGCGGGTGCTGCGCCAGGCCACCTCCGCCAGGGCCGGCAGGTCCGCCGCCACCGGCGGCCGGACCGTCACCGCCTTGGCCATCGTCGTATCATCCATGATTATCCGGCGCCCCGAAGCCTGGGATCGAGGGCGTCGCGCAGCCCGTCGCCCAGCAGGTTGAAGCCGAAAGACGCCAACAGGATGGCAAGGCCGGAGAAGATCGAATCCCAAGGGCTCAGCAGCAGGTAGCCGCGCGCCTCGGCCAGCATGCGGCCGAGCGACGGCGTCGGCGGCTGGGTGCCGAGGCCGAGGAAGGACAGCGACGCCTCGACCAGGATGGCGGTGGAGAGCGACAGGCTGGCCTGGACCAGGATGACGCTGGCCAGGTTGGGCAGCACGTGGCGCAGCAGCACCCGCCCCTCCCCCGCCCCGATGGCGCGGGCACCCAGCACATACTGGCTGCCGGCCACCACCAGGGCCGGGCCGCGCAGGAGGCGGGCAAAGACCGGGATGTAGACCACGCCGATCGCCAGCGCCGTGGTCGTCGCCCCCGGCCCGAGCATGGCGACGATGCCGATCGCCAGCAGGATGATCGGGAAGGCGAACAGGATGTCCATCAGCCGCATCCCGGCGCGGTCGAGCCAGCCGCCGCGCAAAGCCGCGGCCACGCCCAGGCTGCCGCCGATGACGAGCGCCAGCAGCACCGCGCTGGCCGAGGCGGCGAGCGAGGCGCGATAGCCGTAGAGGATGCGCGACAGCACGTCCCGGCCGAACTGGTCGGTGCCGAGCCAGGCGGCGGCGCTCGGGCCTTTCATCCGCCGGATCACATGCTGGGCCAGCGGGTCGTCCGGCGCGATCCACGGCGCCAGCAGCGCCGCCGCGACCTGCAGCAGCACCAGCGCCCCGCCGATCCAGACCAGCGGGTGCCGCGGCGCCGCGATGCGGCGTCGCGACGGTGGGGCCAGGGTCTCCGGCAGCGGTGCGGTCATCTGAGGCCGATCCGCGGGTCGAGCGCTGCGTAGAGCATGTCGGTGACGAAGTTCACGACCACGAATCCGGCGGTGACCAGCAGGATCGCCGCCTGGATCAGCGGGTAGTTCCGCTCCGCGATCGCGCCCAGCATCAGCCGGCCGAGCCCCGGCAGGGCGAAGACCTGCTCGACCACGATGGCGCCGCCGAACAGGTAGCCGGCGGAGATGCCGAGCGCGGTGACGAAGGGGATCATGGCGTTGCGGAAGGCATGGTGGAACACCACCGACCGCTCGCTGACGCCCTTGGCCCGGGCGGTGCGGATATAATCCTGCCCCAGCGCGTCGAGCATGGCGGAGCGGACGATGCGCGACAGCGAGGCCAGCACCGGCACGGCCAGGGCGATCGTCGGCAGCAGCATGCGCTGCAGGTTGCCGACCGGGTCATCGGCCAGCGGCACGAAGCCGATCGCCGGGAAGGCCGGGAACACGCCGTGGAACAGGTAGATCAGCAGCGCCCCGAGCCAGAAGGACGGCACGGTGACGCCGGCGATGGTGACGACGCGCACCAGGTAGTCGCGGGCGGAGTTGCGGAAATAGGCCATCAGGCAGCCGGCCGGCACCGCCAGCGCCACCGACACGGCCAGCGCCAGCAGCGTCACCTCGATGGTGACGCCGATCCGGGCCGCGATCTCCTCCAGCACCGGCCGGCCGGTCCACAGGCTGGTGCCGAGATCGCCGGTCAGCAGCCCGCCGAGCCAGGCGAGGTACTGCGTCACCAGCGGCTGATCGAGGCCGAGGCGCTGGCGCAGCGCCGCGATCCGGTCGGGCGTCACCTCGCTGTTGGCGCCGAGCATGATCTGCACCGCGTCGCCGGGGATCAGCCGGATCATCAGGAAGGCGACGACCGAGACCCCGAACAGCACCACCAGCAGGTCGAGCAGCCGCCCGGTCAGGAAACGGGCCATGCCTGCCTCTGGTCCGGCCATTGCCTGAAGAGTCCCCCCGCGCGTACCCCTATCACCTCTCCACCGCCGTCTGCCGCAGCGAGCGGGTGGAGCGGTTGCCGGTGATCTCGTAGCCGGTCACGCCGTCGCGCACGGCGGTGAACAGCTGGCCGTAGACCAGATGCGCGATCGGCCCGTCGCAGGCCAGGCGCTTCTGCAGGTCGGCATAGATCTCCTTGCGCTTGGCCGGGTCCAGCGTCGTCCGCCCCGCGTCGAGCAGCGTGTCGACCTCGGCGTCCGAATACTTGAACACGTTGGTCGAGCCGCCGGTGCGGAAGGTGCGGAACATGTAGCCGTCCGGGTCGGCGACGCCGCCATTGATCGAGGCGAAGAGCTGGAAGTTGGAGTTGCGCCAGTCCTGGATGAAGGTGCCCTGCTCCTGCACGTTCAGGGCGATGTCGAAGCCGGCGGCGTTGAGCTGGGCCTGCACCACCTGGGCGACGTCGACCACGTTCTGGTTCGAGCCCAGCACCTTCAGCTCGGCCTTCAGCGGCAGGGCCACACCGGCCTCGGCCAGCAGCGCCTTCGCCTTCTCCGGGTCGGCGGCGTAGCAGGGGTAGTCCGAGACCGGCAGCGCCCAGTCCTTGAGCGCCGGCGACAGCGGCCCGCCGGGCTGGCCCTTGCCGAAATAGGCGGCCTCGACGATCTGCGACCGGTCGATCGCGGTGTTCAGCGCCTCGCGCACCTTCGGGTTGTCGAAGGGCGGCTTCGACACGTTCATGCCGACCAGCGTGTAGGACAGGTCCGGCGTCTCCAGCAGGGTGACGCCGGGCGTGCCCTGCAGCGTCGCCGCCGTGGTCGGGTCGACATTCGGCAGCATCTGGTAGGTACCGCCGGAGATGCCGACCTGCCGGGTCGAGGCCTCGGGCACGATGTTGATCTTGACCGCGTCCAGCTTCGGCAGGCCCTGCTGCCAATAGCCGTCGACCTTGGCCAGCAGCAGATAGGTGTCCGGCACCCATTCCTTCAGCGTGAACGGGCCGGTGCCGTCGGTCTTGCGCTGCAGGTCGATGCCGCCGGTCGCCGCCGCGGCGGGGACGATCACGATCGCAGTCAGGTTGGCGAGGAAGGGGGCCGAGGGCGTCGTCAGCGTCACCGTCACCTGGCGGTCACCGGTCGCCTCGACCGACTTCACCATGTCGATGCGGCTGGCATAGGGCGAGCCGGTCTTGGGGTCGCGCACCCGGGCGAAGCTGGCCGCGACGTCGGCCGGCGTCACCGGCGACCCGTCATGGAACTTGGC
This sequence comes from Inquilinus limosus, assembly GCF_002195995.1. Classification (GTDB taxonomy): domain Bacteria; phylum Pseudomonadota; class Alphaproteobacteria; order DSM-16000; family Inquilinaceae; genus Inquilinus; species Inquilinus limosus_C. The sequence goes on from NZ_NHON01000031.1 coordinate 63,892, forward strand.
GCCCGGACGCAGAGTGAAGACATAGGTCAGCCCATCGGGCGAGACGGTCCAGGATTCGGCGAGCTCCGGGACCACCTTCAGGTCCTTGTCGACCGCGGTCAGCCCTTCATAGACCGCGCCGTTGACCAGCACCGTGGCGAAGGAGGTGGCAACATGCGGGTCCAGGCCCACCGGCGACTGGTCGGTCGCGACCTCCAGCGTCTGCGCCGCCGCCAGCGACCCGGCAAGGACTGCCGCCACCGCCGCCGACACTGCCAGCGACGCCCGAATCATCCGCCCCATCTCCAGCCCCCCTCTGTTGATTGGGGCCAGTAAGGCGCGTTCGCCGGGCAAGGTCAATCGATCGGGCATCGGCCGGCGCTTGGTTCCGCTTTGACGGCGACGGGCCGGTTCGTGGTAACAATGTTTTCAGTATCGGAAATTTTCATGCGCGATTTTCAGGAGGGATTGATGATCAGCCGGCAGCTCCGGGCCAGCGGCATGCCATCGGCCGCACCAGTTACACCAGCAGGCACGACCCGGCGGCGCATCGCCACCGCGGCGCTCGCCGTCCTCGCTTTGGCCGTCGCCGGCCCGACCGCACGGGCCGCGGAGAGCGGGACGCCGATGGACACGCGGATCCAGGCGCTGCAGCCCGAGCTCGACTCCTATGTCACGGCCGGCATGAAGGCGTTCGACACGCCGGGCCTGGCCATCGGCATCGTCAGCGGCGACAGGCTGGTCTATGCCCGCGGCTTCGGTGTGCGCAGCAAGAGCAAGGGCGGCGCTGTCGGGACGCGCACCGTGTTCCAGATCGGGTCGACCACCAAGGCCTTCCTCGCCGCCACCCTGGCGATCGCCGTGGATCGCGGCAAGCTGCGCTGGGACGACCGGATCGTCGACCTCGACCCGGAGTTCCAGCTGAAGGACCCCTGGGTGACGCGCGAGTTCCGGGTCTTCGACCTGCTCGCCCAGCGCTCCGGCCTGCCGCCCTACGCCAATGATTCGCTCGGCATCCTCGGGCTGGACGAGGCGGCGCTGATCCGGTCGCTGCGCAATGTCGAGCCGGTGTCGAGCTTCCGCTCCACCTTCGCCTACACCAACATCACGCATTTGCTGGCCGGCCGCATCGTCGCGCGCGGCGAGGGCGCCGCGGACTGGAACGCGGTGCTGCGCCAGGACCTGCTGGAGCCGCTGGGCATGGCCGAGACGTCGACCACCGCCGAGGCGATCGAGGCCGCGCCGGACCACACCCAGGGCCATCGCTGGACCCCCGACGGCACGGTCGAGGTGCCGTTCACGCCGATCTTCCCCTACGCCTTCGGCGGCGCCGGCGACATGAACTCCACCATCGAGGACATGGCGCATTGGCTGCGCCTGCAGCTGCGCGACGGCAGCTTCGACGACCGCCGCATCGTGTCGGTGGACAACATGGCGGCGACCCGTACCGCGCGGGTGGGCATCACCGACAAGGCCTATTACGCGATGGGCTGGGTCGGCGTCCTGACCCCGAACGGCCGCGTCATCTGGCACAATGGCGGCACCCCGAGCTTCGGCGCCTATGTCGGCTTCGTGCCGGAGAAGGATGTCGGCGTCGTCGTCCTGACCAATGAGGAGAATGTCGGGTTCCCCGACGCCGTGGGCGCCTGGGTGCTGGACCGCCTCCTCGACAATCCGCGGGTCGACCATGTCGCCACTGCGCTCGACGCGGCGAAGGCCCGGTTCGCCGAGGCGGCGAAGGCCTTCGTGCGGCCGGCGAATCCGCAGCCGGCCCTGCCGCTGGCGCCCCTGGCCGGCCCCTATGCCGAGCCGAGCCTGGGCAAGGCCACGCTGCGCCCGGACGGCGACGGCGCGGTGCTGGAGCTGCAGGAGGGCGGCGCCGCGCTGCAGCTGGAGCCGTGGGACGGCAGCGTCTTCACCATCCGGCAGCTTCCGGTGGGCCGGTTCGCCGCCATCGTCGCGAACAGCGGCCCCAGCCCGAGCGGCTTCGCCCAGTTCCAGATCGACACAAACGGCACAACGCCGCTGCTGCGCCTGACCATCGAGAACCAGTCCTACATGTTCCGGCGCGAATAGGAGGTCCCGCCCGGCCCGCTTCGGCGCTATCGTCCCTGACGAATCAAGCGGGGAGACCAAGCATGCCCGGAGCCCGGCGCACCGCGATCGGCCTGATGAGCGGCACCTCGATGGACGGGGTCGACGTGGCGGTGATCGAGACCGACGGCGAGACCGTCTTCGCCCGCGGCGCCGCCTCGACCACGCCCTACACCGACGATGTGCGCGACGCCCTGCTGGCGGTGGCGCGCGACCCGGGCCGGGCCGAGCACGAGGCGCTGGCGGATCTCTCCGCCGCCGTCACCGACCTGAACGCCGCCGCCGTCCGCCGGCTGCTGGACGAGGCCGGGCTGGCGCCGGAGCAGATCGACGTGGTCGGCATGCACGGCCAGACCATCCTGCACCGGCCGGAGCGGCGCTTCACCCGGCAGCTGGGCGACGGCGCCCGGCTGGCCGCAGCGCTGGGCATCCCCTGCGTCAACGATTTCCGCTCCGCTGACGTCGCCGCCGGCGGCCAGGGCGCGCCCTTCGCGCCGCTGTACCACGCCGCCTTGGCCAAGGGCCTGCCGCGGCCGCTGGCGGTGCTGAATCTCGGCGGCGTCGGCAACGTCACCGTCATTGAGGATGCGGCGATCACCGCCTTCGACACCGGCCCGGCCAGCGCCATGATCGACGACTGGGTACAGCGCCACACCGGCGCCCGCTATGACGAGGACGGGCGGATCGCCGCCGGCGGCCGCATCGCCGAAGACCGGCTGGCCGCGCTGATGGCCAACCCCTATTTCGACGCGCCGCCGCCGAAATCGCTGGACCGCAACGACTTCCCGATGGCGGCGGTGGACGGGCTGTCGCTGGCCGACGGCGCCGCCACCCTGGCCGCCTTCACCATCGCCTCCGTGGCCGCGTCGCGCCGGCACTTCGCCGCGGCGCCCGGCCGCTGGCTGGTGACCGGCGGCGGCCGGCACAACGGCACGCTGATGAACGGCCTGCGCCAAGCGCTGGGCGTGCCGGTCGACCCGGTCGAGGCGGTGGGCTGGGATGGCGACGCGCTGGAGGCCCAGGCCTTCGCCTTCCTCGCCGTGCGCTCGCTGGACGGGCTGCCGCTGAGCCTGCCGACCACCACCGGCGTGCCCCGGCCGATGACCGGCGGGGTGCTGCACCGGCCGCTGACCCGCGCGGCGTGAGCGCCTTGCTGATCGCCACTCGTTCTCGAGTCCCCCCTCCCCTCGCGGGAGGGGGGACTCG
>NZ_NHON01000032.1:0-8522 GCF_002195995.1 Inquilinus limosus
CGTCTCGTCCGTCTCAACCTCATGCACCGACGATCCATCGATCGCCTGAGCGGAGCAAAGCCCACACCACGCTCAGACCCAAGGCAAATCGTCCTTCTGTGACCATGAAACCTCAACCGGACACCCGTGGGTCAAGCCCGAGGATGACAGTAAAATGGAGTGAAATCTTAGGGTCGGCACGCTTCGGTTGCGATTCTGTCTGAACCGGACACCTGTGGGTCAAGTCCGGCAATGACAATGGGGAATGCCGGAGCGGGCTATGCCTGCCCGCGCGAGGCGTCGCGGTACCGCGCCGGCGTCATACCCAGGGTGCGGCGGAACATGGCGGTGAAGGCGCTGGGGCTGTCATAGCCCAGCTCCAGCSCCACGGCGGTGACGCTGCGGCCGCGGCCGAGCAGGTCGAGCGCGGCCAGCAGCCGGGCGCGGCGCTGCCAGGCAGCCACCGACAGGCCGGTCTCGGCGCCGAAGCGGCGCTCCAGCGTGCGCGGGCTGGCGGCGGCCAGGCGCGCCCATTCCGCCAGCGGCCGGCGGCTGCCCGGCGCCGCCAGCAGCGCCAGGGCCAGGCGCCGGGCGCGGCGGTCGCGCGGCATCGGCAGCAGCAGCCGGGTGGGCGGGGCGGCCGCCATCTCGTCCAGCATCACGGCGACGACCCGGCGCTGGCGGTCATCCAGCGGCCTGGCCTCGGGCCAGGTCGCGGCCCGCAATGCGAGTTCGCGCAGCAGGGGCGAGAGGGGCAGGACCCGGCAATCGGCGGGCAGGCCGCGGGCCGCCTCGACCGGGACCAGGATGCCGTGCATGTGCAGGCCGCCGGCGGTGCTGGCGTCGTGCATCAGGCCGGGCGGCATCCACAGGGCGCAGCCGGTGGGCACGCACCAGCGGCCTTCGGCGGTGCCGATCACGGCGCTGCCCGCCGCGGGCCAGAAGATCTGGCCGCCGCGATGAGCATGGGCCGGCGTCTCGAAGGCGGCGTCGATCCGCACCTCCAGCCGGACCATCTGGTCCGCCAGCCGGTCGAGCATCGTCGCCTCGGGCGAGGCCGGCGCCATGCGGATGACCGTTTCGCGATAGGACATGGCCCGGCCTCGTGCGATCGGCGGGCCGCGATCCGCTAGGGTGGTTCAACCCTGGCCGGTCCACGGCCTTGACATGCAAATGAGAGTAATTATCACATGATGCCGAAAATCGCCATGCCGGACCCCGACGCCGCCCGGGCCGTGCCGCCCCTGTTCGACCTCAGCGCCTTCCCGCTGGTGCGGCTGCCGATGCCGGAGCCGGGCGCGGCCGGCTATGGCGAGCTCTGGGCGGCCGAGTTCGACATGATCCTGGCGCGCGAGACCCGGTTCGTGATGCTCAGCATCGGGCCGATGCCGGAGCGCGAGGCGCATGACGACCGCAAGGCCCGGACGCTGTGGCTGAAGCGGCGGCGCGGCGATCTCGGCCGGCTCTGCCTGGCCCATCTGCATGTCGAGCCGGACCCGCTGCGCCGGGCGGCGATGCAGGCGACGGTGCTGACCGCGAAGATGGCGGCCGCCTTCCCCTATCCGCTGGCGCTGTTCGCCGAGGAGGATGCGGCGCTGGAGCGCGCCTGGACCCTGCTGCGCGCGGTGCCGCTGACGCTCTGAGGGCCACAGGATTGCGGGGAGATGCCAAGCGTCTTCTCGGATTGCCTCTCCCGCCTGGCGGGAGAGGTCGGGCTCGCGCAGCGAGACCGGGTGACGGCTGGTCCCGGCTTCGGCAAAATCCCCTCACCCGGAGCCGCTTCGCGTCTCCGACCTCTCCCGCAAGCGGGAGAGGCAACGCGTGATCGCCTTTTCGAAATCGGGCCTGATTCAGCCGTACTTATCCACTCCTAACCCCGCCCCAGCAGCGAAGCGAAGGCGGCCAGGACGGTGGCGTAGACGTCGCGCTTGAACGGCACGATCTCGGCCAGCACCCGGTCCGGCGCCGACCAGCGCCAGGCGTCGAATTCGGGATGCTCGGTCTCGATGTCGATCTCGCCATCCGTGCCCAGGAAGCGCAGCGCCACCCAGCGCTGCTCCTGGCCGCGGTAGCGGCCGCCCCAGACCTTGCCGACCAGATGGTCGGGCAGGTCGTAGCGCACGGTCTCCGGCGCCTCGGCCAGGAACTCGGCCCGGTCGGTGCCGATCTCCTCCTTCAGCTCGCGGAAGGCCGCCTGCCGCGCCGTCTCGCCGGGGTCGATGCCGCCCTGCGGCATCTGCCAGCCATCCGGCGTGTCGCGGCGCCGCGCCACGAAGACGCGGCCGTCGCGGTCCAGCAGCATGATGCCGACGCAGGGCCGGTAGGGCAGGCCCTGCTTCAGCGTCTCGGTCGTCGTCGCCATGGCGCGGCGGTCAGCCCGCCTGCCCCTTCTGGAACAGCGACAGGCCGCGCAGCAGGTCGAGCGCGCGCGACAGCTGGTAGTCGACGTCCTGGGGCTTGTTGGCGTCGGCCGCGCCGTCGGAGGGCGGCGACGCCGCCTTGTCCTGGCCCGGGGTGGCGGGCTTGTCGGTCTGCTGCTGCGAGGAGCCGCCGGGCGCCGGCGTCGTCGGCGTGGCCGGGGCCTTCCCGTCGGCGCCGTCCTGGCCCGGCAGGTTCTGCTTGTTGTCGTTGTTCAGGGCACCCTTCAGGTCGGCCTCGCGGTAGCCGCGCATCTGCGCGATCTCCTCGATCCGGGCCTGCTGCACCTCGATGTCCGGGGTGATGCCGAGCTGCTGGATCGACCGGCCGGACGGGGTGTAGTAGCGCGCCGTGGTCAGGCGCATCGCGCCATGGCCCGGCAGCGGGATGATGGTCTGGACCGAGCCCTTGCCGAAGCTCTGCGTCCCCATCAGCACGGCGCGGTGGTGGTCCTGCAGCGCGCCGGCCACGATCTCCGACGCCGAGGCGGAGCCGCCATTGATCAGCACCACCAGCGGCAGGCCGTCGGCCAGGTCGCCCGGGGTGGCGTTGTAGCGCTGCGCCTGGTCGGCCTTGCGCGACCGGGTCGACACGATCTCGCCCTTGTCGATGAAGGCGTCGGCCACCGCGATCGCCTGGTCCAAGAGGCCGCCCGGGTCGTTGCGCAGGTCCAGCACATAGCCCTGCAGCTTGTCGCCGAGCTTCTTCTTGATGTCGGTGATGCCGCGCTTGAGCCCGTCCTCGGTGCGCTCGGTGAAGCTGGTGATGCGGATGTAGCCGATGTTGCCCTCGGTCCGCCAGCGCACCGATTCCACCGGAATGGTGGCGCGCGCCAGGTTGAGGTCGAACGGCTCCTGGTCGCCGCGGCGGATGGTGATGGTCAGGTTGCTGCCCACCGGGCCGCGCATCTTGTCCACCGCCTCGTTGAGGCTCATGTTGACGATCGGCTTGCCGTCGATGGCGATGATCAGGTCGCCGGCCTGGACCCCGGCCTTGGCGGCGGGGGTGTCGTCGATCGGCGACACCACCTTCACCACCCCGTTCTCCATCGTCACCTCGATGCCGAGGCCGCCGAAGCTGCCGCGGGTCTGGGACTGCATGTCCTGGAACTCGTCGGAGTTCAGGAAGTTGGAGTGCGGGTCCAGCGAGGTCAGCATGCCGTTGATCGCGGCCTCGACCAGCTGCTTGTCGCTGACCGGCTCGACATACTCCGCGCGCACCCGCTCGAACACCTCGCCGAACAGGTCGAGCTGCTTGTAGGTGTCGGTAGAGTCACTGCTTGTCGCGGCCTTGTCAGGAGCCTTGTCCTGCGCCCAGCCCTGGAAGGTCAGGGTATGTCCGCCGACGAAGGCCAGGCCCATCAGGGCGCCGATGGCGACGGCGTTCAGGTGCTTCTTCATGCTTGCCCTCGCTGGCGGCCGGGCCGCCAGGCGCTCGAGTCAATCGGCCGACCGGCCGTCTCCGCGGAACCGGAGGGGCGGCTGGCCAGGGTGGACGCCACTTGATGATATCTGCCGGGTTTCGGCGGGATCAAGTTACCTGACGTCCATCTTTGCGGTTTCGCGTCAGCTTGGCACTGCGATTGCAGCATTCAAGCGGCATCGATGAGGCTTCGCCCGGTCATCTCCTCCGGCTGGGCCAGGCCCATCAGCTGCAGCAGGGTCGGCGCCACGTCGGCCAGCCTGCCGTCGTGCAGGCTGTGATGGGGGCCGGGCGCGTTGACCAGGATCACCGGCACCTTGTTCAGCGTGTGCGCCGTGTGCGGGCCGCCGGTCGCGGGGTCGCGCATCAGCTCGGCATTGCCGTGGTCGGCGGTGACGATCATGGCGCCGCCCTGGCGCCGCACCGCGGCCTCGACCTTGCCCAGGCAGGCATCGACCGTGGCGCAGGCCTTGATCGCCGCGTCCAGGATGCCGGTGTGGCCGACCATGTCCGGATTGGCGAAGTTCACCACCACCAGGTCGTACTTGCCGCTGTCGATCGCCGCGACCAGCTTGTCGCACAGCTCCGGCGCCGACATCTCCGGCTGCAGGTCGTAGGTCGCGACCTTGGGGGAGGCGACCAGGATCCGGTCCTCGCCGGGAAACTGCCGCTCCTCGCCGCCGTTGAAGAAGAAGGTGACGTGCGGGTACTTCTCGGTCTCGGCGGCGCGCAGCTGCGTCTTGCCGGCCTCGGCCACCACCTCGCCCAGCCCATTGTCGATCGACTTCGGCGGGAAGATCGCCGACATCAGGCCGTTCAGCAGGTCGGAATACTCGACCATGCCGCAGGCATCGGCGAAGCGGACCGGCTGGCGCTGGAAGCCGTCGAAGGCCGGGTCCAGCAGCGCCTGCAGGATCTCGCGCACCCGGTCGGCGCGGAAATTGGCGCACAGCACGCCGTCGCCGTCCTTCATGCCGGCGTAATCGCCGATCACGCTCGGCAGGATGAACTCGTCGCCGGTGTCGGCCCTGTAGGCGGCCTCGACCGCGGCGACCGGGTCCGGCGCGGCCTCGCCCTTGCCCTCGGCCACGGCGCGGTAGGCTTTCTCCACCCGCTCCCAGCGCTTGTCGCGGTCCATGGCGTAGTAGCGGCCGTCGACCGTGGCGACGCGGGCGTTCGCCAGCTCGTCGATGTCCTTCAGGAAGCGGCGGAGGTAGTCGGCGCCGGCGCGGGGCGGGGTGTCGCGCCCGTCGGTATAGGCGTGGACCGCGACCGGCACCCCGGCTTCGGCGACGATCCTGGCCAGCGCCGCGATCTGGTCCTGATGGGCGTGCACGCCGCCGGGCGACAGCAGCCCCATCAGATGGCAGGTGCCGCCGGAGGCCTTCAGCGCGTCGATATGCCTGCGCAGCGCCTTGGCCTTGGCCAGCGAGCCGTCGGCGATGGCGTTGAAGATCATCTGCAGGTCCTGGAACACCACCCGGCCGGCGCCGAGATTCATGTGCCCGACCTCGGAATTGCCGATCTGGCCGTGCGGCAGGCCCACGGCCTCCTCGCTGGCCTGCAGGAAGGCGTGCGGCTCCGCGGCCCACAGCCGGTCGAAATTCGGCGTGTCGGCCAGGCGCACGGCGTTGTCCGCCTCCTCCTCGCGCCAGCCCCAGCCGTCGAGGACGCAGAGGACGACGGGACGGGGTGGGGTCGCTGCGCTCATCGCATGTCCTTTCTCGGAATCCGCCCTTCATGTATCGATTGGCGCGGCCGGCACAAGGGCGTTTCGCCCGGCCTGCACTGGGACAACGCCTGGAACGGAGGCGGCGTGGCGAGATTCGACATCCGGTGGCTCTTTCCCGTCCTGCTGCTCGCCGGCTGCGCCGGTCCGGTGGTGGTCGGCGCGGCCTATGACGCCAAGGACCCGGTCGACCGCTGGCAGGCGGCGCTGCGGGCCAATTCCGCCCGCTATGTCTGCGGCGCGCCGCTGGCGGAGGGGCGCGAGGCCCGGCTGGCCGACGCCCTGGTCGAGGCCCAGCACCAGGCGGAGGCGGCGCTGGCAAAGCGCGCGGACACGACCCCGGCCGACCCGGAGGTGCTGGGCGACATCGCATCCCGCCGCACACTGCAGGAGCGGGTGGTGCGCGATGCGGTCGCAGAGCGCGGCTGTTCCGATCCGCAGATCATGGATCTGATCGGCCTGGCCGAACGTTTGTCCGCCGGGCAGGCGTGACCTGCCGGAGAGTTGACGGAGGAAGCATGCGCTTCACGCGCTTCGGATCGGCTGCGGTGGTCGCGGCCCTCGCCCTCGGGGGCTGCAACGAGCAGGGCTATATCGATCCCGGATATCCCGGCTCTTCCGGTTACCCTGGCTATTCCAGCTATTCCGGGCCAGGGCGGGTGCCGCAGCAGGCGGGCTATGCCGGCGACGCGCTGCAGCGCTACGACGCCATGGTCCGGGCCGAAAGCGCGGCGCGGTCCTGCCGGGTGCGGCTCGACCCGCAGCAGGAGCAGCGCTTCGCCGCGGTGCTGCAGCAGGCGGAATCCGATGCGGCCGGTCAGCTGGCCAGCAGCTCCGGCGCCCCCGGCAGCCAGGACGCGGTGTGGCAGGAGCTCGGCGCCCGGCGCGCGGCCAATGAGCGGGACGCCGCGACCGTGGCCCGCCAGCGCGGCTGCCGCTCCGGCACGGTGGAGGAGCTGATCGGCGCCTACCGCAACTTCGCGGCAACGGGGTGAGGCGCCGCTGTCGGTGTGAAGGGAGGCCGGCTTATTTTTATTGTCATTGCCGGGCTTGACCCGGCAATCCAGGGGCCACCGAGAGCTGCTCTTGAAAGCCCCTGGATCCTCGGGTCAAGCCCGAGGATGACAATAAAGCGGAGCAAGAACCCAAGCCGGCGCGCCTCACGCCCGGTGGTACGGGTGCCCGCTCAAGATGGTCTGGGCGCGGTAGATCTGCTCCGCCAGCATCGCCCGGGCCAGCATGTGCGGCCAGGTCAGGCGGCCGAAGGACAGCAGCAGCTCGGCCCGGTCGCGCACCGACTCGTCATGGCCGTCGGCGCCGCCGATCAGGAAGGCGGCCTCGGCCCGGCCCTCGTCGCGCCAGCGGCCCAGCAGCTTGGCGAAGCCGGCGCTGTCCAGGTCGCGGCCGCGCTCGTCCAGCGCCACCATTGCGGCCCCGGCCGGCACCGTGGCCAGCAGCAGCGAGGCCTCCTCGCGCTTCAGCGCGACGCCGGACAGGCCCTTGCGGGCCTCGACCTCGCGCAGAGTCAGGGGCCAGGCCGAGCGGCCGGCATAGTCGTCGAACAGGTCGCGCAGCGGCCCCGGCCGCGAGCGGCCGACCGCGGCGATGGTCAGCCGCATGGCGAGGGCGTCGGGGCCGGCTTACGCGGTGCCGATGCGGGTCACCCGCTCGGCGTCGTCGTCCCACATCTTCTCGAGCGCGTAGAACTCGCGCACCTCGGGCCGGAACAGATGGACGACCACGTCGCCGGCATCGATCAGGACCCAGTCGCCCCGCTGCTGGCCCTCGACCTGGACCGGGCCGGGCGCCAGCGGCTTCAGCTTCTCCAGCAGATGGTCGGCCATGGCGGCGACCTGGCGCGAGGAGCGGCCGGTGGCGATGATCAGGCTGTCGGCGATGGAGGACCGGCCGGTCAGGTCGATCACGACCATGTCCTCGGCCTTGTCGTCGTCGAGCGACGTGAGGGCGGTCTCGAGCAGGGGCCGGGCAAGGCTGGCGGCGAGACCCGGCGGCAGACGCCCGGCTTCGGCCAGGGGCGTCTCGGTGTTCGGTCGTATGGCGTTCACCTCATGGTTGTGCGGCGGCACGGCGCTTATGCGCCGCGGCGTCGACAGGGTCGGGGCGAAGCTGCCGCGCGGCCCTCAGCGCCGTGGCCGAGGCCGGGTGACGCTTCGCCAGGAAGAACACCCAGGCCGGTGGGGCCGTTCCGGCCAGTGCCCGGGTGTGATCCTGGTCGATGCGCGCCCGCGCGAACCGCTGCGCCGCCAATCCCGACAACGCTCTTAGAGAATAGGAAGGACGGTCGTAGACGGCAACCGGCACGGTCTGGAAGATTTTCGTCCAGCGCTGCCAGTGCCGGATCTGCGCCAGGTTGTCGGCGCCCATCAGCCAGACGAATTCGGTGCGCGGGAAGCGGGCGGCCAGCGCCGTGAGCGTGTCGGCGGTGAAGCGGGTGCCGAGATCGGCCTCGATGCCGGTGACGACGATGCGCGGGTGGCGGGCGGCGCGGCGGGCGGAGTCGATCCGCTCGGCGAAGGGCGCCATGCCGGCGGCCGGTTTCAGCGGGTTCTGCGGCGACACCAGCCACCACACCGCGTCCAGCCCCAGCCGCTTCATCGCCTCGACGCTGATGTGCCGGTGCCCGGCATGGGCCGGGTTGAACGACCCGCCGAGCAGCCCGACGCGGCAGTCGTCCCAGATCCGGCCGTAGCGGGGATTGGGCGGGGTCATCATGGTGTGATCCTGCTTGCGAGACGGGCGGCGACGGCATCATCCGTCCTCCCGTCGCGAGCTGTCGGAGTCACAGATCTGTGAAATGGGCTTTTTAAGTCCCCCCTCCCCATGCGGGAGGGGGGCAGGGGGAGGAGTCTGCGCGCGTCCGCGCGCGTATGGGCAAGGTGCTCAACTCGCCGTCCGCGCCGGCTTGTGACGGTCCGGGCCGGGTCGAGCCGAGAGAACCCCCTCCCCCTGCCCC
>NZ_NHON01000032.1:8603-83678 GCF_002195995.1 Inquilinus limosus
CCCCCCTCCCGCAAGGGGAGGGGGGACTCAAAAGAGGCGATGTGTGACCGCCGGCTCATGCGGCGCCAAACCCCTACCCCCTCCCGCAAGGGGAGGGGGAGAGTGGAAGGCAAGGGGATTGCGGGCAGGGGCAATCGAGGCCGGTCCGTGGGCTCAGGGCCGGGTCTGGCCGGTGCCGCGGACGAGGTATTTGGTGCTCGTCAGCTGCTCCGTGCCGACCGGACCGCGGGCGTGCAGTCGGCCGGTGGCGATGCCGATCTCGGCGCCCATGCCGAACTCGCCGCCATCGGCGAACTGGGTCGAGGCGTTGACCAGCACGATGGCGCTGTCGACCCGGGCCAGGAACGCCTCGGTCGCCGCCGCGTCGGCGGTGACGATGCTGTCGGTGTGGTGGCTGCCGTGCAGGTTGACGTGCTCGATCGCGGCGTCCAGCCCGTCCACCGTCTTCACCGACAGGATGGCGTCGAGATATTCGGTGTCCCAGTCGTCGTCGGAGGCGGCGAGGACGCGCGGGTCGATCGCCTGCACCGCGGTGTCGCCGCGGATCTCGCAGCCCGCCTCGATCAAATCGTCCAGGATCGGCCGCAGCATCGTCCCGGCGACGCTGCGGTCGATCAGCAGCGTCTCGGTGGCGCCGCACACGCCGGTGCGCCGCATCTTGGCGTTATAGACGACGCGCCGCGCCATCTCCGGGTCGGCCGCCTCGTGCACATAGGTGTGGTTGATGCCGTCCAGGTGCCACAGCACCGGGATCCGGCTGTCGGCCGCGACCCGGGCGGTCAGCGACTTGCCGCCGCGCGGGATCACCACGTCGACGAACTCGGTCAGGCCCAGGAGCTCGCCGACCGCGGCGCGGTCGCGGGTCGGCACCAGCTGCACCGCGCTGCGCGGCAGCCCTGCCTTCTTCAGCCCGTGGCCGACCGCGGCGGCGATGGCGGTGGAGCTGCGGAAGCTCTCCGACCCGCAGCGCAGGATGCAGGCATTGCCGGCCTTCAGGCACAGCGCCGCGGCGTCGGCGGTGACGTTGGGGCGGCTCTCGAAGATCACGCCGACGACGCCGAGCGGCACCCGCACCCGCTGGATGCGCAGCCCGTTCGGCCGGATCCAGTCGGCCAGGACGTCGCCGATCGGGTCCGGCAGCTCGGCCACGGCCTCCAGCCCCTGGGCGATCGCCTCGATCCGCTTCTCGTCCAGCGCCAGCCGGTCGAGGAAGGAGCCGGCGACGCCGTTGCGCCGCGCCTCTTCCATGTCCTCGGCATTGGCCGCCAGGATCAGGTCGCGGTCGTCGCGGATCGCCGCCGCCGCCGCCAGGAGGGCCGCGTCCTTCTGCGGTCGCGGCGCCAGGGCCAGCGCGGCGGCGGCGCTGCGCGCGGCGGCGCCCAGGCGGCGCATCAGCTCGGCGGTGCTCTCGGTGTCGTCCAGCAGGGCGGTCATCGGGAAGTCTCTCAAACACGACGCGGCAGCCTAGCGCAGCTTTCCGCCGGTTTCACTGCGCTTCGGCCGCAGGGGCGCCATGCTCGCCGGTGCCATGCCCGTTGTGGCTGCGATCCTCGGCCGGCCCGCGGAGCTCGGCCAGGTTCAGGGCGGTGTTGATCACCCCGATATGGCTGAAGGCCTGCGGGAAGTTGCCGAGCTGGCGCCGCACGATCGGGTCGTACTCCTCCGCCAGCAGCCCGACATCGTTGGTCAGGCTGAGCAGTCGTTCGTAGAGTGCGGTGGCCCGGTCGGTGGCGCCGATCATGGCCAGCGCGTCGGCCAGCCAGAAGCTGCAGACCAGGAAGGTACCTTCCTCGCCGGCCAGCCCGTCGACGCCGTGCTCGGTCTCGTAGCGCCGGGCCAGGCCGTCGATGGTCAGCTCGCGCTCGATCGCCTCGACCGTGCCGATCACCCGCGGGTCGTCCGGCGGCAGGAAGCCGACCATCGGGATCTGCAGCAGCGCCGCGTCCAGGAGCTCCGACCCGTAGGACTGGGTGAAGCTGTTGCGGTGCTCGGAGAAGCCCTTGGCGCAGATCTCGGCATGGATCCGGCCGCGCAACGCCCGCCAGGCCTTGACCGGCCCCTCCAGCCCGAACTGCTCGACCGCCTTGATCGAGCGGTCGAAGGCGACCCAGGCCATCACCTTGCTGTGCACGAAATGCCGCCGGGGCCCGCGGATCTCCCACAGCCCCTCATCCGGCTTGTCCCACATCTTCTCGAGATAGCCGAGCAGCACCCGCTGCACCCGCCAGGCGTCGTGCGGATGGGTCAGGTGCTTCTTGCGGGCGACATGGATGGCGTCCAAGAGCTCGCCATAGACGTCGAGCTGCAGCTGGGCGTGGGCGCCGTTGCCGATGCGCACCGGTTTGCTGCCCTCATAGCCGGCCAGCCACGGGATCTCCAGCTCGGTCAGCCGGCGCTCGCCGCCGAGGCCGTACATGATCTGCAGCTGCTCCGGCCGCCCGGCCGCGGCCCGGCGCAGCCAGTCGCGCCAGGACGCCGCCTCCTCGGTGAAGCCGGCGCCGAGCAGGGCGTACAGTGTCAGGGTCGCGTCGCGGATCCAGCAGAAGCGGTAGTCCCAGTTGCGCTCGCCGCCCAGCTCCTCGGGCAGCGAGGTGGTGGCGGCTGCGACGATGCCGCCGGTCGGCGCATAGGTCAGGGCCTTGAGGGTGAGGGCCGAGCGCAGCACCGCCTCGCGATAGGGCCCGTCATAGGTGCAGTGATGGGCCCAGCCCTGCCACCAGGTCTCGGTGTCGGTCAGCGACCGGAACGGGTCGATGCCGCCCGGCTCGGGCAGATGCGACGGGTACCAGGTCAGGATGAAGGGCAGCCGGTCGCCGGCCTCGACCGTGAAGTCGCCGACCGTCTTCATCGCCTCGCCATGCAGCGGGATCGGCGAGCGGAAGCGCAGCGCGTCCGGGCCGGCGATGGCGACGATGCCGTCCGGCCGGTGCCGCACCCACGGCACGATGCGGCCGTAGTCGAAGCGGAACGCTGCCTCCATCCGCATCGGCACGCTGCCGCCGCGGCCCTCGACCAGCCGGACGATCGAGATCTCGTCCTCGCGGTGCGGGAAGGGCATGAAGTCGATCAGCGCGACCGTGCCCGCCTCGGTCTCGAACTCGGTCTCCAGCACCAGCGTGTTCTCGTGGTAGTGCCGGCGGGTCCGGGCGGCGGTGGCCCCCTCCGGCGCGATCTGCCAGTGGCCGTTCTCGGTGTCGCCCAAGAGGCGGGCGAAGACGGCGTCGGAATCGAAGCGCGGCAGGCACAGCCAGTCGATCGACCCGTCGCGGCCGACCAGCGCCGTGGTGCGGCAATTGCCGATGATCGCGTAATCCTCGATCCGCCCGGCGGGGCCCTTGAAGCGTCCCTCGGCGTGCGCCCGCGGCTGCTTGCCGGCGGCGCGTCCCTCGGCGCCGTCGGCGTCCGGGGTGGGAACGGCATCGGGATGCCCTGTCAGTGACACCATCTCGGTCTCCGCTGTGTGGTCACAGCCCAGGGAAGGAATGAAGGCCGGCTTGGTTCCGCCGGCGCGGCCGAAAGACCCTATGTCGCGACCGGGCGCCGTCGCTCCGCCGCCAGCAGCACGGCGAAGCCCGCCGCCACCCCGGCCGCGGCGACGCCGATGGTCGCCTCGATCCCCAGCGTATCGAAGAATCGCCCGGCGCCAAAGGCGACGACGACAATGCCCAGATTGACCAGGCTGGCGGTCAGGGCGACGGTGGTGCCGCGCAGCGATGCCGCCATCCCCGCCAGCACGGCCTGATGCGTCGGCCCGGCGACGCCGTAGCCCAGTGCCCACAGCGCCGCGGCCGCCACGGCCAGCGGCGCCGGCAGGGGCGGCAGCACGCCGAGCGCCAGGATGCCGGCCAGGGTGCCGGCGATGCCCGCCAGCACCGCCCGCGACGGGCTGCCCAGGCGGCGCACCGCCACCGGGATCAGCAGGTTGCCGGCGATGGTGACCAGGCCGAACAGGCCGAGCGCCAGGCCCAGCGCCTCGATCGGCAGGCCGTAGCGGCGGCGCAGGATCTCGGCCATCACCGTGATCACGCCGATCGAGACCCCGAGCCACAGGAAGGTGGCGGCCAGTCGCGGCGCGGCCCCGGCCTGGCGGAACGCCGCGCCGATGCTGACGGCGACGCCGGCATGCGGCCGCGCCTCCGGCCGCGGCAAGGGCATGGCGGCGACGGCGGCGGCGGCCAGCAGGGCGCCCACGGCCATCGCGGCATAGGCGACGCGCCAGTCCAGCCGCGCCGCGACCAGGGCGGCGCCGGCCGGGGTCAGGACGAAGCTGACGGTCAGGCCGGCCAGGATCCGGCCCATGGCGGCGGGCTGGCGCGGCGCGTCGACGGTATCGGCGACGATGGCCACGGCGTTGGGCGCCATCGCCGCGGCGCTCAGCCCTGCCAAAGCGGCGCAGGGCAGCGCCATGGCGAAGACCGGCGCCAGCGCGATCCCGGCATTGGCGATGCCGAAGCCGACCAAAGCGGGCAGCAGCAGCGCCTTGCGCCCCAGCCGGTCGGACAGCGGGCCCAGCAGCGGCGCCATCGCGGCGTAGACCAGGGCATAGCTGGCGGGCAGCCAGGCGATCCGCGCCGCGGGCACGGCGAAGCTGTCGCCCATCGGCGCCATCATCGGGCCGGCCACCACCTCGGCGCCGCCGATCAGGAACATCACGAGCATCAGCGGCAGCAGGCGCCGGCCGGGCAGGGAGGACATGGCAGGCCGTGTCGGAAGCGATCGCCCGAAGCTGGGCACGAGAACGCAGGCGAGCTTCGAGCGAGGAGTCCTGCGTGGCCGGCGGAAGCGATCCGATCGACCGGGCGATTATAGCGGGCGGCGATGCCGATCGCGACCCCTGCGCCGGACGCAGGACAATGCACCGCCCGCTGCATCTCTTGCTGCATTTTTTGAGATTGTCTTCTCAGCAACGGGGCTCAATCTTCTGTTTATGAAGGCGCTGCGCATCCTGGCCCTGGCTGTGGCCATCCTTGCGGCGCCGTGCGGGACCCTCTCGGCGGCGGACACGCCGACTCGTCTCGATTCTCTTCTCGACCAGCTGCGGACCGCCGCCGACGGGGCGGAGGCGCAGCGGCTGGAGCGGCAGATCTGGATCCTGTGGCTGGACTATGAGGGGGCCGATCCACTGGTGCCGGACCTGATGCGGCGCGGCAACGCCGCCCTGCAGCAGCGCGACTACCCGGTGGCGGAGGCCGCCTTCACCGGGGTGGTGGAGCGGGCACCGGACTTCATCGAGGGCTGGGACCGCCGCGCGGTGGCGCGCTTCCTGCGCGGCGACTGCGACGGCGCGCTGCGCGACATCGACCGCGTCCTGGCGCTGGAGCCGCGGCATTTCGGGGCGTTGTTCGGCCGGGGCCTGTGCCGGACGGTGCAGGGCGACCACCGGGCCGCGCTCGACGCCTTCGAGCGGGTGCTGGCGCTGGACCCGCATTACGCCCCGGCGCAGAGCCAGGCGGCGCGGATGCGCAAATATCTCGCCGGCTACCCGCTTTAAGCACCGGTTCGGGCCGGCTTCGCCTCTTGCCGGGCGGCCGGATCGGACCGATCTCTTTCCAATGCGCCGTCTCGCCCTGCTGCTGTCGGCTTTCCTGCTCGCCATCGCCGTGCCGGCCCTGGCCCAGGACCGCGCCGCCCGGCTGGATGCGCTGTTCGCCCAGCTGAAGTCGGCGGCGCCGGAGGAGGAGCCGGCGCTGCAGATCCAGATCTGGCAGGTCTGGCTGGCCTATGACGGCAGCGATCCGGACGTGCCGGGGCTGCTGGAGCGCGGCAACACCGCGATGGGGGATCAGGACTACGCCGTGGCCGAGGCCGCCTTCAGCGCGGTGATCCAGCGCGACCCCGCCTATGCCGAGGGCTGGAACCGCCGGGCGACGGCGCGCTATCTGCGCGGCGACATCCGCGGCTCGGTCGCCGATATCGACCAGGTGCTGGCGCGCGAGCCCCGCCATTTCGGCGCGCTGTCGGGGCTCGGCCTGTGCCGGATCAAGCTCGGCGACATCCCCGGCGCGATCGACGCCTATCAGCGCGTGCTGGCGATCGACCCGCAGATGGCCACGGCCCGAGAGCAGCTTGAGCAGCTCAGGAAGCTCCAGGCCGGCGACCCGATCTGAGGCCGGCCGGTTTGCGAGATCGACCCTTCCGACTTTCTTCCCGTCATGGCGAGGAGGCGAAGCCGACGTGGCCATCCAGGGGCCGTTGCGAGCTGCCCTGGATGGCCACGCCCCTGCGGGGCTCGCCATGACGGGCTTATAGGCCGGGCGTCGGTATGCGGCGCCCGCGACGACCCGCCGCTCAGTGGATGGTGCCGGACGGCTTGGCCGGGGTGGCGGCCTCGCGGGTCGGGCCGGCCTGGTGGTGCACCATCCGCCAGCCGTCGGGCTCGCGGATGAACACATTGGTGGCGGCCAGGCGGTTGTCGCCGATCTTCTCGATGCACAGCACCACGGCGCTGTCGCCGTAATCCAGCACCCGCGCCGTCTCGGCCGCGATGCGCGGCGGGTCGCGCAGGATCGACGCCCAGCTCTTCATCACCGCCTCGCGCCCCGCCAGCACCGGCCAGCCCGGATGGATGCAGGCCACCGGCTGCCGCCGTGACCACAGCGCCTCCATCGCGGCGGCATCGCCCTGGGCGAGGGCGGCGTAGAAGGCCTGGTTGGCGGCGAGCGGGGTGTCGGTCATCTAAATCTGAGCCCCTTCGAGAATGCGCTGGCGTGAGTTGGCTGGTGGCGATTTTGAGAACCGGAGCGCAGCGGGCATGAAGGCCCGTGAGCACCGGAAGCGGAAAAATCGCCAGCAGACGGCCACGCCAGGTGCATTATCGATGGGGCTCAGTCCTCGATCCAGGCGATGCGCAGCACATTGGTGTTGCCGGGGGTGCCGAAGGGCACGCCGGCGGTCACCACGATGCGCTGCCCGGCGGTGCCGATGCCGTCATGCTTGGCCAGGCGGCAGGCCTTGCCGACCATCTCGGTGAAGCTGCTGACATCCTCGGTGTGCACCGAATGCACGCCCCAGCACAGGCCCATGCGGCGGGCGGTCTGCAGGTTCGAGGTCAGGCACAGGATCGGCACCTCCGGCCGCTCGCGCGCCGCGCGCAGCGTGGTCGAGCCCGAGGTGGTGTAGGTCGCGATCGCCACCGCGCCGATGGTGTGCGCCACCTGCCGCGCCGCGGCGGTGATGGCGTCGGCGGCCGTGTTCTCCGGGTCGTAATGCACCGCGTCGAGGATGGTGCGGTAGATCGGGTCCGTCTCCACCCGCCGGGCGATGCGGTCCATCATCATCACCGCGTCGACCGGGTATTCGCCCGAGGCGGTCTCGGCCGACAGCATCACCGCGTCGGCGCCGTCGAACACCGCGGTGGCGACGTCGGAGGCCTCGGCCCGGGTCGGTGTCGGGGACATGATCATGCTTTCCAGCATCTGGGTCGCCACGATCACCGGCTTGCCGGCCTGGCGCGAGGCGCGGATGATCCGCTTCTGCAGCGACGGCACGTCCTCGGCCGGCATCTCGACACCCAGGTCGCCGCGGGCGACCATCACCGCGTCGGTCAGCTCGACCAGCTCGTCCAGATGCTGGATCGCGGCCGGCTTCTCCAGCTTCACGATCACCTGGGCGCGGCCGGCGATCAGCTTGCGCGCCTCGGCGATGTCCTCCGGCCGCTGCACGAAGGACAGCGCCACCCAGTCGACATCGATGTCGAGGGCGAAGCGCAGATCCTCGCGGTCCTTCTCGGTCAGCGGCGACAGCGGCAGCACCGCGTTCGGCACGTTGACGCCCTTGCGGTCGGACAGGCGGGAGCCGGCCTCGACCACGGTGTCGGCGAAGTCCGGGCCGCAATCGACGACCTTGAGGCGCACCTTGCCGTCGTCCAGCAGCAGGGCCTGCCCGGGCTCCAGCGCGGCGAAGATCTCGGGATGCGGCAGGGTCACGCCGGTGGCGTCGCCCGCGCGTTGCTGCAGCGTCAGGCGGAAGCTCTGGCCCTCGGTCAGCTTGACCGGGCCGTCGGCGAAGGTGCCGAGGCGCAGCTTCGGGCCCTGCAGGTCGGCCATCACCGCGATCGGGTGGTCGAAGTCGCGCTCGACCTCGCGGATCAGGGCCAGCCGGGCGGCGTGGTCCTCCTGCTTGCCATGGCTGAAGTTCAGCCGGAAGACGTCGACGCCCGCCTCGAACAGCTTGCGGATCGCCTCGGCCGAGCTGGTGGCGGGCCCCAGCGTGGCGACGATCTTGGTCTGGCGCGTGCGGCGGAACGACGGGCGCTTCTTGGGCATGGCTGAACTCCCGGATCACGGGCCGGCGTCGCCAGGCCCGGGCACGGTTGATCCGTCCCTCGGCCCGGCCGCGCCGACCGCCGGGAAGAAACCATATCCGCGGCCCTTCGCCAACGTCGAAAGTGCGCGGAGATTCGGATATTACGCGGACTTAATATTTCGTCGCGGCCCGGTTCTCCGCGGAAATCCCGGTCTTCGCGGCCGGTGTTGCGGCTCAGACACGCACCGTGTTTTCCCGCTGCAGCACCGACGTCGCGGCCTCCAGGTCGCCCGTCCGGACCAGCAGGTAGTCGGTGTCGTAGGTCGAGATCGCGAAGATGCTGATGCCGGCCTCGGCCAGCGGCGCCGCGAGTCGGGCCAGGATGCCGGTCAGGGCGAAGTCCAGCGGCCCCTCGACCTTGAAGCCGCGCCAGCCGCGCTCGGCCCGCGTCTCCGCCGGCACCCGCGCCTCGGGGCAGACGACCGACAGCTCGTCGCGGGTGCGGCTGACGGTGACGAAGGGGTCGGACCAGTCGACCCAGCCGGGCAGCGCCGCGCCGGCCGGCAGCCGGGCCACGGCCAGCGTCTCCGGCAGCAGGCTGAGGGTGAGGCGGGCCTCGGTCATCGGTCAGGCCTTCCGCGCCAGCAGGATGCCGGCCAGCACCAGGGCGCCGCCCAGCCCCTGCAGCGGGCCCAGCGGCTCGGCAAGGACGATCCAGGCCAGGGCGGCGGCCGCGACCGGCTGGATCAGCAGGGTGAGGGAGGAGAAGGCCGGCGGCAGCCAGGCCAGGGCGTAGGTGATCAGGCTCTGCCCGGCGACCTGCGAGACCCAGGACAGGCCCAGCAGCACGGCCCAGCCATACAGGGTCGAGGGCAGGAACACCGGCTCCATCAGCAGCGCCAGCGGCAGCGTCGCCGCGGCGGCGACGGCGCTGGTCCACAGCATGATGGTGGCGACGGAGAAGCGGTCGCGCAGCCGGCCGACCGCCAGGATGTAGCCGCCGTAGAACACGGCGGCCAGCGCGGCCAGGCCGTCGCCGGCCAGGTGGCCGTCGCCGAAGCCGCCGCCCTTCAGTACCACCACGCCGGCGATGGCCACGGCCAGGCCGGCGGCGAAGATCGGGCGGATCGGCGTGCCGAACAGGGCGAAGGCGCCCAGGGTGACGAAGATCGGCGCCAGATTGGCCAAGAGAGTGGCGTTGGCGACCGAGGTGATGGTCAGCGCCCAGTGCCAGGCCACCAGGTCGGCGGCGATGAACAGGCCGGGCAGGACCAGGGCGATGCAGTCGGCCAGGCTCCCCGGCCGCGCCGCCTCGCCGCGCGCCCGCTCCGCCCGGTACCACAGGAACAGGATCGGCAGCGCCAGGGCGGTGCGCCACACCGCCGTCGTCACCGGCCCGACCTCCGACAACCGCACGAAGATCGGCGAGCTGCCGATCGCCAGCCCGCCCAGAAGCAGGGCGGGCAGCGCCAAGCGCTGGGCGGGGGAGGGGGACAGGACGGCCTCGCTCATGATGCGGCGGCTTAGTCCGCCTGGCCCTTCACCGGCCATGGCGGGGCGCGCAGGGGAGACCGGCGCGCCGCGCGGGCCGGCCGGGCGATGGCATGCCATCATCAAACCGTCACGGCGCGGCGGCAGGATGCGCCCGCCGCACAATGGGGGATTCGCCATGCATCGCTTCGCCGCCCCGGCCGCCGGGATCCTCCTGGCCGCCGCCACCGCAGCCACCGCTCTCGCGGCCGGTCCCGACATGCTGGGCCAGCGGATCGAGGGGCTGTCGCGCTCGACCCCTTGGCGGCTGGTCGAGACCATCCCGGTGCCGTTCCAGACCTATCATCCGCAGGGCTTCGCCCGCACCGGCGACGCGCTGGTCTTCTCCTCGGTCGAGATCACCGTGCCGACCAAGCGCTACGACCAGCCCAGGGACGGCATGGACCGCGATGCCGGCCAGGGCACCGGGCATCTGTTCAAGCTCGACGCCCAGGGCCGGCAGGTCGGCCATGCCACGATCGGCGAAGGCTCGATCTACCATCCCGGCGGCGTCGATTATGACGGGCGCTGGCTGTGGGTGCCGGTCGCCGAATACCGGCCGAACAGCCATTCGATCCTGTACCGGGTCGACCCGAAGACCCTGGAGGCGGTGGAGGTCGGCCGCGCCGACGACCACATCGGCGGGCTGGTGCACGACACCGATCACAACACGCTGCACGGCGTCAGCTGGGGCTCGCGCCGCTTCTACACCTGGCGCCTGGACGCCGAGGGCAAGGTCGACGCCTCGACGCCGCCGACCGTCACGCTGAACCCCGAGCATTATCTCGATTACCAGGACTGCGCCTATCTGCCGGTCGGCCGCGCCATCTGCACCGGCATCACCGAGTTCCGCCGCACGCCGGATGCGCCGGTCTTCGGCCTGGGCGGGATCGAGATCGTCGACCTCGCCGCCGGCCGGCCGACCTTCCAGGTGCCGGTGCTGCTGTGGACCGAGGACGGCACTGCCATGACCCGCAACCCGGTGCTGGTCGAGGCGACGCAGGAGGGGCTGCGGCTGACCGCGATGCCGGAGGACGGCCAATCGCGGATCTTCGTCTACGAAACGCCCTGAGACCGTCCGTAAATGCTACTGGCGCGGCCGTCTGACGGCGGCTTCTGCGCTTCCGGTGCTCACGGACTATAACGTCCGCTGCGCTCCGGTTCTCGAAGCCGCCGCCGGCCGACTCACGCCAGCGCATTTCCAAACGGTCTCTGAACTTTTTTCAGGGCCGATGTCGGGGCCGCCCGGGCGGCGGCGTCCTTGGGCCATCGCATCACGGCGGACAGCGATCCGCCAGCCAGGGATGGAGCCCGACATGCTGAAGACGATCCTGTCCGGTGTTCTCGCGATGGCGGCGCTGGCCGCCGCGCCCGCCGCCCGCGCCCAGGACGCGGCCATCCGCAGCGGCCATGCCGAGGCCGGCGGCATCAGCTACTACTACGAGGTCCAGGGCCAGGGAGAGCCGCTGCTGCTGCTGCATGGCGGCCTCGGCTCGATCGACATGTTCCGGCCGCTGCTGCCGGCGCTGGCGGCGAAGCGCCAGGTCATCGCCGTCGACCTGCAGGGCCATGGCCGCACGCCGCTGGGCGACCGGCCGATCGACCTGGTGGCGATGGGCGCAGACATGGCGTCGGTGCTGCGGCAGATCGGCATCGGGAAGGCCGACGTGCTGGGCTACTCGCTGGGCGGCGGCGTCGCCTTCCAGCTGGCGGTGCAGCATCCGGAGATGGTGCGCCGCCTGGCCCTGGTCTCGGCCGGCTACGCCCAGGACGGCTTCTATCCGGAGATGCTGCCGCAGCAGGCCGCGGTCGGCGCCGGCATGGCCGAGATGATGAAGAACACGCCGATGTACACCTCCTATGTCGCGGTGGCGCCGAAGCCGGAGGACTTCCCGCGGCTGCTCGACGCCATGGGCGCGCTGATGCGCAAGCCCTATGACTTCTCCGCGGATGTGCCGAAGCTGACCATGCCAGTGATGCTGGTCTTCGGCGACAGCGACATGTACCGGCCGGAGCATGTGGTGAAGTTCTACCAGCTGCTCGGCGGCGGGCTGCGCGACGCCGGCTGGCAGCGCGAGCACATGTCGAAGAACCGCCTGGCGATCCTGCCCGGCGTCACCCATTACGACATCTTCCTGTCGCCGCAGCTGCCGGCGACGGTGATGCCCTTCCTGAATGGCGAGAGCAGCAGCACCGACTGGAAGTGACGGGAGCGTTGCCTCTCCCGCTTGCGAGACCTTTTCAGACTTCCCGGAACCGTCATTGCGAGCGTAGCGAAGCAATCCATGCAGCCGCTCTTGCGGACCGATGGATTGCTTCGTCGGCTTCGCCGCCTCGCAATGACGGTGAGGGATGGTGTGCGAGTGTCCTGGCTCAGGCCTCACGGCATGTACTGGCCGCCGTTGATCTCGATCATCTGGCCGGTGACGTAGCCGCCGGCGGCCTCGGAGGCGAGGTAGAGGAAGGCGGCGGCGCACTCCTCGGAGGTCCCCAGCCGGTTCATCGGGATGGTCGCCTGCATCGCCGCCAGCTGCTCCGCGGTCGAGAAGCGCTCGTGGAACGGGGTGGTGATGACGCCGGGGGAGATCGCGTTGACCCGGATGCTGTCCTTCGCCAGCTCCTTGGCCCAGCCGCGGGTGGCGACGGCGACGAAGCCCTTGGCCGCGGCGTAGATCACCGAGCCCGGGCCACCACCGTGGCGCGCCGCGATCGAGCTGAGATTGATGATCGATCCGCCGCCGCCCTGCTTGCGCATCTGCACCGCGCCCTCGCGCATGAAGCGGACGACGTGGCGGACATTGACGTCCAGCACCGCGTCGACGAACTCGTCGGTGTATTCCGCGACCGGGGTGCGCTTGACCAGCGCGCCGGCATTGTTGACCAGCACGTCCAGCCGGCCGAAGGCGGCGACGGTCTGCTCGATCAGAAGCTGCGCCGTCTCGGGCTTGGTCACGTCGCCCGGGGCCAGGATCGCCTCGCCGCCGGCGGCCTTGATATCGGCGACCACCGCCTCCGCCGCCTCGCGGCTGGAATTGTAGTTCACCGCCACCCTGGCCTTGTTCTGGCCGAAGGCGCGTGCGGCGGCGGCGCCGATGCCGGTGCTGGCACCGGTGATCAGGACGGCCTTGCCGGCGAGATCCGGGAAGACGGGCAGGGCGGAAAGGGTGGTCATGATGTCACCTCGGCTGGCGTGACGGGTTGGTCGCCTCAGTCATATCATGTCTGACAATTCTGGCGAGCGCACCCTGGCGTTGCGTCGCGCTCTCCACAGCCTCGCGGCGCCCTGCTAGGGTCTCGGCGATGATGCTCCTCGGACCCGACGACCCGCCGCCCTTCGAGCTGGTGAACCCCGACGGCAAGGCCTGCGCCCTGCTGGTCGCCGACCATGCCGGCCGCGCCTTCCCGAAATCCCTCGGCACGCTCGGCGTCGATCCCGGGGCGCTCGACCGCCATGTCGCCTACGATATCGGCATCGAGGCGTTCTCCCGCCGGCTGGCCGAGCGGCTGGACGCGACGCTGCTGCTGCACCGCTATTCGCGGCTGATCCTCGACCCCAACCGGCAGCTCGACGACCCGACCTCGATCTGCGCCATCAGCGACGGCGCGATCGTGCCCGGCAACGCCAGGTTGACGCCCGAGGACGAGGCGGCGCGGGCCGACGCCTTCTTCCTCCCCTATCACGACGCCATCGCCGCGCAGCTGGACCGGATCGCCGCGCGCTGCCCGGCCCCGGCCCTCTTGTCGCTGCACAGCTTCACGCCGGTGATGCGCGGCTTCGCCCGGCCCTGGCAGGTCGGGGTGCTGTGGCGCGACGACGGCCGCATCCCGCTGCCGCTGATGGAGGCACTGCGCCGCGACCCGGAGATCACGGTCGGCGACAACCAGCCCTATTCCGGCCGCAACGAGCACGGCTACACCATCCATCACCACGCCGAGCCGCGCGGCCTGCCGCATGTGCTGATCGAGATGCGGCAGGATTTGATCGCCGCCGATGCGGCGGCCGCGGCCTGGGCCGACCGGATGGCCGAGATCTTCGCCCCGATCCTGGCCGACCCGGCCCTGTACCAGCCCCTGCAGGCCGTCGCATGACCGAACCCGCCCTCACCCTCGGCATCGAGGAGGAGTACCTGCTGGTCGACCCGGTCAGCCGCGACCTGGTGCCCGACCCGCCGCCGGAGCTGGTGGAGGCGCTGGAGAACCGGCACGAGGGCGCCGTCGCCCGCGAATTCTTCCGCTGCCAGGTCGAGGTCGGCACCCCGGTGTGCCGCAGCATCGCCGAGGCGCGGACCGAGCTGACCCGGCTGCGCCGCTCGGTGGTGGAGGAGGCGGAGCGGCACGGCCTGGCGCTGATCGCGGCCTCGACCCACCCCTTCGGCACCTGGCGGCCGCAGAAGCACACCGACCGCAGCCGCTACGACCAGCTGGCGCGCGACCTCGGCGTGCCGGTGCGGCGCCTGCTGATCTGCGGCACCCATGTCCATGCCGGGATCGAGGACCCGAATCTGCGCATCGACCTGATGCGGCAGATCCGGTACTTCCTGCCGCATCTGCTGTCGCTGACCACCTCCTCGCCATTCTGGCAGGGCACCGACACCAAGCTGAAATCCTACCGCCTGGCCGTGTTCTCGGAGCTGCCGCGCACCGGCATGCCGGAGGAGTTCCAGAGCTATGGCGAATACGAGGCGGCGCTGGCGGCGCTGGTCCAGGCCGGGGTGATCGAGGACGGCAGCAAGATCTGGTGGGACATCCGCCCCTCCGCCCGCTTCCCGACGCTGGAGATGCGGGTCACCGATGTCTGCACCCGGGTCGAGGACGGGCTGACGGTCGCCGCCCTCTACCAGTGCCTGCTGCGCATGCTGTGGCGCCTGCGCGCCCAGAACATCGCCTGGCGCCGCTACCGCAGCGTGCTGATCGAGGAGAATCGCTGGCGCGCCATGCGCTACGGCTTCGAGGAAGGGCTGATCGACTGGGGCAAGGGCAAGCTGGTGCCCTATGCCGAGCTGCTGGAGGAGGTGCTGGTGATGGTGGCGGAGGATGCGGCGGCGCTGGGCTGCGAGGCCGAGATCGCCAACGCGCGCACCATCCTGGCCCGCGGCACCTCCGCCCACCGCCAGCTCGCGGCCTATTACGAGGCCCTGGCCGGCGGCGCTGACGAGGCCGAGGCGCTGCGCCGCGTGGTCGACCGGCTGATCCTGGAGACCAAGGAGGGGCTGGAGGCAGCGGCCTGACGCCCTACATCTGAATTCCGGAACCCGTGGACACAGTCATGACCGAGATCGACGCTAAGACCCGCACCGAGCTGGAGGCCGCCGCCTTCCGCACCCTGGTCGAGCATCTGCGCCAGCGCACCGACGTGCAGAACATCGACCTGATGAACCTGGCCGGCTTCTGCCGCAACTGCCTGTCGCGCTGGTACCGCGAGGCGGCGGAGCAGCGGGGCATTCCGTTGCCGGACGCCGAGGCACGCGAGATCGTCTATGGCGAGCCGTATGAGAGCTGGAAGGCCAGGCACCAGAAGGACGCCTCGGCCGGCCAGAAGCAGGCGTTCGACGCGGCGAACAAGCACTGAGGGGCGGCGTCTCTCGTCGGCGGTCCCACCACCTCGTCATGGCGAGGAGCGTAGCGACGTGGCCATCCAGGGGCCGGTGCGAGCGGCCCTGGATGGCCACGCCCCTTCGGGGCTCGCCATGACGATTGGGGAAGGCGAATCGGGCCGACCAAACGTGACTCCCATCACCCGGACCCCCGCGCCGGCGCTGGGCCGGGACAGGCCGCTTGCCGGGCCGGCCCGGCCGCTTTATGGTCCCGCGCCCTGAAAGACCCTGTTGAGGACCTGCCATGTCGGATGTCGGTGGTATCGCCGCGGATCGCCTGAAGTCGTTCATCGAGCGCATCGAGCGGCTCGAGGAGGAGAAGGCGGGGATCGCGGGCGACATCAAGGATGTCTATGCCGAGGCCAAGGGCACCGGCTTCGACGCCAAGATCATCCGCCAGATCATCCGCCTGCGGAAGATGGAGCAGGATGACCGGCGCGAGCAGGAAGAGCTGCTCGACCTCTACAAGCAGGCCCTCGGGATGCTGGAATAAGAGACCCCTCCGGTCTCCGGCCGGGCGGAGCATCGATCATGCGACTCGAGACTCCCCGGCTGATCCTGCGTCCCTGGGAGGACCGCGACCGCGCGGGCTTCGCCGCGATCAACGCCGATCCGGAGGTCCGCCGCTACTACTATCCGAGCGTGCTGACGCCGGCCGAGACCGGCGCCGTGATCGACGAGGCGGCGGCCGCGCTGGCACAGGACGGCTTCGGCTTCGTCGCGGTCGAGCGCAAGGAAGACGGCGCGCTGGTCGGCGGCGCCGGGCTGTCGCGCCCGGGCCCCGAGGTGCCGGGGCATCATCCGGCCGAGATCGGCTGGATCCTGGGCCGCGCCTTCTGGCGCCAGGGCTATGCCACCGAGATCGGGCTGGCCTGCCTCGACGCCGCCTGGACCCGGTTCGGCCTGCCGGCGGTGATCGGCTACACCTCCGCCATCAACACCCCGTCGCGCCGCGCCATGGAGCGGCTGGGCCTGGCCCATGTCGCCGGCGGCGATTTCGAGGACGTCACCGTGCCGCCGGGCGACACGCTGCGGCCGCATGTGCTGTACCGGATCGCCCGGCCGGGGTAGGGGCACGGGCCTCCAGGAGAGGAGGAGACGGCGCAGGCCGGCCTGGAACTCGCGCACGTCCCGCCCCACGCGCTCGCGCAGCAGCCGATCACCGGCATGATCCGTCGCCATAGCCGACGGGGTTGATGGCGTTCGACCTCATCTCCGTCGGCCCGTTGGTGCCGCCGGCCGCGGAGCCGCAAAGCGGTTGCTCTTTCGACCGGTTGGATATAACAAGAATAAACTTGCAAAAAAGAGCGGGTCATGGAGGAGACGATCGACGGCCGGTGGGGCGAGCTGCTGACCCGGCGCTATGCCGCGACCGTCGCCACGCTGTGCCTGGGCGTGGCGCTCTACGCGCTCAACACCTTCCTGGTCTCGACCTCCCTGCCCACCGCGGTGACCGAGCTCGGCGGCGTCGGGCTGATCAGCTGGGCCTTCACCGTCTATCTGGTCGCCGCCATCGTCGGCGGCGCCGCCGCGGCGATGCTGAAGCAGCGCCTCGGCACCCGGCCGGCGCTGCTGCTGGCGGCGCTGGCCTTCCTGGCCGGCACGCTGGTCTGCGGCTTCGCCCCGTCGATGCCGGTGGTGCTGGTCGGCCGGCTGTTCCAGGGCGCGGGGGAGGGGGTGGTCGCCGCCGTCTGCTACGCTCTGATCCCGGAGATGTTCCCGTCGCGGCTGATGCCCAAGGTGTTCGGGGCGGAGGCGATCGTCTGGGCCGCCGCCGCCTTCGGCGGGCCGCTGCTGTCGGGCGTGCTGACCGAGCATGTGTCCTGGCGCGCCGCCTTCCTGGTCAATGTGCCGCTGATCGCGATCTTCATCGCCCTGGTCGGGCTGGTGGTGCCGGCCGAGGACGACCGGCGCGGCGGCGGCACTGTGCCGGTGCTGCGCCTCTCCGGCTGCGCCGCCGGCATCATGCTGGTCTCGGTCGCCGGCATCGTGCCGCACAGCTGGCAGGCGGCGGCCTGCGTCGCCGGGGCGCTGCTGCTGCTGGCCGCCGTGGTGCTGGCCGACCGGCGCAGCCGCGACCGGCTGTTCCCGTCCGACGCCTTCACCTTCGGGTCCACGGTCGGCGCCGGCCTGTGGGTGGTGCTGCTGATGCCGGTGGCCCAGGCCGCCACCACCGTCTATCTCAACATCACCATCCAGCATCTTTGGGGCTACGGCCCGACCATGGCCGGCTATGTCAGCGCCCTGATGGCGCTGTCCTGGAGCGGCTCGGCCGTGCTGGTCGCCGGCATCGTCCGGCCGCAGGCGCAGCGCCGGCTGATCCGCCTCGGGCCGGCCCTGCTGGCCCTCGGCCTGCTCGGGGTGATGGCGGCGCTGGTCACCGGCCAGCCCTGGCTGCTGATGCTGTGCCAGGTGCTGATCGGGACCGGCTTCGGCATCTCCTGGGCCTTCCTCAGCCAGGCGGTGATGGAGGCGGCGCGGCCCGGCGAGCGCGACTCCGCCTCGGCCCTGCTGCCGACGCTGCAATCCGGCGGCTATGCCATCGGCGCGGCGATGGCGGGGCTGGTTGCCAACGAGGCCGGCATGGCCGCGGCGCTGACCCCGGCCGCGATCATCCACGCCGCCACCTGGGTCTTCGGCATCGCCGCGCTGCTGGGGACGCTGGGGTTCCTGGCGAGCTTCGGGGTGCGGCCTGGGGGACGGTGAGGGGGCTTCGCAACTCCCAATATCGTCATTGCGAGCGCAGCGAAGCAATCCAGGGGCCGCTGCGCATCGGCCCCTGGATTGCTTCGTCGGCTTCGCCTCCTCGCAATGACGGTTGGGGAATGGCCGACTCGACTCTCCTCGGCTCCCGCCGCTACCGTCGACCGATCGGCGGAACAGGAGGACGGCGATGCTGGCGAGTTCGGTCCTGGCGTTTCTCGGCGTGTCGGCGCTGGTCATCGTCACGCCCGGCCCCGACACCGCGGTGACCGTGCGCAACGCCCTGCTCGGCGGCCGCGCCGGAGGCATCGTCACCGCCCTCGGCGTCTCGGTCGGGCAGGCGGTCTGGGCCTTCGCCACCAGCCTCGGCATCGTCGCGCTGCTGGTGGCGTCCGAGCCGCTGTTCCTGGCGGTGAAATATGCCGGCGCCGCCTATCTCGTCTGGCTCGGCCTGCACGCGCTGCGCGCCGCCTGGCGGCCGGAACTGGGATCTGCCGCCATCACCGCCCGTCCGGCGCGGCGCCTGGGCCGCGGCGCCGCCTTCCGCCAGGGGCTGGTCAGCGACCTCGGCAACCCGAAGATGGCGGTGTTCTTCGCCAGCCTGCTGCCGCAATTCGTGCCGGCGGGCCAGCCGGCCTTCACCGCCTTCCTGGCCCTCGGCCTGGTCTTCAGCCTGATGACCTTCCTCTGGCTCGCCGCCTATGCCGTGGCGGTGGCCAGGGCCGGCGACGTGCTGCGCCGGCCGCGCATCCGCCGCGCCATCGAGGGCGTCACCGGAATCCTGCTGATCGCGCTGGGGCTGCGCATCGCGGCGGAGCAGCGCTGACGGCTACTGCGCGGTGGCGCCGGAGGCCTCGACGATCGGCTTGTACCGGGCCTTCTCGCTCTTGATGTAGGCGGTGAACTCCGCGGCGGTGCTGCCGATCGGCCTGGCGCCCAGCGGCTCGATCCGGGCCCGGATCTCGGGCAGGCGCATGATCCGCTGCGTCTCGGCGCTCAGCTTCTCGACGATCGCCGGCGGCGTCCCGGCCGGCGCCAGCAGACCCTGCCAGGAGGTGATGTCGAAGCCGGGGATGAACTCCGCCATCGCCGGCACGTCCGGCAGGACCGCCGTGCGCTCCAGCCCGGTCACCGCCAGCGGCCGCACGGTGCCGGCGCGGGCCTGCTCCATCGCCGTCGGGATGTTGTCGAAGATCATGTCGACATGGCCGGCGACGACGTCGCCCAGCGCCTGGGCGCTGCCCTTGTAGGGCACATGCGTCATGTGCGAGCCGACATGGATCTCGAAGGCCGCTGCGGCGAGGTGGATCGAGGTGCCGAAGCCGGAGGAGGCGTAGCTGTGGCTGTCCGGCTCGGCCTGCAGCAGCGCGATCAGCTCCGGCACCGACCTGGCCGGGAAGGACGGGTTGACCACCAGCAGGTTCGGCAGCGTCGCGGCCAGGGAGACCGGCGCGAAATCGGCCTCGGCGTCATAGCCCAGATCCTTGAACACCCACGGATTGATCGCATGGGTGCCGACCGTGCCCATGCCCAGCGTGTAGCCGTCCGGCTCGGCCTGGGCCAGCGCCTCGGTGCCGATGCCGCCGCCGGCGCCGGGCTTGTTCTCGACCACGAAGGGCTGGCCGAAGGTCTTGGTCATCTCGTCGGCCAGCAGCCGGCCGAACAGGTCGGTGTTGCCGCCGGGCGCGAAGGGCACGATGACGGTGACCGGCCGGGTCGGCCAGGCCGCCGGGTCCTCGGCGGAGGCCCCGCCACCGGGAAGCAGCAGGGCGGTCAGGAGCGCGGCCAGGCAGGCGCGCGGCGCTGTCTTGGGCATGGGGTCCCCCTTCGGTGCGGGCGGACCTCATGCGCGGATCCGCTTCCGCCGCCCACTATGCCAAAGGACTGGCGTCCTGGCACCCGCGGGCGAGCCCGGCGCTAACCCTTCGGCAGCGGCGCCCCCGGCTTGGCCGCCCGGCGGATCTCGGCCCAGGGCAGGACGCAGTCATACGGCCCCTCGGCATAGGCGCCGATGGCATAGGCGTCGTAGTGGATGGCGACGGCGTCGCCGCGGAACTGCCAGGCCTCGATCGAACGGATGCCGTCGGCCACCGCCTGCTCGGTCAGGTCGCCGTCGACCATGTCGGGTGTGGCGCCGCGCTTCAGCTTCTCCTGCCGCAGCAGGGCGCGGCAGCGCCCGGTCAGGGCGGCGATGCCCTAGGTCGTCGACCTTGAGCGCCCGCCCCAGTGCCGGGCTGTAATTGGCGGCGGCCTGCACGCCCTGGCCATGCGCGCCGCCGTGGTCGACATAAATGTCGAACACCACCGACACCAGCTCGCCGCTGTTGTAGGTGATCGCATAGCCGGCGTCGTAGCTGTAGCGCGGATCGTCGTCGGCCGGGTCGTCCGCGGCCCCCGCCGTCGCCCCCAGCAGCGCGTCAAGCCCCGGCGCCGGTTCGGCCCCGGCGGCGAGCTGCGGCACGGCGATCGACACCTCGACCTTGCGCTTCGGGTCGATCCGCTCGCTGAAGGTCGGGCGGAAGCGCAGGGCGCCCGGGCCCTCATGCTCCGCATAGCCGGCCAGCAGGCGGCCGCGGGCCCGGGTCTCGCGCGCCAGGCAGGCGCCGTCGAAGACCGGCTCGGTCTGGCTCCAGTCGCGGCAGACGCTCTGGCGCCGCTGCAGCCAGGCGCGCTGGTTGCGCAGCAGCGCCTGGCTCTCGGCCTTGCCCGACGCAGCCTGCACCGCGATGTAGGCGGCGCCCATGGCGTCGTCGGCCTGCCTCGCGGCGGGGTCGGCGCAGATCGTCTTCTCCAGCGGCGTCCGTGCCTTGGCGCAGTCGAAGGCCAAAGCGGGCGAGGCGACGCCGGCCAGCAGCACAGCGGGGATCAGCAGCAGCGGGGCGCGCATCCGGTTCTCCATCATCGCTGGCCCAGGTCACCAGCCGACCATTTCGGACATGGGGATACCATGGCCGCCGCAGCCTGTCGCAATCACGCCGCGGTGTCGCCTTCCGGACAGTTCCGGTCGTCCGCGACGCAGCGCGAAGCCCCCGGCATCACCATGTTGTCACCCAAGCGCCGGTGATGGCGCCGTGCTCACGGAGGACGGTGAATGCTGGGGTTCAATCGGTCGGGCGCCAAGGTTGTCTCGCTGCCGACGCCGAAGACGGCGGTGGTCGACCTGTTCCGCGACCTCTCGATCGAGACCGCGCCCGCCATCGCCGCCAAGACCGCCAGCTTCAGCGCGCATCTGCCGGCCGGCACCCGCGTCTACATCACCATGCTGCCGGGCGCCGATCTCGGCGAGATCGTGCAGACCGCGGCGCGGCTGCGCGGCGAGGGCCTGGTGCCGGTGCCGCATATCGCCGCCCGCAGCCTGGAGAGCCGGGCCCAGCTCGACGACTACCTCCGCCGCCTCGCCGGCGAGGCCGGGGTCGACCAGGTGCTGGTGATCGGCGGCGGCGTGTCGTCGCCCGTCGGCCCGTTCGACCGGTCGATGCAGGTGCTGGAGACCGGCCTGCTGCAGCGGCACGGCGTCCGGACCATCGGCGTCGCCGGCCACCCCGAGGGCAGCAAGGACATCCCGGCGGAGGAAATCGCCCGCGCCGTCGCCGAGAAGAACGCCTATGCCAAGGCGACCGGCACCGACCTCTACATCGCCACGCAGTTCTGCTTCGACGCCGAGGCGATCATCGCCTGGGACCGCGCGCTGCGCCGCGCCGGCAACGCGCTGCCGATCCATCTCGGCCTGGCCGGCCCGGCCAAGCTGAAGAGCCTGATCCATTATGCCGCGATGTGCGGCGTCGGCCCGTCGATGCGGTTCCTGACCCGGCAGGCGATGAACATCGCCAAGCTGGCCTCGGTGTCGGTGCCCGACAAGCTGCTGACCGAGCTGGCCGACTACCGCGCCAAGGAGCCGGGCTGCGGCCTGGCCCAGCTGCACCTGTTCGCCTTCGGCGGGCTCGAGCGCTCGGCCCGCTGGGTCAAGGCTATGCAGGAGGGCCGCTTCACCCTCGACGGCCGCGGTGGCTTCGCCATGGACGAGTCGCTGGACTGAGGTTTTCGCTCGGCCGCAACGAAAACGGGCGCCTTCGGGGCGCCCGTTGCATTTCCCAACCTCCTCGCCGTCATTGCGAGGAGGCGGAGCCGACGAAGCAATCCAGGGGCCGGTTCGCACTGGCCCCTGGATTGCTTCGCTACGCTCGCAATGACGGTGTTGGGAGCGATGGCGGTCTCAGGCCGCGGCCACCGCCTCCGACACGATCTCGCCCAGCGGCGGGACGGCGTGCGACAGCTCCTCGATCACCGCGCGGGTGACCTTCGGCAGCTCCGGGATCTCCAGGATCACCGGCACGCCGCCATGCTTCTCGATCGCGGCGCGGTTGCCGGCGTTCAGCGGACCGTTCATCACCACGCCGGCGATCGGGATCTTGCGGCTGCGCAGCGCCTCGATCGTCAGCAGCGTGTGGTTGATCGTGCCGCGGCCGCTGCGGGCCACCACGATGGTCGGGAAGCGCCACACCCCCAAGAGGTCGATCGCCAGGGTCGAGCAGTCCAGCGGCACCATCAGGCCGCCGCCGGGGCCTTCGATCAGCAGCGGCCGCGGCGAATAGGCCGGGGTCAGCGTCGCCGGGTCGATCTCGCTCTCCTCCAGCGCCGCGGCGGCCACGGGGGCCAGCGGCGCCTGGAAGGCGTAGGTCGGCTTCTGCAGCCGCTCGGCCGGCAGGCCGGTCAGGGCGGCGATGGTCGCGGTGTCCGCCGGCTTCTCGGCCAGGCCGGTCTGCACCGGCTTCCAATAGTCGGCGTCCCAGGCGGTGGCCAGGCAGGCGCAGGCGAGGGTCTTGCCGACACCGGTGTCGGTGCCGGTCACATAGAATCGGGTCATGGGGTGCTAGGGGTCTCAGCGGCGAGGCGGTCGGCGGCCGAAGCGGGCTGCCAGGTCCGGTCTACGGGCATTCGGGTCCGGGATGCCGTTACGCGAAGTCGCGGACTATGCACAGATCGGTCCTCCGAAGCGAGTCCCCAGATACCGCAGCGCAGCAAAGCTGGGATGCGTCCGTCAAGTGGGACCTTAAGCAGGGACCTTCTGGCGCACCGGCCGTTCGGGCATCGGCACGCCGCGCAGGATGGCGTTCGCCCGCTCCTCCCGCGGCGAGCGGCCGTAGATCTGGCGGTAGCATTTCGAGAAATGCGAGGCCGAGACGAAGCCGCAGGCCAGGGCCAGGTCGACGATCGGCAGGTCGCTCTGGTTGATCAGGTGCTGCGCCCGCTCCAGCCGCAGCTCCAGATAGTAATGCGCCGGGCTGTGGCCCAGCTGCTTGCGGAACAGCCGCTCCAGCTGCCGGCGCGACAGGCCGACATGGGCCGCCAGCTCCTCCTGCGGCAGCGGCTCGGCGATGTTCGCCTCCATCAGCTCGATCGCCGAGACCAGCTTCGGGTTGTGCACGCCCAGCCGGGCCCGCAGCGGCAGGCGCTGGCGGTCATGCGGGCTGCGGATGCGGTCGACCAGGCATTGCTCGGACACCTTGGTCGCCAGGTCGCGGCCCTGCCGCAGCGCGATCAGGTGCATCATCATGTCGATCGCCGCCGTACCGCCGGAGCAGGTGAAGCGGTTGCGGTCGACCTCGAACAGGTCGCTCGACACCGGGATCTCGGGGAAGGTCTCGGCGAAGCCCGGCAGGTTCTCCCAATGAATGGCGCAGCGATAGCCGCCGAGCAGCCCGGCCCGGGCCAGCAGGTGCGAGCCGGTGCACAGCGCGCCGATGCCCACCCCCTGCCGCTCCGCCCGGCGCAGCCAGGCGAAGACCTCGTCGTCGCGGTAGCGCTCGATGCCGAGGCCGGAGCAGGCGAAGATCATGTCCAGCGGCTTGGACACGCCGGACTGGCGGCTGAGCTCGGCCAGCGAGGTGTCGACGCCGACGCTGATGCCGTTGCTGGCCTTTACCGCCTGGCCGTCCTTCGACAGCACGGTCCAGCGGTACAGCGGCTTGCCGGCCATGCGGTTGGCGATGCGCAGCGGCTCGACCGCGGAGGTGAAGGCGATCATCGAGAACTGCGGAATCAGCAGGAACCCGATGGTCTCGGTGTCGAAGGCTGGATCCTGGCCCATCACTTCTATGCCTCCCGGCGGCGCAACGTTGGCGCCGCATCCGACGAATCGGTAGCACGGGTCGCAAACTCGACAAAGAGGCCAGTTGCGACGGGCTGACGGCCGTGCCGCCCGGTGGACGCATGGCTGACGGCCGGGTCCGGACGCGCGTCGCAGCCGGAACGGACGACGTCGCCGCAGACGCGGCGGCATCGCCTCTGCTATGGGACGGTTTCCGCCAAAACAATTCTGGGACCTGGGGACATGGGGGCACCGTCGGATATCGAGATCGCCCGGGCCGCGACGCTGCGGCCGATCGCCGAGGTCGGCGCGAAGCTCGGCATCCCCTCCGACGCGCTCTACCCCTACGGCCCGCACATCGCCAAGCTGACGCCCGGCTTCATCGACGGGCTGGAGGGGCGGCCGGACGGCAAGCTCATCCTGGTCACGGCGATCACCCCGACCCCGGCGGGCGAGGGCAAGACCACCACCACCGTCGGCCTCGGCGACGGGCTGAACCGGATCGGCAAGAAGGCGGCGATCTGCCTGCGCGAGCCGTCGCTGGGCCCCTGCTTCGGCATCAAGGGCGGCGCCGCCGGCGGCGGCCATGCCCAGGTGGTGCCGATGGAGCAGATCAACCTGCACTTCACCGGCGACTTCCACGCCATCAGCAGCGCCCACAACCTGCTGGCGGCGCTGCTGGACAACCACATCTACTGGGGCAATGCGCTCGGCCTCGACACCCGCCGGGTGACCTGGCGCCGGGTGATGGACATGAACGACCGGGCGCTGCGCTCGATCGTCACCAGCCTGGGCGGCGCCCCGAACGGCTTCCCGCGCGAGGACGGCTTCGACATCACCGTGGCGTCGGAGGTGATGGCGATCTTCTGCCTGGCCAAGAGCCTGGAGGACCTGGAGCAGCGGCTGGGCCGCATCATCGTCGGCCAGTCGCTCGACCGCCGGCCGGTGACGGCGAAGGAGCTGAAGGCGGACGGGCCGATGACCGTGCTGCTGAAGGACGCCTTCATGCCCAATTTGGTGCAGACGCTGGAGAACAACCCGGCCTTCGTCCATGGCGGGCCCTTCGCCAACATCGCCCATGGCTGCAACTCGGTGATGGCGACGAAGACGGCGCTGAAGCTGGCCGACTACGTCGTTACCGAGGCCGGCTTCGGCGCCGATCTCGGGGCGGAAAAATTCTTCGACATCAAGTGCCGCAAGGCCGGGCTGAAGCCGGCCGCGGTGGTGATCGTCGCCACCGTGCGGGCGCTGAAGATGCATGGCGGCGTGGCCAAGGAGGATCTCGGCCAGGAGAATGTGGCGGCGCTGAAGAAGGGCCTGGCCAATCTCGGCCGCCACATCCGCAATGTCGGCCAGTACGGCGTGCCGGCGATCGTCGCGGTCAACCGCTTCGTCGCCGACACCGAGGCCGAGCTGCAGGCGGTGCGGGACTACTGCGCCGAGCACGGGGTCGAGGCGCAGGTCTGCAGCCACTGGTCGGACGGCAGTGCCGGCACGGTGGAGCTGGCGCACAAGGTCGCGGCGCTGGCGGAGGACCATTCCCAGTTCCGCACCCTCTACGATGACGACCTGCCGCTGTGGGAGAAGATGCGGACCATCGCGACGGCGATCTACGGCGCCGACGACGTCATCGCCGACAAGCGGGTGCGCGACCAGTTCGCCCAGTACCAGAAGGGCGGATACGGCCATTTCCCGATCTGCGTCGCCAAGACCCAGTACAGCTTCTCCACCGACCCGGCGGTGAAGGGCGCGCCGTCGCACCACATCGTGCCGGTGCGCGAGCTGCGCCTGTCGGCGGGGGCGGAGTTCCTGGTGGCGATCTGCGGCGACATCATGACCATGCCGGGCCTGCCCCGGACGCCCGCGGCGAACAGCATCCGGCTGAACGAAAGCGGGCAGATCGAGGGGCTTTTCTAGCCGATCGAAGCCGGCTCTCCCCCTCACCCTCCCGTCGCCTATGGCGCCGGGCCCCTCCCTCTCCCCGAGGAGAGGGGAATGGGCCGGCTTGTTTCACCTCTCCTTGGGGAGAGGTCGAAATCGCATCGCGATTTCGGGTGAGGGGGTGGCTCCGGCCCTGCCGATGCGCTCATGGCTGAGGCCCGGCATCGGCGTTTGACCGGGCGGCGGCGGGACGGGACAGTGCAGCCCCGCTTCCGAGGACGATCCGATGCTGCTGCACCCCGACCGCCATCTCACTGTCTGCGGCCTGGAGGAGATCGCCGGCTTCCGTGCCGCCGGCGTCACCCATGTGCTGTCGATCGCCGATCCCGGGACCCCGGCCGAGACCTATTTCGACGGCTTCGCGCCGCATCGCCGCCTCGACCTGCGCTTCCACGACATCATCGACGAGATGCCGGGCCAGGTCTTCCCGACCCCGGACCATGTCGCCTCGATCCTGGAGTTCGGCGAGGACATGGCGGCGGAGGGCGAGAGCCTGCGCCACCTGCTGGTGCATTGCCATATGGGCATCTCGCGCTCCTCCGCCTCGATGCTGATGCTGATCGCCCAGCGCCATCCGGGCGAGGAGGAGGCGTCGGTGGCGCGGCTGGCGGCGATCCGGCCGCAGGCCTGGCCGAACACGGTGATGATCGACTATGCCGAGGCGGCGCTGGGCACCCAGGGCCGGCTGCGCGACGCGCTGCGCCCGCAATACCGCCGGGTGCGGGACGAGCAGCCGGAGCTGATCGCCATGCTGCGCCGCGTCGGCCGCGGGCGCGAGATCCCGGTCGATTAAGCAAGCCGAACCAATGCGTTGCCTCTCCCGCTTGCGGGAGAGGTCGGAGACGCGAAGCGGCTCCGGGTGAGGGGATTTTGTCGAGGCCTGGGCCAGCCCTCACCCGGTCGTCCCGCGGACGCCCGACCTCTCCCGCCAGGCGGGAGAGGCAACGCAAACCGGTCAGCCTGTTCTCACTCCGCCCTTGGCGCAGGGCGACGCCTGCGTGTCGCGCCTGAGCGCGCGGCGGGGCGGGCGGCTTTGCACCATGCCCCACGCTCACCCTGGACCGGCCATCGGATCGATGTCGCGCTATTCCATCTTCTCCCTCGCGCGCCAAGCGCTGTCGCACCACGAAGGCTGGCAGAAGGCCTGGCGCTCGCCCGATCCCAAGCCGGCCTATGACGTGATCATCGTCGGCGGCGGCGGCCACGGCCTGGCCACCGCCTACTACCTGGCGAAGGAGCATGGCATCACCAATGTCGCGGTGCTGGAGAAGGGCTGGATCGGCGGCGGCAACACCGGCCGCAACACCACCATCGTCCGCTCCAACTACCTCTACGACGCCTCGGCCTTCATCTACGAGCACGCGCTGAAGCTGTGGGAGGGCCTGTCGGCCGACCTCAACTACAACGTGATGTTCAGCCAGCGCGGCGTGATGAACATCTGCCACGACCCGCATGAGGCGCGCGAGCTGATGCGCCGGCTGCACGCCAACCGGCTGAACGGCATCGACAGCGACTGGCTGACCCGCGAGCAGGTGCTGGAGTTCTGCCCGGCGCTGAACCCGGACCCGACCATCCGCTTCCCGGTCTATGGCGGCACGGTGCAGCGCCGGGCCGGCACGGCGCGGCATGACGCCGTTGCCTGGGGCTATGCCCGCGGCGCCGACAGCCGCGGCGTCGACATCATCCAGAACTGCGAGGTCACCGGCTTCCGCACCGAGCAGGGGCGCGTCGTCGGGGTCGAGACCACGCGGGGATATATCGGCGCCGGCAAGGTCGGGGTGGTGGCGGCCGGCCACAGCTCGGTGCTGGCCAACCTCGCCGGCTTCCGCCTGCCGCTGGAAAGCCATCCGCTGCAGGCGCTGGTCTCCGAGCCGATCAAGCCGGTGATCGACTGCGTCGTCATGTCGAACGCGGTGCACGCCTATGTCAGCCAGTCCGACAAGGGCGAGCTGGTGATCGGCGCCGGCATCGACGGCTACGTCTCCTACTCCCAGCGCGGCGGCTTCGCGGTGATCGAGGAGACGCTGGCCGCGATCGTCGAGATGTTCCCGATCTTCAGCCGCATGCGCATGCTGCGGCAATGGGGCGGCATCGTCGACGTGGCGCCGGACGCCAGCCCGATCATCGGCAAGACCCCTGTCGAGAACCTGTTCATCAATTGCGGCTGGGGCACCGGCGGTTTCAAGGCGACGCCGGGCTCGGGCCATGTCTTCGCCCATACCGTCGCCCGCGGCGAGCCGAACGCCATCGCCGCGCCCTTCGCGCTGGACCGCTTCGCCTCCGGCGCGCTGGTGGCCGAGCACGGCGCCGCCGCCGTGGCGCATTGAGGGCGCGGCCATGAAGATCCATTCGGGCGCGTTCGAGATCGACACCGACGGCAGGCGGGTGCCGCTGCACGGGCCGGAGGGCTTCGCCGGCATGCGCCGGGCCGGCCATGTGGTGGCCGAGGTGCTGGACCGGATCACGCCGGAGGTGCGGCCCGGCGTGTCGACGCTCGATCTCGACGCCATCATCACCGGCCATATCGCCGAGCTCGGCGCCCGGTCGGCGACGATCGGCTACAAGGGCTACCGCCACGCCAGCTGCATCTCGGTCAACCACGTCGTCACCCACGGCATCCCGGACGCGGCCAAGCGGCTGCAGGACGGCGACATCCTCAACATCGACGTGACCGTGATCGTCGATGGCTGGCACGGCGATTCCAGCCGGATGTATGTGGCCGGCGAGGCCGGGGTGAAGGCGCGGCGTCTGGTCGACGTGACCTGGGAGGCGATGATGGCCGGGATCGCTGCGATCCGGCCGGGCGCCCATCTCGGCGATGTCGGCCATGCTGTCCAGACCGTGGCCGAGGCGGCGCGGTTCAGCGTCGTCCGCGACTTCGTCGGGCACGGCATCGGCCGGGTCTTCCACGACGCGCCGGACGTCCACCATGTCGGCCGGCCGGGGCGCGGCCTGATCCTGCGGCCGGGCATGATCTTCACGGTCGAGCCGATGCTGAACGCCGGCCGGCCCGAGGTGAAGGTGCTGGCCGATGGCTGGACCGCGGTCACCCGCGACCGGTCGCTGTCGGCCCAGTTCGAGCACAGCGTCGGCGTCACCGAGGACGGGGTCGAGATCTTCACCCTGTCGCCCGCCGGCCACACCAAGCCGCCTTACGGCACGGCCGCCTGAGGGAAGGGGAGAGCATGTTCCTGATCGACTGCCCCCGGTGCGGCCCGCGGGACCAGCGCGAGTTCCGCTGCGGCGGCGAGGCCCATATCCGCCGTCCGGCCAACCCGGCCGAGCTGAGCGACGCGGAGTGGGCCGACTACGTCTTCATGCGCTCCAGCCCCAAGGGGCTGCATTACGAGCGCTGGGTCCACATCCATGGCTGCCGGCGCTGGTTCAACATCGCCCGCAACACGGCGACCGACGAGATCCTGGCGGTCTACGGCCCGGGCGACCCGCCGCCGGCGATCGACGGCCAGTCCATCCCCACCCCGTCCGGCGAGCCGGCGCGGGGCACCGCCAACGCGCCGCTGGTCGATCCCGCCAGCGCTTCCGGCTCGTAAGATCCCATGACCCAACGCTATCGCCTGGTCGGCCGCGGCGCCGATATCGACCGCAGCCAGAGCGTCGCCTTCGCCTTCGACGGCACCTCCTATCGCGGCTATGAGGGCGACACCCTGGCCTCGGCCCTGCTGGCCAACGGCGTCCACCTGCTGGGCCGCAGCTTCAAGTACCACCGGCCGCGCGGCGTGATCTCCGCCGGGCCGGAGGAGCCGAACGCCCTGGTCCAGCTCGGGCCCGACGCGGCGCGGACCGACCCGAACAGCCGCGCCACCCAGGTCGAGCTGTTCGACGGCCTCGTCGCGCGCAGCCAGAATCGCTGGCCGTCGCTGCGCTTCGACCTGCAGGCGGTCAACGACCTGTTCGCGCCGCTGATCCCGGCCGGCTTCTACTACAAGACCTTCATGTGGCCGCGCTCGCCCAAGGCCTGGATGGTCTATGAGCGCTTCATCCGCCGCGCCGCCGGCCTCGGCGTCTCGCCGCGCCAGCCCGACCCCGACCGCTACGACCATGTCAACGCGCATTGCGACGTGCTGGTGGTCGGCGGCGGCCTCGCCGGCCTCGGCGCCGCCCTGGCGGCGGCCCGCGCCGGCGCCCGGGTGATCCTGGCCGAGGACCAGCCCCGCTTCGGCGGCTGGCTGCGGTCGGAGCCGACGGCGTCGATCGGCGACGCCGGCGCGCTCGACTGGGTCGCGGCGACGGTGGCCGAGCTGGCCTCGATGCCCGATGTCCGGGTGCTGCCGCGCACCACCGCCTTCGGCTATTACGGCCACAACTGGCTGGGCCTGCTGGAGCGCGCCAGCGACCATATCGCGCCGCACGCCGTGCCGGCCGGCACGCCGCGGCAGCGGCTGTGGAAGGTGCGGGCGAAGCAGGTGGTGCTCGCCACCGGCTCGATCGAGCGCAGCCTGGTCTTCGCCGAGAACGACCGCCCCGGCATCCTGCTGGCCGGCGCCGCCCGCGCCTATCTGAACCGCTGGGGCGTCAAGGTCGGCGAGAAGGTCGTGGTCGCCACCGGCGACGACAGCGCCTATGCCACCGCCCTCGACCTCGCCGCCGCCGGCGTCGCCGTGCCGGCGATCGTCGACACAAGGCCGGATCCGGACGGGCCGCTGGTGCGGGCGGCGCGGGCCGCCGGCCTGCCGGTCTATGCCGGCCATGCCGTGGTCGGCACCTCCGGCCGCCTGCGGGTGAACGAGGTGCGGCTGATGCCGCTGTCCCCCGACGGCCAGTCGGTGCGGCGCGGCGCCGAGACCACCATCGCCTGCGACGCGGTCGCCATGTCCGGCGGCTGGAACCCGGTGCTGAACCTGCAGTCGCAGTCGCGCGGCCGGCTGCGCTGGGACGAGGCGCGGGCGACCTTCATGCCCGGCCAGTCCTTCCAGGCCGAGCGCTCGGCCGGCGGCTGCGCCGGCACGCTGCGCTTCGCCGACGCGCTGCAGGAGGGCCTGGTGGCCGGCGCCGCCGCGGCCTCGGCCGCCGGGCTGACCCCGGTGGCGGTGCCGGTGCCGCCGGTCGAGACCACGCAGGAGGAGCCGGGGGCCGGCGACGACCGGCCGCTGTGGTATGTGCCGTCGGACCGGCCGGCGAATGCCGTGCGCGCCTTCGTCGACTTCCAGAACGACGTCACCGCCAAGGACATCCGGCTGGCGTTGCGCGAGGGCATGGTCTCGGTCGAGCACGTCAAGCGCTACACCACCACCGGCATGGCCACCGACCAGGGCAAGACCGGCAACGTCAACGCGCTCGGCATCGTCGCCCAGACCATGGGCAAGACGATCCCGGAGATCGGTGTCACCACCTTCCGTCCGCCCTACACCCCGGTCACCTTCGGCGCCATCGCCGGGCGCGGGGTCAAGGCGCTGTACGCCCCGATCCGCCGCACCCCGATGCATGGCTGGGCCGAGCGGCACGGCGCGGTGTTCGAGAATGTCGGCGGCGGCTGGAAGCGCGCCTGGTATTTCCCGAAGCCGGGCGAGGACATGCATGCGGCGGTGAACCGCGAGGTCAAGGCCGCCCGGACGTCGGTCGGCGTGATGGACGCCACCACCCTCGGCAAGATCGACGTCCGGGGGCCGGACGCGGCGGAGTTCCTGAACCGCGTCTACACCAATGCCTGGGCCAAGCTGGCGATCGGCGGCTGCCGCTACGGCCTGATGCTGGGCGAGGACGGCATGGTCAAGGATGACGGCGTCACCACGCGCCTGGCCGACGACCATTTCCACATGACCACCACCACCGGCGGCGCCGCCACCATCCTCGCCTGGCTCGAGGAATGGCTGCAGACCGAATGGCCGGACCTGAAGGTGTTCCTGACCTCGGCCACCGAGCAATGGGCCGTTGCCACCATCTCCGGCCCGAAATGCCGCGAGCTGCTGTCGCGCCTGACCGACATCGACCTGTCGAACGAGGCCTTCCCGCATCTGACCATGCGCGAGGGCACGGTCGCCGGGCTGCCGGCGCGGGTGTTCCGCATCTCCTTCACCGGCGAGCTGTCCTACGAGATCAACGTGCCCGCGAGCCATGGCCTGGCGCTGATGGAGGCGATCGAGCGGGCGGGGCAGGGGCTGGACTTGGTGCCCTATGGCACCGAGGCGATGCATGTGCTGCGCGCCGAGAAGGGCTTCATCATCGTCGGCCAGGAGACGGATGGCACCACCACGCCGGGCGACCTGGGCATGGACTGGATCGTCGGCAAGAAGAAGCCGGACTTCATCGGCAAGCGCTCGCTCGACCGCGCCGACACGGCGCGGGCCGACCGCAAGCAGCTGGTCGGCCTGCTGACCGACGACCCGAAGCTGATGCTGGAGGAGGGGGCGCACATCATCGACACGGCGACGCCGGGCGCCCCGCCGGTGCCGATGCTGGGCCATGTCACCTCCAGCTACTGGAGCCCGAACCTGGACCGGTCGATCGCCCTCGCTTTGGTCAAGGGCGGGTCGGGCCGGCTCGACGGCACGGTCCACATCGCCATGCCCGACCGCACCATCCCGGCCCGCGTGGTGAAGCCGGTCTTCGTCGACCCCGAGGGAGGGCGCCTGCATGCCTGACACCATGACCGCCCCGGGCGACGCCTCGGCCCGGCGCTCGGCGACCGCCGGGCTGGTCCGGCCGCTGGGGACGTCGGCCAATCCGGGCGTCCGCCTCGCCGAGATCGCGCATGAGGCCAAGCTGAACCTGCGCGGCGAGCTGGCCGATCCCGGCTTCGGCGCGGCGGTGTCCGGCGCGCTCGGGCTCGACCTGCCGGCGCGGCCCGGCGTTGCCGCGGGCGATGGCGTCGCGGCGCTGTGGCTCGGGCCCACCGA
This sequence comes from Inquilinus limosus, assembly GCF_002195995.1. Taxonomy (GTDB): domain Bacteria; phylum Pseudomonadota; class Alphaproteobacteria; order DSM-16000; family Inquilinaceae; genus Inquilinus; species Inquilinus limosus_C. The sequence continues at coordinate 41,558 of NZ_NHON01000032.1, forward strand.
ATGGCTGGTGGTCGGCGGCGTCGACCGCGAGGCCGACCTCGCCGCCCGGCTGCAGGGAGCGCTGGCCGGCCGCCATGCCGCCGTCACCAACGTCACCGACAACTGGACGGTGATCGCGCTGGCCGGGCCGAAGGCGCTGGACGTGCTGGCCAAGGGCTGCCCGCTGGACCTGCATCCGCGCTCCTTCCCGGCGGGGTCGGTGGCGCAGAGCATGGTCGGCCAGGCCGACGTCGTCCTGCACCGCACCGACGACGCCGACGGCGCGCCGCGGCTGCGGGTCTATGTCCGCCGCTCCTTCGCCCAGTATCTCTGGGACTGGCTGGCCGACGGCGCGCTGGAATACGGGGTGGGCGAGGGCTGAGGACAGCCGGCCGGCGCCATCGGTTAAGCCTCCCAATACGTCATTGCGAGCGCAGCGAAGCAATCCAGGGGCCGGTGCGCACCGGCCCTGGATTGCTTCGTCGGCTCCGCCTCCTCGCAATGACGGTTGGGGTTTAGCCCGATGCTCTGGTTTCGACGACCTCGGAAGTAGTTGGGCCGCCTCCGCCGATCGGCTTTGCTCTCCCTCGACGCGGACGATCCCGTCCGCCCGAGATGGAGAGAAGCATGCCGTCCTATCCGATCCACAGCATCGCCACCGCGCCCGAGGCGGCGCGGCCGGTGCTCGATCAGCTCGAGAAGACCTTCGGCATGGTCCCCAACCTCGCCGGGGTCATGGCGAATTCGCCGGAGCTGATCAAGGCCTTCGCCGGCCTGTTCCAGCAGGTCCATTCCGGCACCTTCACCGAGGCGGAGATCCAGACCCTGCTGCTGACCAATGCGGTCGCCAATGCCTGCGACTGGGCGGTGGCGTTCCACACCTTGCTGGCCTTGAAGGAGGGGCTCGCGCCCGCCGATGTCGAGGCGATCCGCGGGCGCGGCGTCCCGGCCGACCGCCGGCTGGCCGCCCTGTCCGGCCTGGCCCGGACGCTGATCGAGACCCGCGGCTATGTCAGCGGCGATGATCGTGAGGCCTTCGTCGCGGCCGGGTTCCGCCGGGAGCAGGCGCTGGAGATCCTGGCCGTGACCGCGGCCTCGACCATCACCAACTATGCCGGCAGCATGACCCGGCCGCCGCTCGAGGATGTCCTGCGGCCGCATGCCTGGCGGGACTGACCGGGCGCATGCCATGCCCTCCGGGGCATGGCACCCTGGTGTCGAAGGACGTCGCGCAGCTTCGAGGGAGGCCGGCCATGCCGATGCAGGATCCGATCGCCGGGCCGCGGGGCGGCCAGGTCGGCGCCCTGCTGCGCCACTGGCGCGATCTGCGCCGCAAGAGCCAGCTGGAGCTGTCCTTCGACACCGGCGTGTCGCAGCGGCATCTCAGCTTCATCGAGGTCGGGCGCAGCGCGCCCAGCCGCCAGATGCTGATCGACATCGCCACCGCTCTGGACATGCCGCTGCGCGACCGGAACACGCTGCTCCTGGCCGGTGGCTATGCGCCGATCTACCCCGACGGCGCCTGGGACGGCCCGGAGATGCGCGGCATCACCAAGGCCCTGGAGCGCATGCTCCGCCAGCACGAACCGTTCCCGGCCCTGGTCATGGACCGCTACTGGACCGTGCTGATGACCAACCGGTCCGCCCCGCGCTTCTTCGGCCGCTTCACCGACCTGTCCGCCCGCAAGGCGCCGCGCAACCTGCTGCACTTGGTGTTCGACCCGGACGGCCTGCGGCCCCACATCGCCGACTGGCCGGCGGTCGCGGAAAGCCTGGTCCAGCGCGTCCATCGCGAGGCCGTGGGGCGCGTCGTCGACGACAGGATCAAGGAGCTGCTGGCGGCGCTGATGGCCTATCCGGATGTCGAGCCCGCCTGGGCATCCCTCGCCGCGGCAGACATCCAGGGCCCGGCGCCGGTCATCCCGATCGGCCTGATCAGGGACGGCAGGGTGCTCAACTACTTCTCCATGGTCACGACCGTCGGCACGCCGCGGACGGTCGCGGCCCAGGAGCTCCGCATCGAGTCGATGTTCCCGGCGGATGAGGCGACCGAAGCGCTTCACGCCGAGCTCATGGGCGGGGAGCCGGCATAGGCGGCGGCCCGGCAGGGCCCTGATCCCGGTGGACAGGCTGCCCCTCCCAGGCGACTCTGCCGCCCGAACGCCGTCGTGATTCACGGCGATCCAAAGGCCGGAGGAACGCCCATGCCCGAGATGAAGACCTATGAGGGCGGCTGCCATTGCGGCGCCGTGCGCTACCGGGCCGAGACCGACCTGGCGCGGGTGATGAGCTGCAACTGCTCGCACTGCCAGAAGCGCGGCCTGATGCTGACCTTCGTCACGCCCGACCACTTCACCCTCCTGTCGGGCGGCGACGGGCTGGCCGACTACCAGTTCAACAGGAAGGTGATCCACCACCTGTTCTGCCCGGGCTGCGGCATCGAATCCTTCGCCCGCGGCCGCAAGCCGGACGGCACCGAGATGGTCGCGATCAATGTCCGCTGCCTCGACGGCCTCGACCTCACCACCGTGACCGCGATCCCGATCGACGGCCGCAGCCACTGAGTCGCCGCGATTTTCGGCGGGACCTGCCATGCGGCAATCGCGTTTCGGAGCTAATAATTAGCATCCTAATAAATAGCGCATGTCGAATGTCTCCCCCACCCGCGACGATTTCGGCTTCCGCATCTACCTGATCGGGCGGCTGTGGCGGCGCGAGGTCGACGAGATGCTGGGCCGCTACGGCCTCAGCGACGCGACCTGGCAGCCGCTGCTCCACCTGTTCCGGATCGGCGAGGGGCTGCGGCAGCGCGACCTCGCCGATTCGCTCGGCATCGAAGGGCCGTCGCTGGTCCGCCTGCTCGATACGCTCGAAAGCCAGGGGCTGATCGAGCGGCGCGAGGACGAGGGCGACCGCCGGGCCAAGGCGGTGCATCTGACCGAGGACGGCCGCACCCTGGTCGAGGGCATCCGCGGTGTCGCAGCCGAGGTGCGCGAGCGCCTGCTCGCTGGCGTCTCCGACGAGGATATGGTGCTCTGTCTCGGCGTGCTGGACCGGATCGAGCGCAACATCGCCGCCGGCCGGCCCGCAGCTGAGGGTGGCCGCTAGGCTCGTCGGGGGAACGAATGGACTGGCCGACCTGGCGTGACGGCGTGTTCTCGCTGCGCACCTTCTGCGCCGCGATCCTGGCCGCCTGGATCTCGCTGCGCATCAACCTGTCCTCGCCCGGCACGGCGATGCTGACGGTCTACATCGTGTCGCAGCCACTGACCGGCATGATGCTGTCGAAGAGCGTCTACCGCGTGCTCGGCACCGCCGTGGGCGTGCTGGCCAGCGTCACCTTCATCGCCCTGTTCGCGCAGGAGCGCGAGCTGTTCGTGCTGGCCAGCGCGCTGTGGTTCGGCTGCTGCATCTACGTCTCGGTCATGCTGCGCGACGCGCCCGGCGCCTATGCGCCGCTGCTGGCGGGCTACACCGCCGCGATCATCGGCTTTCCGGCGATCACCGCGCCGGACACGGTGTTCGACATCGCCACCAACCGCTGCGTCGAGATCCTGCTGGCGATCTCCTGCGCCGGCGTGCTCAGCGCCATCATCCTGCCGCGCCCGGTCGGCCCGGTCCTGCTGGGCCGGATCGAGGCGCTGCTGGCGGCCACGGCCCAATGGGCGGTCGGCATCCTGCGCACCGAAGGCACGGAGGAGGCGCCGCAGACGGACCGTGCCCGGCTGATCGGCGACGCGGTGGCGCTGGAGACGCTGCGCGCCCATGCCGTGTTCGACACGCGGGCCATCCGCCTGGCCAACGACGTCATCCGCCAGCTGCAGGGGCGGCTGTTCACCTTCCTGGCCGTGCTGGTCTCGATGCAGGAGCGCGGGCGGCTGCTGCGCTTCCGCGACCCGGCGCGGTGGCAGGCGATCCGCCCGGCCTTCGAGGCGGTGGCGCGGATCATGGACCGCTCGCTGGGCCCGGACCAGCCGGACGATGACGACAGCGTCGGCGCCGCCCGGCGCCTGATCGACACGATGCAGCCGTCGCTGGAGGAGCTGCGGCAGAGCCAGACGGCCATGATCGTGCGCATCCTGCTGGACCGGCTGCAGGACCTGCTGACCCTGCGCGACGACTGCCGGCGGCTGCGCGACCATGTCGCCGCCGGCACCCGGCCGCGCACCATGCGGTCGGCGCCGTCGATCAGCCGGCATCGCGACCAGGCCGCCGCCATCATGGCCGGGATCACCGCCTTCACCGCGCTGGTGGTCGCCTGCGGCTTCTGGATCCTGACCGCCTGGCCCAACGGCGCCGCGGCCGCCACCATCCTGGTCGTCGTCTTCGGCTTCTTCTCCGGCGCGGACGAGCCGGCGATGCCGGCCAAGGAATTCCTGCGCATGGCGGCGGTCGCGTCCGTCATCTACCTGCTCTACTTTGCGCTGGTGCTGCCCCGGGTCGACGGCTTCCCGATGCTGGCCCTGGTGCTGGGCGCGGTGCTGGTGCCGGCCGGCATGCTGATGCCGGCGCCGCGGATCGGGCCGTCCGGGCTGCTGCTCTGCATCAACTTCCTGACCCTGCTGGGGCTGTCCGACCGCGCCTCGCTCGACTTTGCCGGGGCGGTCAACAACGCCCTCGCCACCCTGGCCGGCATCGCGCTCGCCGTGCTGCTGTTCCGGCTGATCCGGCCGCTCGGCGTGCGCTGGATGGCGCAGCGCTTCGTCACCGGCATCATGGCCGACCTGGCGCGCATGGCGTCGGGCGGCGGCCTGTCGCAGGCCGAGTTCGAGAGCCGGATGTTCGACCGCATCAACGGCCTGTTCTCGCGGCTCGACCACGCCTCGCCCGGCGACCGGCCGATCCTGCACGGCGCCCTGGCCAGCCTGCGCGTCGGCCACAACATCATGATCCTGCGCCGGCTGTCCGGCCGGCTGCCGCCGCCCGGGACGCGGGCGGTGGAGACGGCGCTGGCGGCGCTGGAGCGCCATTTCGGCCTGGCCTGGCGCCACCGCGGCGGCAGCGGGCCCGACGCGATGGCCGCCTTGGCCCGCGCCGGCGAGGTGCTGCAGGGCCTCGACACCGACCGCAACACGGTCGCCGCCCTGGTCTCGGTCACCGCGATCTGGGTGACGCTGTCCTACCAGTCGGAGTTCTTCGCCATGCCGCAGGCCGATGGCCCGGCCCTCATCCGCGACCTGATCGTGCCGACGCCATGAACCCGCTGATCAAGGAAATCGACCTCGCCGGCGTCTACCTGTCGCCGATGCTCGGCTACCTGGTGGTGGCGCTGCTCCTCACCGGCGTGCTGCGCTTCGTGCTCGGCCGCGTCGGCGCCTATCGCTGGATCTGGCATCCGGCGCTGTTCGACCTGTCCCTGCTCCTGATCATCCTGACCGCCCTCGTCGCGCTGACGATGTGAGGGAGAGAAGACCATGAAATACGCAGCCCTCGCCCTCCGCGTCATCATCACCCTGGTCATGGCGGCCGGCGCCGTCGTCGCCGGCATCCTGCTGTGGCAGTACTACATCGACAGCCCCTGGACCCGGGACGCCCGGGTGGCGGCGGAGATCGTGCAGGTGGCACCCGACGTCTCCGGCATCATCGTCAGCCTGCCGGTGGTCAACAACCAGGCGGTGAAGAAGGGCGACGTGCTGCTGGTGATCGACCCCGACCGCTACACCCTGGCGGTGCAGCGGGCGCAGGCGGCGCTCGACAGCCAGCAGGCGCAGACCGAGCAGCTGGAGGCGGATGCCGCCCGCCGCGCCAAGCTCGGCAGCAACGCCATCTCGATCGAGGCCCAGCAGCAGGCGGAATCGGCGGCCCGCGCGGCCCGCGCGGCGGTGGAGCAGGACCAGGCGGCGCTGGACACGGCGAAGCTGGACCTGGAGCGGACGACGATCCGCTCGCCGGTCAACGGCTATGTCTCGACCCTGATCCTGCGCCAGGGGGCCTATGCCACGGCGGGCAAGCAGGTGATGGCGATCGTCGACGCCGACAGCTTCCATGTCCGGGGATATTTCGAGGAGACGAAGATCCCGCGCATCCACCCGGACGACAAGGTCGAGATCCGGCTGATGGGCGTGTCGACGCCGCTGCAGGGCCATGTCGCCAGCATCGACCGGGCGATCTCGGACCGCGAGGTGTCGCTGAACTCCTACTACCAGATCGTCGACGTGAACCCGACCTTCAGCTGGGTCCGGCTGGCCCAGCGCATCCCGGTGCGGATCGCGCTCGACAAGGTGCCCGACGGCGTGCTGCTGGCCTCGGGCATGACCGCGACGGTCGAGGTGTTGCCGAAGGCGGAGGGAGCGGCGAAGTAGGGCGGCAAGTTGTCCCTGTTATATCTATACTGATTTTGATATAAGCGGACGAAGCATGACGGCGCCGATTGTCTTCCTGGGGGATTCGCTCGATCGCCTTCGGGAGTTTCCGGACACGGCGCGGCGCGAGGCCGGTATCGAGTTGCGTCAGGTGCAGCTTGGGCTGGATCCGTCGGACTGGAAGCCGATGAAGACAATCGGGCCCGGCGTTCGCGAGATCCGCATTCGCGACAAGGCCGGAGCATTCCGGGTGATCTATGTCGTCAGGCGTGGCGACGCGGTCTACGTGCTTCACGCGTTTCAGAAGAAGACGCAGCAGACCGCGAAGAAGGATTTGGACCTGGCTGCCGCGCGATTGCGGCAGATCTGAGAGGCTGCCATGGAACGCCAGAGCTTCGACAATGTCTGGGATGCGCTGGAGGACACGCCGGCCGAGGCTGCGAACATGACGATGCGGTCGGATCTGTTGATCGCGCTCCGCCAGCAGGTGCAGGGCTGGGACGTCACCCAGGCCGAAGCCGCTCGGCGACTCCAGATCACACAGCCCCGCTTGAACGACCTGCTGCGCGGCCGGATCGGCAACTTCAGCCTCGACGCGCTGATCAATCTGGCGGGCCGGGCCGGGCTGACGGTCCGCCTCGACATCACCGAGGCGGCCTGATCAGCGGCACTCTTAGAGACCGTTTGGAAATGCGCTGGCGTGAGTCGGCTGGCGGTGGTTTCGAGAACCGGAGCGCAGCGCACATTTGGTGCGTGAGCACCGGAAGCGGAGAAACCACCGCCAGACGGCCGCGCCAGTAGCATTTACAGACGGTCTCCTACTCCGCCGCCTGCTCCTCCTCGCCGAGGAAGCCGCCGGACTGGCGGCGCCACAGCGAGGCGTAGTGGCCGTTGGCCTGCAGCAGCTCCTCATGGCTGCCGATCTCGACGATGCGGCCGCGCTCCAGGATCACCAGTCGGTCCATCCGGGCGATGGTCGACAGGCGGTGGGCGATGGCGATCACCGTCTTGCCCTCCATCAGATCCTCGAGCTGCTCCTGGATCGCCGCCTCGACCTCGGAATCGAGCGCCGAGGTCGCCTCGTCCAGGATCAGGATCGGCGCGTTCTTCAGCACCACCCGGGCGATCGCCACGCGCTGGCGCTGGCCGCCGGACAGCTTCACGCCGCGCTCGCCGACATGGGCCTCGTAGCCGCGCCGGCCGCGCCAATCCTCGACATCCAGGATGAAGTCATGGGCATGGGCCTGCTTGGCGGCGGCCACCACCTCGGCCTCGCTGGCGCTCGGGCGGCCGTAGTTCAGGTTCTCGAAGATCGAGCGGTGCAGCAGCGAGGTGTCCTGGGTGACCACCGAGATCTGCTCGCGCAGGCTCTCCTGCGTCACCCCGGCGATGTCCTGGCCGTCGATCAGGATGCGGCCGCGCTCGACGTCGAAGAAGCGCAGCAGCAGGTTGACCAGGGTCGACTTGCCGGCGCCGGAGCGGCCGACCAGGCCGATCTTCTCGCCCGGCCGGATGTCGAGGGTCAGGGCCTCGATCACCCCGCCCGGCCGGCCGTAGTTGAAGCTGACCTGGTCGAAGCGGATGCCGCCCTCGGTCACCTTCAGCCGCTTGGCGCCCGGCTTGTCGACCAGGCGCAGCGGGTTGGCGATCGAGATCATGCCCTCCTGCACCACGCCGATATTCTCGAAGATCGTGGTCACCTGCTGCGCCACCCAGCCGGCCATGTTGACGATCTGCCAGGTCAGCGGCAGCACCATGGCGACGGCGCCCAGCGCCACCAGCCCCTGGCGCCACAGCAGGATGGCGATGGTCGCGGTCGACACCACCAGCAGGGCGTTGGTGGTCGACAGGCACAGGTTGAACAGGGTGATCAGCCGCAGCTGGCTGCGGAAGATCACGGTGTGGCCGTCCACCGCCTCGCGGACGTAGTCGTCCTCCTCCTTCGCCCGGGCGAACAGCTTCACGGTCAGGATGTTGGTGTAGCTGTCGACGATCCGGCCGGTCAGCAGCGACCGCGCCTCCGACATCTCGACCGAGCGCTGCTTCAGCCGCGGCACGAAATAGGTGAGGAGGACGATGTAGACGGCGAACCAGCCCACGGTCGGCAGCGCCAGCCACAGATCGGCGCTGGCCAGCAGCACCAGGGCGCTGGTGCCGTAGACGGTCAGGTACCAGACCGCCTGGATCGACATCACCGTGCTGTCGCGCAGGGCCACCCCGGTCTGCATCACCCGGTTGGCGATGCGGCCGGCGAAATCGTTCTGGAAGAAGGTCCAGCTCTGCCGCACCACATGCCAGTGGCTCTGCCACCGGATCAGGTTGGTGAAGCCCGAGGCGATGATCTGGTTGGTGATCAGCGCCTGCAGGAACAGCGCGGCGGGGCGGCAGATCAGCAGCACCGCGGCCATGCCGGCCAGCAGGTGCCAGTGGTCGGCGAACAGGGCCTCGGGCGTCACGGTGCTCAGCAGCGTGACGACCCGGCCGATGAAGACCGGGATCAGCGCGTCCAGCAGCGCGACGGTCAGCCCGGCGCCGAGCAGGGCGACGTAGTAGCCGCGCACCTGCCTCAGGAAGAACCAGTAGAACCGCAGCAGACTGCCCGGCGGCTGGCCAGGCATGCCCGTGGCGGTCGGCAGCACGCGGGCTTCGAAAAAGCGGAACATGGGTCGGGCTTCCGGCGGGCGTTCTTCTTTGGGCGGCAGGATTTCAGCCTGCGCCGGCAACGTCGCCACGAAAAGACCGGACAATTGGACACAGGAATTCGTCCGGCGCGGGGCTCGCGACATTTCCGTCTGTGCGCGCGGTCACTGGCGGGCCCGCGCGGGACGCTAGGATCTCGGCCTGGATGCAGGGGCGCGGCCGGATCGTCCGGCGGCGGCATCCGAGGGGTAAGACATGAAGTACATCATCGTGCCGGTCCTGGTGGCGCTCGCCGGCTGGGCCATCCGGCCGGCTTTGGCCGACGACATCCACGACGCGCTCGGCCAGGCGGAATCGGCCTATAGCAGCGGCGATTACGGCCGGGCCAAGAAGGCGGCCGACCTGGCGGCGACGCTGCTGGGCCAGCTGGCGGCGGAGCAGCTGGCCAAGGCCCTGCCGACGCCGCTCGACGGCTGGACGGCGGAGGAGGCATCGGGCGATTCGTCCGCCGCGGCGATGTTCGGCGGCGGCGTCCAGACCGAGCGCGGCTACACCAATGCCGACGGCCAGCAGGTCCGCATCCAGGTGATGGTGGATTCGCCGCTGGTGGCGCAGATGGCCGGGCTCTACGCCAACCCGGCGATGGCGGCGATGATGGGCAAGCTGGTCAAGATCGGCGGCCAGCAGGCCGTGGTGAACGAGCAGGGCGAGATCCAGATGCTGGTCGACAGCCGCGTCCTGGTCACCGTCACCGGCGACGCGCCGGCGGAGGCGAAGCAGAAATATGCCGAAGCCGTCGACCTGGCGAAGCTGAAGTGAGCGGCGGGCGAGGGGCTTCGGCCCCTCGCCCGAGAGACCGCCTGTAAATGCGCCGGCGCGGCCGTCTGACGGCGGTTTCTCCGCTTCCGGTGCTCACGCACCAGACGTGCGCTGCGCTCCGGTTCTCGAAACCGCCGCCAGCCGACTCACGCCAGCGCATTTCCAAACGGTCTCTCAGACTGCGGTCTTGATCAGTCCGGCGATCACAGCGTCGATCGGCGTCGTCCCGCGGCGGTGCCCGGCGGCCGGATCGGTGGCGAAGTCGACATGGCCGCTGTTGATGGCGCGGTTCAGCTCGACGAAGCCGTCGACGGCGCCGGGTGAGAAGCCGGCCTGCGACAGCGCCCCGGCCCAGCCCGCCTCGGGCACGGCGACGGACTGCACCGGCCGGCCGAGCGCCTGGGCGAAGGCGGCGGCGACGTCGTTGGGCGAAACCGCGGCCGGCCCCTCCAGCCCGATCGTCCGGGTCCCGGTCCAATCCTCTCGCAAGGCCCTGGCGGCGGCGCGGCCGATATCGGCGGTCGCCACCATCGGGATCGCGCGGTCGAGCGGCGCCAGGAAGCTGGGCAGCACGCCCTGCGCTGCGGCGACGCCGGCCACCCCGGCCCAGTTCTCCATGAAATAGGCGGCGCGCAGGAAGGTCGCCGGCGCGCCGGTCGCGGCCAGGCGCTGCTCGACCGCGCGGTTGACCAGGATCAGCCCGGTGCCGTCCGGCCGGTCGGCGCCGACCGAGGACAGGGCCACCAGTTTCGGCAGCCTGGCGGCCGCCACGGCCTCGGCGATCGCGGCGGCCATCGCCTGGCCGCGGGCGATCGGCGCCGGCTCGGTGTAGGAGGGCGGGACCAGCAGATAGGCGCCCGTCGCGCCGGACAGGGCATCGCTCAGGGCCGGGACATCGGCCAGGTCGGCGACCGCCACCTCCGCGCCCTGCCGGGCCCAGGCCTCGCCCTTCGCCGCGTCGCGGACGACCACGCGCACACGCTCGCCCGCCTCGATCAGGGTCCGGGCGGCGACAGCGCCCGTCCGCCCGGTCACGCCGGTGACGACATACATCGCTTCTCTCCTGGCTGGATGCGGCCCCCGCATCGGGGGCCGGTGCCCAAGAGATGCGGCCGGCATCGCCATATCTCAAATGCATGGTTATGATCATCCACATGCGTGAAGTGGATCTGAGATCCGTCGACCTGAATCTGCTGAAGCTGCTCGACGCGCTGCTGCGCGACCGCAGCGTCACCCGCGCCGGGCAGCGGCTCGGCCTCAGCCAGCCGGCGGCCAGCCGCGGCTTGGGCCGGCTGCGGCGGCTGCTGGCCGACCGGCTGGTGGTGCGGACACCGCACGGGCTGGAGCCGACGCCGCGCGCCGCCGCCCTGGCCGAGCCGGTGGCCCGGCTGCTGGACGGGGCGCGGGCGATCGTCGCGCCGGCGGCGTTCGACCCGGCCACCGCGCGCGGCAAGGTCGTGATCGGCAGCGTCGACTACACGACCCTGCTGCTGATGCCGGCGCTGGCGTCGCGGCTGTCGCGGCTGGCGCCCGGGCTGGATGTGGAGGTGCCGCCCCTGGTCGGGAGCCATGTCGAGCTGATCGCGCGGGATGCCGCCGACCTCGCGCTCGGCGTCTATGACGACCTGCCGGCCGGGTTCTTCCGCCGGCGGCTCTACGACGAGGACATGGTCTGCGTGGTGCGGCAGGGCCATCCGGTGGCCGGGCAGGGACTGACGCTGGAACGCTTCGTGGCGCTGTCGCACGTCACCATCATCGTCACCGGCCGCGGCGAGGCGCCGGTCGACGTCGCCCTGGCGCGGCTCGGCCTGGCCCGGCGGGTGGCGATGCGGCTGCCGCATTTCCTGGTGGCGCCGATGCTGGTGGCGCGCAGCGACATGATCCTGTCGCTGCCGCGCCGCCTGGCCCGGCAGGCCGCAACGATGGTGCCGCTGACGGTGCTGGAACTGCCGCTGGACCTCGACCCGCTGCCGATGTCGATGATCTGGCACGAGCGGCGGCAGGACGACCCGGCCCATGCCTGGCTGCGCCGGCAGGTGGTCGAGGCGGTGCGGGAGGTCGCGGGTCCGGACGACCGGGTTTGACCCCGGCGCGGACGCTGCCGGCGGCCTGGGCGCTCAGAAATCCGAGCAGCGGCCGTTCACATCCCAGTCGCCGTAGCGGGTCGGCTCGGGGCCCTTGGGGCCGCCGATCTCGCCGGGCATCTGCGGCACGATCTCGACCGGTGCGCCGGTGCGCGGATCGATGCGCTCGGCCAGGTCCTGGGGCGACAGCGGCTTGGGGGTCTCGGTCTCGCTCATTTCCTGGATATGGCCCTGCCTCGCCACCGTGTCCAGGCTTGATCGGAAGCGGGCCGGGGCCATCTGATCCGGGACGAGACGGACGGAGGAATTGATGTCGGGCTATATCCGCACGGCGATGCTGCTGGCGGCCCTCACCGCGCTGTTCATGGCGGCGGGCTGGCTGCTGGGCGGGCAGGGCGGAATGATGATCGCGCTGCTGGTGGCGGTGGGCATGAACCTGTTCGCCTACTGGAACGCGGACAAGATGGTGCTGCGCATGCACAATGCGCGCGAGGTCGATGCCCGCACCGCGCCCGACTTCTACAACCTCGTGGCCCGGCTGGCCGAGCAGGCGCAGCTGCCGATGCCGCGGGTCTACATCATCGACACCGACCAGCCGAACGCCTTCGCCACCGGCCGCAACCCGCAGAACGCCGCGGTGGCCGCCACCACCGGCCTGTTGCGCCGGCTGTCGGCGGAGGAGGTGGCGGGCGTGATGGCGCATGAGCTGGCGCATGTCCGCAACCGCGACACGCTGATCATGACGATCACGGCGACCATCGCCGGCGCGCTGTCGATGCTGGCGAATTTCGGCCTGTTCTTCGGCGGCGGCGACAACCGCAACAACCCGCTCGGCTTCATCGGCGTGATCCTGACCGTGATCCTGGCGCCGCTGGCCGCCATGCTGGTGCAGATGGCGATCAGCCGGAGCCGCGAATACGAGGCCGACCGGGTCGGCGCCGAGATCTGCGGCCGGCCGCTGTGGCTGGCCTCGGCCCTGGAAAAGATCGAGGCGTTCTCGCAGCGGATCGACTACGGTGCGGCGGAGCGGAACCCCGCCACCGCCCACATGTTCATCATCAATCCCCTGCACGCCCATGCGGTCGACAGCCTGTTCTCGACTCACCCGAAGACCGCGAACCGCGTCGCCGCGCTGCAGCGCCTGGCCGGCATGGCCCCGGCCCAGGCGCGCGGGCCGTGGGGGTGAGGCGGGGCTGAACGCCGGCTGGGCCGGAGCCGCCCCCTCACCCGAAATCGCTGCGCGATTTCGACCTCTCCCCGGGGGAGAGGTGATTATTCCCCTCTCCTCGGGGAGAGGGAGGGGCCCGGCCGAAGGCCGGGAGGGTGAGGGGGCTATCACCGCCGGAGCAGGTGTCCGATGACCGCCGAGGCCGCCCCCGCCCCCCGCGCGAACGGGCGGGCCGCGATCTTCGGCTGGTGCCTCTACGACTGGGCGATGAGCGCCTTCAACACGGTCATCGGCACCTTCGTCTTCTCGGTCTATTTCACCAAGGGCATCGTCGGCGACCCCGACCGGGGCGCGGCGCTGTGGGGCGTTTCCATCGGCGTGGCGGGCATCGCCATCGCCCTGCTCAGCCCGGTGCTGGGCGCCGTGGCCGACCATGGCGGGCGGCGCAAGGCCTGGCTGGCCGGCTGCGTCGCGGTGGCGGTGGTGCCGACCGCGCTGCTCTGGTTCATGGCGCCCGACCCGTCCTGGATCGTCCCGGCGCTGCTGCTGGTCGGCGTCGCCACCGTCGCCTTCGAGCTGTCCTACGTCTTCTACAATGCGCTGCTGATCGACGTGGCGCCGCCGGGCATGCTGGGCCGGGTCTCCGGCTGGGGCTGGGGCCTGGGCTATTTCGGCGGGCTGGCGTGCCTGGTGATCGCCCTGTTCGGGCTGATCGGCTTCGGCGGCGCCGCGCCGCTGCTGCCGCTGCCGGGGGTGGACTCCGCCGGGCCGCGCGCCACCGGCCCCCTGGTGGCGCTGTGGTGGGCCGTGTTCGCGCTGCCGCTGCTCCTGTTCGTCCGCGAGGCGCCGGGCGGCGCCCCGATCGGCGCCGCGATCCGCCGCGGCCTGGCCGACCTGTGGCGCACGCTCAGATCGCTGCCGGGCCGGGGCAACCTGGTGCGGTTCCTGGTCGGCAGCGCGGTCTACCGCGAGGGCTTCAACCTGCTGTTCGCCTTCGGCGGCATCTATGCCGCGGGCACGCTGGGGCTCGATTTCGGCCAGCTCGTGCTGTTCGCGATCGGCCTCAACGTCACCTCCGGCATCGGCGCCATCCTGGCCGCCTGGGCGGATGACGCGCTCGGGTCGAAGCCGACGATCCTGGTCTCGATCGTGGCGCTGGTCGCCATCGGCATCCCGATCATCCTGGTCACCGACCCGGTCTGGTTCATCGGCCTGGCGCTGGCGCTGGGCCTGTTCCTCGGGCCGGCCCAGGCCGCCAGCCGCACCCTGATGGGCCGCCTGGCGCCGGTGGGCGGTGAGGGCGAGGCCTATGGCCTCTACGGCCTGACCGGCCGGGCCACCGGCTTCCTCGGTCCCTGGCTGTTCGCCGCCGTCACCGCCGCCTTCGCCAGCCAGCGCGCCGGCATGGCGACGGTGATCGCGCTCTTCGCCCTCGGCGGGCTGATCGTCGCGACGGTGCGGGAGCCGGCGAAGGGCTGAGCCCGACCCTCAGTGCCTGAAGTGCCGGCGGCCGGTGAACACCATGGCGATGCCGGCCTGGTCGGCGGCCTCGATCACCTCGCGGTCGCGCATCGAGCCGCCGGGCTGGATCACCGCGGTGGCGCCGGCCTCGACCAGCGCCAGCAGGCCGTCGGCGAAGGGGAAGAAGGCCTCCGACGCCGCCACCGACCCGGCGATGCGCGAGCCGGTCTCGCCCGCGGCCGCGGCCGCCTCCGCCGCCTTGGCCACGGCGATCTTGGCGCTGTCCACCCGGCTCATCTGCCCGGCGCCGATGCCGACCGTGGCGCGGCCCTTGGCGAAGACGATGGCGTTGGAGCGGACATGCTTGGCCACCTGGGTGGCGAACAGCAGGTCCTCGACCTGCGCCGGGGTCGGCGCCTTGCGGGTCACCAGCTTCAGCTCCGACGCCTCCGGCGCCGCATCGTCGCGGGTCTGGGTCAGGAAGCCGCCGGCGACGCTGCGCAGCACGCGGCGGCGCTGCGTCGGGTCCTGCACCCCGCCGGTCTTCAGGACGCGGAGGTTGGCCTTGGCGGCGAACACGGCGGCGGCCGCCGGCTCGACGTCCGGCGCGATCACCACCTCGGCGAACAGCGCGGTGATCGCCTGGGCCGTGGCGGCGTCGATCGGCCGGTTGGCGGCGATGATGCCGCCGAAGGCGCTGATCGGGTCGCAGGCCAGCGCCCTGGCATAGGCCTCGCCCAGCGTGGCGGCGACGGCGACGCCGCAGGGATTGGCATGCTTGACGATGACCACCGCCGGCTCGGTGAACTCCGACACCGCCTCGAACGCCGCGTCGGCGTCGAGGATGTTGTTGTAGCTCAGCTCCTTGCCCTGCACCTGGTCGGCCGTGGCCGGGCCCGGCACGGTGGGGCCGCTCAGATAGAGGGCGGCGGCCTGGTGCGGGTTCTCGCCGTAGCGCAGCGTCTCCGCCAGCTTGCCGGACAGCGACAGGCGCGGCGGGAAGGTCTCGCCCCCGACCTCGGCGAACCAGCCGGCGATGGCGGCGTCATAGGCGGCGGTGCGGGCGAAGGCGGCGGCGGCCAGGCGGCGGCGGGTGGCGCCCAGCGTGCCGCCATTGGCCGCGATCTCCAGCCGCAGCGGCTCGTAGTCGACCGGCGAGGTGACGACGGCGACGAAGGCATGGTTCTTGGCCGCGGCGCGGGTCATGGCCGGGCCGCCGATATCGATGTTCTCGATCGCGTCGTCGAAGCTGGCGCCGCGCGCGATCGTCGCCTCGAACGGGTACAGGTTCGAGACCAGCAGGTCGATCGGGGCGATGCCGTAATCGGTCATCGCCTCGACATGCTCGTCGCTGTCGCGCCGGGCCAAGAGGCCGCCATGGATCTTCGGATGCAGGGTCTTGACCCGGCCGTCCATGATCTCCGGGAAGCCGGTATGGGCCGACACCTCCTTGACCGGGATGCCGGCATCGGCCAGGGCCTTGAAGGAGCCGCCGGTCGACAGGATCTCGACCCCGCGCTCGGTCAGGAACCGGGCGAAGTCGACGATGCCGGTCTTGTCGGAGACGGAGATCAACGCGCGGCGGATCGGCAGGGCGGCTTCGGTCATCATCGGCGGGGCTCCGGGGGCCAGGAATCGGCCCGTCTTTAGACCCGGACGGGCGGGTTGTCGACCATCAAGCGCCGCGCGGCGCCGACTAGGGTGCTTCGGGCACTTTTGGCTTTGGCTTAAGTACGGCCTCGACTGTCGATGTCAAACTTTGTATGGCGGTCAAAATTTCGTTGCCTTCTCTTTCCTGGGCATCTGCAATTGTAGTTTTCTTTCCGTTTCGTATCTCCGCGATGTCCTTGTAGCGAAGCAACTCTGCTGTGAACGCTGTGAGTGCCCTTTTATCTTGGGAGCGTGCTATAATTTTGTAGCTCATGAATTGAGCTTCTCGTATGCGCAAAAGTGCTTCATAGTATCGAAATTCTTCCATAGAAACTCGATATTGCCGAAGGAAAAATCCCGCTAATACTTGAATAAATATAAGCATCAACAATCTCGGGAATAGAAGAATTAGAGATTTCCAATAATCTGCTGTAGTTATTTCCGGATTGTTTTCGGAAATTAATATGCCAAATCTGCTACCCGGAAGGGTTACTATAAAGAATATCAAGCCAAGAGCAGCAATTGTCGCTCCGGCAAACAGGAGGGCGTTGGGCCTCCTTTGGGCAATTTTTGCTGTCTCCTGAGATCTTGAAACGTACGATAAGAAATAATCCTCGAATGCTTCATCCTGATCGGGTTTTAATCGATTGATAGCGCTATTTTGAGACCATGAGTCATCCTTATCTTCGATCTTTATGCTACCCAAGGGTGTACTAAATGAAAACTTAAATTTATTGTTAGATATAATAGAGACCAACAAGGTCTCTCCATTTAATATAAATGTGAAATATGAGATGAACATCAGACCCCCGGCTATGACGGCGACCGGGAGGCTGAACTGTTCCAATACCAGATCGCGCAAATATCCAAGAGAAAACAGTGCTTTTGAAAAAGTGGAAAAAACGAACAAAATCATATAGATCATAAGTTCATATCTGGATGCGCGTAGTTTTCGAACGCGCTCTTCGTCTTTGAGGTATTGTCTATTCAATTCAATTTCGATATCTTTTTTGAGTTCGTCAAAATCTTTATTCATGTTAATCCTCTTTTAGTAAAATTGTGAATTTATGTAGCATAGAAGATGTCGATATAGGCTCCAAGAGCCCAAGTTAACTCAGGCCAGCCGCCGTTCCCGGCGCAGGATCCACTGCACGCCGGTGCTCTCGGCCCCGACCTCGCCCCAGATCACGACCTGCGTGGTCTTGCGGCGGTCGGCGCCGCGGCCGGCATAGATGCCTTCCTCCAGCGCCACCTGGCCGCCATAGCCGCGCAGGCGCCAGCCGTCGCCGCCGGGCAGGCGGATGATCACCGAGCTGCCGCCCTGCACCGGCGACAGCTGCAAGGCCGGGTGCAGATGGAAGCGGATGGCGAAGGGCAGGCCGCGCGCCGTGTCGGTCTCGGCGAACAGGATGTCCTCGCCGCGCAGCTCGTCGCCATTGGCCGACAGCTCCAGCCGCCGCCGGTGGATCAGGCCCAGCGCCTCGCGATAGCCGTCGTGCCAGGCGTCGATCAGCACCGATTGCGGCGTCTCCTGCCGGTCGACCTCGATGCCGTGCGGCCGCTTGCCGATGCCGGCATCGCGCAGCACCTCGGCCGAATCGCGGCCGGCGACGCTGAGGGTGGAATGGGCCGGGGTGCCGCGCAGGGCAGTGTGCCAGGCGCTGTCCTCGGCGCTGCCGCGGCCGGGCCAGGCGCCGCAATTGACGATCATGCGCTCGCGCCCGACCGACAGCTCGAAGCTGAGGAGGCCGGCATGGGCGCCGTCATCGGCGCCGGCCGGCGGCGGCGCGCCGACATCGAGCAGCAGCAGGGTGCGGCCGGCCATCGCCCGCTCGAAGCCGCTGTGCCGCGCGCTCTTCGGCGCCCGGGCCTTGGAATCGGCCTGGGACAGGACGGCGTCGATCAGCACCGGCTCGCCCTCCTGCGCGTCGTTGAACAGGGCGAAGCCGCCGTCGCCGTGGCGCAGCAGGCGCAGCGCCGGGGCCATCCGGTCGATCGCCAGGTGCAGCGCGTCCGGCACATGCGACTGGGCGGCGCGGAAGGCGGCGCGGATGTCGATCAGCTGGCGCAGCACGGTCAGGTGCACCGCCGGGTTGCGCTGGATGTGGCCGCCATCGGGCAGGATCTGGCGCGGCAGGCACTTGCCGAGGATGCGCTGGGCCTGGTCCAGCCGCGGCCGGCCCTGGGGCAGGGCCACGGCGCCGTAGACCAGGCCGCGCACGGTCTGGATCTGGCGCGGGTCGACCGGGTCGCCATCGGCGACGCGGGCCAAATGGCGCAGCTGCCGCGACAGGCTGGCGAAGACGCGGGTGCGGAAATCGTCGTCGGCGCTGGCGCAGAAGAAGTCGTGGGCGCCGAGCCAGCTGGCGACGCGCTGGCCCAGGATGTCCGGCCGCCAGGTCAGCGGATGCCAGCGGTCGTAGCGCTCGATCCAGTGGTCGATCAGCCGCCGCGCCGCGCGCCGGGCCTGGTCGCCGCCGGCCGCGCGCAGGTCGCGCAGCCATTCGAAGCCGTGCAGCGCCTCGATGAACTCGGGCGCGGCGCCGAACGGCTCCCAGGGCGCGGCCGCCGCCGCCTCATAGGTCTGGCCGCCCAGCCGGTAGGTGCCGGCGATCAGCGCCGTGCCGCGCTCGGCGTCGCCCGGCCAGGGGTCGGGCGGCACCATCAACAGGTCGCGCGGCCCCTTGCGCCCCAGCGCCACGGAGTAGAGCGGGTTCGAATAGGCGAACCGCGCGATCTGGTCGTGGACGTTGCGGGTGAGGCTGCGCGGGGTCCGCATGTCTCAGCGTTTGCCGCGAATCGCGGCGATGTTGCCGGCATAGGCGCCGGGGCCGCCGCGGAAGGCCGCGGTGCCGGCCACCAGCGTGTCGGCGCCGGCGGCGATCACGCGCGGCGCCGTCTCCGACGTCACGCCGCCATCGATCTCCAGCCGCACGTCGCGGCCGCTCTTGTCGATCAGGGCGCGCAGCCGGGCGATCTTGTCGAGCTGGCTCTCGATGAAGCTCTGCCCGCCGAAGCCGGGGTTGACCGTCATCACCAGCACCAGGTCGACGTCGCCCAAGAGCTCCTCGACCATGGCGATCGGCGTGCCGGGGCTCAGCACCACGCCCGGCGCCTTGCCGAGCGAGCGGATCAGCTGGACGGTGCGGTGCGGGTGCGGCCCGGCCTCCGGGTGGAAGCTGATGCGGTCGGCCCCCGCCTCGGCGAAGGCCGGGATGTACGGGTCGGCCGGGCCGATCATCAGATGGGTGTCGAAGGGCAGGGTGGACCAGGGCCGCAGCGCCTTCACCACCGTCGGGCCGAAGGTGATGTTGGGCACGAAGTGCCCGTCCATGATGTCGAGATGGAGCCAGTCGGCCCCCGCCTCGGTCATGGCGCGGGCCTCCTCGCCCAGGCGGGCGAAATCGGCGGACAGGATGGAGGGGGCGATCAGGACCGGATTGACCATGACCGTCCTCATAACAAGGGACCGGCCGCGTCACAACCGTGACGCAACCGCGGCGCCGACAGGCCAGGCCTGGGTGGCGATTTCCCCCCGGCCTGGCCCATTGTGAAGCGCTTACTTCGCCTTGGCCAGGAACTCCTTGACGTTGTCCGGCGTCACCGTGTCGAGGCCGACATAGGTGATCTCCTGCACCTTCTCGCCCTTCTTCAGCTTCTGCAGCATCTCCATCGCCAGCGCGCCCATCTCATAGGGTTGCTGGCCGATCAGGCCGTTGGCATAGCCGTCGCGCAGCAGCTCCAGCTCCGACTTCAGCGTGTCGGCCGAGACCAGCACGACCTCCTTCGAGGCCAGCTTGGCCTTGATCGGCTCGGCGAAGTTGCGGAAGGCGTCGGGCACGAACAGCGGCCAGCCGCCGACCGGCAGCAGCGCGTCGATGTCGGGATGCGCGGTCAGCGTGTCCTGCAGCTGCTGCACCGCCAGGGCGGCGTCGTCGTTGCAGTACAGCGGCGAGCCGGCGACCTGGGTCCAGCCGGCGCCCAGCCCGTCGATGGTGCCGCGCACCCGGTCGTTCAGGTTGGCCGCGGCCGGGCCGCCGGAGACGAGCGCGAAGGTGCCGCCCTTCGGGTGCAGCTTGGCCGCCATCTCGCCGATGGCCTTGCCCATGGCGTAGTTGTCGGTGCCGACGAAGGCCTGGCGCTTCGACCCCGGCGCGTCGGCGTCGAAGGTGATGGTCGGGATGCCGGCGGCCACCGCCTGGTCGATCACGTTGGTCAGCGCGTCGACATCGGCGACCGAGATCGCCAGCCCGTCGATGCCCTGGGTGATCAGGTCCTGGACGATCTGCGCCTCGCTGGCCGGCTCATGCTCCACCGGGCCGATATAGACGCATTCGACGCCCAGCTTCTTGGCGGCGTCCATGCAGCCGTCGCGCGACAGGTCGAAATATGGGTTGTTCATGGCCTTCGGCACCAGGGCGAAGCGCAGCTTGTCCTGCGCGTTCGCGCCGCTCGCCATGGTCATGACGGCGCCCAGCGCCACCGCGGCCAGAAGAAGCTTCCTCATAATCAGTCCTCCCCTTGTTGAACTCGTTGCCGTCCGGCGGCTCAGGCCGCGCGCTTGGACCGGATGCGGTCCAGCAGCACGGCCAGGATGATGAACACGCCGACGAAGAAATCCTGCCAGTAGGGCTGCACCCCGCCCAGGATCAGCCCGTTGCGGATGACCTCGATCAGCGCCGCGCCGGTGACGGCGCCGAGCGGGCCGCCCAGGCCGCCGGTCAGGTTGGCGCCGCCGATCACCGAGGCGGCGATCACCCGCAGCTCGTAGCCGACCGCGGTGTTGGCGGGGGCGGAGCCGAGCCAGGCCAGCAGCAGCACGCCGGTGAAGCCGGCCAGCGCGCTGCAGAAGACATAGACCGAGATCTTGACCCGCTCGACCGGCACGCCGGTCAGCGCCGCCGCCTTCTCGTTGCCGCCGATGGCGAAGACGTGCCGGCCCCACTGCATGTGCCGCAGCAGGTACCAGATCATCACCGCCAGCACCGCCATGTAGATCAGCGACGGCGGCAGCAGGCCGAAGAGCGGGTCGTTGCCCAGCGACCGGAACAGGTCCTTGGCCGGCCCGGCGGTGGGCGAGCCGCGGCCTTGCGTCACGACATAGACCAGGCTGCGGCAGACGCTGAGCATGCCCAGCGTGGTGACGAAGGGCGACAGGCCCAGCCGGGCGATCAGCACGCCGTTGATCAGCCCGACCACGCCGCCCGCGGCCACGCCGGCCAGCACGGCGACCAGCAGGGCCAGGCCCGGCCAGTCGATGAACAGGCCCCAATCGGCGGTCGCGTCCATCGCCAGGCTGGTGGCGACGGCGCCGAGCGCCATGACCGAGCCGACCGACAGGTCGATGCCGGCCAGGATGATCACCAGCGTCTGCCCCAAGGCCGCGATGGCGATGTAGGAGAAGTTCTGGGCGACATTCTGCAGGTTGCGCTCGGTCAGGAACTTGTCCGAGGCGATGGTCATGATCACCATCAGGATCACCAGCGCCGCCAGGACATAGGTGATCTGGGACGACAGGACCCGGTGCAGCGCGCCCTGCCGGCGGACATTGTCGAAGGTCATCGTATCGGTCGCCTGGGTCGCCATCACGCCGCCTCCAGCGCGCCGGTGATGAGGCCCGTCACCTCCTCGGGCGAGCTCTGGGCGATGCGCTTGTCGGCGACCTTGCGGCCGCGGCGCATCACGATCACCCGGTCGCACACCTCGAACACGTCGGGCATGCGGTGGCTGATCAGGATCACGGCGATGCCGCTGTCGCGCAGGCGGCGGATCAGCTCCAGCACCTCATGCACCTGGCGCACGCTGATCGCCGCGGTCGGCTCGTCCATCAGGATCAGCTTGGCGTTGGACAGGCGGGTGCGGGCGATGGCCACGGCCTGGCGCTGGCCGCCCGACATCAGCCGCACCAGGTCGCCGGCGCGGGTCTCCGACTTCAGCTCGGCAAACAGGGCCTGGGCCTTGCGGTTCATGGCGCCGTGGTCGAGGCGCCGCACCGGCCAGACGCCGGTCTTCAGCTCGCGGCCGAGGAAGACATTGGCGGCAGCGGTCAGGTTGTCGGCCAGGGCCAGGTCCTGGTAGACCACCTCGATCCCGGCCTCGCGGGCATCGACCGGCTTGTGGAAATGAACCGGCTTGCCGTCCAGCAGCATCTCGCCGGAGGTCGGCGGGAAGTTGCCGGCCATGACCTTGACCAGGGTGGACTTGCCGGCGCCGTTGTCGCCCATCAGCCCGACCACCTCGCCGGGCTCGATCGACCAGCTGACGCCGGTCAGGGCGTGGATCGCCCCGAAATGCTTGGCAATGTCCCGCAGCTCCAGAAGCGCCATCCCGCTTCATTCCTCCCTGGCTCCGGTGATCCCGGACTCGTTTCGGGCGGAACTGTGAAAGAGAGCGCGGCGGAGCGCAAACTGTTTTTGTCTGATTATTAGCGAAACAGCGAGGTAGTCAGGACCGCCGCTTCAGCCGGGCGATGTGGAAGCCGTCGAGGCCGCCGAGATCGGTCCAGTGGCTGGGCAGGGTGCGGACGTCGCCGGCCGCGGTCAGCAGCTCGGCCGCCCCGCCGATCTCCGACGCCGCCACCGGCACCCGCATCAGCCGGTCGTCCTCGGCCAGCAGCCGGTCGATCTGCGATTCGCCCTCCTCGGGCAGCAGCGAGCAGGTGCACCAGATCAGGATGCCGCCGGGCCGCACCAGCTCGACCGCATGGCGCAGCATCCGGGCCTGGGCCGCGGCCAGCTTGGCCACGTCCTCCGGTCCCTTCAACCGCGGCACGTCGGGGTGGCGGCGGATGGTGCCGGTGGCGCTGCAGGGCGCGTCCAGCAGCACGCCGTCATAGGGGGCACCGCCGGTGAAGCTCTCGGCATCGCCGGTGTGCAGCCCGGCGGTAAGGCCGAGGCGCTCGAGATTCTCCGCCACACGCTTCAGCCGGCGGGTCGAGCGGTCGATGGCCGTGACCTCGGCGCCGGCAGCGACCAACTGCGCCGTCTTGCCGCCGGGCGCGGCGCACAGGTCGAGGATGCGGCGGCCGGGGATCGGGCCGAACAGCCGGGCGGGCAGGGCGGCGGCGGCGTCCTGCACCCACCAGGCGCCCTCGCTGAAGCCCGGCAGCTCCGGCACCAGGCCGCCGGCCTCGCGCCGCAGCGACCCGCTCGGCAGCAGCCGGGCGTCCAGCTGCGTGGCCCAGACCTCCGGGTCGGCCTTGACCGACAGGTCCAGCGCCGCCTCGTGCAGATGCGCCTCGGCGATCGCGGCGGCGGTCTCGGCGCCATAGGCATCGGCCAGGCGGGTCCACAGCCAGTCCGGCGTGTTCAGCCGGGCGGCGTCCTGCCCGGCCAAGAGGGACGGCCCATCCTCGGCCAGGCGGCGCAGCACGGCGTTGACCAAGCCCTTCATGCCGGCGAAGCCGGTCAGCCCGGCCAGCTCGACCGAGGTGTCGACCGCGGCATGGGACGGCGTCGCCAGGAACAGGCGCTGCGACAGGCCCAGCCGCAGCACGTCGCGCACCGTGGCGGCGCCGCGCGGCAGCGGCGTCTTCAGCGCGCCGTCGATCAGCGCGTCGATCTGGCCCAGGCGGCGCAGCGTGGTGGTGAGGAGGAGCCGGGTGAAGGCACGGTCGCGCGGCTCCAGCTCCCGCAAAGCGAGATGGGCGTCCAGGGCCTCGTCGATCGGGCGCCGCTGCGCCAGCACGGCCCGCAGCAGCTCGACGGCCGCCTTGCGCGTGGCCAATCCGGTGTCGGTCATGCGCGGGATGTAGACCATCAGGGCCGGGCGGACCAGCGCGATGTGCCGCCGGACCCTTCCCGGATGCACCGCGGCGGGTCATGCTGGGCCCAGCCGAGGAGAGAACGCCGATGCCGACCGACAGCCCCGCCGCCCGCCGCCTCTATCTGGAAGACCTGCAGGTCGGCCAGCGCTTCGGCTCGGGCACCGTCGCGGTCACGCCCGAGGCGATCAAGGCCTTCGCCGCCCAGTTCGACCCGCAGCCCTTCCATCTCGACGAGGAGGCGGCGAAGGCGACCTTCTTCGGCGGCCTGGCCGCCAGCGGCTGGCACACCGCGGCGCTGACCATGAAGCTGCTGGTCGGCGGCGAGTTCCTGCCGGCTGGCGGGCTGATCGGCGGCGGCACCGACGAGATGCGCTGGCCGCGCCCGGTGCGCCCCGGCGACGTGCTGCGGCTGGAGAGCGAGGTGCTGGAGATCCGCCCGTCCCAGTCGCGCCCCGACCGCGGCATGGTCAAGACCCGGATCACCACGCTGAACCAGGCTGATGAGCCCGTTCAGGTCATGGTCGCGAACATGGTGGTTCCAAGACGGCCGGCTTCATAGGGGCGGGCTGTCCTGGCGCCTCCCCAAATTCTGTCATCCTCGGGCTTGACCCGAGGATCCAGGGGCTTTCAGGAGCCGCTCTCGGTGGCCCCTGGATTGCCGGGTCAAGCCCGGCAATGACAATAAAGGGAATGTCCGTCGGGTGTCCTATCCCAGCAGCCGCGCCACCAGCGCCGGGACCTCGCGGATCGAGTCGAGGGTGTGGAAGCCGGGCGGGGCGATCTCCGGCCGGGTCACATGCTCCAGCGCCCAGGTGATGCGGTAGGGGATGTGCACCGCCTGGCCGCCGAGATCGAGCACCGGCAGGATGTCGGACTTCATCGAGTTGCCGATCATCAGGAACCGCTCCGGCGCCGTGCCGCCGCGCTGCAGGATCCGGCGATAGGTCGCCTCGTCCTTCTCGGCCACGATCTCGATGCTCTCGAACCGCTCGGCCAGGCCGGAGCGGGCGACCTTGCTCTCCTGGTGGAACAGGTCGCCCTTGGTGATCACGATCAGCCGGACGCGGCCGGCCTCGGCGTCCGGCGCCAGCGCGTCCAGCGTCTCGACCACGCCGTCGAGCAGCTCGACCGGATGGTCCATCATCGCCTTGCCGAGCTCGAGGATGGCGCGGATCTCGCCGCTGCCGACGCGGCCGCCGCTGATCTCGATCGCAGTCTCGATCATCGACAGGGTGAAGCCCTTCACGCCGTAGCCGAAGGTCTTCAGGTTGCGCGCCTCGGTGTCGAGCAGGCGGCGCTCCAGCGTCGCCGGGTCGACCCAGGGGGCCAGCAGGGCGACGAGGCGGCCATGCGTCTCCTCGAACACGGATTCGCTGTGCCACAGGGTGTCGTCGGCGTCGAAGGCGACGGTCAGCGGTGCGGGCGTCGGGTCGATGGCCGGGTCAGCGTCGCCGTTCACGATTCCTCCGAAAAAGACGGGGCCGCGGTCGCGGCCGGCGCCAAAATCGGCCATAAGGGGCGCCCGGGGCAAGCGGATCAAGCGGAGGACGGGATGGATGAGGCCGAGATCCTGAGGCATTTCGATGCCGAGCTGCGCCGGGCCCCGGTGCCGGCCGACCCGGACTATCGGGTGGAGCGGCTGCCGGAGGTCACGCGCATCGTCGGCCCCGGCCCGGACGCCCATGACAACTGCGTGCTGTGGAGCGGGCTGGACGCCGCCACGGCCGATGCGGTGATCGCGCGCGAGGCCGCCTATTTCGCCGGCCAGGGCCGGTCGGTGGAGTGGAAGCTGTACGGCCATGACGCGCCGGCCGATCTCGGCCGCCGGCTGGCGGCCGCCGGCTTCGTGGCGGAGGAGCCGGAGACGCTGGTGGCGCTCGACCTCGGCGGCGCGCTGCCGTCGCCGGTCGACCCGGAGGGGGTGACGATCGAGCGGGTGATCGACCCGGTGCGCTTCGGCGCCATCGACGACCTGATGGCCGCGGTCTACGGCGCCGACGAGGATTGGCGGTCGGAGGTGCTGGGGGCGGAACTGGCGGCGGCGCCGGACCGGCTGTCGGTCTATCTCGCCATGGCCGACGGCCATTGCGTCTCGGCCGGCTGGATCCGCTTCAACCCCGGCACCGTCTTCGCCGATCTGTGGGGCGGCGCCACCCGGCCGCATTGGCGCGGCCGCGGCATCTACCGGGCCCTGGTGGCGAAGCGGGCGGCCGAGGCGCGGCAGCGGGGCTTCCGCATCCTCACCGTCGACGCCTCGCCCGAAAGCCGGCCGATCCTGCAACGGCTCGGCTTCCGGGCCCTGACCACGACGACGCCCTACATCCGGGAGGCGTGAGGCCTCAGCCCCGGCCGATGAACGGCATGTTCGTCGCCATCACCGTCACGAACTGGACGTTGGCGTCCAGCGGCAGCGACGCCATCATCAGCACGGTGCTGGCGACATGGGCGGCGTCCATCAGCGGCTCCGGCTTGATCGAGCCGTCGGCCTGGGGCACGCCCTTGGCCATCTTCGACGCCATGTCGGTGGCGGCGTTGCCGATGTCGACCTGGCCGCAGGCGATGTTGTACTTCCGCCCGTCCAGCGAGGTCGACCGGGTCAGGCCGGTGATGGCGTGCTTGGTCGCGGTGTAGGGGGCGGAGTTCGGCCGCGGCACATGCGCCGAGATCGAGCCGTTGTTGATGATCCGGCCGCCCTGCGGGTCCTGGTCCTTCATGATCCGGATCGCCTCCTGCGTGCACAGGAACGGGCCGGTCAGGTTGGTGTCGACCACCGCCTTCCACTGCTCGAAGGTCAGGTCCTCCAGCGGCACGCCCGGGGCGCTGACGCCGGCATTGTTGAACAGCACGTCGAGGCGGCCGAAGCGGGCCTTGGCGGCCTCGAACAGGGCGCGGACGCTGTTCGGGTCGGTGACGTCGGTCGGCACCGCCAGAGCCTGGTCGGCGGACGCACCTGCCAGCTGGATGGTCTCCGCCAGCGCGTCCTGGCGCCGGCCGGCCAGCACCACCTTGTAGCCGTCCTTCAGGAAGGCCAGGGTCACCGACCGGCCGACGCCCGACCCGGCCCCCGTCACCAGCGCCACCTTGCTCGTCATCTGCGTCTCTCCCGTCTCGATCCTGGGGTCGGCTCCGCCCCGTCTCCGGAACGGACCCTAGCGGTTATGTCCGACGTAGTCAGCCGGAATGCGGCGGCCGGCTATGCCCGGCGGCGGTGGCCGCTGACCTCGGTGCCGGCGTCGCGGCCCAGCGGCAAATAGTCCAGCAGCGACAGCAGCGCCAGCGCGCCCAGCACGGCGAAGGCGATCTGGTATTCGGCGACGATCGACCCGCCGGCCAGGCCCGACGCTTCCGCCGCCCGCAGCGCGATGGCGCCCAGCGCCACGCCCAGCCCCATCGAGATCTGCTGGGTGACGCTGAACAGGGTGTTGGCGGCGCTCATCTCCGGCTTCGGCACGTCGACGAAGGCCAGGGTGTTCAGGCTGGTGAATTGCATCGACCGGGCGGCGCCGCTGACCACCAGCAGCGCCGCGGTCAGCGCCGCCGGGGTCGACGGCGTCAGCAGGGCGCAGGCGAACAGGGTCGCCGCCAGTACCGCGCCGTTGGCCAAGAGGGCGGTGCGGAAGCCGAAGCTGCGCAGCACCCAGCTGGTCATCGGCTTCATGCCGAGATTGCCGGCGAACAGCGCCAGCACCAGCAGGCCGGAGCTGACCGGGTCCAGCCCGAAGCCGAGCTGGAACATCAGCGGCAGCAGGAACGGCACGGCGCTGACCACGGCCCGGAACAGCGACCCGCCGCGGACGGTGACGCGGTAGGTGTGGTTCGCCAGCGCCGCCAGCCCGACCAGCGGGTGCGGGTGGCGCCGGGCATGGCGCACCGCCCAGGCCCCCAGCAGCAGGGCCGCGGCCAGCAGCAGCCCGACCGT
Organism: Inquilinus limosus; assembly: GCF_002195995.1. Taxonomy (GTDB): domain Bacteria; phylum Pseudomonadota; class Alphaproteobacteria; order DSM-16000; family Inquilinaceae; genus Inquilinus; species Inquilinus limosus_C. The sequence continues at coordinate 69,345 of NZ_NHON01000032.1, forward strand.
GGCCCAGGGGATTTGCTCGTGCCCGACCAGGTCCAGCCCCAGCATCAGCGTCAGGCAGGCGAGGCCGGTCAGGACGAAGCCCAGCCCGTCGAAGGGCACGCGCCGGTCCTCGCGGTCGTTCGGGATCAGCCGCAGCGCCAGCACCAAAGCGATGGCGCCGAGCGGCAGGTTCAAGAGGAAGATCCAGCGCCAGGAGGCGATGCTGGTGATCAGCCCGCCCATTGGCGGGCCCAGCACCGGCGCGGCCAGGGCCGGCCAGGTAATATAGGCGATCGCCCGCATCAGATCCTGCTTGGCGGTGTTGCGCAGCACCACCAGCCGGCCGACCGGCACCATCATGGCGCCGCCGACGCCCTGCAGGATGCGCGCGGCGGTGAAGCTCCACAGGCTGTCGGCGGCGGCGCACAGGGCCGAGGCCAGGGTGAAGACGACGATGGCGCTGGCGAAGACCGAGCGGGCGCCGAACCGGTCGGCCACCCAGCCGCTGGCCGGGATGAACACGGCCAGCGTCAGCAGATAGGCCGACAGCCCGACATTCAGGTCGACCGCCCGGATGCCGAAGGATGCCGCCATGTCCGGCAGCGCCGTGACGATCACGGTGGCGTCCAGGTTCTCCATGAAGAAGGCGCCGGCGACCAGCAGCGCGATCAGCACGGGTTGGCGCGGGGACGGGGTCATCGGGCGGCCGGGGCGTGACGGGATCGGGGATGGCCGGCGCGGGCGGACCGGGGCGGCCGTCCCGATACCACGCTATCCGGCGGCGGACTGCAAGGCCGGTTCGGCGACCGAGGCCAGCACGCTCCTGACCACGAAGATCTGGCCCAGCTTGCGGGCCACCATCTCCCATTCCGGGCAGTCGTCGCGGCGGACGGCGATGGTCACGCGCATCTCCTCGCCGTGGCGCTCGGCCGAGACGCGCTCGGGCACGACATCGCGCAGGCAGAAATGGTCGAGGAGGCGGGGCAGCAGGTTGGTGTCGGCCATGCCGACCACGTGGAAGAGGACCTGCGCGTCGTCGCGGGTCATGGTCATCGGTGTCTCCCGGGGAATGCGAACAACACACGGACGAAGACCCCGGGGGAGCCGGCGCGGCCGGCCCGGGGCCTAGTGGCTAATTCGCAGGGAGCGAGACGTGACCATGGCCTATGGTTAACCGCCGGGGCGCGGATTGGCAAGCGGCGGGAGCGCGAGGCTGGGTTCCGCTATCCCTCCAGGAAAGTATGCCGGCCCCGGCCGGAGCGTCGATTGACTCCGCCCGCTGCCACTCTATGAATCGTCGGTCGATAAGAACAGGACGGTCGGCCGATGCTCAGCCATCGGCGATGGGGAAGGGGCGATGAAGGGGCGCGGCAGGGCACGCGGTGCCGTTCTGGCTGTCCTGCTGGCCTGGGCCGGGCCGGCGGGGGCCCAGGCGATCCCGGCCCAGCCGGAGGCCGGCGGCTTCCGGATGGGAATCCAGCCCTGGCTGGGCTATGGCCTGTGGCATGTCGCGGCGGCGAAGGGCCTGTTCCGGGCCGAGGGCCTGCCGGATGTCGAGATCGAGACCTTCGCGCAGGACCGGGAGATCAAGGAGGCGCTGGCCGGCGGCCGGCTGGACGGCGCCAGCGTCGCCACCCACACGGCGCTGGTGCTGGCGGCGGCGGGCGTGCCGATCCGGATCGTCGCCCTGCTCGACGTCAGCATGACGGCCGATGCCATCATCGCCGGCCCGGGAATCGGGGCCGTCGCCGACCTCAGGGGCAGGGCCGTGGCCTATGAGGAGGGCAGCACCAGCCACATGCTGCTCAGCTATGCCCTGGCGCGGAACGGAATGAGCCTCGCCGACATCGTCTCGGTGCCGATGCCGGCCCTCGACGCCGCCACCGCCGTGACCGTGGACCGGACCCCCGCGGCCGTGACCTACGAGCCCTATCTGTCGCTGGCCCGGCTGGTCGATCCGCGGGTCAAGGTGCTGTACACGGCGGCGGAGGATCCCGGCCTGATCTCGGACGTCTTCGTGGTGCGCCGGGAGGTGCTGGAGCAGCGGCCGGGCCAGGTCGCGGCGCTGCTGCGGGCCTGGCAGGCGGCGCATGACGACTATGAGAAGGACATGGCGGGCGGGCGGGCCATCATCGCCCGCGCGGTGCAGGCGACGCCGGAGCGGCTGTCGACCGCCTTCGACGGCATCACCTTCTATTCCCTGCCGGACAACAAGATCCAGCTGACCGGGGCGTTCGCCCAGCATGTGATCGCCGATGTCGAGAGGGCGGCCCGGGCCGCCGGGCTGCTGCCGGGCGATGTCGACACCGCCGGGCTGATCGATCCGCGCTTCGTCGCGGCCGTCACTCAGTGACGATTGGCGCCTCAGAGACCGTTTGGAAATGCGCTGGTGTGAGTCGGCTGGCGGTGGTTTCGAGAACCGGCGCGCAGCGGACGTTTGGGTCCGTGAGCACCGGAAGCGCAGAAACCGCCGTCGGACGGCCGCACCAGTAGCATTTGCAGGCGGTCTCTCAGTGCACGGTGACGCCGGTGTCGATGGTCTCCACCGGCGCGATCCCGGCCTCGGCGCCGACGCGCATATTGGCGCTGGCGCGCTCCAGCAGGGGGGCGACGCCCCCGGCCTCGGCGGCGGCGGCGATCATCTGCCCGGTCAGGAAGGCCAGGGCGCCGATCAGCGCGCCGCTGACGGCCTGCGGATCTCCGCCCGCCTCGGCGGCGTAGTCCTCGGACCGTTCGCCGATCAGGGCCAGAAGGTCGTTGTGGATCTGCTGGGTCAGGGGGCCGATCGTGTCCATCTCCACTCCTCCTCGGTTGCGCTCCGGGGCAGGGCCGGGTGGCGCCGGCTACGGGGATCAATAGCGGGCGGCGGGGGCCGGTTCCGGCCCCGGGCTGCGGCATTCAAACCAGAATCCGGAAGAATTTCCGGGGTGTTGCCGCTTTGTTCGGAGCGGGGCGGGCGCTATGCTACGCCACACCCATCGCATCGGCCGGCGAGCCCGATGCGCGGGACCACGGAAGGCCATGCGCCGCGGGGAGGGCCATGTTCAGCCACATCACGGTGGGCACCAACGACATCGACCGGGCCAAGCAGTTCTACGACCAGGTGCTGGCGGCGATCGGTCTGCGCTGCCAGCTCGACGACCGCGTCGCCGGCTGGCTGTGCTATGTGCCGGAGGGCGACAGCGGCCCGGAATTCCTGATCTGCCGCCCGATCAACGGCGAGAAGGCGACCTTCGGCAACGGCGTCACCATCGGCTTCAACGTGCGCGAGCGGACGCAGGTCGACGCCTTCCACAGCGCCGCGCTGGCGGCGGGCGGTGCCGACGAGGGCGCGCCCGGCACCCGGCCGCACTATCATCCCAGCTACTACGGCGCCTATGTGCGCGACCCGGACGGCAACAAGCTGTGCTGCGTCTGCCATCGGGCCGATGCGGCGGGGCTGTTTCCTTAGCCGGCCTCACCTCATCGTCATTGCGAGGAGGCGAAGCCGACGAAGCAATCCAGGGGCCGGTTCGCGCTGGCCCCTGGATTGCTTCGCTGCGCTCGCAATGACGGGGTGGTCGGTCAGGTCGTAGCCGTCAGGCCGGCTGCTCGGTGATCGAATCGACGCGGTCGGGGTAGAAGGCGACGTGGTCCTTGATCGCGGCGACGGCGTCATAGGGCGCCTCGTAGGTCCAGACGGCGTTGTCGGTCCGCCCGCCGCCGGCCGGGATGCTGTAGTAGCTGGCATCGCCCTTGTAGGGGCAGTAGGTGGCGTGGTCGGTGCGCTGCAGCGCCGCCATGTCGACGTCCTGGCGCGGGATGTACTGCACCGGCGGATAGCTGGCCTCGCGCAGCGTCAGCGCGCTGACGCTGTCGGCGACGACCTTGCCGGCGACCGTCACCACCACCCGGGCCGGATTCGGCGTCACCGTGATCGGATGGTCGGGTCCGGGAATCTTCCTCGGCTTCTCGCTCATGGCGCTCGGCCTTGCTGTGTGCTGGACCTTCGATGTGGGGTCCGGGCGGCGGCGAGGGAAGGGGGTGGTCTCTCGTACCGACGGTTCGCAACATAGACCCGTCATGGCGAGCCCCGAAGGGGCGTGGCCATCCAGGGCTGTACGCACCGGCCTCTGGATGGCCACGGCGCTGCGCGCCTCGCCATGACGGAGAAAGACGGGAGAGTCGATCTTAAGGCTGCTGGTCTCTCAGAACTTCCCGTGGCGCAGATAGGCCTCCTGCGGCGACACGCCGTCCAGGATCGCCTTCCGCACCAGGTTCTCCTGCCGCATCACATCCTCGACCCGGCCGACCACCTCCTCGGCCAGCGCCGCGGGGATGACGACGATGCCGTCGACGTCGGCCACCACCCAGTCGCCGGTGGCGATCCGCACCTGGCCGATGGTGATCGGCTCGCCATAGGCCTCCGGCATCCAGGCGGCGACGATGTCGCGCGGGGTGCGGAAGCGGGCGAAGACCGGGAAGCCCAGCCGGCGGATGAAGGCGTTGTCGCGCGACCCGCCATCGACGATGTAGCCGCGCACGCCGCGCGACTGCAGCGCCTCGGCCGACAACTCGCCCATCAGCGCCCGCACATCGTCCTGCGGTTGGCAGATGGCGACATGGTCCTTCGGCACCACGGTCAGCAGTTCGGTCCAGGCCAAGAGGCTCTGATGCGCGTCGATGGTGTCGTCCGGCCGGCCGCGGATGGTGAAGACCCGGCCGCAGATCCGGGTGTCCGGGTCGACCGCCAGGATCGTCCGCGGCAGCACGCAGTTGGCGTGGCCCAGGTCGCGCAGCACGTCGAAGACGGCGCCGGAATAGCAGGCCTCCAGCCGGGCGGTCAGGTCGGTCATCGGTGGTCCTCCCGGGGCGAGGCTAGCCTGATCGGACAGGCCCGCGCCACCCCCGCACGGTCATGTTGGGGGGCGGGGTGATCCAGGCCGACGCCGGCTCATGCGGTGGGATGGATTGCTTCGCTGCGCTCGCAATGACGGTTCGGGGTGATCCACCCCCGCCACCCCTCACCGTCATCGCGAGCCCGGAGGGCGTGGCGATCCAGGTTGGCGCCGGCCGCGCCGGTTAAGGTCACGCAATGTTTCATTGCGCGGCCTCGCGATCTTGTTCATGATNCAACCTACAACCGCCAAAGGCTCCATTCTGCCCTCGGCTACAAACCCCCAACCGAATTCGAAGCTGACCTCACCAACCCTTGGCCCCGCTGACCTCAACAGCCCCCTGTCACTTAAACTCCACTGTCTCACCCCAGGGGTGCAGTCCAAAAAAATCCAGGACGGAATTCGGTGACAGTGCACAAATTTCGATTTCGCAGTTGGCCGACAGCGTTGGTGCGCCCTGCGCCGCCTCCGGCTTCGAATTCATTAAGTGCACTGTCACCGAATTCGTCCGAATTCGTCCGGTTAAGGTCACGCAATGTTTCATTGCGCGGCCTCGCGATCTTGTTCATGATACGTTCTATGGAAAGAGGTGCGGAATCCGATCTCGACGTCCAGGCCTATTGCCGCAGCCTCGCGCTGCAGCAGATCCAGATGCTCACGCGCCTGGCCGAGATCGCCATGCAGCTCGCCGAGGCCGAAGGGGCGCGGGCGATCGCCGCCCAGGTCCGGGCTGCCGCACCCAAGGCCGATGAGGTCGCGGTGCGGGACGCCCGGGCCGAGGCGCAGGAGGCGGGGATGGCCTTCAGCCGATTCTCCCGCTCGGTGCATCGCTCGCTGGCCCTGCGCAGCCGCGCCGCCGACAGCCTGTGCGCCCGCGACAAGGCCCAGGCCGCCGACCGCGAGGCCGCCCGCCAGGACCGCCGCGACCGTCACCGCAACGAGGTCGAGCGCGTGCTGCGCCACATGATCTGGGACGAGATCGAGGATTTCTCCCGCGTCGAGGCCCTGCATGCCGAGCTCGAGGAGCGGGTCGAGGACCTCTACGACGACGAGACCCTCCGGGTCGAGGACCGGCCGGTCGGCTCGGTGATGTCCGGTCTGGCCTGCGGCCTGGGCCTGACCGAGGAATGGGGCCGCTGGTCGCCCGCCTGGCCGGGCACGCCGGACCCGGCCCGTCCGGCCGGCGACGCGGCCAAGGTCGAGGCCGAACGGGCCCGGCGCCGGGACGCCGCCGTCGCCGCGGTCGAGCGCAGCTTCGCCGACCTCCGCGACCCGGCCCGGATCCCCGGGATCCGGGCCGGGCTGGCGGCCCGGGTGCGGGAGGCCGACGTCATCGCCTGGCTCGACACCGAGACCACGCAGACCGTCGCCCGGCGCCTCTGCCGGTCCCTCGGCATCGATCCCTATAACTGCTTCGAAAAGCCGGACAGCCCCGACACCGGGTGACCGGGATGGGCCGGGGCCACCCCCTCACCCGAAATCGCTGCGCGATTTCGACCTCTCCCCAAGGAGAGGTGACCAATCCCTCTTCTCGGGGAGAGGGAGGGGCCCGGCGCGTCGGCGACGGGAGGGTGAGGGGGCAGGCTTCTCCGACTCAAGCCGCCACCGGCGGCAGCCAGCCCTGGGCCTCGCGCCAGTCCTTGGGCAGGCCGGCAAAGCGGTCGAGCCGCATCGACGACAGGTCGGCGAAGCTGCAGGCGCCGTCGACGATCATGTCGCGGATGGCATGGCCGCTGGCCGGCGACAGGCCGAAGCCGACGCTGGACATCGTGGCGACGACGGCGTTGTCGAAGCCCGGCATCCAGTCGATCACCGCGCGCCCGTCCGGCGTGTTCTCGATCACGCCCGACCAGCTGCGGATCATCCGCACATGCGCGGCCTTCGGGAACAGCTCCATCAGCCGCCGGCCGATGTTGCGCAGGAGTGGGCTGGACGGCTTCGGCGGCGTCTTCAGGTCGACCGGCGGCAGCCATTCATGCGGGCCGCCGCCATAGACCAGGTTGCCGCGCAGCGTCTGCCGGCCGTAGAGGCCGTTGCCGTCGACCCCGCTCATCGGCATCGCCGGCAGCGGCTCGGTGACGATCATCTCGGCCCGGCCGGAGGCGACGGGCAGGTCGACGCCCAGCATCTCCGCCAGCAGGCCGATCTGAGGCCCGGCGGCGATCACCACATGGTCGCAGCCGAAATCGCCGCGGTCGGTGCGCACCTTCGTCACCTTGCCGCCCGCGGTGTCGAAGCCGGTCACGGTGCAATGCTGCAGGATGCGGCCGCCCAGATCCTGCAGCGCCCAGGCATAGGCCTGGCTGGTGCGTTGCGGGTTGGCGTGGCCGCCATATTTCAGCAGATAGCCGCGCTCGACCGTGTCGCCGGCCAGCGGCGCCAGCTCGCGGATCTGCTTGCCGTCCAGGGTGTCGTAATGGAAGCCCTGCTTCTCGCCCATCCGCACCCAGCCGAGCATGAACTCGACATCCGACTCGTGCAGCACGATCTTCAGCCGGTGCTTCTGGTGCTCGGTCGGATAGCCCAAGAGCTCGTCCATCTGCGGCCACAGCCGCTGCTCCTCCGGGAACAGCGGGCTCTGCGGATGGGTGCAGCCGCCGCCGTTGCGGCCCGACGCCTCCCAGCCGACGATGCCCTTCTCCAGCACCAGCACGTCGACGCCGCCGCGGGCCAGCCACCATGCGGTGCTCAGCCCCGTGACGCCGCCGCCGATGATGACGACCGAGGCGCCGTTCTTCTCCGTATCCGCCATGATCCGCCCTCCGCCTCAGCCCTGCTTCTCGTCGCCGATGTCCCACCACGGCACCCATTGGCTCTCGATGCCGAACCAGGAATCCCATTCCTGCCGCACCACCGCGGCCTCGTCCTGCGGCCACAGCACCTTCAGCGGCAGCGGCCGCACCGGCGGGCGGTAGCTGGCCAGCGGCACCTGGCCGACATCGACGCGGGAGGACAGGGCCAGCAGCATCGCCACCTGCTCGCGGCAGCGGCGGCCCTGGCACAGCCCCATGCCGGCGCGGGTCAGGCGCTTGACCTGGTCCTGATTGACCGGGCCGTCCTCCAGGAGGGTGGTCAGCGACCGGGTGGCCATCTTGTTCGACACGCGCTCGAGATAGCGCGGCGGGCTGATGTCCAGCAGCTCGCCGCGGCTGACCTCCTCGCACTGGCACACCAGCACGTCGAGCCCGCCGGTGTTGAGCAGCGCCTTCAGCCAGGTCATGCGGTGGTCGCCGCCGCCCTTGACCGGCTGCGCCAGCCCGGCGCGGGCGGCGGCGACGTCGCCCTCGGCCGCCTGGCCCAGCGACGCGGCCGCGGCGATGGCGGCCACCCGGCCCTCCTGCCGCGCCACCGCGGGGTCGACCGACTTGGCGGCATGGATGCCGGCGCAGTCGCCGGCGGCATAGGCGAAGGGCAGGGCGGTGCGGCCGTCGGCCTCGATCACCGGCACATGGCCGCCGCGGTCGAGGTCGTGCACCAGCCTGGCGTCCAGCGCCGCCAGCAGCTCGATGTTCGGCACCGTGCCGATGCCCAGCGCGACGGTGTCGCAGGCGATGTCGCGCTCGCTGCCCGGCACCGGCGACAGGCCGGCATCGACCTTCACCAGCGTCGCGGTGGTCACCCCCTCGACATTGCCGCTGGCTGCCTTGATCACATGGCCGGTCAGCACCGGCACGCCATGCGCCTTCACCGCCTCGACCAGCGCGGCCGGGCCGACCGGCTGGTCCGCCACCTCGACCAGCCCGGCCACCTCCAGCCCGCGGCCCAGTGCGGTCAGGGCCAGGTCCAGCGCCTCGGCGCCGGTGCCCAGGACCAGCAGGCGGCGGCCGGCGAAGGCGTCATAGCCGGCGATCAGCCGGTGCGCCGCGGTCACGCCCATCACCCCCGGCAGGTCCCAGCCCGGGAAGGACATGCCCAGGTCGCGACGGCCGGCGGCCACCACGACGCGGTCGAAGCCGACCAGCCAGGACCGGTCGGTGTCGGCCAGGCCGGCGACGGGGCCGGGCATCCACTGCACGCCGGGGGCGTTGGCGAACAGGCCCCAGACCGTGGTCTGCAGCAGCACCTCGACGCCCTTGTCGAACAGCTCCACCAGCTCCGGCTGGGCTTCGAGGAACGTCTCCAGCAGCCGGCCGGGCGTGTTCACCGCGGCGGTGGCGCGGCCGCCGAAATGCAGTGGCACATCCATGCCGATCAGGGCGCCGTCGACCGGGTTCTCGTCGACCAGCAGCACCTCCAGCCCGCGCTCCGCCGCCTCGGCCGCCGCGGCGATGCCGGCGGGGCCGGCGCCGATGACGAGAAGCTGGACATGACGCTCGACCTCCGGGGTCTTCCCGGCGACGGATTTCGGGTCGATCGGCGGATGGGGCATGGCTGGCTTCTTCTCCGACGCGGCGTCCGGTCCCCTCTTGCCTTGCCTGCGATGGGCAGACAGGGTGGGGTCGGCATCTGGCTGGTGACGCAAGGCTACCGCCGGCACCGATCGAGGACGGACGCATTGGCGACAGCGAAGAACAGCAAAGCGACGGCGGAGGCGGGAAACGGCCGCCGGACGCTGAGCCGCGAGGACTGGATCCGCGCCGCGCTGAAGGTGCTGGAGAAGGGCGGCGTCGCCAGCGTCAAGGTCGATCGGCTGGCGACGACGCTGAAGGTGACGCGCGGCAGCTTCTACTTCCACTTCAAGGGCCGGAAGGACCTGCTGGCGGCCCTCCTGGACGAATGGCGCCGCCGCAACTGCGCGCCCTTTGAAGCCCTCGAGGGTCGTACCGACCTCGAAGGCGCGGCGTTCTTCCGGACTTTTCGCAACGTCTGGGTCGACGAGGACCCGTTCAGCCCGGCGCTGGACATGGCGGTGCGCGACTGGGGCCGCGCCGCGAAGGAGGTGGCGCGCGCGGTGCAGGGCGCCGACCAGTACCGCATGGGCCTGCTGCGCCGCGCCTTCGGGCAGATGGGCTACGGGCCGGACGAGATCGAGATCCGCAGCCGCATCGCCTATTTCCACCAGATCGGCTACTACGCCCTGGCCTTCCGCGAGCCGCGGCCGGAGCGGCTGCGCTATCTGCCGATCTACGACGATGTCCTGACCGGACGGCCGAACGGGGACGACACGCCATGCTGACGATCTGGGGCCGGCGCAACGCCTTCAATGTGCAGAAGGTGATGTGGCTGGTGGGCGAGCTGGGCCTGCCGCATGAGCATGTCCCGGCCGGCGGCGATTTCGGCGGTCTGGACGACCCGGATTTCCGCGCCAGGAACCCGCATGGAAGGGTGCCGGTGATCGATGAGGACGGCACGGTGGTGTGGGAATCGCACGCGATCCTGCGCTATCTCGCCGCCCGCGACGGCCGGCTATGGCCGGCCGATCCGGCCGAGCGGTCCCTGGCCGACCGCTGGATGGACTGGTCGCTGGCGACGCTGCAGCGCGACTTCATGGACCTGTTCTGGGGCCATTGGCGGACGCCGGAGGCCGAGCGCAACCCGGAACTGATCGCCCGCAAGCAGGCCGCCTGCGCCGCCCATGTCCGGCTGCTGGACGCGCATCTGGCCGACCGGCCCTATCTGGCGGGCGATGCCTTCGGCCTGGGCGACATCCCGGCCGGCACCGTGCTGTACCGCTATTTCGGCATGGGGCTGGTGGTGCCGTCGGTGCCGCATGTCCGCGCCTGGTACGCCCGGCTGATGGAGCGGCCGGCCTATCGCGAGCATGTGATGATGCCGTTCGACGACATGTATGGCCGGCTGGCCTATTGATCCGTCAGGAGGCTGCCATGACCAGCTTCGTGATCCTGCTGCGGGCGGTGAATGTCGGCGGCACCGGCAAGCTGCCGATGAGCGACCTGAAGGCCCTGTGCGAGACGGCGGGCCTGGCCGAGATCCGCACCTATATCGCCAGCGGCAACGTCGTCTGCCGCAGCGACCGGACGGAGGCCGAGGTCAAGGCGGCGGTGGAAGGGGCGCTCGCGGCCTATGCCGGCAAGCCGGTCGGCGTGCTGGTGCGCACGGCGGCGGAGATGGCGCGGGTGCTGGCCGCGAACCCGTTCCCGGACGCGGCGCCGAACCGCACCGTGGCGATCTTCCTCGACGCCCCGCCGCCGGCCGATGCGCTGGACAAGGCCACCGGCGTGCAGGGCGAGGAGATGCGGCTCGGCCGGCGCGAGATCTATGTCCATTACGGCGACGGCATGGGGCAGTCCAAGCTGGCGATCCCGGCGGCGAAGGCCGGCACCGCCCGCAACATGAACACCGTCGCCAAGCTGGCCGAGATGGCGGGCGATGGCTGAGGCCGGCCTATCCCGTGGCGGCCGGGGCCGCCGGCTGCACCGTCAGCAGGTTGGCGTCTCGGGTCAGCAGCCAGCGCCCGTCCGGCTGCTTCCTCAGGATGGTCAGGGTCCATCCCGTGCGCCGCACCTTCTGGCCGACCGGCGGAATCATGGTGATGTCGAGATGGCTGCGCAGCCAGGCCCAGTCGCCCAGCACCTGCAGCTCGCGGATCTCGCCGCCGCCCTCGATGCGGAACTCCGACTGTCCGGCGGACGCCGCGGCGAATGCCTCCTTGCCGAAGGGCTCGTGGCCGGGGACCATGAAGACGACGTCGTCCGACATCAGCCTCAGGACGGTCGCCGTGTCGCCGGCCCTGCTGGCCTCCATCCAGGTCTCGACCAGGTCGCGGATCGCACGCTCGTCATCCGTCATCGCAGGCCTCTCCGGTTGCGGGACGGAAGCAATCTAGCCGGAACCGGTGGCGCGGCCAGCCCCTGGACCCGCCGGGCCTCAGATCCTTCGGGCCCGGAACTCGGCCAGCAGGCGCCAGTCGCGTTCGCCGTCCACCGACCGTTCGGCCCGCCAGGTGAAGCTGTCCGGCGTGATCTCGCGGAAGCTCCAGCGGATGGCGCCGCCGCTGTCGTCCCGGCCGAGCTGGACGATGTCGCGGCCCTCGGCGCGGCCGAGCTGGCGGGTGTAGAGCTGCTTCAGCGGGTCGTGCCACAGGATGTGCCAGGCATCGAGGCCGGGGTCGTAGATCCGGAGCGTGGTGCCGAAGAAGGCGCCGGGCAGGATCCAGACATCCTGGATGGCGCGGCCGCCCAGCGCCCAGCCGAAATGGATCTCGCCGCGGCCGGGCGTGGCGGTGCCGTCCTCGGCGAACAGGCGGGTATCCATCTCCCAGTCGCCGACCAGCCAGCCATACAGGCCCATCTTCTCGACCAGGTCCGGCGCCGGGCCGTCGGCGAACAGGGCGGCCTGCAAGGAGGGATAGCGGGGCATGGACAGCTCTCCGGAGGGTTCGGGGAGCCCTGGATTAGGCCGTGCCGGGAGGCGCCGCTTGGAGAAAATTGCGCTCCTACTTCAGCCGCACCAGTCGGGGCGATTCCTGCGGCGGGGGCGGGCGGTGCAGCACGGCCGGGTCGATCCGGGCGCCGTACTCCAGCGCGCCGTCGGCCAGGGCGCCGAGGGTGAATTCGGCATAGGAGACCGGCAGCAGCAGGTCGAAGGCGTCGGCGCCGGCGCGCTGCAGATGCACCCGCACATGCTCCAGCTTGGCGGTGGCGAAGTCGCCATCGGCCAGCATGTCCGGATGCAGGTCGATCGCCGCCAGCTTGGCCAGCAGGTCGCGCGACCGCGTGCCGTCCAGCCGCAACCCGACATAGCCGCCGGTACTGGGAACCGCCGCGACCTCGGCTGGCAGGCCGGGCAGGGCGGCGCCGGCCTCGGCGATCAGCAGCCGGCGCCAGGGGGCGGTTGGCCACAGCCGCAGCCCGTCCCGCGCCAGCGTCGCCCCGGCCCCGGCGATGGCGGCGCCGAAGGTCGCGCGCTCCCACTGCGCCAGGGCGGCGGTGGAATCCTCGCTCCAGGCGGCGAGCTGCAGGATCGCGGCCGGGCGCCAGGGGCGGAAGGTCAGGCCGTCGGCGTCCAGGGTCGACAGCGCCGCGATGTGATTCACCAGGGGCTCAGCCACGGACGCGCTCTCCCTTCGGGTCGTACATGCAGGGGTCGACCACCCGCACCTTGATGTGGCTGCCGCGCAGCGGGTCGGTGGCGAAGATGGTGCCGCCGGTCCGCTCCCGGGCGCGGGCCAGCAGGCCCAGCGCGATCGGCAGCCCGGTCACCGGGCTGGTGCCGCTGGAGGTGACATGGCCCTGGGTCGGCTCGTTCGGCCGGTACATGCCGCCCTCGACCAGATGGGCGCCGGAAATCAGCGGCGCGCCATCCTCCGACACCAGCCCGACCAGCCGCGGCCGGTCCGGGTCGGCCATGCCCTGGCGCAGGGACATCGGCTTGCCGACATAGGCGCCCTCGCGCTTGGCGAAGCGCTCATGCGCCAGGTCGGCAAGCGTGGTCTGGCCGTTGATCTCAGCGCCGGTCAAGAAGCCCTTCTCGATCCGCAGCAGCTCCAGCGCCTCCAGCCCGAAGCGCCGCAGCCCGACCGGCTCGCCGGCCGCGATCAGGCGCTGCCACAGCTCCGGCGCGTGCTGGGAGTCGACATGCAGCTCATAGCCCAGCTCGCCGGTGAAGCTGACGCGCAGGATGCGCAGCGGCAGGCCGCCCAGCGTGACGTCGCGGACCGCCATGAAGGGCAGGGCGTCGTTCGACACGTCCGCGGCGTCGCCGACCAGCCGGGCCAGCACCGCGCGGGCCTTGGGGCCGGTCAGGGCCAGGGCCGCGCGGGCCTCGGTCAGCTCGGTCACCGCCACGCGCAGATCCGGCCAGTCGACCTCGGTCAGCCGCTCCATCATCCGCACCACGTCATGCGCCTTGGCGCTGGTGGTGGTGACGTAGAAGCGGTCCTCGGCCAGCCGGGTCACGGTGCCGTCATCCATCACGATGCCGTCGTCCCGCAGCATGATGCCGTAGCGCGAGCGGCCGACCGGCAGCGTCTCGATCCGGTTGACGTAGAGCCGCTCAAGGAACGAAGCGGCGTCGGGGCCGGAGACGTCGACCTTGCCCAGGGTCGAGACGTCGAACACGCCAACCTGCGACCGGACGTATCGGGCCTCGCGCAGCGAGGCCTGGCCCAGCGTCTCCCCCGGCCGCGGGTAATACAGCGGCCGCAGCCAGCCGCCGGAGCGGACGAAGACGGCGCCGTCGGCCCGGTGGAATTCGTCGAATGGCGTCCGCCGGCTGGGCACGGCGTGCCAGCCGACCGACCGGCCGGCGATGGCGCCGAAGGCGACCGGGGTGAAGGGCGGCCGGAAGGTCGGCGCCGCCAGGTCGCCCGGCCGCAGCCCGCGGGCATCGGTCAGCACGCCCAGCGCCGGGCCGTTCGAGGTCTTGCCCTGGTCCGTCGCCATGCCCTGGGTCGTGTAGCGCTTCATATGCTCGGGCGAGGTGTAGCCCTCGCGCGCGGCCAGGCGGACATCGGCGGCGGTGACGTCGTTCTGGAAGTCGACGAAGGCCTTGCCGGCGACCCGCGGGTCGGTGACCACGGGGGCGGAGGCCGGCGCCGGGTCGGGGCGCCGCGCCGCCGCGCCGCCGCGCCCGGCGC
>NZ_NHON01000033.1 GCF_002195995.1 Inquilinus limosus
GGGCACGGGACTTCTGCCGAGCGGCTTTCGACCATCCGTAAACCTCAAGCCGGCTCTATCGGCTCGAACCCCCTCCCCCTAMCCCCCTCCCGCGAGGGGAGGGGGGACTCATTAGGGAGTGGGCGGAAAGGGAAGAGCGTCGCATCACTCGAACACGACACGCGGGAAGTAGAACGACACCACCCAGTTCGGCTGGTCGACGATCTCGCTGATGCGCAGGTCGCCGCAGACCGAGCACAGCATGTAGGCGTCGACCGCGGCCATGCCGCGGGTGCGGCACAGGAGCTCGACCATCTCGGCGACGGCGATGCGCGCCCCCTCCATCAGATCGGGGCCGACCCCGGTCGTCACCTCATAGCCCCTGGCGTCGAGATGGCGCGTCACCGGGCCGGGCGTCGAGAAGCGCGGCATCCGGAGGTTGGCGCCCTTCACCAGGTCCAGCTTCAGCGTCACCTTCATCGGGCTCTCGATGGCGGTGCCGCAGACCTCGCCGTCGCCCTGCGCCGCATGGGTGTCGCCGATCGAGAACAGCGCCCCCGCCACCTCGACCGGCAGCCACAGCGTCGCCCCGGCCGCCAGGTCGCGGATGTCGAGATTGCCGCCGACCCGCCGCGGCGGCACCACCGAATGCAGCCCGGGCTCGGCCGGCGCCACCCCGATGGTCCCTGCGAAGGGCTTCAGCGGCACCTTCGCCAGGGTCGAGAACAGGGCCGGCGCCAACGTATCGGCCTCATAGCGCCAGACATGCAGCGCCGGGTCCTTGAACTGGTCCGCCAGCAGGCCGAAGCCGGGGATGTTGGCGGTCCAGCCGAAGCCCGAGGGCGCATACTGGTCGAGCGTGATCTTCAGCGCGTCGCCCGGCTCGGCCCCGTCGACCAGGATCGGCCCGGTGACCGGGTTGACCTTGCCGAAATCGAGCGTCGCCACATCCGCGACCGTGCTGGAGGGAGTCAACTGCCCGGCCGAGCTGTCCAGGCAGTCGAACTCCAGCGTCGTCCCCGGCGCGACCGTGGCCGCCGGCGGGAAGTCACGATTCCAGCCGAAATGGTGGTGCGCGCCATGGATGGTGTGGTGGTGGTGATGGGGATTACTGGGCATCTTTGGTGTACACGTTGTCGTAGTTGACCGGGATGTGGACCGGGTCGACGAACAGGGCGTCGTCGCCGCCCATCCGTTCGGAGCGGATGGTGTAGCGCTGCTCGTTGAACACCGGCGCCCAGGGCGCGTCCTTCATGACGTCGAGGAAGATGTCCCGCCACTTGGCCTCGCGCTCCGCCGTCTTGGCCGGGTCGGCGATCGCATCCGCCTCGGCCGCGCGCTTGTCGAGATCCTCGTTGCAGTACCAGGACCAGTTCCAGCCGCCGGGCACCGCGCCGCCGCAGCCCAGGATCGGGCCGTAGAAGTTCGACGGGTCCGGGAAGTCGGCGATCCAGGCCATGCCGCCCGACCAGATCATGGTCGACTGCTTCTCGTCGCCGCCGGCGGCGATGACGTTGGCCTGGGCGAGGGCCTTGATCTCGGCCTTGATGCCGATCTGGGCCAGGTCCTGCTGGATCGCCTGGGCGATGCGCGGCTGCGGGTCGGTGTTGGCGACGTAGAGGTCGGTGGTGAAGCCGCTGCCCTGGCCGGCTTCGGCCATCAGCTTCTTGGCGCCCTCGACATCATAGGCATAGCCCTTGTAGTCGGCGGCATAGCCCGGCATCGACGGTGGCAGCGGCTGGTTCGCCGGCTTGGCGCGGCCGTTGATGATGCGGATGATGCGGTCCTTGTTGATCGCCATGTTGACCGCCTGGCGCACCCGCACGTCGTCGAAGGGCTTGGCCTTGACGTTCATGGTGATGTAGCCGGTGTGCAGCTGGCTGCCCTGGATGATCAGGCCCTTATAGGCCGGGTCCTGGGTGACCTCGAGGAACTTGGCCGGCGGGATGCCGTCGCCGGCGATGTCGACCTCGCCGCGCTGCAGCCGCAGCAGGGCGACCACCGGCTCCTGGCCCACCTCGAACACGATCTTGTCGAGATGCGGCAGTCCCTTGTGGAAATAGTCGGGGTTGCGCTCGAACACGATGCGCTGGCCCAGCGTCCATTCGGTCATCTTGAAGGCGCCGGTGCCGACCGGGTGCTTGCCGAAGTCAGCACCGTATTTCTCGACCTCTTCCTTCGGGACAACATGAGAGAAGTTCAGCGCCATCTTGTGCAGGAAGGGTGCGTCCGGCCGGGTCAGGCGGAAGACGACGGTGTAGTCGTCCGGCGTCTCGATGCCGCTCAGCTCCTTGGCCTTGCCCTTGGAGACGTCCTCGAAGCCCTGGATCGAGTCGAAGAAGCCGGCGCCGGGGCTCTGCGTCTCTGGCTGCACCACGCGGTCCAGCGAGTATTTGACGTCGGCGGCCTTCAGCTCGCGGCCGTTGTGGAACTTGACCCCGTGCCGCAGCTTGAAGGTGTAGGTCAGGCCGTCGGCCGAGACCTCGAAGCTCTCGGCCAGGTCCGGCACCAGCTCGGTGGTGCCGGGCTTGTAGTCCATCAGCCCGTCGAACAGGCTCTTGATCATCGACCAGTTCTGCCAGTCATAGCCGATGGCGGGGTCGAGGGTCGACACGTCGTCCTTGTAGGTGACGGTCATGGTGCCGCCCGGCTTGATGTCCTGGGCCATCGCGGGCGACGCGAGGGCCAAAGTGAGGGCGGCGGCACCGGCGAGCAGCAACGACTTCAGCATGAAATCTCCTCTTGTTCGGTGCGGTTGTCCGTCACCGCAGCTTGATCCTCGGGTCGATGAACGGGGCGATCAGGTCGGCCAGCAGGTTGCCCAGCACGATGGCGACGGCCGAGACCAGCGTCACGCCCATGATGATCGGGATGTCGATGCGCTGGATCGCCTGCCAGGTCAGCTGGCCGATGCCGGGCCAGCCGAACACGGATTCGACGACGACGATGCCGCTCATGAACAGGCCGATATCGATGCCGATCATGGCGATGATCGGCAGCAGGGCATTGGGCAGGGCATGCGCCAGCACCACGCGCCAGGCGCCTAAGCCCTTGGCCCGGGCGGTGCGCATGTAGTCCTGGCGCAGCACGTCCAGCATCGCCGACCGCATCATCCGCGAGTACCAGCCGGCGCCCAGCAGCCCGAGCGTCAGCGAGGGCAGGACAAGATGCGCGAAGGTGCCGTAGCCGCTGAGCGGGAACCAGGCCAGCTGCCAGCCGAAGACATACAGCAGCAGCATGCCGACCACGAATTGCGGCGCCGAGACGCCGATGAAGGAGGTCAGCATCAGCGCATGGTCGGCGGCGGTGTTGCGCCGCAGCGCCGCGATCACGCCCATGGTCAGGCCCAGCGCCAGCTCGCAGACGATGGCGCCGACCATCAGCAGCAGGCTGGCCGGCAGCCGGCTCATGATCAGCGTCGCCACCTCGGTCCGCTGCAGGTAGGAGCGGCCGAGATCGCCCTGCAGCAGGGCACCGAGATAGCGCAGATACTGCTCGTGGAACGGCAGGTCGAGGCCGAGCTGGGCGCGGATGTTGGCCACCACCTCCGGCGTCGCGCTGCGCCCGGCGATCTGCCGCGCCGGATCGGCCGGCAGCAGGTACAGCAGGATGAAGGTCACCAGGCTGACGCCCAGCAGGATCAGCACGGCCTGGACCAGGCGGCGGAGCAGATAGGCGCCCATCAGTGCCGGCCCTTCTGCGTCGGGTCCAGGATGTCGCGCAGCGCGTCGCCGACCAGGTTGAAGGCCAGGGCCAGCAGGATGATGGCGGCACCGGGGATGAATACCAGCCAGGGCGCGGTCGAGAAGTAGGTCTGGTTCTCGAAGATGATGTTGCCCCAGCTCGGCGTCGGCGGCTGCACGCCGATGCCGAGGAAGGACAAGGTCGCCTCCAGCAGCACCGTGGTGGCGATGCCCAGCGTGCCCCAGACGATGGTGGTGGACAGCAGATGCGGCAGCACATGGCGCAGCAGGATGCGGCCGCGGGAGGCGCCGAGGCCCCATTCCGCCTCGATGAAGTCGCGCTCCGCGATCGACCGGGTCTCGGTGTAGATGATGCGGGCGATCTGCACCCAGTTCACCATGGCGATGACCAGGGCCACGATCCACAGCGACGGCTTGAAGATCGCGGCCAGCACGATCGCCAGCAGCAGCGCCGGGAAGGCCATCATCAGGTCGGTGAAGCGCATCATCGCCGCCCCCAGCCAGCCGCCGACGAAGCCGGCGACGACGCCGAAGAAGGTGCCGATCAGCACCGCCGCGCCATTGGCGACCACGCCGATGATCAGCGAGGTCTGGGCGCCGTAGACCAGGCGCGAGAACATGTCCCGGCCCAGCAGGTCGGTGCCCATCCAGAACCGGCCGTCCGGGGGCAGGGGCGCGCCTTCCAGCGTCAGCCCGTCGAACAGCTGCTCGTCGGGCGAGAAGGGCACGATCCAGGGGGCGAGCAGCGCCGCGGCCACCACCACCAGGATCACGACCAGCCCGAACAGGGCCAGCTTGCGGCGCAGCAGCTGCTTCAGGATCGCCACGGCTCAGCCCCCGCGCCGGCCGGCGGCCGGGTCGGTCGGGCCGGCGGCGAGGTCGAGGCAATGCTCCTCGATGCTGCGGCGGCGCTGCATCGCGGCGCTGCGGATCTCGCGGAAGGCGTCGGCCTCGCTCAGCCCCCGCTGCGCCATCAGCGTCAGGATGGCGCGCACCACCACGGGGCGCAGCCGCAGCCGGGTCTCCAGGTCGGCGATCCGGGCCTCGCGGTCGCGGCGCTCGGCGAAACCGTGCTCGGCGATCACCAGGGCGCTGAACACGCCGCCGGAGGCGACCGGCTTCAGCAGATGGCCGGTGGCGCCCTGGGCCAGAACCCAGTCCAGCCGCCCTGGCGCCTCCGACCCGATCAGGGCGACCAGGGGCATCGGCGGTGCGCCGGCGGCCCAAGGGAACTGGCCGTCATGCGCGGTATCGGCGTCGAACAGCACGAAGTCGGCGGCCAGGTCGGAATCGGCCAGCGCCGGCCAGGCCGGGCGGGCGGCGATGCCCAGCCGCTCAAGCTGGCGCAGCACCGCATCGGTGGCGAGGTGGGGCCGATGCAGCACCACGGCGCTGCGGCCGCGGAAATTGGGGGTGGGGACGCGGCGCATGCTCACTTCACCCGCTTCAGCCGCGGCGCCGCGCCGGGCTTGAGCACCCGCCGGGCCAGGGCCGCGGCGTCGAACTCGACCAGATACGGGTCCGGCGCCACCGGCGCCGCGGCGCGGTCCAGGATCTCGAAGCCGCCATCGGCGCCGATCCGGCCCAGGCAGGGCGTCAGCGCCGCGTGGTTGGTGCGTGGGTCGATGCCGAGCGGCCCCAGCGGCGTGGCGAAGCGGCGGGCGTGCAGCACCGGCCGCAGCGCCTCCGGCGCGTCGGTGCCGGCCTCGCGGATCGCCTCGGCCAGCATCCGCACCGCGGCATAGCCCCCGGCGAGGAAGGCCGAGTTGCGCCGGCCGGCACCGAAGCGCGCCCGCGCCCGGTCGCGGAAGCTGCGGTTCTCGGCGGTGTCGACACCCCCGAAATAGATCGCGCTGCTGAGATGGCCGATGCCGGCCGGGCCGATCAGCCCCAACTCGCATTCGGTCAGGTTGCAGCTGACGATCGGGCAGCGGTCCGGGCCGAAGGTCGGGTCGCTTTCCGCCAGCGCCTGATAGGCCCGGAAGAAGGCGTAGCTGGACGGGCCGATCAGGTTGTTCAGGATGAAGTCGGGCCGCTTCTCCCGCACCTCCTGCACCAGCCTTCCGACATCCTCGCTGCCGATCGGCAGGTAGCGCTCGGCCAGCACCTCGCCGCCGCAGGCGCCGATCAGCTCGCGCGCCACGCGGTTGACCTCCCAGCCCCAGATGTAGTTCGAGCCCAGCAGGACGGCGCGGGTGCCCCAGCGCGGCAGCACATGCTGGAACAGCGGCACGATGTGCTGGTTCGGGGCGGCGCCGGTGTAGATCACGGCCTCGCTGCTCTCGAAGCCCTCATAGGGGCAGATGTACCAGAGCAGCGCGTCGTGCTTCTCGATCGTCGGCAGCACCTCCTTGCGCGACAGCGAGGTGATGGTGCCGACGATCTGGCGGCAGCCGCCCTCGCGGATCGCCGCCTCGCACAGCGCGTGATAGCGGTCGATCACCCCCTCGGGGTTGGCCGTGACGGGGGAGAGGGTGAAGCCGAATCCCTCATCGGCGTTGACCTCCTCCAGCGCCATCAGCGCGCCGTCCAGCGCGTCCCGCCCGATGGCGCCGTAGGGCCCGGTGGTCGAATAGAGAAGACCGATCGCGTAGCTCGCCCGCACGTCCTGCCCCTGTGAACGCAAAAAAGCCCCCTGAACGCACAAAACCCCATCGCCTGCCGTCGCCGGCTTGCGGATGGGGCTTCATTGCCGCTCTTGCCCCGCGGGCAAGAAGACTATCGTGTTGTTCCTCTCAGGATACGAGCCGGCCGGTTCCTGTCAATCGCGATGCAAGATTAAGTCCGGCGCCCGTCGCCCTGCCGTCATGGCGAGGAGCGCAGCGACGTGGCCATCCAGGGCCGGTGCGAGCGGCCCGGATGGCCACGCCCCTTCGGGGCCCGCCATGACGTGGAAGGGAGTGGCTTTCTCTCCTGTGAGAGATATGATCCCGGATATGAGAGATTCAATTCCATCGCAGCTCCTCTTCGGCCTCGGCCACAACGGCGGCCCGCCGCTGGAGGAGGAGCATCCGGATTCCGCGCCGTCCTGGCGGCACTTCTGCTGGAAGAAGGCGCATGCCGCCGCCTGGAAGACGCCGCCGCGCGAGATCGCCCTGCGCCGCCTGGCCCGGGCCGAGGAACTCGGCATGAGCTATCGCGACTACACGCTGGCGATCATGGAGGGGAAGTACCTCTAACCCACCGCCATCAGCAGCACATAGCAGAGGATGACCACGGCGAGGCACCGGAACGCGTAAGCGACATAGCGGTACTTGGCCTGGCAGATCGCTGCCAGGTTGCGGGCATTGGCGGTGTATTCCGCGGCGATGAAGCCGGGCTCCGTGCGGCGGGCGGCATGTTCCAGCCGCTCGCCGGCCTGCGGCCAGGCCGCCCAGTACAGGCAGGCGCCGCCGTTGCGCTTGCGCGGCAGCAGCACCAGCGCCACGCAGACCAGCCCGGCGGCCAATGCCGCCACCAGCACCAGGCACAGGATCCATTTCGCCGAGGGGAAAGGAACGCTTCGGGTCCAGGTGAAGACCGACCGCATCTCCGGCGACCAGGCCACCAGCGCGATCAGGAAGGTGAAGATATAGGCCGCCTTCTGGTCGGCGATCTTGATCTGCTCGTGGAAGGTCTGGTTGATGGATTTGAGGTAGTCGATGTGGTCGGCGGCGTTCATCTCGGCCCGGAACAATGCCAGTCTTGAAATACGATACCTGGATACCGGCCATGCCGGGAAACCGCAAGCCGGCGGTTCAGCCCGGCTTGCCCGGTCTATCGGTCACGACCTTCAGCCGGACCAGGTCGTCATGGTCCAGCAGGCGGATGTCCGGCCCCGCGAAGCTGCGGGTGATGAACTCGGGATCGACCCCCATCTGCGCCACATAGGCGGCGATGAGATAGCCCGACAGCCGCATCGCCTGCCGGATCTCCTCGGCATCGACGGCCCGGCCGACCCGGGCCTGGTCCACCGCCGGGCGATGGATGCCGAAGTCGCCGCCGTCCACGCGGCGCCGGACGCCGCCGAGAAAGGCCAGGGTGCAGGCGGAGAAGCAGTTGGAGAACTGGGTCTCGGCCCGGCCGTCGACGTGACGGATCTTGACCCGCCCGACCACGGTGTCGAACCCGCCCTCGCGGAACATCTGTCCCAGCCGCGTGCCGTAGACGATCAGCCCGCCATGGGAGTTGAGCCGAACCAGCCGCGGCGGATCCGGGGTGCGCGCCAGGAAGGCCTCGAACCGTCCCGGGGTGCTGCGGTCGATCTCACCCTCGGCCAGGATCCAGAAGCAGGTGGCGCAGTCCTGCGCCGGTCCCTGGCGCTTGAACGTCATCGACGCCGCCGCCGCTGAGTGGGCCGCCGCCGCCCAGAGCAGCCCGGCCATCAGCATCAGCAGGCGGGCGGGGCGGAGGCGGTCTCGGTTCGGCATCGTCGGCGGCGGTGAGGGACACCGGAGCTTAGGCCGAAACGGGGCGCAGCGGAATGGCCGGCGCTCCGCTCAGCTCAGCGGCGGCGCGACGAAGCGGCGATAGCCCTCGCGCTCCGCCAGCCGGGCGTGCCAGCGCTCCAGCTGCGGCAGCTCCGGCTTGGCCACGCCCTCGACCCCGAACCAGCGCCGGGCATAGGCGCCCAGCACGATGTCGGCCAGGGTGAAGACCTCGCCCTCCAGGAAGCGCCGGCCGGCCAGGTGGCGGTCGACAATGCCCCACAGCGCCGCCACGGCGTCGACCGCTTCCTGGATCGCCGTCCCGTCGCGCTCCGCCGGCGGGGTGCGGACGAGGCCCCAGAACACCGGCCGCTCGGCCGGCTGCAGGGTCGACAGGCTCCAGTCCAGCCAGCGGTCGACCCCGCCGCGGATCCTCGGGTCCGGCGGATACAGGGTTCCGCCCGCGCCATATTGCTGGGCCAGGTAGCGGATGATGGCGTTGGACTCCCACAGCACGTAGTCGCCGTCCATCAGCAGCGGCACCTTGCCGTTCGGGTTCTTCGCCAGGTATTCGGGCGCGGTGTTCACGCCGAACTGCATGCCGGCGTCGATCCGCTCATAGGCCAGGTCGAGCTCCTGGCAGCACCAGAGCACCTTCTGCACATTGACCGAATTGACCCGGCCCCAGAGGCGGATCTGCGGAGAGGGAGAGGGCACGGGGAGGCTCCTTGACCGGGGCGGGCACTATGCCTTGCCCGTCCATGACGGCGCCGGGGCGCCGCGGAGATATCGGCCGACGACGAGGGCGATCGCCGCGGCGGCGGCCAGGCTGGCGGCCAGCAGGGCCATGCCGGCGGTGAAGCTGCCGGTCGATTCCTTGATCCAGCCGACCGCATAGGGCCCGACGAAGCCGCCGAGATTGCCGATCGAGTTGATCAGGGCGATGCCGCCGGCCGCCGCGGTGCCGCCCAGGAACACCGGCGGCATCGTCCAGAACGGCCCGAGCGTGGCGTAGATGCCGATCGCGGCGACGCCGAGGAACACCAGCGACAGGATGTTCGATGAGGCGGCGATGCTGCCGGCGAAGCCGATGGCGCTGACCAGCGCCGGCAGGGCGACATGCAGCACGCGTTCGCCGGTCTGGTCGCTGTGGCGGCCCCAGACCAGCATGGCGCCGGCGCTGACCAGATAGGGCAGGGCGATGATCCAGCCGGTCTGCAGCGTGGTGAAGCCCATGCCCTTGACGATCTGCGGCAGCCACAGGCCGATGCCGTAGAGCCCGATGACGATGCCGAAATAGACCAGGCCCAGCAGGATCACGCGGATGTCGGCCAGGGCCGGCCACAGCGCGTGCAGCGGCGGATGCGCCGCGGCGGCGCGGTCGCGGGCCAGGTCGGCGGCGATCGCGGCGCGTTCGGTGTCGTCGAGCCAGGGCGCCTTGGCAGGCCCGTCCGGCAGCCAGGCCAGCACCAGCAGGCCCAGCAGGCAGGCCGGCAGCCCCTCGATGATGAACAGCCACTGCCAGCCCTTGAGGCCGAACCAGAGATGGGTGCTGTCGAGGATCAGGCCGGAGACCGGGGCGCCGACGGCGCTTGCCAGCGGCACCGCGGCCATGAACAGGGCGACGAAGCGGGCCCGCCGCGCCGCCGGGAACCAGTAGGTCAGGTACAGGATCATGCCCGGCAGGAACCCGGCCTCGGCAGCGCCCAGGAGGAAGCGCAGGATGGTGTAGCCCCAGATCCCCTGGACGAAGGCCATGGCGGCCGAGATCAGCCCCCAGGTCACCATGATCCGGCAGATCCACAGCCGCGCCCCGACCTTCTCCAGGATCACGTTGCTCGGCACCTCGAACAGGAAGTAGCCGAAGAAGAAGGTCCCGGCGCCCCAGCCGAAGACATAGGGCGTGATGCCCAGGTCGGCGTTCATGGTCAGGGCGGCGAAGCCGACATTCACCCGGTCGAGGAAGCTGACCAGGTACAGCAGGATCATGAAGGGGATCAGGCGCAGGCTCACCTTGCGGTACAGCGCCTCGCGATCGGCTTCCGGCACCTCGATCCTCCCACTCCGCCGCGCGATCTCCGCGACTCGTCGCCGAGCGTAGGAACGGATCGCCGATCGCGGAAGCCAAATCCGGTGATCCTGCCTATAAGGGAGTGTGATCGGACGGCCGCGGCCGAATCCGGCGAGACGGGAGGCGATGCGATGACGGGTGGAGAGCTGCGCTGGTCGGCGGCGGCGGAGGCGGCGGCCGGGATCGCCGCGGCGTGGGGGCCGGGCGAACCCGGCGGCGGCGTCGCCGTGTTCGACGCGCGCGAGCTGCGGGTCGAGGCCTGCGGCGGCGTCGACAGCCTGGCCGGCGGCAGCGCCTTCTCCGGCGACACGGTGGTGCGCTACGCCTCGGTCACCAAGCACGTCTTCGCGGCGCTGGCCCTCAGCCATGGCGGCATCGGCCTGGACGACCCGCTCGGCGGGCTGCTGCCCTCCCTGCGCGGCGACCTGGCGGCGGTCACCGCCGGAAGGGCGCTCGACATGACCGGCGGCCTGCCGGATCTCGGCGAGACCCTGTCGCTGCTCGGCGTGCCGCAGGGTGCGGCGGTGGGGCGGGAGGAGAGCCTGGAGGTCCTGTACCGCCTGACCGGCCTCAACTTCCCGTCGGGGCACGAGATCTCCTATTCCAACACCGGCTACCGGCTGCTCGACGCGGCGCTGCTGCGGCGCGGCACCGCCTTCGCCGATCTGGTGCGCGACCGCATCGCCGGGCCGCTCGGCATCGGCTTCCGGGTGCCGGAGACCTGGGTCGACCCGATCCGCGGCCTCGCCCCCGGCTACTGGAAGGACGGCACCGGCGCCTGGCAGCTCGCCACCTCCGGCCGGCACCTCTCGGCCTCGGGCTGCCTCACCGGCAGCCTGCACGACCTGGTGCGCTGGCAGCAGGCGGTGCTGTCCGATCGCGGCCCGGGGCAGGGCGTGCTGGCCCGGCTCGGCGCCCCCCGTCCCCTCGCCGACGGCCGGCCGACCGGCTATGGCCTCGGCCTCGCCTGGACACGGCTCGGCGCGCGCCGGCTGGTCGGGCATGGCGGCTCGCTGCTCGGCTACAAGACCCACTTCCTGCTGGATCCGGAGCAGGGCGTCGGCGCCGCCGTGGTCTCGAACCGCGAGGACACGGTCTCGCACGGCACGGCGCTGACACTGATGGCGGCGCTGCTGGGCGAGGACCTGCCGCAGCGCGGCACCTCGATCCCGGACGGGCTGTATGTCGCGGAGCAGGGGCCGGAGTGGCTGGAGCTGAAGGACGGCGTCGCCAGCTTCCTCGGCACCGGCGAGACGCTGTATCCCGGCGAGGATGGCTGGTCGGTCTCGCTCTCCGCCCATTTCCCGATGCGGCTGCGCTGGACGGGCGCGGTGGTGGAGGGCGAGATCGGCCATGCCGCGCGCCGCTTCCGCCCGGTCGCGCCGGACGGCGTGCTGGACCGGGTGCAGGGCGAATGGCGCTGCCCGGAGTTCCATGCCGGCGTCACCATCGCCGGCGAGCGGCTGGTGATCGGCGCCGGCCCGGTCCGGATGTCGGCGCCGCTGCTGCCGCTGGGCGGCGGCCGGCTGCTGGCCGAGGGGCGCGAGGGCGCCTGGCCGCTGCGCATCGGCCTGGCCTTCGACGGCGACACCGCCCGGCTGGCGCTGAACCGCAGCCGGGTGCTGCGGTTCCGGCGGGCGATCTAAGCCTATGACGCCCGCCGAGTATGTCGACGAAATCGTAGTGCCGACTATCATTGAATTCAAAAGCATGCGCCGATCACGACGGCACGCCTATCTCGCTTGCATCGCGGCATTCCATGTTAAGGATCACCTCAAGAAAGCGGGCGAGACAAGTATTGAGACGGCGATCCGGACAGCCGAGCCTCTCGCCTTCGATCTGGTTCGTGCAGTTTGCAATGGGACTAAGCACGTCAAAACCGATGCGACGCATCTGATCCCATTTCAGGCGGGCGACGATATGGACCGACCCGCCGCTATCTGGGGTGAAGCTGCATTCGACGTCTCTCGTTGGGATGACGAGCATGGCGGTAGAGAGGTCGCGGCCGGGACAATCAATCTCGACATCTACGAGTGTGTGCAGGCCGTTCTCTTTGCCTTCAAGGCGAAGTTTCCTATCCATCTTGGCAATTGCGATCTAAGCGGAATTTAATAGAGGCGAAAGGCCACGACCCACAGCTACTTGCCCGGCTTCCCGTCCTCGCCGGATCGCGCCATGATCCCCCGGCCGGGGCCCGGAAGGGGCGGCCGCCGGCGGAGCGAAAGGACATCCGATGCAACCGACCATCGCCGTCATCGCCCCCGGGGCGATGGGCAGCGGCGTCGCCCGGCGCCTGGCCGAGCATGGCGCCGCCGTTCCGACCCTGCTCGACGGCCGCAGCGCCGCCACCGTCGCCCGCGCCAGGGCCGCAGGCATGCAGGCGGCCGACGAGGCCGCGGTCGCCGCCGCCGACATCATCCTGTCGATCGTGCCCCCGGCCGAGGCGCTGGGCCTGGCCGGGCGGCTGGCGCCGGCCCTGCGCGCCGCGCCGCGCAAGCCGGTCTATGTCGACTGCAACGCCGTCAATGTCGCGACGGTGCAGGCGGTCGCCACCATCGTCGCGCCGACCGGCGCCGGCTTCGCCGATGGCGGCATCATCGGCGGCCCGCCCGTGCCCGGCGGATCCGGGCCGGTGCTGTACCTGGCCGGGCCGGACGCGGCGCGGCTCGGCGTGCTGCGCGACCTCGGCCTGCGCCTCCAGGTGCTGGACGGGCCGGTCGGCGCCGCCTCGGCCCTGAAGATGAGCTATGCCGGCATCACCAAGGGCCTGACCGGCCTGGCCGCCGCCATGATCCTGGGGGCGGAGCGGAACGGCGCCGGGCCGGCGCTGCACGCCGAGCTGGCGGCCAGCCAGCCGCAGCTGCTGGCCCGGTTCGGCAAGGGCCTGCCGGACATGTACGCCAAGGCCTATCGCTGGGTGGCGGAGATGCGCGAGATCGCCGACTTCCTTGGCCCCGACGACCCGGCCCGGCTGATCTACGAGGGCATGGCCGGGCTGTATGAGCGCCTGGCCGCCGACATGGCGGGAGAGAAGCGGGACATCGCCGCGCTGGACGCCTTCCTGGACACGGACAAGGCCGACGCGGCGGCGTGACATCGGACAAGGCGGGCCTTCCCGGCCGGCGCCCGGGCACGGCCGGGTGCCGGAGCGGGCTTGACAGGGTGCGGCAACGGGCGAATGGTTTAAGCCTAAAACAAATCGCCGGGGGGAATTGCCGTGCGCCTGAGACTCCTCGCAACGGCCTTCTGCCTTGCGGTCGCGCTGCCCCTGGCGGCGCGGGCCGCCGAGATGGCGGACACGGTCTACCTCAACGGTAAGGTCTATACGGCCGATGCCGGCGACTCGGTGGTCCAGGCCTTCGCGGTGTCGGGCGGCCGGTTCCTGGCGGTCGGCAGCGACGACGAGGTCCGCCGCCATGCCGGGCAAGGCACCCGGGTGGTCGACCTCCACGGCCGTTTCGTCAGCCCCGGCCTGGCCGACGGCCATTTCCACAATGAGGGTGGGGGCGGCGGCATCGACCTGTCGCATGCGCGCAGCCTGCAGGAGCTGCTGACCATCGTCGCCAACGGCGCCGCCGCGGCGCAGCCGGGCACACTGCTGGTCTCCAACTCCGACTGGCATGAGGCCCAGCTGAAGGAGCAGCGCCTGCCGACGGCGGCCGAGCTCGACGAGGCGGCGCCGAACAACCCGGTGGTGCTGGTGCGCGGCGGCCACTCGATCATCCTCAGTGCCGGGGCGCTGAAGCGGTTCAACATCACCCCCGACACGCCGGTGCCGGCCGGCGGGCAGATCAGCCGCGACAAGGACGGCGCCCTGACCGGCGAGATCTTCGACACCGCCAAGGCGCTGGTGCCGCTGCCGGCGCCGAAGCCGCTGGCGATGGACGACATCGTCGCCACCCAGCGGGCCTTGAACGCCTACGGCATCACCGCCGTGCGCATCCCCGGCTCCTACAAGGGCGACATGCTGGAGGCGCTGCGGCTGTGGCGCCAGGCGGCAACGGACCACGCCCTGACGCTGCGCTACACCGTCTACATGCCGGGCTTCGGCTTCCGCACGCCGCAGCAGGTCGACGACGCCATCGCCCGATGGGGCGTCAAACAGGACGAGGGCGACGATTTCGTCCGCATCGGCGGCATCAAGCTGATCGTCGATGGCGGCTTCGAGGGCGGCCACCTGTCCCGGCCGTATCAGGAGCCCTACGGCAAGGGCGGCACCTATGCCGGCCTGACCGTGTCCCCGCCCTCCGCCTATGAGGCGGTGGTGAGGGAGATCAACCGCCAGGGCTGGCGCCCCACCACCCATGCGGTGGGCGACGCGGCGGTGGACGAGGTGCTGACCGCCTATGAGAAGGCCGATGCCGACACGCCCATCGCCGGCAAGCGCTGGGCCATCGAGCATGCCTTCGTCGTGCGGCCCGACCTGGTGAAGCGGATGCAGGCGATGAAGCTGATGGTCTCGGCCCAGGACCATCTCTACCTGGCCGCCCCGGTACTGAAGCGGTACTGGGGCGAGGACATCGCCGACGAGGTGACGCCGGTGAAGACCTTCCTCGACGCCGGCCTGCTGGTGGCGGGCGGCACGGATTCGCCGGTGATCCCGTTCAATCCCTTCTGGGAGCTGTATCATTTCGCCAGCCGCGACACGATTTCCGACGGCGTCTACGGCGCCGACCAGAAGATCGCCTCGCGGACCCTGCTGCTGCGGCTCGACACCATCAATTTCGCCAGGCTGATCGGCGAGGACGACCATCGCGGCTCGATCGAGCCCGGCAAGCTGGCCGATTTCGTCATCCTGACCGACGACTTCCTGACCGTCCCGGTCGAGAGGATCCAGGACATGAAGGCGCTGGCGACCTATGTCGGCGGCCAGGAAGTGTACCGGGATCCGGGCTACAGATAGGGATACTGGTGGGTTGGCGAGAGTCACGGCCTATTCCTTTTGCCTCTCCCGCTTACGAGACCTTTCCAGAGTTCCCAACACCGTCATTGCTGTGGATGTTCATTAATTCGTTGATCGTTTCGGAGGCTGAAGAAGCCGCTCTCAATGCATGGTCAGCCGCTATGACCAGCAGATTCAGCCTTGCTCAATGGAGCTGTGGGTAAGCTGCCTGCCGCAGCGACCTTCAAGAGTCAGGCGTAGGCTGGCAGCTTACCCACAGCGGCCGTCAGCGCCGCTCTCCCTTGACTTTGAGTATCCCGCCCACCCCTGGATGGATTCGTCGGCTTCGCCTCCTCGCAATGACGGCGAGGGTGCAGGTGTTGTGAAAAGGTCCCGCGTGGCGGGTGAGGGCGGGCCTCGACCTCGACAAAACCCCCTCACCCGGAGGTGCCGAGCGCCTCCGGCCTCTCCCGCAAGCGGGAGAGGCAAAAGGAGCAGTTCTGACCTCTTGGGGCCGCTTCTCTTCAACCCACACCGTCATTGCGAGCGCAGCGAAGCAATCCATGCAGCAACTCGTGCGGGACGATGGATTGCTTCGTCGGCTTCGCCTCCTCGCAATGACGATGTGAAGAAGCCCGGGGCGGCTAGCTGCTGTCCGGTTTCGACGGCGCCGGCATGGGCAAGCCCGCAGCGGGCTCGTCCATCGGACGGGGCCAATCCTCGGCAGGCACAGCTTCGGCGGCCTCGATTGCGGCATCGACGGTCGTCGTCTCATCGGCCCGGCCCTGCGGCAGCGGGATCGAGGGCGGCGGGCGGCCGAGCTTGCGGCACACCGCCTGCACGAACGCCTCCTCCGACAGCGTGTCGAGCTGCACGTCCAGGATCTCGTCCTCGACCAGCGTCTCCCGCACCACCAGGCGCAGATGCTCGGCGCCCTCGCCATCCGCGGGGGTCGCGGTCGCCTTGACGACGGCCTCGACGGCCTGCTCCCGGCGTTGGCGCCGGCGCTGCTGCTCGCCCGACGCCTCGCGCTCGCCCCGCCGCATCAGATAGTCGACGCGGATCCGCTCGGCCATCGCGGCCGACAGCCGGATCGACCGGGACAGGCGCGACTGGATCAGGCCGAACTCGACCGGCGACTCCGGCGACGCCCTCTCCTGCTGCCGCTCGGTCATCCGCTTGCTGCGCATGTCGATCTCGGCCGCCTGCTCTGCGCAGTGTTCTGTGGCCTTGGCGCTCGATCGGGACGCCAGGTTGAGACGGCACTCGACCCTTTGCAGGCTTCGACGGATCCCATTCTTTATGGGCTTGGGGTACATTGGTAATAGAATAGCGTGGTCTCGCCATATGGTTCGACAAAGAGGTGGACTGCGAGGCCTGTTGACAAGTCGACAGTCCACATCCCTACGTGACCCTGCCCAGTATCAGTAATCGCATAAATATAGTTTTTCTCTCTGGCATACGAGACGCTTGTTATCGCCTCATAGCCTCCAATTGAATCCGAGCCCCCGAATGTTTGGAACGAGATGCCTTTTTCTCTTAAATTGATGATGGTCTGCAAATAATATTCGCCGGTCCTTTTGTAGTCGGCTGATCGGCCAACAGGCAGTCCGGTGCTATTATGAACAAAATATGCAGATCTCTGCAGACACTCCCAATTCTCTGATTTTTTCCACTTTGCTGGCAGGCTACTCCACACATCCGCAAAAGTATGATCTTCTGCAGCAGCTTGCGATGACAATGCAAGAAAGCACAGCAGCAACCCTGGCAATTTTGGCATTGTGTTTCCCCCGGTCTGACACCCGATCATGCTCAAGAAGGGTGGGCTAGTCGAGTGCGGCACCAGCGGAGATCGTCCGCTTCCCGCCCTTCTCAGACTTCGTCGGCGAAGGCCACGCCCCACTACCCCGGCACCAGATGCTCCGCCGCGGCGCGCAGCAGCAGGATTTCCTGCAGCAGGCGTGACCGCTCCGGGACTTCGGCCGCGCCGTCCGGCGGCGGCAGGGCGGCGGGCAGGGCGGTGCCCTGGCGCAGCGCTCCCGCCAAAGCGGCGGTCTCGGCGCCGACCCAGCGTCCGAATTCCGCATCGCCGTCCCCGGCCTCCGGCCGGTGCAGCCAGGCGGCGGTGGCGGCGCCGGCCAGCTGGCGCGCCAGGACGGCGATGCTCAGCGCCGCGTCCAGCGCGTCGCGCTGCCACCACGCCTCCAGCAGGGTGCGGCCATGCACCGCCTCGGCATTGCCGCTGGCCAGGCCGGCGGCCCGCCGCGCCGCCTCGACCGCCGCCTCGTCGCGGCCGGGCGCGAAGGCCAGGGCGGCGTAGCGGCCATTGGCCTCGATCGCTGCCGCGAGGGCCGGGCGCAGCTGCCGGCCCTCGCGGCTCGGCCACAGCAGCAGGCCGCCGAGCAGGCCGATGACGCTGCCCAGCACATTGTTCAGCGCCCGCGTCCCGGCCAGGGCCCATTCGCTCGCGCCCGGCTGCGACAGCTCGACCACCAGCACGAACAGCGGGGTCAGGAAGAAGACGAACAGGCCGTAATTGACCGAGCGCACGGCCATGGTCGCGACCGCCAGCGGGAACACCGCGGCGGTGATGGCCAGGGGCGTGTGCAGCACCAGGCCCAGCAGCGCCGCCAGCACGCCGCCCAGCACGCTGCCGACCGCCCGCTCCAGCGCCCGCGGCCAGGTGGTCGCCACCGAGGGCTGCAGCACCAGCACGGTCGCGATCGCCATCCAGTAGGAATAGGCGAAGCCCAGCGCATGGCTCAGCAGCACCGCCGCGGTGGTGGCGACGGCGGCGCGCAGGGCGTGGCGCAGGATCTCCGACCGCGGGTTCAGATGCGCCCGCAGCGGCGCCAGCCGGGCCGCGATGCCGCGGGAGGCGGCGGCCGCCTGATCCCATCCCGGGGCTGGGCGGGCGCTGCCGGTGGCGCGGATCTCCTCGACGATCCGGGCCAGCCCGGCCGCGACCGGCCCCTCCATCCGCCCCGCCAGCAGGGCCAGCCGGTCCAGCGACCGCTGCGGCCCGGCGATCTCGCCGGGACCGGTGTCGAAGGAGCGGGCGCGGCGGTACAGGGTCAGCGCCAGCCGGCGCAGGGCCTGGCGCTCCTCCAGCCGCCGCCGGTCCCCGGCCGGGCCGGCATGCTGGCGCAGGTCCGACAGGGCGATCAGCTGGCCGAAGATCCGCTCGGCGATGTCCAGCGCCACCAGCAGCCGCTCGGCGTAGTCGCCCAGGCCGCGGCCGCGCATCGCCCGGCCCAGCGCCGCCCGCGCGCTCTCGATCGCGGCGCGGACCGCCGGGCGGTAGCGCTGGGCGTGCCGGGCCCAGGCCAGCGGCGCCGATCCGGGCTCGAGACGGGCCAGGCCCGCGGCCATGGCGGCCAGGCCGCGATAGGTCGCCGCCAGGGTGCTGCGCGCCGGCCGGAACGGATGGATGCGCCAGATCGACAGGGCCAGCAGCATGGCCCACAGGCAGCCGGCCAGATGGACGGCGGCGAACTCGGCCAGGCCGGCGGGGGAGGCGGTGGGATGGTCGGCGGCGGTGACGCAGACCACGGTGGCCAGCGTGCCGATCTGCCGCGCTGGCGCGCCATAGGCCCCGGCCATGGCGCCGATCAGGGCGCAGGGGAACACGGCGGCCGCGGCCCAGCCCCAGCCCTGCGACGCGGCCGCGGCGCCGGCGATGACGAATGCGGTGGACAAGAGGGCGAAGCCGGAAAGCGCGCGCAGCCGGTCCGCGTTCGGCCCGCCGGGATCGGCCAGGCAGGTCCAGAAGGCGGCGATCGCCGCCCAGGCCAGGATCGGCGCCTGCAGCAGCCCGGCGACGGCGACCACCACGGCGCAGGAGGCGGCGGCACGCAGGCCCTCGCCGAGGCTGAGGCCGCGCGGCGACACGGCGATGGCGGCACGGATCAGGGAGGGGCTCAGCGCTGTCGTCTCCTGTTCGGCGGCATGCCGCCCGTTCGCGCTCCTCCCGTGTTTGGCCGAGTCAGGATAGCCTGTCCGCCGGCCGATCGGCTGCGGCCCTGCGGCACGGCTGCCCTGCGATCGACGGGCAGCGCCGGGACGCGGTTTCGGGCGATGATCGGGTTTCCAGAGTTCTACGCCGTCATTGCGAGCGCAGCGAAGCAATCCAGGGGCCGGTGCGCGCCGGCCCCTGGATTGCTTCGTCGGCTTCGCCTCCTCGCAATGACGGAACGGGACGGGCAGAAGGCTCTTGCAGACAGGAGAAGGCCGATGGACTACCGCAACCTCGGGCGCAGCGGGCTGAAGGTGTCGCCGCTGTGCCTCGGCACCATGATGTTCGGCGGCCCGACCGACGAGCCGACCGCAACCCGCATCACCGACCAGGCGCGGGAGGCGGGGATCAACTTCATCGACACCGCCGACGTCTACACCGAGGGCCGGTCGGAGGAGATCGTCGGCCGGGCGATCGCGACGCACCGCTCCTGGTGGGTGCTGGCGACCAAGCTGGCCAACCCGACCGGCGACGGCCCGAACGACCGCGGCCTGTCGCGCCGCCGCGCCTTCGAGGCGGTCGACGCCAGCCTGCGCCGGCTGGGCACCGACGCGATCGACATCCTCTACCTGCACAAGGAGGATCCGGCGACGCCGCTGCAGGAGACGGTGTCGGCGCTGGCCGACCTGATCCGCCACGGCAAGATCCGCTATTTCGGCGTGTCGAACTACCGGTCCTGGCGGGTGGCGGAGATCTGCCGGCTGTGCGACCAGGCGGGGATCGAGCGGCCGGTGGTCAGCCAGCCCTACTACAATCTCCTGAACCGGATGCCGGAGACCGAGCACCTGGCCGCCTGCACCTATTTCGGGCTCGGCGTGGTGCCGTACAGCCCGCTGGCCCGCGGCGTGCTGACCGGCAAGTACAAGCCCGGCTCGACGCCCGGCGGGGACACCCGCGCCGGCCGCCAGGACAAGCGCATCCTGGAGACCGAGTGGCGGCCGGAGAGCCTGGCGATCGCCGCCGAGCTGGCCGAGCATGCGCGCGGCCGCGGCATCACCCCGGGCCAGTTCGCGGTGGCCTGGCTCCTGAACAACCGCATCGTCACCGCGCCGATCGCCGGGCCGCGGACCGAGGCGCAATGGGCGGATTATGTGGGAGCGCTGGACTACGCCTTCACGGCGGAGGACGAGGCGCTGGTGAACCGGCTGGTCGTCACCGGCCACCCGTCGAGCCCCGGCTACAACGACCCGGCCTACCCGATCGAGGGCCGGGTGCCGCGGGCGGGGTAGGGGCGTCAGGTTGGAGGGGCCGGAGCCACCCCCTCACCCGAAACCGCTGCGCGGTTTCGACCTCTCCCCGGGGGAGAGGTGGTTTTTTCCCTCTCCTTGGGGAGAGGGAGGGGCCCATTCGCGTTGGCGAATGGGAGGGTGAGGGGGAGAACCGGCCCCGCCTCACGCCGTCTCCACCGCCCTGATGCCCAGCTCCTCCTCCATCGCCTCGCGCATGCGGAACTTCTGGATCTTGCCGGTCACGGTCATCGGGAAGGCGTCGACGAAGCGGATGTAGCGCGGGATCTTCTGATGCGCGATCTGGCCGTCGCAGAAGCCGCGCACCTCCTCGGCCGTCAGCGCCTCGCCCTCGCGGATGCGGATCCAGGCGCACAGCTCCTCGCCGTATTTCGGGTCCGGCACGCCGAACACCTGCACGTCCTGGATCTTCGGGTGGCGGTACAGGTATTCCTCGACCTCGCGCGGATACACGTTCTCGCCGCCGCGGATCACCAAGTCCTTGATCCGGCCGACGATGTTGCAGAACCCCTCGGCGTCCAGCACCGCCAGGTCGCCGGAATGCATCCAGCCGGCGGCATCGACCACCTCGGCCGTCCTGTCCGGCTGGTCCCAGTATCCCCGCATCACCGAATAGCCGCGGGTGCACAGCTCGCCGCGCTCGCCGCGCGGCACGATCCGGCCCTCAGGATCGACGATCTTGACCTCGAGATGCGGGTGGATCCGGCCGACGGTCGACACCCGCCGCTCCAGCGGGTCGTCGACCGCGCTCTGGAAGCTGACCGGGCTGGTCTCGGTCATGCCGTAGCAGATGGTGATCTCGCCGATGTTCATCTGGCTGGCCACCCGCTTCATCACCTCGATCGGGCAGGGGGAGCCGGCCATGATGCCGGTGCGCAGGCTGCCGAGGCCGAACTCGGCGAAGCGCGGGTGGTCGAGCATGGCGATGAACATGGTCGGCACGCCGTAGAGGGCGGTGCAGCGCTCCTCCGCCACCGTGGCCAGCGTCGCCAGCGGGTCGAAGCCCTCGCCCGGATAGACCATGGCGGCGCCGTGGGTGACGGCGGCCAGGTTGCCCATCACCATGCCGAAGCAATGGTACAGCGGCACCGGGATGCAGATCCGGTCCTGCTCGCCCAGCGCCTGGCCGCGGCCGACGAACAGGCCGTTGTTCAGGATGTTGTGATGGGTCAGCGTCACGCCCTTGGGCGACCCGGTGGTGCCGCTGGTGAACTGGATGTTGGCCGGGTCGTCGAATTGCAGCGCACCGGACAACGCCGCCAGCCGCTCCCGCTCCGCAGCACCGCCCAGGCCGGCGACGCTGTCGAACGGGACGGTGCCGGGCGAGGCGCCGCCGATCTGGATCACGGCGCGCAGCGCTGGCAGCTTCGCCGCATGAAGCCGCCCGGGCTCGGCCGTCGCCAGCTCCGGCGCCAGGGTGTTCAGCATGCCGAGATAGTCGCTGGTCTTGAACGCGGTGGCGGTGACCAGGGCGGCGCAGCCGACCAGGTTCAGCGCGTATTCCAGCTCGGCCAGCCGGTAGGCCGGGTTGACCGTGACCAGGATCAGCCCGGCCTTGGCGGCGGCGAACTGGGTCAGCGCCCATTCCGCGCGGTTCAGCGACCAGATGCCGATGCGGTCGCCGGGCGAGAGGCCCAGCGCCAGCAGGCCGGCGGCGAAGGCGTCGGCGTGGCCGGCGAGGTCGCGCCAGCTCCAGCGCAGGCCCTGGGCCCGGTCGATCAGCGCCGGCCGGTCGGGCCAGCGCGCGGCGGCGCGGTCCAGCGCCTGGCCGATGGTCTCGCCCAGCAGCGGCGCGTCGGCGGTGCCGCTGACATAGCTCGGTGCGCTGACCATGGCGTCCCCTCCCGATCTGCCTCCGTTGGGAGGCAGTCTAGCGGGTGCGCCGAAAACGGCTAGTCGATCCAGCCGCGCTCGTCATTCGCCGCCACCAACGCCTTGTCGAAGGCGCGGAGGTCGAAGCGGCGGGCCTCGTCTTCCTCGGCCGGTGTCAGCGGGTCGGCGCGCCGCATCTCGGCCTCGGCCTCGGCGTCCAGGCCCTGGCGCAGCAGGTCGGTCGCGTGCTTCCAGTTCAGCCGCTGCCGCGGACCGGGGCCCGAGCCGGTCTGCGCCCAGTCGCGCAGGCCGATGCAGAGGGAGGTGAACAGCAGCAGGCCGGGATCGCCATTCGATTCCTGGCTCATGGGAACTCCAAGCGGTTCTGGTCGGGAAAGAACTGGCCCGGAGCCGCATGGAGGCAACCGGAGCCGCGGGCGGGACGGGCGTCCCAGCCGCGGCCCGGACTAGACCGGGCCGGCGCGGGCGTCAACGATCGATGACCGCAACGCTGCCGCCCGCCGTCCGGTCGTACCGTCCCGTCAGGCCCGGGCAGGGGCCGGGGAGGTGACCATCCAGGACACGCCGAAGCGGTCCGCGACCATGCCGAAGCGCGAGGCGAAGAAGGTCGGGCCCATCGGCATCTGCACCTGGCCGCCCTCGGACAAGGCCGCGAAAGCCTTCTCCGCCGCGGCGTCGGTCGGGAGATCGAGGGCCAGGGAGATGCCCTTGAACTCCGGCTTGCCCTGGCACATGCCGTCCGACGCCATCACCGCGGCGCCGCCGATGGTGAAGCAGGCATGCATCACCTTCTCGGCCATGTCGGGCGTCATCGGGCCGCAGCCTTCCGGCGGCTGCGCATCGGGTGGCGGCGGTGGGGCATCCTTGAAGCGGAACAGCTGCTCGACCTTGGCGCCGAGGGTGCGGGTGTAGAATTCGAGCGCCTCGTCGCAGCGCCCGTCGAAGAACAGGTACGGCTTGATCGCCTGGGAAGCGGACTGGCCTTGCATGATGAGGTCTCCTGGGTGAAGCCGGACCGGCCGAACGACGCCGGTTCTGAGCCAAGGACGTAGGCCGATGGCTCACCCCGACATCGCGGGCGGAAATTTTTTCTGGCCGCCCCGGTGCGAAATTCGTCCCAGCCGCGGAACAAGACCGCCCCCTCGCCGGTTGCCGACCCGTGGACCTCACCATCGAGCCACGCGGCGAGCCCGGACCCGGCGGTCGGGGCGGCGCGGCGAGGCCCGGCATCGCTCGTCCCGGCAACGGGGCCTGACAGGGAAAGGACCAACTGCATGAGCCGATCCGCCTCGTCGATCAGCCTGCGCGTGCTCGCCGCCTACCGCTCCAGCCGCGAGGCCGGGGCGGATGAGTGGAGCGCCTGTGAGACGGCGCTGGAGGTCGTCCGCCGCGCCCATCCGGAAGCGTCGCCGGATTTCGCCAACACCGTCGTCGCCGACGTCCTGCGCGAGGCCTATCCGCCCAGCCGGGTCACCCGCCGGGGCCAGGTCGAATGGCCCGTGTCCGGGGCGCCCCGGCCGTCCACCGGGAAGGGGAGGGCGGACGCGCGGCTCTAGCCGCGCACGGTCTCCTTCCGCCATCCCGTCCACGCCGCCCGCAACGGGCCGCGCCGCACCGCATTCCGGTTGCGGCGACCGCTGTTCACCGCCGTTCCTCCATTGCCAGGCTTGACGATGAAAATCGCCCAGATCGCCCCGCTCTACGAAGCCGTGCCGCCCAGGCTGTACGGCGGGACGGAGCGGATCGTCGCCCATCTGTCCGACGCGCTCGTCGACCTCGGCCATGACGTCACCCTGTTCTCCAGCGCCGACGCGCACACAAGGGCCGGGCTGGTGCCGATGCGCGACCAGGCGTTCCGGCTGGACCCCAGCCCGCTGAAATCCGACTACGCCGCGCATCTGACGATGCTGCACGAGGTGCGACGGCGGGCGGGCGAGTTCGACATCCTCCATTTCCATGTCGACCTGATCCATTTCCCGATGTTCGAGGACATCGCCCACCGCACCGTCACCACGCTGCACGGGCGGCTGGACCTGAAGGACCTGCCCGAGGCCTATCGCCGCTTTCCGGACTATCCGCTGGTCTCGATCTCGGAGTCGCAGCGGGCGCCGCTGGCGGATGCCGGCTGGGTGGCCACGGTGCATCACGGCATGGCCGAGGACCTGTTCCTGCCGCCGCCCGTGCCGCGCGGCGGCTACCTGGCCTTCCTGGGCCGGATCTCGCCGGAGAAGCGGCCGGACCGGGCGATCGAGATCGCCCGCCGCTCGGGCCGGCGGCTGCGCATCGCCGCCAAGGTCGACGATGCCGACCGGGTGTATTTCAAGGACGCGATCGAGCCGCTGCTGGCCGACCCGCTGGTCGAGTTCATCGGCGAGATCGGCGACGCCGACAAGGCGGCATTCCTGGGCAACGCCGCCGGTCTCCTGTTCCCGATCGACTGGCCCGAGCCCTTCGGCCTGGTGATGATCGAGGCGATGGCCTGCGGCACGCCGGTCGTCGCCTGGAATTGCGGCTCGGTGCCGGAGGTGGTCGACAGCGGCGAGACCGGCTTCATCGTCCGCTCGATGGACGAGGCGGTCGAGGCGGTGGCCCGCCTGCCGGAGTTGGACCGCGGCGCGATCCGAAGCGCGTTCGAGCGGCGCTTCTCCAGCCGGGTGATGGCCGAGCGCTATCTCGATCTGTACGGCCGCCTGGCCGGCGACGGCGGCGTGGTCCCGACCCTGGTGGCGGCGGAATGAGCCGGCCCGAGCTGGTCCCCGAGGATCCCGTTCCGGATCCGGCGCCGCCGCCCGACCTCTCGGCCCGGCGCGTGCCGCTGCGGATGTACTCGCTGAAGCATGGCGACACCTTCCTGGTGGCCGACGCGCTCGGCAACATCGCCGGCGATGATGACGGGCTGTTCCACAACGACACCCGCATCCTGTCGCGCTCCGTCATCCTGCTCGGCGGCCGGCTGCCGTCGCTGCTGGGGGCGGGGCTGAGCCAGGACAATGCCGTCTTCACCAGCCATGCCACCAACCGGACGCCGTCGCCGCTGGGCGATGAGGGGCTGCCCGAGGGCGCGATCCACCTGCAGCGGTCGATGCTGCTGTGGGACGGCCGGCTGTACCAGCAGGTCCGGGTTGAGAATTTCGGCCAAAGCGAGGTCCAGGTCCCGGTCGCGATCCATTTCGGTGCCGATTTCCGCGACATGTTCGAGGTGCGCGGCGCCACGAGGCTGCAGC
This sequence comes from Inquilinus limosus, assembly GCF_002195995.1. Lineage (GTDB taxonomy): Bacteria > Pseudomonadota > Alphaproteobacteria > DSM-16000 > Inquilinaceae > Inquilinus > Inquilinus limosus_C. The sequence continues at coordinate 25,362 of NZ_NHON01000033.1, forward strand.
GCGGCCGGCTGGCGAAGCCGGAGGTCAGCGGCGACACGGTGGTGCTGGGCTATACCGGCCTCGACAGGGTCGGCCGCCGGGCCGTGATCCGCTTCTCCGAGACGCCGCAGCGCCTCGACGGCGGCACGGCGGAGTTCCGGTTCCGGCTGCCGGGCCATGGCGCCGTCGACCTCCATGTCGAGGTCGGGCCGGACGAGGCGGGGGAGGCGCCGGGCCGGACCCGGTTCCGCCGGGCCTGCGCCCGGGCGCGCCGGCGGATGCGGACCCTGTCGCGCCACGGCACGGTGCTGCGCAGCTCCGGCCGCCTGTTCAACGACTGGGTCGACAAGTCGCGCGCCGACCTGTCGCTGCTGGTCACCGAGCTGCCGACCGGGCCGTACCCCTATGCCGGCATCCCCTGGTTCTCCACCACCTTCGGCCGCGATGCGATCATCACCGCGCTGCAGACGCTGTGGCTGAGCCCGGCGCTGGCGCAGGGCGTGCTGCGCTTTCTGGCGTCCCGCCAGGCGCGGGAGGAGTCGGCCTTCAAGGACGCCCAGCCCGGCAAGATCATGCATGAGGCGCGGCGCGGCGAGATGGTCGCGCTGGGCGAGCTGCCCTTCGCCGAATACTACGGCGGCGTCGACACCACGCCGCTCTTCGTCATGCTGGCCGGCGCCTATGCCAGCCGCACCGGCGACATGGCGCTGATCGACGAGCTGTGGCCGGCACTGCTACGCGCCATCGCCTGGGTCGAGCGGCGGTGCGACGGCAACAGCGGCGGCTTCCTCGACTATGCCCGCAGCTCGGAGAAGGGGCTGGCGAACCAGGGCTGGAAGGACAGCCACGATTCCGTGTTCCACGCCGATGGCCGCTTCCCGGACGGACCAATCGCGCTGGTCGAGGTGCAGGGCTATGCCTTCGCCGCCCTCCGCACCATGGGCGACTTCGCGGCGCAGCGCGGGCTGGATGACGAGGCGACGCGCTGGCGGGTGCGGGCCGAGGCGTTGCGCGTCGCGGTCGAGGACCGGTTCTGGATGGAGGACCAGGGCTTCTACGCCCTGGCGCTGGACGGCCACGGCGAGCCCTGCCGGGTGCGCGCCTCCAACGCCGGGCACCTGCTGTATTGTGGCCTGCCGGCGCCGGACCGGGCGGCCAGCGTCACGCGCCAGCTGCTGGACACGCCGTTCGAGTCCGGCTGGGGCATCCGGACGCTGGCGCGCGGCGAGGCCAACTTCAACCCGATGTCCTACCACAACGGCTCGGTCTGGCCGCATGACGGGGCGCTGTGCGCCGCCGGCCTGGCCCGCTACGGCGAACGCGACGGCGTGGTCCGGCTGCTCAGCGGGCTGTTCGAGACCGCGGTGAATTTCGACATGCGGCTGCCGGAGCTGTTCTGCGGCTTCCCGCGGGTTCGCGGCGAGAAGCCGATCGCCTATCCGGTCGCCTGCCTGCCGCAGGCCTGGGCCTCGGGCGCGGTGTTCATGATGCTGCAGGGCTGCCTCGGCCTCCGGGTCGACGGCCTGCGCAGCCGCATCACCGTCGACCGCCCGCGGCTGCCGATCGGCATCGAGAGCCTGACGGTCGAGGCGCTGCCGGTCGGCCCGCACCGGGTGACGCTGGGCTTCCAGCGCATCGGCGACCGGGTGGTGGTGTCGCCGCAGGGCACCCGGCCGCCGGAGGTCGACATCATCATCCGGATGTGAGGCCGGCCCGCGCGGAGTAATCCTCACTGAAGTCGGTGCAGACGGACGGAGCCTTCCCTTGCAGGCAGCTGAGGTTTCGCGTGCGGTGGCCGCGGCCATGTCGATCGCCTCGGCGCTTGGCCTGACGGTCGACGACGCGGTCGTTCTGCAGAATTCGAACAAGCTCGCCCTGCGCCTGCGGCCTTGTGACGTCCTGGCCCGGGTGGCGCCTCGGGCGCATCAGGTGGCGCAGTTCGAAATCGAGCTTGCCCAACGGCTTGCCGAGACAGGGAGTCCGGTGGCTGCGCTCGAGCCGCGCGCGGCGCTGCGCGCCTATGAGCGAGACGGCTTCGTGGTGACGCTGTGGACCTACTACGAATCTGTGGCGGCTCAAGGGGTCACGCCGGCCGACTACGCGAAGGCGCTCACGCGGCTGCATGCCGGCATGCGCAAGCTCGACATCGCCACGCCGCACTTCACGGATCGGGTCGCGGACGCTCAGCGGCTGGTGGCGAACCGCGACCGAACTCCGGCGCTCGCCGACGCGGACCGTGAGCTTCTCGGCAGCACGCTCAGCAGCCTGAGACGAACGATCGCCGACCGCAGCGTCACGGAGCAGTTGCTGCACGGCGAGCCGCACCCGGGCAACGTGCTCGGCACGAAGAACGGGCCGCTGTTCATCGACCTGGAGACGTGTTGCCACGGGCCGGTCGAATTCGACCTCGCCCATGTGCCCGAAGAGGTCGCCGAGCACTATCCGGACGCGGATAAAGGCCTTCTCGGCGAGTGCCGTGCCCTCGTTCTCGCGATGGTCGCGGCGTGGCGGTGGGATGCAGGCGACCAATTCCCGAACGGGCGACGCGTGGGCCGCGAACTCCTCAGGACCATACGCCGGGGGCCGCCGTGGCCGGCGCTCGACGTCGTGATGCGGCGGCTGGCTGCTCCGTAGGAGATCGAGGTTCCCGCCTGACGCGGTTGCCGCCTGCCGGTAGAGTGCGGCGCGCATCAGGGAGGAGGGGCTTCAGCATGGACAATGGCTGGGACGAATCCGCGGGCGCCTGGATCGCCGATATGGGCGACCACGGCGACTTCACGCGGCGCTTCGTGCTCGACCCGGTGATGATCGACCGGGTGGCGGGGCGCGGCTTCGCCACGGCGCTCGATGTCGGCTGCGGCGAGGGCCGGTTCTGCCGCATGCTGCGCGGCCACGGCGTCCGGCCGGTCGGCCTCGACCCGACCGCGGCGCTGCTGCAGCGGGCGCGCGAGTTGGATCCCGAGGGTGACTATCACGAGGGCCGGGCCGAGCGGCTGCCCTTCGACGCCGGCGCCTTCGACCTGGTGGTCAGCTACCTGACGCTGATCGACATCCCCGACCTCGACGCCGCGGCGGCGGAGATGGCGCGGGTGCTGCGTCCGGGCGGCACGCTGCTGATCGCCAACCTGTCCAGCTTCGCCACCGCCGCCGGCGAGCAGGCCCATTGGGTCCGCGACGAGGCCGGCCGGCCGCGGCATTTCCCGGTCGACCGCTATCTCGAGGAGCGGATGTACTGGACCAGCTGGCGCGGCATCCGCATCCACAACTGGCACCGTCCGCTCAGCCGCTACATGGCGGCCCTGCTGGGTCAGGGGCTGGTGCTGACCCATTTCGCCGAGCCGCAGGCCGCGGCCGGCGCCGACCCCGCCACGGCGGAGCGGCACCGGCGCGCGCCCTATTGCTACGTCATGGAGTGGCGGAAGCCGGGCTGAGCGCCGCCGTCGGACGGCCACGCCAGGCGCATTTTCAAACGGTCTCTCAGGCCAGCGCCGCCTCCAGGATCCGGTCGAAGGCCTCGTGCAGGCCGGAGGCCTGGAAGCTCAGCCGGTTGCCGGATCCGGTGTTGGTCAGCAGCACGGCGCTGGTGCCGCTGTCGCGATGGTGCTGCATCACCGAGACGTAGCCGGGGATGCTGCCCTGGTGGCCGAAGGTCTGCCGGCCGGCATAGGCCGACAGGAACAGCCCGGCCCCCGTCTCCCGCATCCGGGTGCCGGGGAAGCCGACCGGCCAGCGGTCATCGGCCATCTGCGCCAGCCATTCGGCCTCGAACAGGCGGCCGCCGAACAGCCCGTCCAGGAATAGCGCCATGTCCCGCGGCGTCGACACCATGTCGCCGGCGGCATAGGCGCCGGTGAAGGGGAACAGCGCGGTGGAGTCCTGCAGTTCGTCCGCATAGGGCAGGATCCCGTCCAGGGCCCACATCTCGCCGCCCTGCTCCAGCGACAGGGCCGCGCCGGCCGGCGGCGGGCGGTGATAGTAGCCCCGCGCCAGCCGCTCCTCCGGAAAGGCCTCGCCGGCGGCACAGAAGCTGTCGGCCAGCCCGAGCGGCCGCAGCACCTCATGGCGGACCTGGCCGGCCAGGCTGTCGCCCGTCGCGGCCTCGATCACCAGGCCGGCCAGGACATAGCCGGTGTTGCTGTAGCTGGCGACCCGGTGCGGCTCGTCCTGCGGCCGCGCCCGGAACGCCAGCTCGACGATCTCCCGCGGCGTCCAGCGGCGGCCGGGCGTCATCGGCATGTCGAACTCGAACTCCGGCAGGCCGCTGCGGTGGTTGACCAGGTCGCGCACGCGGATCCGGTCGCCCTTCGGCAGGTCCGGCAGCCAGCGCGCCGCCGGCTCGTCCAGCCGCAGCGCGCCGGCCCGGGCCAGCCGCATCAGCGTGGCGGCGACGAAGGTCTTGGTGCAGCTGCCGTTCTTGAACAGATGCGCGGGGCCGATCGGGATACCGCGCTCGCGGTCGGCCAGGCCGGCCGTGGCGGTGACGGGGGCGCCGCCGCGCGCCGTCACGGCGGCCGAGGCGCCGACGATGCCCTGGGCCACGAAGGCATCGAGGATGCCCTGCAGCCGCGCCTGCAGATCTCCGGACATCGCCGCGTCACTCCGCCAGGTCGAGCTTGGCGAAGCTCTGGCGCCCGAACGGGTCCAGCACATAGTTCAGCACGCCCTTGCGGATCGGCATCGAGACGATCGAGCTGGCGATCGGCACCAGCGGCACCTGCTCCTCGACGATGTGCTGGGCCTTGACGTAGAGCTCCGTCCGCTTGGCCTGGTCGGTGCTGGCCCGCGCCTGGTTCAAGAGGTCGTCGAACGTCTTGTCGCACCACTTCATGCGGTTCTGGTCGCTGCAGGCCAGGACGAAGGTCAGGGTGTTGTCCGGGTCGCCATTGTCGCTGGTGCCGCCCAGCAGCAGGGCGTCGTGCTCGCCCGCCTGGGTGCGGGTGAGATAGGCGCCCCATTCCATGCTGACGATCTCGGCCTTCACCCCGACCGCGGCCCAGTCGGCCTGGATCATCTCGGCCATGCGGCGGGCATCGGGGTTGTAGGGGCGGGACACCGGCATGGCCCACAGCGACAGGGAGAAGCCGTCCGGGTATCCGGCCTCGGCCAGCAGCGCCTTGGCCGCCTTGGGGTCGTAGGGATAGCCCTTGAGGTCCTTGGCGGCGCCCCATTCGACCGGGGACAGGGCGGAGTTCACCAGCGTGCCGGCGCCCTGGTACACGGCGTCGACGATCGCCGGCCGGTTGATCGCCATGGCCAAAGCGCGCCGCACGCGGACATCGCCCAGCGGCTTCTTCGCGAGGTTGAAGCCGAGATAGCCGAGATTGTCACCCGGCCGCTGCAGCACCTGGATGTTCGGGTCCTGCTTCAGCTGCGGCACCGCCGTGGCCAGGGGCTGGGTCGTGATCTGGCATTCCCCGGCCTGTAGCTTGGACACGCGGACGGTCGCATCGGGCGTGATGTCGAACACCAGATTGTCGATCGGCGGCTTGCCGTCCCAGTAATGCGGGTTCGCCTTGAAGCGGATGCGGGAATCCGGGTCATAGGCCTGGAACACGAAGGGGCCGGTGCCGACCGGCGTCTGGTCCAGCACCTCCGGCGTGCCCTTGGCGACCATCGCCTGCGCCATCTCCAGCGACTGGATCGACGCGAAGTCGAGGGCGACGGTCGCCAGGAAGGTGGCGTTCGGCGCCTTCAGGGTGAAGCGCACGGTCAGGTCGTCGACCTTGTCGATCGACTGCAGCATCGGCCCCAGGCCCAGCGCCTCGAAATACTGGTAGCCGGAGCCGCCGAGGGCGTGGAACGGGTTGTCGGCCCGCCATTGCCGGTCGAAGGAGTAGACGACGTCGTCGGCGGTCAGCGGCCGGGTCGGGGTGAAGGCGGCGTTCGGCTCGAACGCCACGCCCGGCCGCAGGTGGAAGGTGTAGGTGCGGCCGTCATCCGACACCTCCCAGCGCTCGGCCAGCGACGGCTCGACCTCGGTGGTGCCGGGCTTGAACCGGACCAGCCGGTCATAGATCGTCCGCGCCACCGCATCCATGGTGGAATCGGCGCTGGCGAACATCGGGTTGAAGCTCTCGGGGCTGGCCTCCGAGCAGTAGACCAGCGTCTTCGCCGCGGCCGGCGCGACCCCCGCCGACATCACCAGTGCGGCTGCGGCGGCCAGCCGCAGCGTCAGCTTCGCCATCATGCTCTCCCTGCTTGCGCGTCGCCGCGGCCCGGTTTCGGGCGCGCGGCAAATTTTTCTTAAACGCTAATTTTTTGAACTCTGAGAGATCCCGATTTCCCCTGTCAAGCGGCGGCCTGGCCGCGTCAGGCGAACGGATCCTCGACCCGCGGCCAGAAGGGCAGGCGGCGCTTGGTGTAGGCGATGTCGCCATAGCTGGGCGGGATGGCGCCCGGCGTGGTGACGTAGCGGATCTCGGCCGCGATCGGGGCGAAGCCGGCATGGAAATGCTGGGTCGACTTCACCACCACGATCGCCTTGCGCGCCGGGTCGATGCCGAAGGCGGTGAAGGCGTCGGGGGCGAAGGTCTGGCTGCGCAGCGTCACCAGCACCAGGTCGACCCCGTTCGCCGCCTGCACCCAGACGCCACGGCCCAGCGGCGCCCAATCCTCGCTCAGCCCGGTCTGGTGCAACTCCGGCAGCACCCGCTTGACCGTGACGCGCAGGTCGACCGGGTCGCCCGAGGCCGGGCCGCATTTGCCGCCGATGCGCAGGTCGAAGGTCGCGCCTTCGCCGGCCTCCTCGCACAGCGCCACCGCCTGCGGGTCCCAGTAGCAGCCACTGACCACGTTGCCGATACCGCGATCGATGATCCGGCGCAGGATGAAGGTGCTGTCGCCGGGCGCGCCGCCGCCGGCATTGTCGGCCACGTCGGCCAGCACCACCGGGCCGCGCGGCGCCGCCAGCGCATGGTCCAGCGCCTCGTCCACCGTGTCGTGCGGCGTCGCCGTGGCGTGGCGCAACTCCCAGATCTCCCGGCTCAGCTCCTCGGCTAGGCGCTGCGCCCGGTCGCGGTCGCCATCGGCCACCACCAGCATGCGCGCGCCGACATCCTCGACATCACCCCAGGGGAAGCCGTGGCCGAAGGTGACCGACAGGATGCCGTCGCTTCCCTCCAGCGCCTGCATGCGGTCGACGAAGCCGCGCATCGGCTCCACCGGGGTGCGCCACATGCCGATCATGCGGCAGTCATGCAGCGCCATCACCGGCCGGATCTCGCCGCGCTTGGCGCGCAGGCACAGCGCGTACAGCTCCTCCGCCCGCGGCTCCATGTCGGTGTGCGGGTATTCCTTGAAGCCGATGATCGCGGTGCAGGCCTCGATCATCCGGTCGGTCAGGTGGCAGTGCAGGTCCAGCTCCATCCCGACCGGCACGTCCGGGCCGACGATGGCGCGCACCCGCGCCGCGGTGTCGCCCTCGCAATCGTCATAGCCGTCGGCCACCATGGCGCCGTGCATCAGCAGCAGCACGACGTCGACCGGCCCGGCCTGGCGCAGATCCTCCAGGATATCGTCGCGCAGGCTTTCGTAGAGCGACCGGATGGTGGTGCCGGCCGGCTGGGCGATGGCGGTGACGCTCTCGACCACCTCATGCCCGTCGCATTCGGCCAGGCGGCGCCAGGTCTTCTGGCAGATCGTCTCGGCCGCCGTGTCGTCCAGGCTGGCGTCGCGCCGCCGGTAGGTCTCCGGCGCGTAGAAGCCGGCGGCGCCGGTCGGCAGCGGCGAGAAGGTGTTGGTCTCGGTGATCAGGGCGGCGATGAAGATCTTCACGGTTGCGCCTCCTTCGGGTCGGGGCCGGTCCGGAACCGGCCGGGGGCAAGGGCGGCGGCGGTGACGCCCAGCCGCGCCAGATCCTCGGGCACCGGGTCGCCGCGCAGCAGCGCCGCGCCCAGCCGGGCCATGGCCGGCGCGGTCTGGAAGCCGTAGCCGCCCTGGCCGGCGCACCAGAAGAAGCCCGGCGCGTCGGGGTCGAAGCCCAGCACCGGCGTCCGGTCGGCGACGAAGCTGCGCAGCCCGGCCCAGCGATGGCTCAGGCGCCGGATCTCGAGCGTGGTCGCGCCTTCGATCCGGTCGACCGCGACGGCGACGTCGATCTCCTCCGGCTGCGCGTCGCAGGGCGGGCTCGGCGTCTCGTCGGCGGGGGAGCCCAGCAGCTTGCCGGCATCCGGCTTGATGTAGAAGGTCTCGTCCAGGTCGACCACCAGCGGCCAGCCGTCGACGTCATGGCCCGGCGCCTCGAACAGGACGGCGGTGCGCCGCTTCGGCACCAGCCCCACGGGCGCGACCCCGGCCAGGGCGGCGATCGCATCGGCCCAGGCCCCGGCGGCGTTGACCACGATGCCGGCCTCGACCGTCCCGGCCGTGGTCTCGACGCGCCAGCCGCCGCCCGGCAGTGGCGCCAGCGCCGTCACCTCGGCCCCGGTGCGGATCTCGCCGCCCTGCCGGCGCAGGCCGCGCAGCGACCCCTGCAGCATGCCGTTGGTGTCGATGTCCAGCGCCTCCGGCTCGAACACCGCGCCGGCCACCCGGTCCGGCCGCAGCACCGGCACCCGGGCCAGGGCGTCGGCGGCGCCGACCTCGCGCACGCTCGGCACCAGGGCCGCCAGCGCCTCCGCCTCCGCGCGGATCGCCGCCTCCTGGCCCGGCCGGCCGACATGCATGGCGCCGCGCGGGCGGGTCAGGACGAAGCCGGCGAAATCCTCCGGCGGGGCGCGCAGGAACTCGCGGCTGCCGGTCGACAGGGCGCGCACCACGGCGTTGCCGTAGGTCTCGGAGAACAGCGCGGCGGATCGGCCGCTGGAGTGGGTGCCGGGCTGGCTCTCGCGCTCCAGCAGCAGCACCCGGCGGCCGTCCGCGGCGGCCCGGGCCAGCGACGCGCCGGCGATGCCCCCTCCGATCACAACGATGTCGACGACGCCCATCCGGCAGCCTCCCTTTGGCGGCAGACTGCGAGGCGATAGTGTTTATGTCAAATAGTTTATCGGATCGGAAAATTCGTGGTTCTTGCGATAACCTCACACCCGACATAGGCTGGCCGACCTTTCACCGGTCCGGGTCCGCGCATGTCCAATCAGCCCAAGCTTGGGGAATGCCTGAAGGCGCTGCGGCGCCGGCATGGCTGGACGCTGCAGGAGGTCAGCCGGCGGACCGGGGTGGCGGTCTCGACCCTGTCGAAGGTCGAGAACGACCAGATGTCGCTGACCTACGACAAGCTGCTGCAGATCAGCGAGGGTCTGGGCATCAACCTGGCCGAGCTGCTGTCGACGCCGGCTGCCTCGGGGGCGGCGATGGCCCGGCGGTCGATCAGCCGGCCGGGGGAGGGGCTGCTGCAGGTCACGCCGAACTACGACTACCTGTATCTCTGCACCGAGCTGCAGCGGAAGCGGATGGTGCCGGATGTCGGCCGGGTGAAGACCCGCAGCATTGCGGAGTTCGGGCCGCTGGTGCGGCATTCGGGGGAGGAGTTCATCTACGTGCTCGAGGGCGCGATCGAGGTGCACACCGACCACTACGCTCCGGTACGGCTGGAAAAGGGCGGCAGCATCTACATCGACAGCACCATGGGCCATGCCTACATCTCGGTGGGCGAGGGCGACGCCATGATCCTGGCCGTGTGCTCCAGCCCCGAGCCGGACCTGGAGGGGACGCTGCTGTCCCTGTTCCCGACGACCTGAAGGCGGGGTGAATTCAGTTCGGGTCGAGCTCTTCGCAACACCTCACCGCCTCGCTTCAGCCGAGCAGGAACATCAGGAACTTCGACATGTCGACCGCATCCTCCGCCTCGTAGCGGATGGTGTAGGTGTCGACCTGGGTGATGAAGCGCAGATAGGCCAGGTGCTCGACCTTCTGGCGGTCGCGGAAGCGGATCTCGAGCGCGAGGGGGCCCTTCAGCCGGAACGGCCTGGCCTCGCCGATGCGGGCGATCGACCGCTTCACCCCGTCCCGCACCGCCTTATGGGCCGCCGCCGGCGTCAGGGTGCGGGCCGAGCGCGTGCCGTGCGCCCATTTCACCGTCGTCGTCTCGATGTCGCCGAGGATGTCGCGGATCTCGGCGGTCGCCACGTCGTCGCCCGAAGCGTAGATCACCGGCACGCTGTAATGGCCGGCGATGGCGGCGTTCAGCCCGGCCTCGTTCAGCACCTGGCCGTTGACCCGAACCTCCTGAAAGCCGCCGGTCAACGTGTGCGCCAGCACGCCGGAGGGGTTGCTGCCGCCCGCATGGTAGCCGATCAGCAGCGCGCCGGCGAACGCCCCGACCTCGATCCCCTGCATCATGGTCAGGGGCCGCGGCCAGCTGCGCACCAGCTGCACGCTCTCCGGCAGCCTGTCGATCTTCAGGCTCTCGCCATTGCCGTGGGAATCGCTGATCACGATCTCGGTCGCCCCGGCCTCCTGCGCCGCTTCGCAGGCGGCGACCACCGTGTCGGTCATCCAGTCGCGGGCCCGGTCGTACTCGAAGCCCTCGGGGCTCGTATGGTCGCGGGTGACGACGCCGACGATGCCTTCGATGTCGGCGGAGATGTAGAGGCGCATGGCTTTTCCTCCCGGCGGGTTCATTGGTGCTTGTGAGGGCGACCATTGTTGCATACGGTATTTTTTAGCGTATAGGAAATTTCTTCTTGTCCCAGCATCGGAGCCGCCATGCAGGACGATCGCGTGCTCGAGGTCGAGACTCTCCAGGTATCGTTCTCCCTGGGCGGGGGCGAGACCCTGCGGGCGGTGAAGGGCGTCTCGTTCCATATCGGGCGGGGCGAGACGCTGGCGCTGGTCGGGGAATCGGGCAGCGGCAAGTCGGTCACCGCGATGACCATCATGCGGCTGGCCGAATATGACGGCGCGAAGCTGACCGGCGGCTCGGTGCGCATGCGCCTGCGCGGCGGCGAGGTGGTGGACCTGGCCCGGCTGCCGCAGAAGCGGATGCGGAGCGTCCGCGGATCCGACATCTCGATGGTGTTCCAGGACCCGATGGCCAGCCTGAACCCCGTGTTCAGCATCGGCTTCCAGATCAGCGAGGCGATCATGCGCCACCAGGGCAAGAGCGCGGCGGAGGCGCGCGCCATCGCGCTCAACGCGCTGAAGCTGGTGCGGGTGCCGGAGGCGGAGAAGCGGCTGGACCAGTATCCGCACCACCTGTCGGGCGGCATGCGCCAGCGGGTGATGATCGCCATGGCGCTGTGCTGCCGCCCGTCGCTGATGATCCTGGACGAGCCGACCACGGCGCTGGACGTCACCATCCAGGCCCAGATCCTGGACCTGGTGCGGGCGCTGCAGCGCGAGATCGGGATGTCGGTGCTGTTCATCACCCATGACATGGGCGTGGTGGCCGAGATGGCGGACCGCATCTGCGTCATGCTGAAGGGGGAGATCGTGGAGACCGGAACCGTCTACGAGGTGTTCGAGACGCCGCGCCACGCCTATACCCGAGCCCTGCTGGCCGCGGTGCCGCGCCTGGGCAGCATGGACGGCAAGGACGAGCCGGAGCGGTTCCCGCTGGTCGAGGCGGTCGACGCCTCCGGCCCGGCCGAGAGGCAGGACGCCGCGCGTGTCGAGGTGCCGGCATGAGCCGCGCCCCGCTGCTGGCGGTCGAGAACCTGACCACCCGCTTCGACCTGCGCTCCGGCGTCTTCGGCAAGGTGACCGGCCGCGTCCACGCGGTCGAGAACGTGTCCTTCGAGATATTCCCGGGCGAGACGCTGGCCCTGGTGGGGGAGAGCGGCTGCGGCAAGTCCACCATCGGCCGCAGCATCCTGCAGCTGGACCGGCCGGTCTCCGGCTCGATCCGGTTCGAGGGGCGCGAGACGCTGGGCCAGCCGGCGCGCGCGATCCAGGCCCTGCGCCGCCAGGTGCAGATGGTGTTCCAGGACCCTTTCAGCTCGCTGAACCCGCGCATGACCGTGGGGCAGGCGATCGCCGACCCGATGCTGGTGCATGGCGGCCTGTCGCGCGCCGAGGTCCAGGCCCGCGTCGCCGAGCTGCTGCAGCGGGTAGGGCTGTCGCCCGAGCATGCGCGGCGGCACCCGCACGCCTTCTCCGGCGGCCAGCGCCAGCGCATCTGCATCGCCCGGGCGCTCAGCACCCGGCCCAGGCTGGTGATCGCCGACGAGGCGGTGGCGTCGCTCGACGTCACCATCCAGGCGCAGGTCATCAACCTGCTGATGGACCTGCAGGCGGAGACCGGGATCTCCGTCCTGTTCATCTCGCACGACATGGCGGTGGTCGAGCGGATGGCCCATCGCGTGGCGGTGATGTATCTCGGCCAGATCGTCGAGATCGGCAGCCGGCGCGAGGTGTTCGGCAAGCCGCGCCACAGCTACACCCGCAAGCTCCTGTCCTCCGTCCCCGTCGCCGATCCGCGGCAGCGGCCGGAGAACCGCCTGCTACTGGCCGACGAGATCCCGAGCGCCGTGCGCGCCCCTGATTACGAGCCGGTGCTCTTGCCGATGCTGCAGGTGTCCGACCGGCATTTCGTCCGCGCGGAGGCCTGAGAGGCGCCGCCCATGACCTGGGGTTATATTCCGATGCGCTAAAGTTTTTTCGAAAGCGGGAAATTTGGGCGTATTCGGTATGGCCTTCTCGCCGTGCCTCGGTCACACTTCCCGCAGATCGCCGTTCCAGGCGACCCCATAAGGGCGAAACGCCCGGCAGCAGGAGGCTTCTCGATGAAAAACTGGATCGGACCCGGCCTCGGCATCGCCTTGCTGGCCCTGTCCGGCGCGGCGCAGGCCGAGCTGAAGAACCCGAACACCCTGGTCTATCTGTGGACCAGCGACATCCGGACGCTGGATCCGGCCTATATGGCCGACACGCCCAACACCTATGTCTCGATCAACACCTATATGCGGCTGCTGAACTACAAGGGCAGCGAGATCTCGGAGTTCGTGCCGGCCCTGTCGACCGAGGTGCCGTCGCTGGAGAACGGGCTGATCAAGCCGGGCGAGAACGGGTCGATCAGCTACACCTTCCCGATCCGCAAGGGCGTCCACACCCACCGGGTCGGGGTGAAGGGCGCGGATGGCGCGATCACCTGGAAGCTGTATGACGAGCTGACCGACCAGGAGAAGGCGGCGATCGTCCCCGGCTATGGCGAGCTGACGGCCGAGGACGTCAAGTATTCGCTGATGCGCGCGATCCTGCAGGGCGACAGCTGGATGGCCAATGCGGTGACCGAGATGATCACCGCCGGCAAGTATCCGAACATCGAGGCCTGGGCCATGGACCTGGCCGGGGTGAAGACCTTCGCCGAGGTCGATGCCGCCGGCCTGGCCAAGGTGCATGACGCGCTGTCGCAGAAGATCAAAGTCGACGGCGACCGGGTGACGATCGTGCTGGACGCGCCGTTCCCGGCCACGCTGGGCATCATGGCGCTGCCCTTCGCCACCTCGATCATCGACCAGGAATGGGCCCGCGACCAGGGCGACTGGGACGGCGCCGCCGGCACATGGAAGGCGTTCCACAAGCCCGAGCTGGGCGAGGACAAGCTGTTCGAGGTCGAGAACGGCAGCGGCCCCTTCATGGTCGAGGCCTGGGACCGGTCCGAGAAGAAGATCACCATGAAGCGGTTCAACGGCTACTGGCAGGGCCCGGCCCAGCTGGAGCGCGTGGTGCTGCGCTCGGTGCCGGAATGGACCACGCGCCTCTTGCAGCTCGAGGCCGGCGACGCTGATGTGGTGACCACGCCGGTGGAGTTCCTGGACGAGGTGGCGGCGAAGCCCGGCATCAAGGTGACCGAGGGCCTGCCCCAGGTGTTCGGCCGCTCGATCTTCTACATTTGGCCGGTCACCGCCGTGGACAACCCGGCGATCGGCAGCGGCAAGCTGGACGGCAAGGGCATCCCGCCCGACTTCTTCAGCGACATCGACGTGCGCAAGGGATTCAACTACGCCCAGGACTACCAGCTGCTGTTGGACGACGTCCTGCTGGGCAAGACCGTGCAGCTGCGCGGGCCCACCGTGCGCGGCATCATGGGCTACCGGCCCGACAGCCCGGTCTATTCCTTCGATCCCGAAAAGGCGGCGGAGCACTTCAAGAAGGCCTGGGGCGGCCAGGTCTGGGAGAACGGCTTCGAGCTGACCGCCTATATGAGCGAGGGCAACACCGCCTATCATTCGGCGCTGTCGGTGCTGCAGCAGAACCTGGCCCGGATCAATCCGAAGTTCCGGCTGAAGATCCAGCAGCTGCAGGCCGCCACCTTCGCCGACAAGGTCTATGGCGGCGCCGACCCCAGCGCGCCGATGGCGATCATGGGCTGGGGGCCCGACTATTCCGATCCGGGCGGGCCGCTGGGCGCCGCGACCTACTACCTGTCCAGCACCGGCCTGGTCGGCGGCATGGTCGGCGAGGGCTATCGCCAGCTGATGCGCGACAAGTTCGACCCGCTGCTGAAGCAGGCCTGGACCACGGTCGACCCGACGGAGCGGGAGAAGATCTACGCCAAGCTGCAGGACATGAGCCACGAATACGCCACCACCCAGTTCCTGTGGGAGGAGTACGGCTTCATCGTCACCCGCGACTGGGTCGACGGCTATGTCCACAACATGATCGAGTACGGTGCCTGGGACTTCTATCCCATCTCGAAGAAAGAGAAATAGGCCGGCCGCCGGGGSGGGCGCCGGCCGCGCCCCGCCCCGGTGCCGCTCGACCCCTGCCACTGTCCGGGATTGCCCATGCTGGCCTATGCGATCCGACGCCTGTCCTTCGTCCCGATCGTCTTCTTCGCGCTGACCTTGATGATCTTCGCGATGCAGATGATGCTGACGCCCACCCAGCGCGTGATCACCTATGTCGGCAGCCCGGACGCGCTGAAGGGCGGTGCGGCGCAGGTGCAGGCGCTGATCGAGAAATACGGGCTGAACGACCCGTTCCACGAGCAGTATGGCCACTGGATCACCAACATCCTGCAGGGCAATCTCGGCTGGTCGGAGACGGCCCGGATGCCGGTGGCCGAGGCGCTGGTCTCGCTCTTCCCGGCGACGCTGGAGCTGGTGCTGTTCGCCTTCGTGCCCGGCATCCTGGGCGCGATCTGGCTGGGCAGCCGGGCCGGCGTGCACCTGAACAAGCCGGTCGACCACGGCATCCGGCTGTTCACCGTGCTCGGCTGGTCGTTCCCGGTCTTCGTCTTCGGCCTCGTGATGCTGATGGTGTTCTACGGGTCGCTCGGCTGGTTCCCGCCGGGCCGTCTCAGCCAATGGGCGCTGGTCGAGGTCGGCGGCGACGGCTTCCGGCGCTGGACCGGGCTGAACACGGTCGACGCCCTGTTGAACGGTAACCTGCCGGTCTTCCTCGACGCGCTGCGCCACCTGATCCTGCCGGTGGTGTCCCTCAGCTACGTCAACCTGGCGTCGATGACCCGGATCATGCGCACCTCGATGCTGGAATCGCTGCGCCAGGACTATGTCCGCACCGCCCGGGCCAAGGGCCTCAGCGAGCGGGTGGTGCAGAACCGGCACGCCCGGCGCAACGCCCTGCTGCCGGTGGTCACCGTCGCGGGGATGGAGGTGGCGGCGATGCTGGGCGGCGTCGTCATCACCGAAACGATCTTCGACTATCACGGCCTCGGCCAGTTCGCCGCGAACGCGGCCGCCAACCTGGACTTCCCGGCCGTGCTGGGCTTCGCCCTCTACTTCTCGCTGGTGCTGGTGGCACTCAACCTGGTGGTGGACCTGCTGTACCCCCTGTTCGACCCGCGGGTGAGGCTGGCATGAGGGTCGTCGGGTATCTGCTGCGCAACCCGCTGTCGCTGCTGGGCATCCTGGTCCTCGTGGGCTTCGTGGCCGTTGCCGCGCTGGCCCCGGTGATCGCGCCGCCGGAGCCGTACCAGACCTCGCCCTACGAGATCCCGCGCAGCGGCTTCCGCGCCACGCCGCAGCCGCCCTCCGCCCGGGCCCTGCTGGGCACCACCGAGGGGCAGTTCGACATCTATTACGGCCTGGTCTGGGGCACCCGCACCGCCTTCAAGATCGGCCTGGGCGTCGTCCTGATCTCGACCCTGATCGGCGCCGTGGTGGGGGCGATCGCCGCCTTCTACGGCGGCATGGTGGACGAGGTGCTGATGCGCATCGTCGACGTCTTCCTGGCCGTGCCGTTCCTGATCGCGGCGATGGTGCTGACCACGCTCCTGGGCAAGGGCATCGGGCCGATGACGATGGCGCTGACCGCCTTCGGCTGGATGAACTACGCCCGCGTCATCCGCAGCGAGATCCTGCGGGTGAAGGAGCTGGACTACGTCAAGGCAGCGCGGTCATACGGCACGCGCGACGCCCGGCTGCTGCTGCGGCACATCCTGCCGAACGCCTTCTTCCCGGTGCTGGTGCTGGCCACGATGATGACGGGGTCGATGGTGCTGACCGCCTCGGCCCTCAGCTTCCTCGGCGTCGGGGTCGAGCCGGGCTATGCCGACTGGGGCCAGCTGATCAGCTACTCCCGCAACTGGATCGTCGGCCGCGGCGACAGCCCGTTCCGCTACTGGTACACGCTGGTCTTCCCCGGCACCGCGATCTTCCTGTTCGTGCTGTCCTGGAGCCTGCTGGGCGATGCCCTGCGCGACATCCTCGACCCCCGCCTCCGGACCTGAGAGGAGACATCGAAATGGACGACCGTGCCCTGGCCGCCGGCCTGGAGGAAGCCATCGCGCATGAGGTCGGCGACAAGGCCCTCCCCTCGATCTCCTACGCCGTGGTCGACCGCGACGGCCTCCTGGCCACCGGCCATGTGGTGCGGCCCGATCTCGGCCACCGTCTGGACGGGCATTCGCTGTTCCGCATCGGGTCGCTGACCAAGATGTTCACCGCGATCGGCATCATGCAACTGGCCGAGAAGGGGCTGGTCGACATCGACGCCGACGTGTCCGCCTATATTCCCGGCTTCCGCCCCGTGAACCCCTTCGCCGGGCGCGAGAGCGGCCCGTACGGTTCCCAGGTGTCGCTGCGCAAGCTGATGAGCCACACCTCGGGCCTGGTGCGCGAGCCGAAGGACGGCCACTACCTCGACGACCGGCGGCCGGGGCTGGCAGTGACGGTCGAGGGGCTGAAGACCTCGGTGCTGAAGGAGGATCCCAGCGTCGGGATCGTGCACTATTCCAACGCCGCCATCGCCGTAGTCGGCGCGGTGCTGGAGCGGGTCAGCGGCATGGGCTATGCCGACTACGTCGCCCGCCATATCTTCGAGCCGCTGGGCATGGCAGAGAGCAGCGCGTCGCTGACGCCCGGACTGATGGGCCGGCTGGCCCCGGCCTGGATGTGGGATGTCGACCGCGACTTCCCGGCGCCGGTGTTCGACCTGGGTGGCTCGCCGGCCGGGGCCATCGTCTCCACCGCGCCCGACATGGCGAAGTTCGCGTCCTGCATGCTGCGCGGCGGCTTCACCCCCGACGGGCGGTCCGTCGTGTCGCCCGCCGGGCTGAGGCAGATGTGGACGGTGGTGGGCCGGCCGGCCGCCGGCCACAGCGGCAGCCGGGGCTACGGACTGGGCTTCGGCATTGCCGACCTCGACGGCTGGACCTCGGTCGGCCATGGCGGCGCCGTCTACGGCTATGCCACCCAGTTCGTGGCGCTGCCTCAGGCCGGGCTGGCGGTGCTGACCTTCAGCACCCTCGATTTCACCAACCAGATCGGCACCCGGTTGGCGCGGCGGGCGCTACGGCTGGCCCTGGCATCGCGCAGGATGGGACGGTCGCCGGCTCCACCGGCCAAGCACCCGCCGCTGACCGCGGCCCATCTGGCGGCGATGCCGGGCCTCTACCAGGCCGCGGACGGCAGTGAGAGCGTCGAGCTGCGGGAGAAGGACGGCCGGCTGTACCTGATGGGCGAGGGCGTGCCGCTGGAGCTGAAATGGCGCGGCGGCGACGCCTTCACCATCGACGGCCGGATCTATGGCGAGGAGGCGGAGTATCCGCATCTCGACCTGACCTTCGGCGCCGACGGCGTGCTGGGCTGGAAGGGCAAGGCCTGGACCCGGCGCAACACCGTGCAGGAGGACACGCCGGCCGAGCTGGCGCCGCATCTCGGCGTCTACGGCCCGGACTTCAACCCGACATACCTGTTCTATGCCGACGGCAGGCTGAAATGCCTGATCGAGTATTTCTGCACCCATGACTGCGAGCAGCTGCCGGACGGCAGCTGGCGCATGCACGGGATCCTCTATGAGGGCGAGACGCTGGAGCTGGCGGCGCGGGACGAGGAGGGCCGCACCGGCATCCGCGTCGGCCCGATGTTCCTGGTGCGGCACGCCGGCCGGGCCGCGGCATAGAGGAGGCGGGGCAGGGCCGCCGGAAGCGGCCCGCCCCCTTTCCATTTTATTGTTATCCTCGGGCTTGACCCGAGGATCCAGGGGCTTTCCAGAGTGGTTCTCGGTGGCCCCTGGTTTGCCGGGTCAAGCCCGGCAATGACAATGAAGGTTGAGATATGGGGCCTGTTCACAACCCCAGAAGCTTACCCGGAGAGTATCGCTTCATCCGCAGCAGCTCACACCACCAGGTCGCGCTCCGGCACCGGCTCGCCGCGGGCGACGCAGGCGATGTTGTCGAACATCTGGTTCACCGTCTTGACGAAGTTGTCGGCCGCGATCGCCGCCAGATGCGGCGTCACCACCAGGTTGTCCAGCGTCAGCAGCGGGCTGTCCGGCGGCAGCGGCTCGATCTCGTAGACATCCATGGCTGCGGCGTGGATGGTGCGCGACCGCAGCGCCTCGATCAGGTCGTCCTCGACCACCACGCCGCCGCGCGCGGCGTTGACCAGCACGGCGGTCTTCTTCATCGCCGCCAGCGCCTTGTGGTCGATCAGGTTCTTCGTCTCCGGCGTCAGCGGGCAGTTCAGCGTGATCACGTCGGCCTGGGCCAGGATCTCCGGCACCGTGGCGAAGCGGGCGCCGAGATCGGCCTCCTCGGCGGCGGAGAGCGGCGTGCGCTTGGAATAGAGGATGGTGCAGCCGAAGCCCTTCAGGATCCGGGCGAAGGCCTGGCCGATGGCGCCGAAGCCGATGATGCCGACGGTCTTGCCCGACAGCATGAAGGTCTGCATCGGCATCGCCGTGGCGGTGCGCCAATGGCCCTTCTTCAGCTCGGCATGGCCGAAGGCGATGCAGCGCAGCGCCGCCAGCGTCAGGCCCAGCGTGAACTCCGCCACCGGCACGGCGTTGCTGCCGGTGGTGCGGGCCACCCGGATGTTGAGCTCACGCGCCGTGTCGAGGTCGAGGTTGTCGACCCCGACTCCCCATTTGTGCAGCAGCTTGAGCCGGGGCGCGGCGCGCAGCACCTCGCCACTGACGCCGACCTGGCCGGCGATGGCGTATTCGGCCGTGGCGATGATCTCCTTCAGGTGATCGTCGCCGCGGGCGGTGCCATGGGTGAGGACGAGGCCGGGCGGCAGCAGGGCGCGGAGGCGGGTGACGCTGTCCTCGCTGATCGGGTCCAGGACGACGACGGTTTCGGTCACGGTCGGGCTTCCAGTCGGGTTGCGGTCAGATGGTGAAGCGGACGCCGGCACGGGCCAGGCCGCCGGAGATGGCGACGGGCGTGCCGTCGGCGCGCCAGCAGGCGGCGCCGGTCAGGGTGCCGTCGGCGGCGAAGCCGATCGCGTTCATGCCGCCGGCGATGCGGGGCATGCGCATGATCTGGTGGCCTCGGGCGGCCAGGTCCTCGGCCACGGCATCGGGGAAGGCCTGCTCGAGCTCCAGCACGCCGCCCTCGGTCCAGACCCGCGGGGCCTCGACCGCCTCCTGCAGGGTCATGCCGTGGTCGATCAGGTTGACGATGGCCTGCAGCGCCGACGGGAAGATTCGCAGGCCGCCGGGCAGGCCCAGGGCGAAGGCCAGCTTGCCGTCGCGCAGCGCCATCATCGGCGCCATCGAGGTGAACACCCGCTTGCCCGGCGCGATCGACAAGGCGCGGCCGGGATGCGGGTCGAAATTGTACATGTAGTTGTTGGTCAGCATGCCGGTGCCGGGGATCTGGGTGCAGGCGCCGAACAGGCCGTTGATGGTCTGGGTGGTGGCGACGACGTTGCCCGCCGCATCCGCCACCGTGACATGGGTGGTGTTGGCCGATTCCCCGCCCGTCAGCCCGGCGGTCCAGGCCTGGGTCTGGCGCAGGTCGATGCGCGACCGGCGCTCCTCGGCATAGGCCTTGGCGATCAGGCGGTCGACCGGCACGGTGACGAAGGCCGGGTCGGCGGTGGCGACGGCGCGGTCGGCGAAGGCGATCTTCAGCGCCTCGGCCAGCAGGTGCACCGCGTCGGCCGAGCCGAAGCCCAGCCCGCCGATGTCGTAGCCCTCCAGGATGTTCAGCATCTGCACGATGTGCACGCCGGAGGAGGAGGGCGGCGGCGGCCCCAGGATCTCGAAGCCGCGATAGGTGCCGCGCACCGGCGCCCGCTCGATCACCCGGAAGGCGGCGAGGTCGGCCTGGTCGATCAGCCCGCCCTTGGCCGCCATGAACCCGGTCAGCGCGGCGCCCAGCGGCCCGTCATACAGGGCGGCGGCCCCGCGCTCGGCGATCAGCCGCAGGCTGGCGGCATAGTCGCCCTGCACCAGCCGGTCGCCCGGCCGCAGCGGCTGGCCGCCGGGCAGGAACAGGGCCGACAGGCCGGGGTCCCGGGCCAGGTCCTTGGCGCAGTCGGCGATGCCGTCCGACAGATAGGGGCTGGCGATGAAGCCGCGCTCGGCCAGGCGGATGGCGGGCGCCAGCACATCGGCCAGCGGCAGCGTGCCGAACCGGGCCAGCGCCTCGCACCAGCCGGCCAGCGCGCCGGGCACGGCCACCGCCTTGGGACCGACCTCGTTCTCGCGGTCGCGGACCAGCCGGGCCTTGCCGATCTCGTCGGACAGCGGCTCGTACATGGTGGCGCCGCCGCGGCCCGGCGCGGTCGACAGCCCGTCCAGCACCAGGTGCCGCCCATCCGCCAGCCGGAGATGGGCGACGCCGCCGCCGAGCACGCCGACCATCATCGGCTCGACCACGGTCAGCGTGAACAGGGAAGCGACCGCCGCATCGACGGCGTTGCCGCCGGCCAGCAGCATCTCCGACCCCGCCGCGGAAGCCAGCGGATGGTTGGTGACGACCATGCCGCGCGAGCCGGTGGCCGGCCGCTTCTCGCAGGCGAAGTCGGTAACGCGCGGGGCGCGAGAGTCGGTCACGATGCTGGCCTCAGCTCGCCTGGTTCAGGGCTTCGAGAACCATACGGCTGGCGCCGGAGATGTCGCCCAGCTTTTCGCCGGCCTTGACCCGCTCCTGGCTGCGCTCGCCGCGCTCCTGCCGCACCAGCGCCGCGTCGGCGATCGCCTCGGCCTGGTCCGCCGGCAGCACCAGCACGCCCGATTCATCGGCCAGGATCACGTCGCCGGCCTTGACCGGGACGTTGCCGCAGGAGATCGGCAGGTTCAGCGTGCCGCCCAGATTGTAGAGGCGGGTGGTGATCGGCGACATGCCGCGGCACCACATCGGGAAGTCCGAATCCTCGATCTCGGCCAGGTCGGTGCACGGCCCGTCGACGATGCCGCCGACCGCGCCGGCGGCCTTGGCCGCGATGGTGACGCCGCCGCCCCAGCAGGCGTGCTTGTCGTCGCCCAGCCGGTCGACCACCAGGATGTCGCCCGGCCGCAGCAGGCCCAGCGTGTGGTGCAGCAGGGTCGAATCCTGGCCCGGGATGGCGAGGGTGACGGCGGCGCCGGCGATGCGCTTGCCGCGCAGCAGCGGCTGGATGCCCCGGTCCATGAAGCCCCAATGCTGGGAATGGCCGATGGTGGCGGTCTCGACCCGGCGCAGCTTCTCCACCAAAGCGGGCGGAATCTGCTGCGGCATGGGGGCGATGCGGTAATCGGGCATGTGGCTTTCCCTAGTTGCCGACGGCGCGCGCGACGCCGACGAGACGTTCGACCAGAATGACGACGAGAAGGGTCGCGGCGATCAGCACGACCGACAGGGCCGCGACCAGCGGGTCGGTGCGGCCTTCGACATAGCGCACCATCTCGACCGGCAGGGTCGAGGCGCGCGGCCCGGCGATGAACAGCGAGATCACGGTCTCGTCGAAGGACAGCAGGAAGGACAAGGCCCCGCAGGCGACCAGGCCGGGCGCGGCCAGCGGCAGGGTGACCCGGCGCACCACCCGCCAGGGCGTGGCGCCCAGCGTGGCCGCCGCGGCCTCGATGTCGTCCGGCAGGGTGGAGAAGGCGGTCGTCATCATCCGGATGACGAAGGGCACGGTCACGATCATATGGCCCAGCACTAGGCCGGGCAGGGTGGCGGTCAGGCGCAGCGGCGTGAAGAACAGCAGCAGCGCCAGGCCGATGATCAGCGTCGGCAGCAGCAGCGGCGCCAGGAAGAAGCCCTGCAGCGTCTCGCGCCCCGGGAAGCCGCCCTTGTTCAGCGCCAGGGCCGCCGGCACGCCCAGCAGCAGCGACAGCGCCGTGACCACGCAGGCGATCTGCGCGCTCAGCAGCAGCGCGTCCAGGAGCGGCCCGTTGCCGGCCAGCGCCTGGAACCAGCGGAACGAATAGCCCGAGGGCGGGAAGACGATGAAGTCATCGGCGGAAAAGGCCAGCGCCACCACCACGACGATGGGCGCCAGGATCATGGCGTAGACGATGCCGGCGAGGGTGGAGAGGACGCGGCCGGCGCCGTTCATCGCTGCAGCCTCCGTGCCGCCAGCCGGGCCACCACGGCCAGGGCCAGCAGCAGCACCAGGGTGTAGATCGCCAGCACCGCGGCCACCGGCCAGTTGGTGTTGGTGGTCGCCTGCTCGTAGATCTCGGTCGCCAGCACGAAGATGCGGCCGCCGCCCATCAGCCTGGGCGTGATGTAGGACGACATCGACAGCACGAAGCCCAGCCCGGCGGCCAGCGCGATGGCGGGCAGGCTCAGCGGCAGGGTGACGCGCAGGAAGCAGCGCAGCGGCGTCGCGCCCAGGCTGCGCGCAGCCTCCTCCAGCGTCCGGTCCAGGCGGCCGAACCCGGCCAGCAGCGCCAGGATCATGTAGGGCATGATGCTCTCGGCCAAGCCGATGGTGACGCCGGTCCAGTTGAACACCAGACGCATCGGCGTGCTGATCAGGCCCAGCCATTGGGCGATGCCGTTGACCAGGCCGCGGTCGCCGAGGATGGCGAGCCAGCCGAAGATGCGCACCACGCCGGAGACCAGCATCGGCATGATCGCGACCACGGCCAAGAGGCCGCGGAAGCGCGACTTGGTGCGGAACAGGAACAGCGACACCGGGTAGGACAGCGCCAGCGCCAGGGCGGTCGCCACCAGCGATAGCCAGAGGGAATTCAGGGTCAGCTCGGCCGTGAAGGAGTCCGCGAAGATGTCCTTCGTGGTCTGCAGCGACCAGGCCTCGACCATCGCGCCGGTCGGCCCGACCTCGTTGAAGGCGGTGCGGAACAGGCCGAGCGTCGGCCAGAGATAGACGAGCAGCACGAACAGCGCCGCCGGCAGCACCAGCAGGGGCAGCGGCAGGCGCCAGCCGCGCGGCAGGGTCGGGCGCTCGGCGGCAAGGGGGTGCGGGACGTCGGTCATGGCGCCTCGCGTGGGAACACCAGCGTGTCCTCGGCCGGCCAGATCGCCGCGACCTCCATGCCCTCGGCCGGCGGGCGCTGGCCGGACGGCATCTCGACGCTCAGCTGGCCGCCGGCGCCCTCGACCACCACCTCGATCCGGTCGCCGATGAAGACGCTGTGCGAGACCTGGCCGCGGATCCGTGCCACGCCCTCCGCCGCCGGCTCGGAGACCGAGGCTAAGCGGATGCGTTGCGGCCGCACGAAGATGTCGATCTCGCCGGCCGGCGGCGCCGCGACCGGCAGCGCCGTGCCCCACAGGGCGAGGCGCCCGTCGGCGCCGCGGGTCGCCGGCAGGATGTTGGCGCGGCCGACGAAATCGGCGACGAAGCGGGTCGCCGGCCGCTCATAGATGTCTTCCGGCGCCCCCACTTGCTCGACCCGGCCGCGATTCATCACCGCGATCCGGTCGCACATCGTCAGCGCCTCGACCTGGTCATGGGTGACGAACAGCGTGGTGATGCCGAGCGACCGCTGGATGTCACGGATCTCGTGGCGCATCGCGTCGCGCAGCTTGGCGTCGAGGTTGGACAGGGATTCGTCGAGCAGCAGCACCGACGGCCGGATCACCAGCGCCCGGGCCAGGGCCACGCGCTGCTGCTGGCCGCCCGACAGCTCGCGCGGCCGGCGCCCGCCCAGCGCGCCGAGGCGGACCATGGACAGCGCCTCCTCGACCCGGGCGGCGGCCTCGGCGCGGGGCACGCGCCGCTCCTCCAGTCCGAAGCCGACATTGCGGGCGACGCTGAGATGCGGGAACAGCGCGTAGGACTGGAAGACATAGCCCATGTTGCGGCGATGCGCCGGCTCGCGGGTGATGTCGGCGCCGTCGACCCGGATGCTGCCGCCATCCGGCGCGATCAGCCCGGCCAGCATCCGCAGCGTCGTGGTCTTGCCGCAGCCGGACGGGCCGAGCAGCGCCACCGCCTCGCCCCGGCCGACGGTCAGCGAGACGTCGTCGACCGCGACGAAGCTGCCATAGTGCTTGGCCAGGCCCTGCAGCTGGAGATAGCTCATCGGATCACCCGGCCGAGATCACTTCGCGGCGCCAGCGGTTGTTCCACTTGTCGCGCACCTTGACGATCTCGGCCCAGTCGACGTCGATCATGCGGCTGCGGTTCTCCGACCCGGCGGCGGTTCGGGCCAGCACCTTGGGGTCGATCTGCGCCTTGGCGTTGGTCGGGGCGTAGAACACCTGCTCGGTGAAGGCCTTCTGGGCCTGCTGCGACAAAGCGTGGTTGATGAAGGCGACGGCCGCGGCGCGGTTCTTCGACCCGGCGGTGAGGTTGATGGTGTTGATCTGGAACACCGAGCCCTCCGGCGGCAGCAGCGCGCCGAGCTTGCCCTGGGTCTCGTCGATCCGGCGCTGCGACCGCGCGTTCCAGCCGGTGGCGACGCGGACGATGCCGTTCTGGATCAGGGAGTAGCCGTCGGGGTTGGGGTTCCAGGTGTTCACCGACGGCGCCAGCTCGGCCAGCTTCTTGATCGCCGCATCGACCGACTGCCGGTAGTCGCCGCCCAGCATCTTCTCGACCATCACGGTCAAGGCCAGGCCCTGGATGTTCGGCGGCGCGCTGATCGCCAGCTGCCCCTTGAGGTCCGGCCGCCACAGGTCGGCGAGGCTGGCGAGCGGTGGCTTCAGGTTCTGGGCATCGGTGACCAGCACCAGATGGTCGAAGGTCACGGCCGGGCCGAACTCGCCGCCGGCGGCGCGGGCCTCGGGCAGCAGCTCCTCCAGCGACGGCACCTCGGCCGGGGTCAGCTTGTCGAACAGGCCCTCGGCGTTGCCGATGTTCGAGGCGGTGACGTCCAGGATGATGACGTCGATCTGCGGGTCCGCCTTCTGGGCGCGGATGTTGCCCAGCATCTCGGCCGAGCTGCCGCCCGGCGCGTAGACGACCTGCACGCCCGGGAAGGCCTGCTGGAACGGCTCGATGACGGTCTTGATGTAATTGTCCTGGAAGGTGCCGTCGGCATAGGACATCAGCCGGATCTGGCCGGCGGGCGACTGGGCCCGGAGGATCGCCGGGGCCGCGAGGGTCGCGACCCCGGTCTGGAGCAGGAGACGGCGCGTCAGCATCTGGAAGCCCCCTTTGTTGGCCCCGTCCGGGGCGACATTGATCTTGGCCCGGCCGGCGCGGCGCACCGGCCGGGGGTGCCTCAGGCCGGGACCTTGCCGGCGAAATGCGCGACGAAGCGGGCGCAGATCTCGGTCAGCTTCTCGGTCAGCGCCGCGCCGGTCTCGGCCGAGCACAGGCGCGGGTCGCCCTTGCCGACGCCGAGCGTGTAGACCTCGTCATACTGGTTCGGCAGGCCGACCTCGGCGCCCTCGAAGCTGGCGGTGCCCAGCCCGGTGAAGGGCAGGTCCAGCACCGGGTCGCGCTTCGCCGGCCGCTCCGTCGGCATCATCTCCGGGCGCATCAGCTCCGGGAACAGGTGCAGCCCGATGCTGGTCAGCGGGTCGGCGCCGTGGCCGGAGACCTTGGCCGAGTTCTCGGCCCCGACGATGCCGGGCAGCAGGCCGTAGCCGATGCGCCACAGATACAGGCTGGGCAGCACCGTGCCGTCGCGGAGGTACAGGCCGCGCGCCACCTCGGCGATCGGCCCGACATTGCCGCCATGGCCGTTGATGACGACGATGCGGGTCAGGCCGTTCCTGTGCAGCGACCCGACCATGTCGGCGATGACGCTGGTCAGCGTCGCCTGGCTCAGGGCGATGCCGCCGATCATCGGGCCGAACCAGTCGACGCCGCCATAGGGCAGCACCGGCGCCACCAGGGTCCGGACGCCGCGCTCGCTGGCGCGGATGGCGGCCAGCTCGGCGATCTTCTCGGCCAGCAGATAGTCGCCCATCGGCGCGTGCGGGCCCTGGTCCTCATGGCTGCCCATCGGCAGCAGGATCACCGGGTTCTGCGCCAGGGTCTCGCGGGCCTCGCCGCCCGTGATGGTGCCCATATGCACCTTCGGTTCCGTCTTCGCGGCCAAAGCTCTACTCCTTGTCGGCAGGTCGGTGGTCGGGCCGGATCGTCATTCAGGCGATCTCCTCGGCCCGGATGCAGGCGACACGGCGGGCTTCGCCGTGGGGGCGCAGCTCCGGCACCGCCTCCGCGCAGGCCGGCCGCGCATGGGCGCAGCGGGTGCGGAAGACGCAGCCGGAGGGCGGGTTGGACGGGCTCGGCGGGTCGCCGGCCAGCAGGATGCGGTCGGCGCGGCGGTCCGGATGCAGCTGCGGCGTCGCCGAGATCAAGGCCCGGGTATAGGGGTGGGCCGGGCTGGTGAAGACCGCCTCGGCCGGGCCTTCCTCCATCACCCGGCCGAGATACATCACGATCACCCGGTCGCAGAGATGCCGCACCACCGGCAGGTCGTGGCTGATGAACAGCAGGGCCAGGCCCAGGTCGCGCCGCAGCTCGCCCAGCAGCTGCACGATCTGGGCCTGGATCGAGACGTCCAGCGCCGAGACCGGCTCGTCCGCCACCAGGAAGTCCGGCCCGCTGGCCAGGGCCCGGGCCAGGCCGATGCGCTGGCGCTGGCCGCCGGAGAATTCGTGCGGATAGCGCTGCGCGTGGCTGGGGTCGAGGCCGACGCGCTCGAGCAGCTGCGCGACGCGGCCGGCACGTTCCGCCGTGGTGCCGACCCGGTGGATGGCTAGGCCGTCGGCGATCTGCGCGCCGACCCGGCGGCGCGGGTCCAGGCTGCCATACGGGTCCTGGAACACGATCTGCATGCGCCGGCGCAGCGCCCGCCAGTCGCGGCCGGAGGGGCGACCCAGCGGCCGGCCGTCGAAGCTGACCGTCCCGGCGCTGGCCGGCATCAGGCCGAGCATCATCCGGCCCAGCGTGCTCTTGCCGGAGCCGCTCTCGCCAACCACGCCCAGCGCCTCGCCCCGGGCCACGCCGGCATCCACCCCGCGCACGGCCTGGACGAAGCGGCCGCGCCGGAACAGGCCGCCAGTGTGGAAGATCTTGGACAGGCCCTTGGCCTCGACCAGCGGCGTCGCCGATGGGGGGATCATGCCGCGCACTCCGCTCCGTTCGACAGCTCCGACCAGCGGATGCAGCGCGTCAGCCGGCCGTCCCGTGCCTCGTCGAGCGGGACCGGCGCCGCGGCGCAGGCCGCGGCGGCATGGCCGCAGCGCGGCGCGAAGCGGCAGCCCGCCGGGAAGGCATGGGGCTGGGGCACCACGCCGGGGATGCCGGCGGGCTGGCCGTCGCCGTCCGGCGTCGCCGCCAGCAGGGCGCGGGTGTAGGGGTGCAGCGGCGCCGCGAAGACCGCGGCGGCGTCGCCCTGCTCGACCACCTGCCCGGCATACATCACCGTGACCCGGTCGGCGATCTCGGCGACCACGCCCAGGCTGTGGGTGATGAAGATCATCGCCGTCCCGGTCTCGCGTTGCAACTCGGCCAGCAGGTCCAGGATCTGGGCCTGGACGGTGACGTCCAGCGCGGTGGTCGGCTCGTCGGCGATCAGCAGGCCCGGCCGGTTGGCCAAGGCCATGGCGATCATCACGCGCTGGCGCATGCCGCCCGACAGCTCATGCGGCCAGGCGTCCAGCCGTCGCTCCGGGTCGGCGATGCCGACGCGGCGGAACAGGGCCAAGGCCTCGGCCCGTGCCTTCGCGGCCGGCATCGGGCGATGGGCGCGGATCGCCTCGGCCACCTGGTCGCCGACCCGATGCACCGGGTTCAGGCTGCTCATCGGGTCCTGGAACACCATGGCCATGGCGCCGCCGCGCAGGGCCCGCAGGCTCGGCTCGTCCAGCCGCAGCAGGTCGCGGTCGCCGAACCAGGCGGCACCGGCCACCGGCCGGGCCGCCGGCGGCAGCAGGCCCATCAGGGCGGTGGCGGTGACGGACTTGCCGGAGCCGCTCTCGCCGACGATGGCCATGGTCTCGCCGGGGCGGACCGACAGCGACACATCCTCGACCGGCCGGATGGTGCCGCGCGGGGTGGCGATCTCGACGGTCAGGCCCTGCAGATCCAGCACCGCGTCGGTCCGCGCCGGCGGCGGCAGCAGCCCGGGCAGCACCCGGTCGATCAGCCGCGGCCGGGGGCGGGCGGCCGGCGTGCGCGGGTCGACCGCGTCGCGCAGCGCGTCGCACAGCAGGTTCATCGCCAGGATGGTCACGCTCAGCGCCGCGCAGGGCCACAACAGCAGCAGCGGCGCCTGCTCCATGGTGGCGCGGGCGCCGCGGATCATCAGGCCCCAGGACGGGGCAGGGGGCACCACGCCGAGGCCGAGGAAGGACAGGCCGCTCTCCAGCACCACCGCGGCGGCGACGGCCAGCGACAGCTGCACCAGCACCGGCCCGGCGATGTTCGGCAGCACGGTGCGCAGCAGGATGCGGCCGGTCGGCGCGCCCAGCGCCCGCACCGCCTCGACATAGTCGTGGCTGCGGGCCGACAGCACCTCGGCATAGGTCACCCGGGCGAAGCCGGGCAGGTACAGCACCGACAGCACCAGGATCAGCGTGCCGGCGCCGGGGCCGAGCAGGGTGACGACCAGCAGCGCCAGCAGCACCGGCGGGAAGCACAGGATGACGTCCATGCTGCGCACCGCCAGCAGCTCGCCGAGGCCGCGGAACCAGCCGCCGACCAGCCCGAGCAGGGTGCCGACGATGCCGGCGATGGCGGCGGCGGCGAAGGCGACGCCCAGGCTGGTGCGCGCGCCCCAGATCAGGCGGGACAGGACGTCGCGGCCGAACTCGTCACGCCCCAGCGGCGACCCCGGCATCGGCCCGGACAGGCGCTGGGCGATATCCTGCTTGACCGGGTCCGCCAGGCCGAGCCACGGCGCCAGCAGGGCCAGCAGGATGACGGCGGCGACCAGCGCGCCTGGGATCCACAGGCGCTTCATGCTGCGCGGATCCGCGGGTCGAGGACGGCGTAGAGCAGGTCCATCGCCAGGTTGATCAGCAGGAACAGGCCCGAGACGGTGAGGACGATGCCAACCACCATCGGGTAGTCGCGCGCCTCGACCGCGTGCAGCAGCGGCGTCGACAGGCCGGGCCAGTTGAAGACGTATTCGACCAGCACCGTGCCGCCGAGCATCGTGCCCATCTGCAGGCCCAGCACGGTCAGCACCGGGCTCAGCGCGTTGCGCACGACATGGCGCACCAGCACGCGGGCTGGGGACAGGCCCTTGGCCCGGGCGGTGCGGACATAGTCGCGTGACAGGGCGTCCAGCACCGAGGACCGCGTCATCCGGAACACGATCGCGGTCAGGCCCTTGGCGATGGCGATCGCCGGCAGGGCCAGCAGGGTCAGGTGCTGCAGCGGGTCCTGGGCCAGCGGCACGAAGCCGCCGGCCGGCATGATCCGCAGCGCCTGGGCCAGCACCAGGATCAGCAGGGTGCCGACCACGAAGACCGGGACGGCCAGCAGCAGCGCCGCGAGGCCGGAGGCGATGCGATCGAAGGTGCCGCCGCGATGCGTGGCCGCGTAGGTGCCGGCCGGGATGCCGAAGATCACGGCCAGCAGCGCGCCGGCGCCGATCAGCTCCAGCGTGCGCGGCAGGCGCAGCGCGATCTCCTGCGCCACCGGATAGTCGTCGACCAGGGAGTTGCCGAGGTCGCCCCGCGGCAGGCCGGACAGGAACTCGAAATACTGGTCGGACAGCGGCCGGTCGAGGCCCAGCCGCTCGCGCAGCTCGGCCACCGCGCCCGGATCGGGCGCGACGCCGCCGGTCGACAGCAGCAGCTCCGCCGGGTCGCCAGGCACCATGTGCAGCGCCAGGAACACGATCGTGGCCACGATCCAGGCCAGCGCCAGCGAGGTGGCGATGCGGCGGAGGAGCCCGGCGATCATGCGAAGCTGGTCTCCTCCAGCGTGGCGCCGGAGAAGCCGGTGAGCGCGCCGGGCAGGTTGGTGAAGCCGGTGATGCGCCGGTCCAGGCCGTAGCCCTGCGACCGCCAGGCCAGGCCGGCCAGCGGCACCTCCTCGAGGGCGGCGCGCTGCATCTCCTTGTAGATCTCGACGCGCTTGGCCTGGTCGAACTCGGCCCGGCCGCGCGCCAGCGCCTCGACGGTCCTCGGCGCCTTCAGCCCGAAGGAGCGGCCATGGGTCGGCGCCAGCGAGGTGTCGATCACCCCGGTCAGCCCGTCGGGATCGTTGTTGTCGGCGGACAGGCCGTGGATGCAGATGTCGTACTGGCCCTTGGTGCCGCGGGCGACGCGGGTCGACCAGTCCGGCAGTTGCAGCTCGCACTGGATGCCGATCGCGGCCAGGTGCTGCTGTACCACCTCGGCGGTGTCCTTGTGCATGCCGTACTGGGCGGTGGCCATCAGCGTGGTCTGGAATCCGTCAGGATGCCCGGCCTCGGCCAGCAGCGCCTTGGCGCGGGCCGGGTCATAGGCCCAGCCATTGGCCAGCGTCTCGTCATACCAGGGCGTGCCGGCGGTGATCGGCAGCCCCGCCATCGGCTTGCCGCGGCCGAAGAAGGCCGCCTTGACGATGTCCTCCCGCTTCACGGCGAAGGCGACCGCCTGGCGCACGCGCGGGTCGTCGAAGGGCGGCCGGGTGGCGTTGAACAGCACGCACATGAACGGCCCCTCGACCGCGTCGAGCCTCAGCCGCGGGTCGGATTCGACCGTGGCCATCGACTGCCAGGGGACGTATTCGATCATGTCGACATCGCCGCTCTGCAGGGCGGCGATGCGCAGGTTCTCGTCCGCATAGACGGTGAACTTGATCCCCTTCAGCCTGGGGAAGCCGGGCTTGTAGAACTTGTCGAAGGCGGTGAGCTCGAGCGAGGTGCCGCGCTCTTGCCCGGTCAGGCGGAAGGGGCCAGCGCCGATCGGCTCGCGCGCGGTCGAGTTCCGCGACAGCACGAAGGTGTTGTAGTTGGCGAACCAGGTCGGCAGCGTCGCCGTCGGCGTCTTCGTCACCAGGCGGACGGTCTGCGGATCGGGGATCTCGATGCGCTCGATGCCCTGGAACTGGGTGCGCATATAGGCGGTCGAGTTCTCGGCGGCGATCTGCTCGATCGACCATTTGACGTCGTCGGCGGTGACCGGGTCGCCGTTCTGGAAGACGCAGCCCGGGCGCAGCTTGAAAACCCAGGCGCCCTCATCGTCGACCGACCAGGACTCCGCCAGCTCGCCGCGCAGCTGGCCCTTGCTGTCATAGGTGACCAGGCTGCGGTGCAGCATCAGCTTCACCGTGCCGGCGGCTGCGCCGGTGCTGACCCAGGGCTGCAGGTTGGGTGGGAAGGCCGACAGGCCGTAGCGCAGGATCCCGTCGGCCTGCTGGGCCCGGCCCGGAATCGAGAGGAACGGTAACGACAGCCCGGCGCCCAGAAGCGCGCGGCGCGTCATGGTGATGCAGCGGCTACCCCCGACCATGGTGCCATCCCCTGTTTGTGGCGCGCGGGCGGCTTGGCCCGCGGCCGAGATGTCGATTTTTGCCCGATGTCGTCCGGGCTTGTTTTTGACATCTATCCGGCTGAAAATTACATGTCAACTGACATGTGGGCGAGAAGACGAAGTCTGGTCGAGAGGGCGGAAGCCACGGAAAGCCGCGCGATCGTGCCATTTTTCGGGACAGCCGGACTTTGAGCTTCCCGGTAGAACGTGTAATCTTGCCTGCAAACAATCACGCCGCTGCACGGCAAAGGGTTCCGGTGTCCCCACGTCCAAGACTGAGCGATATCCTCTATGGCGACATGCTGGGGCGCATCCAGCGCGGCCAGTTTCCGGGGGACGGCAAGCTGCCGTCGGAGAAGGAGCTCAGCCAGAGCTTCGGCGTCTCCCGGCCGATCGTGCGCGAGGCCCTGCGCCGCCTGCGCGAGGAGGGGCTGATCCAGTCCCGGCAGGGCGCCGGCAGCTTCGTCGTCGGCGCCGCCGAGCCGCAGCCGGCCCGGCCGGTGAACGGCGCGCAGGGGATCCAGACGATCTCGGACGTCCGGCGCATCTACGAGTTCCGCATCGCGCTGGAGGGGGAGGTGGCCTACGCCGCCGCCCTGAACCGCAACGAGGCGCTGCTGGCCGCGGTGAAGAGGGAGCTCGACGCCATCGACCAGGCGATCCGGACCGGCAAGATCGGCGTCGAGCAGGACAGCGATTTCCACGCAGCGATCGCCCGGGCCACGCAGAACCAGTATTTCGAGGCGGCGCTGGCCGCGGTGCGGCCGCATCTCGATTATGTCATCGACCTAGCGCGCAGCTTCTCCGTGCTGCATTCGGCCGGGCACCTGGCGATGGTTCAGCGCGAGCACGCGGCGGTCTTCGAGGCGATCCGGGACGGCGACGCGGTCAAGGCGCGGGAGGCGATGCAGGCCCATATCCGCAACGCCCAGGAACGGGTCTTCGACGGCATTCATCTGTAGCGCCGGCCATGGCCGGCGACCCGGTTGCATGACAAGTGTAGCCGGGAAAGCACCCCACCGACGCCGCTTGTCATGCCGATGAACGCCGCTGTTTCGCAGGCCCGGGCCCAGCATTCCTGAAATTCTGCCTTGAAAATCAGTCCTTTGCTCCGGATTGCCGCTGTGGGCTGTTTCCGGCCGGCCCAGAAAAAGGACAAGTTGACAGGTTAGGAATGACAACGCAAAGTCGGGGGACGGCGGCCACCGGCCGCCCGAATCCGCCATGCGGGGCGGGCCCGACCGGCAGGGAGGCCGGCCGTCGTCCGGTCCCGCGCCGGGAGAGCCTGCGCGAGTGAACGACACGGCCAGCCATCTGGATGCCCTGCGGGCGGTGCTCGGAGAGCGCGGCCTGCTCGCGGCCCCCGACGACCTCTCCGCCTACGAGACCGGTGCCCGCTACGACCGCGGCCGGGCCGCCTTCGTCGCCCGCCCGGCGACGACGGCCGAGGCCTCCGCCGTGGTCGCGCATTGCGTCCGCCACGGCATCCGGCTGGTGCCCCAGGGTGGCAACACCGGCCTCGTCGCCGGCTCGACGCCGGATCCCGGCGGCGCGCAGGGCGTGCTTAGCCTCGACCGGTTCACCGGGCCGTTCGAGGTGGATGCCGCCAACCGCAGCGCCACCGTCGGCGCCGGCCTTCGCCTCTCCACCCTCAACCAGGGGCTGGAGGCGCACGGCCTGGTCCTGCCGATCGACCTGGGGGCGGACCCGACGGTCGGCGGCATGGTCGCGACCAATACCGGCGGGGCGCGCTTCATCCGCTACGGCGACATGCGCCGGCATGTGCTGGGGCTCGAGGTCGTGCTGCCGGACGCGCAGGGCACCGTCCTCGACCTGATGCGGCCGCTGCGCAAGAACAACACCGGGCTCGACCTCAAGCAGCTCTTCATCGGCACCGGCGGCGCGTACGGCCTGGTCACCCGCGCGGTGCTGGAGCTGCGCCGCCTGCCGCAGCAATCGGCCACGGCCATCCTGGTGCCGCGCGACGACGAGGCGGTGATGACGCTGCTGACCGCCTTCGAGGAGCGGGTCGGCGACCATCTGGCGGCGTTCGAGGGCATGTCCGGTGCCGCGGTCGAGCTGGCGCTGAAGCACCATGAGCGGCTGCGCAACCCCTTCGCGCCGCATCCGCCGCCGCCCTTCTGCATCCTGGTCGAGATCGAGCGGTCCTGGGCCGCGCGGGACCAGGAACCGTCGATCGACGTCCTGATGGAGCAGGTGCTGGCGGAGATCTGGGACCTGCCGGGCGGCCCGCTGGCCGACGCCATGCCGGGCCGCGGCTCAGACTTCTGGGCGCTGCGGCACGTGCTGAGCGAGAGCCTGGCGGCGGAGGGCAGGGTGGTGGCCTTCGACCTCGGCTTCGCCCGGGCCGATGTGATGCCGTTCCGCCGGGCGATGACCGAGGTGCTGGCGCAGCGGCACCCGGAGGCGCGGATCTGCGATTTCGGCCATGTCGGCGATGGCGGCGTGCATTTCAACCTGGTGCTGCCGCGCGACTCCGCCCTGGCGCGCGACCCGGCGCCGCTGCGCGAGCTGGTGTTCGGCGAGGCGGCCGGCCGGTTCGGCGGCAGCTTCAGCGCCGAGCACGGCATCGGCCGGGCCAACCTGGCCTTCTATGAGCGCCTCGTCGGCGACCGCGAGCGCGGGCTGGCCGGATCGATCCAGGATCTCGTCGCCCCCGGCGGCCTCGGGTCGGTGGATTTCCGCGCCGCGGCGCCGTCCGACGGATCTCCGTGACGCAAGGCGCCGCGCCCGCCGTCCGGTGAGGCTGCCACGGACGTCATGACAACGCTTCGATCGTCGGGATAGGCTCTGCGTCTCGGAAGGGCGGGCGGTCCCGCGTCGTTCAGCCTTCCGGCTGTGGCATGCTTGTGGGCTATACAGGCCGATCGCGGCCGGCGGCCCCCGGCCATTCCGAACATGGGCGCACGACATGACACGTCAGGACAGCGGACCGCCCGAACCCGACGCCTCGGGAGGGACGCGCGAGCGGATCAAGGCGGTCGCCGCCGAATTCTACGTCATGAAGGGGCATGACGGCTTCAGCTTCGGCGACATCGCCGCCGTGATCGGGACCACGCGGGCGAACATCCACCATCACTTCGGCAGCAAGCAGCAGCTGATGCGGGAGCTGATCGAGGACATCGCCGCGAATGCCGTGGCACGGATCGAGCGCTACTGGCGCGCCGGCAGCGTCCCCTTCGACCAGCGGCTGTCGATGCAGCTCGACGACCTGCGCCGCTACTACCACCGCTTCAACCCCGGCGACCGCGCCCGCAATGTCTGGAGCCCGCTGTCGCGCCTGCGCCACGACCTGCCGGCCCTCGGCGAGGACGCAGTGGCGGCGCTGGAGCGGGTGAACCGGACCTATGACGCCTGCCTGCGGCACGCAGTGGGCGAGGCGGTGGCGGCCGGCCAGCTGCGGCGGGAGACG
Source organism: Inquilinus limosus (assembly GCF_002195995.1). Classification (GTDB taxonomy): domain Bacteria; phylum Pseudomonadota; class Alphaproteobacteria; order DSM-16000; family Inquilinaceae; genus Inquilinus; species Inquilinus limosus_C. The sequence continues at coordinate 60,674 of NZ_NHON01000033.1, forward strand.
GATGTGGACGACGTCGTGCGGGTGCTGCGCGTCACGCTGCTGTCCTGCCCGCCGATGACGCAGGATGCGGGGCGGTTCGAGGAGATCGAGCTGCTGTTCCGCGCGCTCGGCCGGATGATCAGCGCGACCGGGGAGGGGCAGCGCCCGTCCTGATCGTGCTGGACGCGTGATCGAGACCGTTGACGGCATCTCCCTTCGCTGTGTACTTACTTACACGTAAGTCAGTGCTGCGACGGATCCGAAAGCGCGGCCATCGAGGGAGGCGGGCAGATGATGCGGGACGAGCGCTTCGCGCAATTCGAGGTCCGGCCGTTCACCGGTGCGCTGGGGGCGGAGATCATCGGCGTCGACCTGAGGACGGCGGCGGAGGATACCTTCGCCGAGGTGCTGCGCGCCCTGCACGACTACCATGTGCTGGCGGTGCGCGATCAGGACCTGGTGCCGGCCACGCTGCAGCAGGTCGCCCGCCGCTTCGGGCCGTTCAGCGGCAACCCGGTGCACACCCCGATGGACGGGTTCGAGGACATCGTCCGCTTCGTGCGCGAGCCCGACGACACCGGCAAGGTGATCGGCGAGGACTGGCACATGGACCTGGCCTGGCTGGCGCGGCCGCCGGGGGTGACCATGCTGTACGGCGAGGAGATCCCGCCGGTCGGCGGCGACACCTGCTTCGCCAGCCTGGAGAAGGCCTACCAGTCGCTGTCGCCGCGGCTGGTGGCGATCCTGGAAGGCCTGACCGGCATCCACAGCGGGCGCGGCGTGTTCGCGATCAACGCGATGCAGAAGCGGCTCGGCGTCACCGCGGATGTCGAGGCGATCGAGAATGCGGCGGTCGAGCATCCGGTGATCTGCACCCATCCGGTGACCGGGCGGCGCTATGTCTTCGTCAGCAGCGTCCTGACCCATTTCAAGGGCATGACCGAGGAGGAGAGCCGGCCGCTGATCGACTTCCTGATGGCGCGGGCGACGCGGCCGGAGTTCCATTGCCGCCTGCGCTGGGCGCCGCGCACGCTGGGCATGTGGAACAACCCTTTCGTGCTGCACACCGCGATCAACGACTATCCGGGCTATCGCCGGGTGATGTATCGCACCACCATCGCAGGCCAGGTGCCGGCCGCCGCGGCCTGACGCGCCGCGGCGCGGGCCGCGCCACAGCCAGGGCAGCCGCGGTCCGGGGCCAGGAACCGCCGGCGCCCCAGCCGAACAATCACCATGGCCCGGGAGGCGGAATGCAAGCGCGGCTGAAGCGTCTGCGGCACGGTCTGGCGGGGGCGCTGCCGCTCGTGGCGCCGGTGCACGTCCTGGTGCTGGGCGTCATCGTCATTCCGTCGATCTTCGTCCTGTGGCTCAGCTTCCAGTCGTCGACCTTCGGCCAGGCGGCGAGCTTTGTCGGATTCGACAACTACGCCCGGGTGCTGGGCGACGGCTATTTCTGGCGGTCGCTGCTCAACACCGTGGCCGTGGTGGCGGCGGCCGTGCATCTGGAACTGCTGCTGGGGCTCGGCATCGCGCTGCTGTTCGCCAGCGGCCTGCCGGCCCGGCGCCTGCTGCTGGTGATCGTGCTGGCGCCCTATGCGATCAGCGAGGTGACGGCGGCGGCGATGTGGCGCTTCCTGTTCGACCCCGATGTCGGCCCGGTGACCAACGCGCTGCTGGATCTCGGCCTGCCGTCGCTGGACTGGACCTTCGTCCCGTCGCACGGGCTGGTGCTGGTCGGGCTGCTGACGATCTGGCTGCACCTGCCCTTCACCTTCGTCATCCTCTATGCCGCCCGGCTGGCGATCCCGAAGGACCTGTACGAGGCCGGTCGGGCGGACGGGGCCTCGCCGCTGCAGCTGTTCCGGAACGTCACCCTGCCGCTGCTGGCGCCGGCGATCCTGATCGCCATGCTGTTCCGCTACATCTTCGCCTTCCGGCTGTTCTCCGAGATCTGGCTGCTGACGCAGGGCGGGCCGGCGCGGACGACCGAGGCGGTGGCCGTCTACCTCTATCTCGAGGCATTCCGCTACAACTCCTTCGGCACCGCCGCCGCCACCGCCTGGATCATGGTCGCGGTGTCGCTGCTGCTGGCCGCCGCCTATATCCTGCGGCTGCGCAAGGGGATGGCGGCCGATGCGCGCTGACCGCCTGCTGATCGCGGCCGGCAAGGCCGTGGCCGTCGCCGCGGTGGTGGCGTGGTCGATCTTCCCGATCGCCTTCATCGTGCTGTCGTCGTTCAAGCCGGGTCGCGACATCTTCGCGGTGCCGCCGAAGCTGCTGTTCGAGCCGACGCTGCTGCACTACCAGCATCTGTGGCAGCGCTGGGGCAGCTTCTTCGACGGGCTGGTCAACAGCTTGATCGTCACCATCGGCTCCGCCGTCCTGGCCGTCGCCGTCAGCTCGCTGGCCGGCTACGCCTATTCGCGGCATCGCGGCCGGTTCCTCTCCGGCTCGGTCTATCTCCTGATCGGCGTGCGCCTGATCCCGCCGATCGTGGTCACGCTGCCGCTGTTCCCGATCGTCAACCTGCTGGGGCTGAACGACACCCATCTCGTCCTGATCCTGCTGTACACGAGCTTCTTCGTGTCGCTGGGCACGATCCTGATGCGCACCTTCATCGACCAGGTGCCGCGCGAGCTGGACGAGGCCGCGACCATCGACGGGGCCGGGCGGCTGACCGTGCTGCGCCGGATCGTACTGCCGCTGGCGGCGCCGGGCATGCTGGCGGTCGCGGTCTTCGTCGTCGTCTTCGCCTGGAACGAGTTCCTGTTCGCCTTCATCTTCACCGCGACCAGGGCCAAGACCGCGCCCTTCGTGCTGTCCGAGATGATCAGCTCGGTCGACGGCGTCGACTGGGGCGTGCTGTTCGCCGCGGCCACGATCCAGCTGCTGCCGGTGCTGGCCTTCGTGGTGGCCATGAACCGCTTCCTGGTGGCCGGGCTGACCGCCGGCGCGACCAAGGGATGACCAAGAATCAAACAGGGAGGACAACCATGACCGCACATCTGACGAGGCGCGACCTGCTGGCCGGCACGGTGGCCGGCGCCGCGGCGATGGCGCTGGGCCGCACGGCGCTGGCGCAGTCCAAGACGCTGAACGTGCTGTCGCATCTGGTGCACCAGAATGTGCTGACCAAGGGCGCGGCCGGCGACGTCATCGCGCCGTGGCGCCAGGCGTCGGGGGCGGAGATCGCCTGGACCACCCTCGACAGCAATCCGCTGCAGGACCGGCTGTTCCGCGAGGCCAGCCTGGGCCAGACCGGCTTCAATGTCGGCTACGTCATCGACAACCGGATGACGCCGCAGATCGCGGGGCTGTTCGAGCCGCTCGACACGTACCAGGCGTCGGACCCGGTCGAGGACATCGACGACATCGCCCCCGGCCTGCGGCGCGCCATGACCGTCGGCGGCAAGCTGGTGGGCATCCCGGTCCGACACGCCACCCAGGCCCTGTTCTACAACGAGGCGCTGCTGGAGGAGGCGGGCTTCACCGCCCCACCGGCGACGCTGGAGGAACTGGTCGAGCAGGCGAAGAAACTCACCTTCACCTCGGCGGCCGGCACGCGGGTGGTCGGGATGATCCTGGCCAGCGACCTGGCCGTCTTCCCGGTGATGTTCGCGCGGGCCTTCGGCGGCGATTTCATCAGCGCCGACTTCAAGGTCCTGCCGCAGCCGGAGGCGATGGAGAAGGCGCTGGCCGTGCTGGCCGACCTGTTCCAAGCCGGTGCGCTGCCGCGCAGCTACGCCAACACCCGCAACGACGACATGGTGACCTGGCTGCAGCAGGGCCGGGCGGCCTTCGGCGTGCTGCCCTTCGCCCGCTTCGCCCAGCTCAACAACCCCGAGCAGTCCTCAGTCCCGGGCAAGATCAAGGCGGTGGAGTTCCCAGGCTCCACGACGCTGCCCGCCGGCACCGGCATGGCGGCGGTGGTGGAATCCTGGGCCATGGCGATCCCGGCCAACTCGGCCAACAAGGACCTGTCCTGGAGCTTCATCAAGGCGGTCTCCAGCAAGGCGGTGACGCTGGGCGCGGCGCGCAACGGCAACGGCCCGGTCCGCGTCTCGACCTATGCCGATCCGGACTTCGCCGCCAGCCAGCCGCTGGCGAAGATCGAATCCGCCGCCCTCGCCAAGGCGCGGCCGGCCTTCCCGGCCTTCCCCGAGGCGGTGCGCGCGCAAGCGACCTTCCTGGAGGAGGTGCAACTCGCCGTGCTCGGCCGCAAGCCGCCGCAGGAGGCGGTTGCGGCGATCCGCGACCGCATCACCCCGCTGCTGCCGGGCTGAGGCCGTCGGCGCCGGTCAGGACCGGATCGCGATGGCCAGGAGCGATTTCAGGGCTTGGCCGGCCTCGAGGAACGGCATCGGGTCGATCGGCTGGCCGCCGCGGCGGATCTCGTAATGCACATGCGGTCCGGTCGAATCGCCGGTCGATCCCAGCGTTCCCAACACGGTGCCGGCGGTCACCGCCTGGCCTTCGGTCACGGCGATGGAATCCATGTGGCCGTAGCGGGTGACCAGGCCCTCCGCATGCTGGATCTCGACCATGTTGCCGTAGCCGCCGGCCACGCCGGCGCGCAGCACCTTGCCATTGCCGGTGGCGAAGATCGGGGTGCCCTGCGGCGCCACCAGGTCCAGCCCGGCATGCAGTATCAGGATCCCCTTGATCGGATGGATCCGGTACCCGAACGGGCTGGACATGCGGTATTCGGTGCGCAGCGGCGTCGCCAGCGGCAGGGTCGGCAGCCGGGCCGCCAGCGCGGTTGCCCTGGCGTCCAGCGCGACCGGGGCGAAGGGGCGGGCGGCGGCCGGCGCTTCGGTGTCGAGCCCCAGGCGCGAGAAGGCGCCCTCGATGGCGGACACGGCGACGGCCAGGCGGGCCGCCTGGGCCAGGCGGCGATCCGCGGCCGCGAGCGCCGCCGGGGGCAGGCTGGGGGCCGTCACGGCGACATCCGGCTCCTCCTGCTGCGCCGGCAGTCCGGGACCGGCCGGCTGCTGCGGCGCCTCACCGCGCATCCAGGCATACAGCCCGACGCCGGCCGCCGCGCCCAGCACCAGCAGCAATGCGACGACAGCCAGGATGCCGGCGCCATGACCGGGCCGGTGGCGTGGGGGAGAGGTGGGGAGCGGATCTGGCTNGGCCGGAGCCAGCCGTTCCTCCGCCGCCGGCGTCGCCAGGACGACGGCGGCGGGCGGGCCGTCATCGCCGGGGGCGGCGCGCTGGACCAGGAACCGCGCGGCGATGGCGGGCGGCATCCGGGCCGCCGTCGCGGCCGACCCGTCCACCAGGGCCCGGGCCAGGGCCGGCGAGGCCAGGGCCAGCACGGTGCCCGGCTCCAGCCGGGCCCGCAGCATGTCGACCAGGGCCGGCTGACCCTCCTCCGCCGCATCGTCGGGTCCGGCAAAGCCGACAGGCCCCGGCGTCGCGCCGTCGAGCCGGTGCAGGCCGGCCCCGCCGAGCCGCAGGCACAGCAGATGCGGCAGGCTGGTCAGGGCGACGATCACGGCGACGCCTGTCTCGCCCCCCTGCGCCGTGCGGCTGCGGTGGCCCAGGCGCAGCGCTTCCCGCTCCAGCCGCCGCCGGACCAGGCGCGCGGCCTCCGCCTGCGTCAGGCCGGCCTCCAGCGCCGCCAGGTCGGCCAGGATCGCCGCGGCCTCCGCCGCGCCATCGGTGCCGGCCGCGACCGCGACGGCCCACAGGCCGAGATCCGGGCGCTCCAGGACATGGGGGGCGCCCGCCGCCCCCGCGACCGCCGCCGTGTCGGCCGCGGCGGTCAATCCAGCCCCGGCGCAGCCTGGCTGCGGTCGCGGGGCAGGCTGCCGGCCCGGTCGATGAAGGGCCGCGCCGCATCGGCCAGCGCCGCGAAGCCGGGCAGGTCGGTGCCTTCCGGCAGCAGCCAATTGTAGCGGCGGTCGATCTCCTGCCACGGCCGGCGGCCGCCCAGCGCCTGGGCCAGGGCCGCCAGCCGCGGCTCGGCGGCAGCGCTCTGAGCGGTGTCGAACAGGGTCGCCTGCCGGGCTGCGGCGGCCAGGCGCAGCAGCGGGCCGGGTGACCGGGTCAGCGCCGCCACCAGCCTGGCGGCCTGGTCCGGGTCGGCGGGCGCCCGGGCGATCTCGATATCGCCCAGCAGCGCGTCCCAGGCCTGGCCGGCATCGGCCAGGTACAGCGCCAGTACGGCCTCGGTCAGCTCCCGCCCGGTGGCCTGGGGCGCCGTGCCGCCGCCCAGCACCCAGGCGTCGGATTGCAGCGAGGCGGAGATGTCGGCGAGGGCGGGCGCGACCACCTCCTGGAACCCGGCCGCGGTCAGCAGCCCGGGGATCGGCGTCGCCATGGACTGGCCCGAATGCCGCACCACAGCCCATCCGTCGGCCCCCAGCACCCGGTCCGGCCGGAAGGCGGGCAGGCGCTGTGCCGCGTCCGAGGTGCGGATGGCGGCATAGGCGCGGGTCGGCAGCGGCGCCTGGCGCAGCCGCGCCCGGACGCGCTCGACCGTCGCGGGATCCAGCGTGACGGCCAGGCGCGGCCGGGCCGCCAGGGCGCGGTCGAGCTGCCGCAGCAGCCGGTCCTGCCGGTCCGCCGCGTCGAACGACCACTGCACCTGGGCCCACACCCGGGTCAGCGACTCCTGCGGCGGGCCGGACCCGGCCAGGGCCAGCAGCAGCTTCAGCCCGTCGAAGGCCAGCTCCGGCGCCACGTCGGGGCGGTCGATCCGGCCCAGGACGCCGGCGGCGAAACGCTGCAGGAACGCCTCGCCCAGCAGGCTCCGGTCCAGGTCCCGGCGCCCGGCCGCCAGCCGGTCCAGTGTCGCCGCGTTCAGGGCCGGGCGCCGCCACCAGGGTAGCCCGTCCTCCGGCAGCGGCGCGGCGGCGAGGGCTTCCAGCGCCGGCAGCACGGCGCCCGGGTCCTCCGGGGCCTGGTCCGCCGGGGGCAGGGCCACGGTCGCGGCGGCGATGGCGTCGCGCGTGCGCGCGGCGAGGTCCTGGTTCGAGAGATGCACCGCGGCCAGCGCTGCGACGATCGCGACCAGCAGCAAAGCGAGGACGGCCGGCCACAGCCGGCGGCGGTGCGGCTCAGACATCGCGCAGCGCCTCGGACGGCTGGATCCGCGCCGCCAGCAGCGCCCCCCAGCTGGCGGAGAGCAGGGCCGCGGCGATCGTGACGGCGGCGGCGACGACGCCATGCTCCGGCAGCAGGCGGCAGATCCGCTCCCCCACCTGCATCCCGTCGGCGAAGACCGTGTTCAGCACCGCCGCGGCGGCCGCGAACCCGGCGCCGGCCAGGATCAGGCCGAGCACCGCGATCAGCAGCGCCTGGGTCATCGGGAAGGCCACCAGCGCCGGGGTCGGCAGCCCGATCAGCCGCAGCATCGCCAGGTCGCGCCGCTTGCGCTCGACATGGCCGCGCAGCCCGGCGGCCAGCGACACCAGATAGCCGATCGCGCCGCATCCGGCGACCAGCCAGAAGGCGATGCCCAGGTTGCGGTCCAGCGACTGCATCTGGCGGATGTCGGCGGCGGCGGTGCGCACCTCGATGCCGCGGCCCTTCAGCATCGCCTCGATCCCGGCAACGTCGTAGATCGACCGTGCATACATCCGGAACCGGGCGAACACCCGCTGCGTCGCCGGGGGCGGGGCGCCGGCCCAGCCGCGACCGGGAACGGCCAGGCCGTCGCGCCAGTCCTCGGTCGCCACCAGCAGGTCCAGCGGCGCCAGCACCGCCTCGGCCGGCGCCACCGGCGCCGCGGTGACGGCGGAGATGGTGAGGGGGATGTCCTGGCTTTCCATCCGCCCGTCGCGCTGCCGCGTGATCGTGGCCAGCAGCCGGTCGCCCGCGGTGGCGCCCAGGGTCGCGGCCAGCCGCTCGCTGACCACCACCGCGTCGCCGTCCGGCGGCGCGGCCTGGCCCAGCATCGGGTCATCGGGCCCGCTGGGCAGCAGCGCCACGCCGGAGCGGGGCGGCCGCGCCCCGTCCGCGCGCCGCAGGGTGGTGAAGCCGGCGGCGATGGCCCGGGTCGCCGGCACCATGAAGCCGACCCCGGGCGCCCGGGCGATCTCGGCCAGAAACGCCTCGTCATAGCGGCCGCTGCCGGCGGGCAGGATCTCGCGGTTGCGCGGATCCTCGATCAGCCGCTGGGCCATGGTGTCGATCAGGCCGAAGCGCAGCCCGAACAGGACCAGCAGCGGCGCCAGCACCGCCGCCAGGCCCAGCACCTGGCACAGGGCGACACGCCAGTCATGGGCGAAGTCGCGGCCGGCCAGGCCGGCGGCCAGCAGGATGCGCCTCATGACCGGAAGGTGGCGCGCACGACGCCGCCCTCCCGCGCCAGCGCGTGCCGGATGACGGGCCGGCCGCTGGCCTCGGCGCGCGACCAGTCATGCGACGCGATGATGGCCGTGACGCCCAGCCGCTCCGCGGTCTCGACCAGCAGGCCGAAGACCCGGTCGGCGGTCGGCGGGTCCAGCGACGCCGTCGGCTCGTCGGCCAGGACCACGGCCGGGCGGTGCGCCAGGGCGCGGGCGATGGCGACGCGCTGCCGCTCCCCCACCGACAGCCGGCCGGGCAGCAGCCCGGCCAGCCGGCCGAGGCCGAGCCGCTCCACCAGCCCGGCCAGGTGGGCGCGGTCGACCCGGCCGGCGATGCGGGCGGTCAAGGCGATGTTCTCCGCCACCGACAGATAGGGCAGCAGGCCGCCGGTCTGCAGTACATAGCCGATGTGACGGGCCCGCAGCTCGGCCAGCGCGTCCAGCCGCCGGCCGCGCCACAGCGCCGCCAGGTCGGCGGGCGCTCGGCCGCCGTCGTCCAGGGTGAAGGTCGCCGCCTGGCTGGGGGCCAGGGTGCCGGCGAGGAGGTCGAGCAGGGTGGACTTGCCCGACCCGGAGGGCCCGATCAGGAACACGACGCCGCGCGCGATCGTCAGCTCCGGCACATGCAGCTCGAACACCGCCGGGCCGGAGACGCGGCGCACCAGGACGTCGCGCAGCGCATAGACCGGCGCGCCCGCGGCCGCGGTCACGGCAGGGCGTCCAGCGGGATCGGGTAGACGGCGTCGCCGCCGGTGCGGTTGCCGTCGAGCGAGATCCACAGGTCGGCGTTGTCGTAGATCTGCTGGTACAGGGTGACCTTGGCGTCCAGGTCATCCAGGAACTGGCGCTGCTGCCCGAAGCTCCAGGACAGCCAGTCATCCTCGGTCAGCTCCATGATCCGGCTGCGATAGGGCAGGCCGTCGAGATACTCGCCGATCAGGCCCAGGTCGGTCAGGCGCCGGCCCTCGGCCAGGGCGACGCTTTCCGGCCGGCGCGCCATGGTCGCGGCCGCGCTGCGCAGCTGGCCGAAGAAATCGGCCGGGGCGATGCGGGTGACCTCGCCGGCATCGATGATCGTCTTCAGCGTCGATTGCAGGTCCGACAGCTGGTTCTTGGTGATCAGCACCCGGACGTCCAGGGTCTTGCGCGACGGGTCGGCCAGGTCGCGGTCGGTGACCCAGGCGGAGAACAGCCGCGGCGGCGCGCCGCCCTCCATCCGGCCCAGATAGGCCAGCTGCATGGCGCGGCCGACCAGGCCGGCCCGGGCGAAGGCCTCAGTGTCCGCGCCGGCGTCGCCATTGTCCTTGGGGCCGGCTTGCGCCGGCTGCTCGGCCGCGGCGACCTGGCCCTTGGCGGCGTCCTCCATCTGCGTCGCGATGATGCCCGAGACCCGGTCGATCACCGCCCCGAAGGCGCGGACGTCGCCATCCCGGATCGGGAAGTACAGGCTGCCGACATTCGGATAGTCGCTGAGCGCGCGATACGCCTCCTCGGCCGAGGCGTGGTCGTCCTTGCCGGCGACGGTCTTGAGATGGATGGTGATCAGCGCCGCGCCCTTGGACTGGGCCAGGATGCGCAGCTGGTCCGGGTCCAGATGGGTCGAGGAATAGCGGTCGGCGGCGCGGCGCGGCCCGGCATCGGTGACCAGGACGACGAAGCGGCCGGACACGCCGCTCCAGTCGATCTGGTCCAGCGCCGCCTTGACCCCGGCGAAGGAATCCTCGCGGAAGTCCAGGTTGTCGCGGCGCGACGCCTCGGCCGCGTCCAGCCGGCGCAGGAACTGCGTCTTGTCGACATGGTCGGGCAGGTCGGCGAACACCCGGCTGATATACCCGTCCGGTGTGCCGTCCTTCAGCACGTCGCGGAAGCCGACCAGGCCGAAGCGCAGCGCGTCGCCGCGCCTGGCCCACAGCTTGTCCACCAGGGCCCGGATCGTGTCGCGCGTGCGCTCGACATACGGGTCCATCGAGATGGTGGTGTCGACCACGAAGACGACGCCGGCGGTATAGCCGGCCATCACCGCCTGATCCGGCGGCTTGGGGGCGGTCGGGGCGGCCGGGGCCGGTCCCGGCTGTTCCTGCAGCGAGGTCGCCGCCACCTGCAACGCCAGGCCGTTGAAGCCGCTGGCGAAATAGCCGCTGGTCCAGTTCAGGATCGGCAGCAGGTAGAAGGTCTTGGCCGGGTCGATCCAGCGCGGCGGCTCGATCGAGGTGACATGGCTGTCGGCGGGCGGGCTGCCGCCCTCCGCCGCCTGGCGCAGCGCCGCCGCCTTGGTTGCGGCCGCGGGATCCTCCATCAGCGCCAGCAGGGGAGCGGAGTCGTCGAAGAACAGCGCCCGGTCGCGATTGACCGGGTTGGTGAAGGCGACGACCAGCGTCTGCTTCCAGTCGATCGCCTGGGCCGCGGGGATCCAGCCCAGCGTCCGGCCGTCGGCGGTCGTGCCGACCTCCAGCGCCACGCCGTTGCGGCTGGGCACGCGGGCGTAGACGAACATGACCGACAGGGGCGGCAGCTCCGCCCCCGACGGGTCATCGCCCGGCGCCTTGGCCAGCCGCGCACCCGGCCGGGTCAGGATCCGCTGCTGCAGGCTGGTGGTGCCCTCCATCAGCAGCGGCTGCCGCGGCGCCGGCGCGGCGGGCTGCGTCTGCGCGGCCGCGGGCAGGATCCCGGCCAGCAGGGCCAGCAGCAGCGCGGCGGCGGCGAGGCGCGGGCGGCGCGACGTCGTCCTCATGGCGTCTGCTCCGCCTTGGGCGGAAGGGTCCGCAGCCGGCCGCGGGCATCGGCCACGCCGCGCCGCAGCGCCAGCTCATAGAAGTGGCGTGCCCGCTCCGCATTGGGCGCGGTGAAGGGGTGCGGCCCCAGGTCCCACAGCAGCGGGTCATAGAACCGGCCGACCGCGAACGCCGCGTCGCCGCTGCCGCGGTCCGAGGCCTCGAGCCACAGCGCCAGCGCCGTCTGGGCGTCCTGCTTCTCGGTCAGGTAGCGCAGCCCGACGGCGTAGATCTCCTGCGGCGGCCGCTGCACGATCCGCATCAGCACCGGGGTGCTCGGCGCCGGCAGCGGGCCGGTCAGCAGCGAGTCCTCCTGCGGCGCGACCGGCGGCGGCGGCGGCACGGGGCAGGGCGGCACGATCGGCCTGTCCGGCAGCGCATCC
>NZ_NHON01000034.1 GCF_002195995.1 Inquilinus limosus
CGACCAGAACACCCCAGCCAGCCGTTACTGCCACTCGCCACGGCTCTATCCCAACCGGATCGAGGAGCCCTGGTACGATCCCGATCATGCCGTCCGCCGTGTCCGGCCGCCGGCGACATCAAATGGCAGGGCGACAAGGTCTTCATCTCCCAGGCCCTGATCGGCGAAACCGTCGGCGTCGCCGAGACCCAGTCCGGCGACTGGATCGTCCGCTTCGCAGACGTCGATCTCGGCCTGATCGACCGTAACACTCGAACCCTTCGCCGCTGCAGGGCGGCCCGGCCGGGCCGCCCTATAGCACCAGAACAAACCGTGGAAACTGTCAACCATGTCCCCGGTCCATAGTGTCAACCATCTCTCCGGTTGCACAGCGTCCGCGCGCGAGTAGGCAGGACACCGAACTCGGCATCCGCGTCGATTTGCGACAGTCCAGGTCCGCTCGCGCCGAGAGAACCCCCTCCCCCTAACCCCCTCCCGCAAGGGGAGGGGGGACTTAAAGGAGGCAATGCGTGAATGCCGTAGCTCCTCGGGGAGGGTGAGGGGGCGTTCACCTCGACGCAGGAAGGGCACGGCCCATGAACCTCTATCTCCGCCTCATCCGCGTGGTGGTCGCGGCGCTGCTCGGCCGCCGGCTCGGCCTGCTGGACGACAGCGTGGTGCGGTTCCGGGTCTGGCCCAACGACCTCGATTTCAACCTGCACATGAACAACGGCCGGTACCTGACCGTCATGGATCTCGGCCGCACCGACCTGATGCTGCGGGTCGGGCTGGTCGGCCTGCTGTGGCGCCGGCGCTGGGCGCCGGTGCTGGGCGGGGCGACCATCCGCTACCGCCGCTCGCTCGCCGCCTTCGCCGGCTACCGGCTGCGCAGCCGGCTGCTCGGCTGGGACGAGAAGTGGCTGTATCTGGAGCAGGGCTTCGAGGACGCCCGCGGCGCCGTCGCCGCGCATGCCGTGGTCAAGGCCGTGTTCCGCCGCCGCGGCGGCACGGTGCCGACCGCCGAGATCGCCGCCGCCTTCGGCTGGCAGGGTCCCTCGCCCGAACTGCCGGCCTATGTCCAGGCGTTGCGCGACGGTGAGGAGGCGATGCGTGAGGGACTGCGCGAAGGGCCGCGCGCCGCCTGATCTTCGCCTTGTTCCCGCCGCGAGGCCGGGCCAGTCTGGCGCCGGAATCCGACGGGGGAGGGGACGGATGAGATTCCTGGCAGGCCTGGTCGCCGCCGCAGCGCTTGCGGCCCTATCCTCATCGCCACCCGCCATCGCGGCCGGGTCGCCGGACCCGAAGGCAGTGGCGGAGGCGATCACCTCGATCTACATTCCGCTCGCCCTCACCCGCGCCGTGGTCGCCAGCTGCGACAAGGCCGACGCCTCCGGCGCCGCATCCCATGCGGCGGCGCTGGAGTCCTGGCGCAAGGCGAACGATGCCGAGGGGCTGGAGCGGCTGATGGAACGGGTGCTGGCCGGCAACAGCGGCCTGACCAATGCCCGGTCGAAGATGGACGGCGCCATCCAGGCCCAGGCCGATGCGATGATCCAGAAAAGCCCGCTGGTCTGCGCCGCCCTGCCGGCGCTGTTCGGCGGCCGGACGTTCGCCCTTGCCAACGCCGCTTCGGCCCGCAGCGTGCTGCAGGCCATGGCCGGGCCGGCGGCGCCGCTGCCGAAGACACTCTATTCCGCCGGCCAGCTCTCGGCCCTGGCGGCCGAGGCTTGGCGCCAGGTGCCGAAGGACAAGGGCGACACCGACCAGACCGACTGGGTCTCGACCGTCCTGGGCAAGGTCGGGCTGATCGCCGTCTCCGGCCGGGTGGTGGATGACGACGAGCTGCAGCAATGGACGGAAGACCAGCAGTCGCTGTGGAAGGTGAAATGCGACTTCGAGGACGGTGCCGAGGAAGCACTGTTCGGCCGCCAGATCGGCAAGGACGTGGTCGTCTCCGGCCGGATCGACCGGGTCTACGACTTCAAGCTGATCACGATGGAAGGCTGCCGGCTGCTCGACGATGCCGGCGGCATCGCCAGGGCCAGCCTGCCGGAGGAGACCGGCCTGACGCCGAAGCCGAAATCGCTGTTCTCGATCGCCCAGCTCTCGGCGGTGGCGGAGGAGCTGTTCCGGCGCGCCCCCGGCCAGCGGGACGACGACAAGGTCGATGCCGTCACCGCGGCGATGCAGAAGCTGGGGCCCGTGGTCCTGAGCGGCCGGTCGGACGGCGACGAGCGGCTGCGGCAATGGCTGCCGGAGCGGCAATCGATCTGGACCGCCAGCTGCAGCTTCGCCGACAAGGCGGAGGAGGCGCGCTTCAAGCAGGCCAAGGGGCAGGACGTCGCCGTGGTCGCCCAGATCAGCCGGGTCTACGCCTTCAAGGTGTTCAACCTGTCCTATTGCCGGGTGCTGGCCGACCCGTCGCGCATCGCTCGGTCGACCCTGCCGGAGGATGGCGGGCTGGAATACCGGCCGCCGAATGCGCAGGAGGTCGATGCCGGGCCGGACAAGGGCGTCCCCGCCGGGCAGATCGAGGCGATGCTGTTCCGCGAGCAGTTCCAGGTCGGCATCAACCCCGGTGGCGGCAGCTACACCGACCGCAACGAGGAGAGCTACCTGCTGCTGAAGGACGGCACCGCCTATCACTACGAGTTCGACTATCCGCCGACCGATCTCGATGCCGACCAGGTCCGCCGCCGGGCACCGCAGGACTGGTCGCGCTGGGAGAAGCCGGACCGGAAATACGTGATGACCGCGGCGGCGGGGGAGCGGGCCGACCTGGCCAGCTTCACCGTGCTGAAGCCGTTCCCGCCGGATTCCCGGCTGGATCACGCTTACTACTACCTGAACGTGTCGATGGGCGGCGTCACCTCGCGCATCGACATCACCTTCCGGCCGGACGGCACTTTCGAGCGGCACCAGGGCGGCAGCTTCTTTTCGCAGAGCCCGGTCGGGACCGGGCCGGATGGCGGCTCGGTCGGCGTCTTCAGCGGCGGCATGGGCGCGGTGATGAGCGAGAACGGCTTCTCGGTCGGCGGCGCGCTGAAGTCCCATGATTCGAAAGGCCGCTACCGGCTGGACGGCTACACGCTGCAGCTGTCGGCCGATGACGGCACGGTCACCCGGCTGCGCATCGGCGTGCCGGGCGACGACGTCACGGCGCCGGACACGCTGAACATCGGCGGCACCAGCTACTGGGACGCGGAGAAGGAGAAGTAGGGGCGGAGGCTCGCCTGCTCCACTGTGTCATTGCCGGGCTTGACCCGGCAATCCAGGGGCCACCGAGAGCGGCTTTGAAAGCCCCTGGATCCCCGGGTCAAGCCCGCGGATGACAGAAAAGGAATGCAAGACCGTGAGTGAGAGGCACCGCCGTCAGGCGTGCTCCTTCTTCCACTTCTGGACCTTGCGCAGGATCATGTTTCGGCGCAGCGCCGAGATGTGGTCGACGAACAGCACGCCGTTCAGATGGTCGATCTCGTGCTGCACGCAGGTGGCCAGGATGCCGGTCGCATGCGTCTCCTGCCGCGCGCCGGTCTCGTCCAGGTAGCGGACCTTGACCTCGGCCGGGCGCACCACCTCGGCCCATTGCTCGGGCAGCGACAGGCAGCCTTCCTCGGCGGTCTGCAGGTCCTCCGACGCCCAGGTGATCTCCGGGTTGATCAGCCGCAGCGGCGCCGGCGGCTCGCCCTTGCCGGCGACGTCGATGACGATGATCCGCTCCAGGAGGCCGATCTGCGGCGCGGCCAGGCCGATGCCCGGCGCGGCATACATCGTCTCAAGCATGTCGTCGGTCAGCTTGCGGATTCGGTCATCCACCGCGGCGACCGGCTTCGCCTTGGTCTTGAGACGGGGATCGGGGACGATCAGGATCGGGAGCTTGGCCATCGTGCGGTCGAAATAGGCGCGGGGCCGGCGGGGGTCAAGCGTCGGCATCTGCGGGGCTGCCGTGTGGGGAGCCCTGTGATAGGGTGCGCCCCGCGCCGCCGGGGCGCAGGACGACAGACAGGACGAGAGCCGTGACCGCGATAGCCAAGCCCGAGACATCGCTGCTGGCCGATATGGGGCCGGAGGAGCAGGAGCGGCTGCGGTCGATCGCCGAGGACGTCCGCAGCGGGGCCAATTGGGTGGTGCGCAAGCGCAAGCTGCTCGACACGCTGCTGGCGATCGAGGCGGCGATCGGCGGCACGCCGAACGAGGCGCTGATCGGCGACGACAGCGACTTCGCCGCTCTGCGCGACGAGATCCGGAAGATGGAAGAGGCGGCCCAGGCCGCCGCGGCCGCCGCCGGCGAGGCGCCGGACGAGCCGCTGGACGAGGACGAGCTGGCCGCCGCCGCCAACGAGATCGCCTTCCTGACCGGCCTGCCGACCTATGTCGGCGTGGTGCTGGAGATGCTGGACGAGCGCGAGGTCACGACGGTCGAGCAGGCGGCGTTCTATCATCTCTCGGCCCATCCCGAGCATCAGCGCGCCGCCGACGCCTGGTTCGACGCCGACATCCGCAACGACAAGGCGTTCCGCAAGTTCCTGCGCGCCAACCGCGACTATTCCGACCTGCTCGACCGGTTCGAGGAGATGCTGGACGTGGTCGAGGAGGGGCCGGAGGACGAGGAGCTCGACGATTCCCCCGCCACCCGGCACTGACGGCAGCGGCGCGAATCCCGAGATGAAGCCCGGCAACGCCATCTTCTCCGGCCTCGGCACCACGGTGTTCGAGGTCATGTCGCGGCTGGCCCGCCAGCACAACGCGGTCAATCTCGGCCAGGGCTTTCCGGACGGGAAGGGGCCGGAGGATGTGCTGCGGGTCGCTGCCACCGCCATCACCGACGGCTGGAACCAGTATCCGCCGATGCTCGGCCTGCCCGAACTGCGCCAGGCCGTGGCGGCGCATGAGAAGCGCTTCTACGGGCTGGAGGTCGACCCCGACAGCGAGGTCGTGGTCACCTCCGGCGCCACCGAGGCGCTGGCGGCGGCCCTGTTCGCGCTGATCGAGCCGGGCGACGAGGTGGTGCTGTTCGAGCCGCTCTACGACGCCTATCTGCCGCTGGTCCGCCGCGCCGGCGGCGTGCCGAAATTCGTGCATCTGGCGCCGCCCGACTGGTCCTTCGACCGGGCGGCGCTGGCCCGCGCCTTCTCGCCCCGGACCAAGGCGGTGCTGTTCAACAACCCGCTGAACCCCGCGGCCAAGGTGTTCGGCGCGGCCGAGCTCGACCTCCTCGCCGAATTCGTCGAGGGCTCGGACGCCACCGTCATCTGCGACGAGGTCTATGAGCACCTGGTGTTCGATGGCCGGCGGCACCAGCCGCTGATCGCCCGGCCCGGCATGCGCGAGCGCTGCCTGAAGATCGGCTCGGCCGGCAAGACCTTCTCGCTGACCGGCTGGAAGGTCGGCTACGTCACCGCCGCGCCGGCGCTGGCGGCGCTGCTGGGCAAGGTGCACCAGTTCCTGACCTTCACCACCCCGCCCAACCTGCAGGCCGCCGTCGCCTACGGTCTGGCCAAGGGCGACGATTATTTCGACGGCCTGACCGCCGAGCTGCAGGGCAAGCGCGACCGCTTCGCCGCCGGCCTCACGGCGCTGGGCCTCGGGGTGCTGCCCTGCGACGGCACCTATTTCGTCAATCTCGACATCGGCTCGACCGGCTTCAACGGCGACGACCAGGCCTTCTGCCGGCATTTGATCGAGGAGGTCGGCGTCGCCGCCATCCCGGTCTCGGCCTTCTATGCCGAGACCCCGCTCCCGACCGTCGCCCGCTTCTGCTTCGCCAAGCAGGACGCGGTGCTGGACGAGGCCTTGGCACGGCTGGCGAAACGGTTCGGCTAGGGCGGGGCCTCTCCGCGAGACCCTCCCGCAATCCCACACACCGTCATTGCGAGCGCAGCGAAGCAATCCAGGGGCCGGTGCGAACCGGCCCCTGGATTGCTTCGTCGGCTTCGCCTCCTCGCAATGACGGCGGGGAAGGACGTTGCGAAACGGTCCCGCAAGCGGGAGAGGCAACAAGGGTCTTCACCGGGGACGACATTCTGGCGGGCCGAAACGGCCCTGGACAGCCGGTCGCGGGAATGCGTTCCTCGGGGCAGCGACGCTGCGAGGGAGGCCGCCCTGCTCGGCACCATCCGCAACCATCTGCGGCACCACACCCGCTTCTACGCCGGCGCGGTGCTGGGCGTGGCGCTCTGGTTCGCCCTGGGTGGCAGCGCCAGCGGCCCGATCGCCGCGGTGATCGCCGGCGACGCCTTCTTCGGCCTGTATCTCGCCTGGACCGCGGTTCTGGCCCGGCATGTGACGGCGGAGTCCTTCCGGCACCGTGCGGATATCGACGATGAGGGCCTGCCGCTGATCGTGCTGATCACGGTGATCGCGGCCGGGCTCGGCGTCGCCTCGATCTTCAGCCTGCTGAACCAGGCGCAGGGGCCCACGCCGCTGCATCTGGTCCTGGCGGTCGCCGGCGTGGCGCTGGGCTGGGCCACGCTGCACACCGTCTTCGCCTTCCGCTACGCCCATCTCTACTACGGCAAGGCGGAAGGCGGGCACGGCAGGCGCCAGGATGCGCGCGGGCTGGATTTCCCCGGCAATGAGCAGCCGGGGGTGTGGGACTTCCTCTACTACTCCTACGTCATCGGCATGACGGCCCAGGTCTCGGACGTGCAGGTGACCGACTCCCATATGCGCCGGGTGACCCTCGGCCACGGCATTCTGGCCTTCATCTTCAACACCGTGATCCTGGCTCTGGCGGTCAATATCGCGGCCGGCCTGGCCCATTGAGGGCGTCCGCCCTTGACAGGGCCGGCCATTCGCCCGACCTTTATCGCAGGTGCAACAAACGAAAGGAGGTGATCCGATGTCTAGCGCTCCGGTGACCATGATCTCCGCGGCTTCCCTGATGGGACGTGCGTCGGATCGGGCGATGTCGGCAACCTCCGGTCTGCCGGCCTGACACCGACCATTTCGTCGCGGTGATCCGCGCGCCGGCACTCAAGACCGGCGCCGCACCGAACGTTGAACTCGAACCGCCGCCCCTCAGGGCGGCGGTTTTGCGTCCGGCCTCCGCGCCTCTCGGGCGGCAATCTCAGTCCGGACAATGATTTCGGAAGCGGACCGAGCCCCAGCATTGTGCAATGCACCCATGCGATGGGTCTCCGGCATTGACTTTCGATCTCCCCGCCGCCACTTCTACGGTCGAATTCAATCACCATCCCGGCATGGTTTCGCCGCTGCCCCGCGATACGCGATCTGCAGCGCAGGACGCCGCCTTTGCGCGCGTCCCGACAGCCGCCATGTGGGTCCGGAGGGGATCCGCCGGGACCGGCTTCAGCAAGGGAGAATAATACATGCAGAACGACAAGCCTCTCGCCGGCAAGACGATCGCCATCCTCGTGTCGAACGGGTTCGAGGAAGTCCAGATGACCGAGCCGCAGCGGGCCCTGCTCGCCGCCGGTGCCACCCTGAAGATCGTCTCGACCGAGCAGGGGCTGGTCAATGGCTGGCACGAGAAGGCGTGGGGCCACTACTTCGCCGTCGACGTGCCGCTGTCGAACGCGCTGGCCGCGGATTTCGACGCCGTCCTGATCCCGGGCGGTGAGCGCGGCGTGGCCAAGCTGGCCGCCAACCCGCACACCAAGCGCATCCTCCGCGGCTTCGCCGATGCCGGCAAGCCGGTCGCCGCCCTGGGCGGCGCGCCGCAGCTGCTGGCGCTGTCCGAGCGCATCCAGGGCCGCACCGTGGTCGCCAACGAGGCCGTGCGCGAGACCCTCGAGGCCGCCGGCGCCAAGCTGGTCGACGAGACCGTGGTGGTCGACGGCAACCTGATCACTGCCCGCGACGACCTCGACATGCCGGCATTCAAGGAGTCGATCGTCGAGCACTTCACGACCGTCGCCGCCTCGCTGGCCGCGGCCGCCTGATCCTCCGGGACCAGGACCAAATTCGAAGGGCGCCGGTTTCCGGCGCCCTTTTTGTTTGTCCGATTGGCGGACCGTTCCCTTTGCCGTCATTCCCGCGAAAGCGGGAATCCCTTTCCGGTCCAGGCGTCACGGGGCGTAGCAAGATCCCCGCTTTCGCGGGGATGACGGGGTTGGGATGTGAGCTACGCCGCCTCGTCGCGCCGCGCCGGGGTCGGCGTGTCCCAGAAGTGGCAGGCGGCCTGGTGGCCGGGGTTGCCGACATCGGTCAGCTGCGGCGCCACCTGCGCGCACAGATCCTGCGCCTTCGGGCAGCGGGTGCGGAAATAGCAGCCGGTGGGCGGGTTCAGCGGGCTCGGCAGGTCGCCGGTCAGCACGATCCGCTTCTTGCTGCGCTCCGCATCCGGATCCGGCAGCGGCACCGCCGAGATCAGCGCCTGGGTGTAGGGGTGGCGCGGATTGTCGTAGATGTCGTCGCGGTCGGCGATCTCGGCCAGCTTGCCGAGATACAGCACCATGATGCGGTGGCTGATATGGCGCACCACCGACAAATCGTGGCTGATGAAGATCAGCGACAGGCCGAACTGGCGCTGCAGCCGCATCAGCAGGTTGACGATCTGGCTCTGGATCGAGACGTCGAGGGCCGAGACCGGCTCGTCGCACACGATCAGCTTCGGGTTCAGCACCATCGCCCGGGCGATGCCGATGCGCTGCGCCTGGCCGCCGGAGAATTCGTGCGGGTAGCGGTTGATCATCTCCGGCCGCAGCCCGACCAGGGACATGATCTCCTCGACCTTGGCCCGCCGCTCCTTCTTGCTCAGCTTGCCCTCGAACACCTCGAGCGGCTCGCCGATGATCTCGCCCACATTCATGCGCGGGTTCAGCGAGGCCAGCGGATCCTGGAAGATGATCTGCAGGTCCTGGCGCTTCTCGCGCATCGCGCCACTGTCGAAATTGGCGATGTTCTCGCCCATCCACACCACCTGGCCGGCAGTCGGCGGGATCAGCTGCAGCACGGCGCGGCCGAGGGTGGACTTGCCGCAGCCGGATTCGCCGACCACGCCCAGCGTCTCGCCGGCCTTGAGGTCGAAGCTGACCCCGTCGACCGCCTTGAGGTAGTCGCGGTGGCCCGACCACATGTGCCGCTTCGGCATGGCGAAATGCACGCGCAGGTCACGCACCGACAGGATGGTCTTGCCGTCCGGGGAATTGTTGGGGGTGTCGGTCATGGCGCGGGCCTCAATGACGGGTCCGGGCGGCGCGATCGGCGTCGATGACGGCGCGGTCGGCCTCGGTCAGGGGCAGCTGGGTCAGGTGGCAGGCCTTGGCCCGCATCCCGGCCTCGCCCTCGCCGCAGGGCCGCAGCGCCGGCTCCTCGGCCAGGCAGCGGGCATGGGCGTAGCGGCAGCGCGGCTGGAAGTTGCAGCCCGGCGGCAGGTCCTGCAGGTTCGGCGGCTGGCCGCCGATCGACGGCAGCTCTGCATGCCGGTCGGAGTTCAGCCGCGGCATGCTCTGCAGCAGCCCCTCGGTGTAGGGGTGCTGCGGGCTGTAGAAGATGTCCCGCACCGATCCGGTCTCGATCACGTTGCCGGCATACATCACCATCACCCGGTCGGCCAGGCCGGCGATGACGCCGAGGTCGTGGGTGATCAGCACGATCGAGGTGTTGAACTCGCGCTTCAGGTCGCGCATCAGGTCCAGGATCTGGGCCTGGACGGTGACGTCGAGCGCCGTGGTCGGCTCGTCCGCGATCAGCAGGTCCGGCTGGCACAACAGGGCCATGGCGATCATCACGCGCTGGCGCATGCCGCCCGAGAACTCGTGCGGATACATGCCGATGCGCCGCTTCGCCTCCGGGATGCGGACCAGGTCCAGCATCTCGATCGATCGCTTCGTCGCCTGGCCTTGGGTCATGCCCTTGTGCTGCACCAGCACCTCGGTCATCTGCCGGGCGATGGTCAGATAGGGGTTCAGCGACGTCATCGGATCCTGGAAGATCATCGACATCTTCGACCCGCGGAAGCTGTTCAGCTTCGCCGGCGGCAGGCCCAGGATCTCCTGCCCGCGATACCGGACGCTGCCGGCGGCCCGGCCGTTGGAGGCGAGGAGCCCCATCACCGACATGAACAGCTGGCTCTTGCCCGAGCCGCTCTCGCCGACGACGCCGAGCGTCTCGCCGGCGGCGATGTCGAGCGAGATGCCGTTCACCGCGGCGACCACACCGTCGCCGGTCTTGAACCGGGTGACGAGGTTGCGGATCGCCAGGATGGTCTCGGCCTGGGCGGGAGCGGAGGCCACGGTGCCGGTCATCGGGGTGGGGGAGGTCACGAGGGTTGCGGTCATTGTCTATTGGCCTGGGGCTCAGCGATCGCGCGGGTCGAGGGCGTCGCGCAGCCCGTCCCCGATGAAGTTGAGGCAGAACAGGGTGACGGCCAGGAACACGGCCGGGAACACCAGCATCCACCAGGCGATGTTCAGGTTGCGGGCGCCGTCGGAGATCAGCACGCCCCAGCTGGTCATCGGCTCCTGCACGCCGAGGCCGAGGAAGGACAGGAAGCTTTCCAGCAGGATCACCTTCGGCACGGTCAGCGTCATGTAGACGATGACCGGACCCAGCGTGTTCGGGATCACGTGCTTGCGGATGATCCGCCAGGTCGAGACGCCGCAGGCATGGGCCGCCTCGATGTACTCCTTGCGCTTGATCGACAGGGTCTGGCCCCGGACGATGCGGGCCATGTCCAGCCATTCCACCGCGCCGATGGCGACGAAGATCAGCACGATGTTCCGGCCGAAGAACACCATCAGCAGGATGACGAAGAACATGAACGGCAGGGAATAGAGCACGTCGACGACGCGCATCATCAGGTTGTCGACCCGGCCGCCCAGGAAGCCTGCGGTGGCGCCGTAGGTGACGCCGATGATCAGGCTGACCAGGGTGCTGACGATGCCGACCAGCAGCGAGATCTGGCCGCCGTAGAGGGTGCGGACCAGCAGGTCGCGGCCGTTGGATTCGGTGCCGAAATAATGGGCCGCGGTGCCATCCTCCGCGGCTGCGAAGCTCGGCGCGGCCTGGAACGAGGTGTAGTCGACATCGTCCAGCCCCCAGGGCAGGAAATGCGGCCCGGCGATGCAGACGATGCCGATCAGCCCCAGGACGAACAGGCTGACCACGGCGGCCTTGTTGCCGCGCAGGCGGCGCCAGGCGTCCTGCCAGAGGCTGCGTCCCTTGATCTGCTTGGGCTGGGGAGGGAGGGTCCCGATCGTGGCGTCGGTCATGGCCGGACCTCAATCATAACGCACGCGCGGGTCGAGCGCGCCGTACAGCAGGTCGACCAGCAGGTTGAACAGGATGATCAGGGCGGCGAAGAAGATCACCACGCCCATCACCAGCGTGTAGTCGCGGTTCAGCGCCGCCTGGACGAAGTAGCGGCCGATGCCGGGGATGCTGAAGATCTGCTCGATCACCACCGAGCCGGTGATGATGCCGGCGGTGGCGGGGCCGAGATAGGAGACCACCGGCAGCAGCCCGGCCTTCAGCGTGTGGCGCATGATCGTCACCCGCTCCGGCAGGCCTTTGGCCCGGGCGGTGCGCACGAAGTTCGACCGCAGCACCTCGATCATGCTGGCGCGGGTCAGGCGGGCGATATAGGCGGTCGGCGGCAGGGCCAGCGCGATGATCGGCATGATGAAGGAGGTCCAGCCGGCGGTGATGCCGCCGGCTGGCAACAGCCGCCACATCACGCCGAAGACCAGGATCAGCAGCGGCGCCACGACGAAGTTCGGGATGGTGATCCCGATCATCGCCAGCGTCATCGCCCCGTAATCGCCCATCGAGTTCTGTTTGAGCGCCGCCATCGTCCCGAAGAAGATGCCGCCCACGGCCGCGACCAGGATCGCGATCAGGCCGATCTGCAGCGAATAGGGGAAGCCCTCGCTGATCAGCTCGTTGACCGAATAATCCTTGTACTTGAAGGACGGGCCGAAATCGCCCTGGAGGATGTTGGCCATGTAGCGGCCGAACTGCATGTAGAGCGGCTCGTCCAGGTGATAGGCCTTTTCCAGGTTGCGCTTGATCTCGATCGGCAGCGGCTTCTCCCCATCGAACGGACCGCCGGGTGCCAGCCGGATCATGAAGAAGGCGACGGCGATGATGATGAGGAGGGTGGGGATGGCGCCGAGGATGCGGCGGACGGTGTAGCTCAGCATGTCAGGGGTCCTTGCGCCCGCACGGCGGGGCGGATGGATGCGCCGGGCGCTGAAAAGGCGATGCCCGCCACCCGGCCGGAGGCAGAGTGGCGAGCATCGTCATGGCCAGGGTTCTCTTAGCGCTCGACGGTGACCCAACGGCTCAGGTGATAATCCTGAACGTTGTCCTCCCAGCCCTTCACATGGCTCGAGACCATGTGCTTGCTGGCGTAGAAGGCGAAGGGAATGATCGGCGCGTCGGCGATCATCACCTTCTCGGCGTCCTGCAGGATCTGGGCGCGCTTGGTCAGGTCGGACTCACGCGCGGCCTTGTCCATCAGCTCGTCGAACTTCGGGTTGCAGTAGGCCGACGTGCTCTGCTCGCCGATGTCGCAGCGCTCCAGCTCGAGGAAGTTGTTGGCGTCGTTGTAGTCGCCGATCCAGCCGTGGCGGGTGATGTCCTTGAAGTCCTTCTTGTCGCGGGTGTCGAGGAAGGTCTTCCATTCCAGATTGATCAGCGAGGCGTTGACGTTCAGCTTCTGCTTCCACATCGCGGCGATGGCCACAGCGACGTTCTTGTGCAGCTGGCTGGTGTTGTAGATCAGCTCGACGTCCAGCGGCTTGTCCGGGCCGTAGCCCGCCTTCGCCAGCAGCTCCTTCGCCTTGGCGTCGCGATCGGCCTGGGACAGCTTGGAATCGTCCGGGGCCCAGCCGTTGAAATTGTCGGTGCCCGGCGGGACGAAGGTGTAGGCCGGGATCTCGCCGGCGTTCATGATCTTGCCGGTGATGACGTCGCGATCGATCGCCAGCGACAGCGCTTGGCGCAGCTCCGGCGTGCTCTTCCACGGCTCATGCGTCAGGTTGTAGGCATAGAAATGGGTGCCGAAATACGGCGCCAGCCGGGTCTCGGACGCGTCGGACGACTGCAGCTGCTTGATCTGCTGCGGCGGGATGTCATAGGTCGCGTCGATCTCGCCGGCCTTGAAGCGCTGCAGCTCGGCGTTCTGATCCTCGGTGGCGAAGAACATCACCGTGTCGATCTTGACGTTCGCCGCGTCGTAGAAATTCGGGTTCTTGACCACCTTCACATGCGACTGCGGCACCGCCTCGGCCAGCATGAAGGCGCCGTTCGAGACCATGTTGCCCGGCTTGACGAAATCGTCGCCGAACTTCTCGTAATTGGCCTTGCTGATCGGATAGGTCGAGTGGTGCACCAGCATCGACAGGAAATACGGGGTCGGGGCGAGCAGCTTCACCTCGAAGGTGTGGTCGTCGACCGCCTTGACGCCGAGATCGGTCAGCGGCTTCTTGCCCTGGCGGATGTCCTTGGCGTTGACCACCTGGTCGAGGAAGTAGGCGTAGTCGCTGGCGGTCTTGGGATCGATCAGCCGCTCCCAGGAGAACACGAAGTCCGCGGCGGTCAGCGGCGAGCCGTCCGACCACTTGGCGTTCTGGCGGATCTTGAAGGTGTAGGTCAGGCCGTCATCCGAGACGGTCCAGCTCTCCGCCGCGCCGGGAACCGGCTTGCCCTTGGCGTCCGAGGTCAGCAGGCCCTCGAACAGGTCCATCTGGATGAAGGATTCCGGAACGCCCGTCGACTTGTGGACGTCCAGGGTCTCCGGTTCGGCGCCGTTGCCGCGATTGAACACGGTCTCGGCGAGGGCCGCGCTCGATACGCCGCCCAGCAGGGCGGCGGCGAGCAGCCCGCGCCCCAGGATCTTGGTGAAGCTGTGCATGTGTTCGCCCCTACTGTTTCCGGTTTCCCGGTCACTGGTTTTGTTTGCAAAGCGCTCCCGCTCGGACGCGCTCTCGTCCGTCTCCCACCAGCGAGGAGTGATGGCGTGGACGGTATCGTTTCGACCGCATTTGAGCAATCGAATTCGCGGGTCTGCTATGAGTCCGGTGCGGGTTTCATGCCTTGCAAAAGTCGCAAAAAGGAAAGTGTCGAATCAGGCCTGCGCTTGTTCTTTACTTTCTTCTTGGCCTCATCTCAGCCGCGATTCCGAAACCGGCCGGGTTACGAAACAGGCCGGCGGGATTAGGCCCCGGTCCCGGACCGGATGAAGAATTGCGCCCATGGAATTGTCAGACCTTACCGTGCGACGGAAAGCCACCGCGAAAGATGGAAATCCTGCACATTGTCCGTCCAGCCCTTCACGGCCGGCGAGACGGCGTGCTTGGTGGTGTAGAAATACAGCGGCAGCACCGGCATGTCGGCGACCATGATCTTCTCCGCCTGCTGCAGCAGCGCGCCGCGCTGCTTCGGGTCGGTCGTCTTCGTCGCCTCGGCCATCAGCGCGTCGAATTTCGGGTTGGCGTAGCCGGAGGTGCTCTGGTCGCCAACGTCGCTGAGCTCGAGCTGCAAGAAGGTGAAGGCGTCGTTGTAGTCGCCGAACCAGCCATGCCGCGCGACGTCCGGGAACTCCTTCTTGTTGCGGGTGCTCTGGAACGTGGCCCATTCCTCGTTGTTGAGGGTCACATCCACGCCCAGCGTCCGCTTCCACATCGCGGCGATGGCGACCGCCAGACGCTTGTGGTTCTCGCTGGTGTTGTAGGTGATGGTCAGCTTCAGCGGCTTGTCCGAGCCGTAGCCGGCCTTGGCGTACAGCTCCTTGGCCCTGGCGTCGCGCTCTGCCTGGGTCATGCCGGCCGCCTTCGGCGTCCAGGCCGGGAAGTTGTCGGTGCCGGGCGGTACGAAGCTGTAGGCCGGGACCTGGTCGGCCCGGGTGATGTTCTTGATCAGCACGTCGCGGTCGACCGCCAGCGACAGGGCCTGGCGCAGCTCCGGGCTGCTCTTCCACGGCTCGCGCGTCATGTTGAAGGCGTAGAAATAGGTGGCCAGGAACGGGACGATGTGCAGCTGCTCGGGAATCTCCTTCTTCAAGCTGGGGATCTGCTCGCTCGGCAGGTCGAAGGTGATGTCGAGCTCACCCGCCCGGAACCGCTGCAGCTCCGAGCTGCCATCCTCGGTCGGGAAGTACATCACCGTGTCGATCGCGACGTTCGCGGCGTCGTGGAACTGCGGGTTCCGGACCAGCTTGATGTAGCCCTGCGGCACCGCCTCGGCCAGCTTGTAGGCGCCGTTCGAGACCAGGTTGCCGGGCTTGACGAAGTCGCCGCCGAACTTGTCGACATTAGCCTTGCTGACCGCATAGGTCGACTGGTGCACCAGCGCCGAGACGAAATACGGTGTCGGTGCCGTCAGCTTCACCTCGAAGGTGCGGTCGTCGACCGCCCGGACGCCGAGGGCGTCGAGCGGCTTCTGGCCGTCGCGGATCTCCCGAGCATTGACCACCGGGTCCAGGTAATAGGCATAGGGCGAACCGGTCTTCGGGTCGATCAGCCGCTGCCACGAGTAGACGAAGTCGGCCGCGGTGACCGGCGTGCCGTCCGACCACTTCTCGTCGGCCCGCAGCCTGAAGGTGTAGGTCAGGCCGTCATCCGACGGGGTGACGCGTTCGGCCGCGCCCGGCACCGGATCGCCCTTGGGGCCGTAGGTCATCAGGCCCTCGAACAGGTCGGTCGCGATGTTGGCTTCGGTGTTGCCCTCGATCTTGTGGGGATCGAGGGACGACGGCTCGGCGCCGTTGCCGCGGTTGAGCACCATCTCGGCCGTCGCCGCGCCGGACACGCCGGCCAGAAGGGCGGCGGCCAGAAGCCCGCGCGCCAGGATCCTGCTGAAGCTGTGCATGTGCCTGCCCCCTGCTGCCATGACGGCGAGCGCCCTATGCATGGGCACGCTCGTCATCGGCGTGCCGCCGATGAGCGTGATGGCTGGGACGGTATCGCTTCGACCATAGCCGGGCAATCGATTTCACTGTTCGCCGCAGCTCCGGCGGGGAAACCCCGAATGTCGGACAAGTCGCGGCGGGAAAGCATCAAGTCCGTACGGATTTTGTTCTTGATATCGTCTTGCCGTCATCTGGGTTCCGGAGTCGGCCGGCTGGCGAAGCGCAGCGCCAGCAGCAGCGCCAGCAGCAGCAGGGCCCCGGCCTGGTGCATCGCCCCCAGCCAGACCGGCACCTTGGTCAGCAGGGTGGAGATGCCGAGGCAGAGCTGCACCACCACCATCAGCCCGACCAGATGTCCCCAGCCGACCACCGGCGTGCGGCTGCAGCGGAAGGCGAGGGACAGCACCACCAGGGCGGTGCCGATCGCCAGCCAGCGATGGGTGAACTGCACCAGGGCGGTGTTGTCGAACCAGTTCAGCCAGGCCGGGATGATGCTGAAGGATTCCGGCGGCAGCAGCCGCCCGTCCATCAGCGGGAAGGTGTTGTAGACCTGGCCCGCGTCCAGCCCGGCGACGAAGGCGCCCCAGCACATCGTGACGGCGACGCAGGCGATGGCGATCGAGGTGTGCCGGCGCAGCGACGGCGCCCGGGCGAAGTCGCCCAGCCGCGGCAGCGTCAGTCCGTAGGCGGCCCACAGGATCAGGGCGTAGAGCAGCACGGCCAGGCCGAGATGCGCCGCCAGCAGATAGTGGCTGACCGACGGCCGCTCGTTCAGGCCGCTGGCCACCATCAGCCAGCCCAGCACGCCCTGCGCCCCGCCCAGCACCAGCAGGCCCAGCAGGCGCAGCCCGAGCGGCCAGCCCAGCGCCCGGCGCCAGGCGAACCAGGCCAGGCCGGCGGCGAAGACCAGGCCGGTCAGCCGGTCCCAGAAGCGGTGCAGCCACTCCCAGAAGAAGATGTGCTGGAACGCCTCGAGCGACATGCCGGCGTTCATGTAGCGGTATTGCGGCGTCGCCTTGTAGGCGGCGAAGGCGTCGGCCCAGGCCTGGTCGGACAGGGGTGGCAGCGTGCCGGTGATCGGCGCCCATTCGACGATCGACAGGCCGCTCTCGGTCAGCCGGGTGATGGCGCCGATCACCGCCGCGGCGAAGACCATGGCGGCGCTGAGGAACAGCCACGCGGCGACGGGGCGCATGGCCGATGCGGCGGCGGGCGGGCGCAAGGCCGCGGCGGCTAGGGTCGACTGCATGGGCTCGGCTTATCGCGCCGGCCCGCGGCGGCGTCAAATCTGCTTTTGTCGCAGGGGCCGACGCTGCGCCTCAGGCGCTGGCGTCTGCCAGATCCAGGCGCCGCTCGATCCGGTCCAGACGGGCCTCGACGCGGTCGATGCGTCGTTGGACGCCCGCCAGATTCTCCTCCACCGAAGTCATCCGGACCTTGAGGTCGTGCACGTCTTCTGCCAACCGATCGACCTTGTGGTCGATCTGGCGGAGATAGCGAAGGATCAGGCTCTCAGGGGCGTCCGTCATAGGGCCACTCTGGCAATAGCCATGTCTCCAATATGGCAACGACCGCCCCCGCTGTCCACGGCGCGGCCCGGGAGGCCTACCGCACCTTGCCCTTGCGCGGGTCGTAAGGGTGGCGGGCACCCCACTCCTCGACGAAGCGCGCCAGCTCCGGATCGGCCGGGTCGGGCAGGGTGACGGCCAGCTTCACATATTGGTCGCCGCGGCTGTCGCCGGTCGGGCTGCGCACGCCCTTGCCCTTCAGCCGCAGCACAGCACCGCTGTTCGACCCCTTGGGGATGGTCAGCATCACCGGGCCGACGAGGGTCGGCACCTCGACCCGGCCGCCCAGCACCGCCTCCTGCAGCGACACCGGCAGGGTCATGCGGATGTCGCTGCCGTCGCGCTCCAGCACCGGGTCGGGGATGATGCGGACCTCGATCAGCGCGTCGCCGGGCACGCCGCGGCTGCCTTTCTCGCCCTGGCCGCGCAGCCGGATGGTCTGGCCGTCGGTCAGCCCGACCGGCAGGGTGACCTTCAGCGACCGGCCGTCGGCCAGCGTCACCGTGGTCTCGCCGCCTTCGGTGGCCAGGCGGAACTCGGCGCGCAGCGTGTAGCTGATGTCGCGGCCCTTGCCGCCGCCCCTGCCGCCGGCCCGGGCGCCGCCCTGGCCGAACATGCCGCGCAGGATGTCGTCGATGTCGCCGGCATCGGTGAAGGCGTCATAGCTGTCGGCGCGCTGGTAGCGGGTATCGCCGGCGCGACCTCCGGCCCCGGCACCGGGCCAGCCGCCGGGGCGGCGGGCATAGGCGCGCTCGGCGCCGGTGGCGTCGATCTCGCCGGCGTCGAAGCGGCGGCGCTTCTCGGCGTCGCTCAGCAGGTCATAGGCGCCCGACACCGCCTTGAACCGCTCCTCGGCGCGGGCGTCGCCCTGGTTCAGGTCGGGGTGGTGCTTCTTGGCGAGCTTGCGATAGGCCCGCCGGATCTCGTCCTCGCTGGCGGTGCGGGGCACGCCCAGCACGGCATACGGGTCATCCATGGCTCGGATCTCTGGGGGTAAGTCTTTGATCCGAAGACTTGATATCTGGACGCCCCGGTTTCAACGCTTCCCTCCCCCTCCCGCGAGATTCAATTTCCGGTTGCGTCGTCGTCCTGGAAGCGCCGGCGCCAGTCGGCCAGCTGATGGGTGATGTCCAGCGCCGCCGCCAGCGCGGCCCGGCCCTCCGGCCCGCTGACAGCTGGCGGGCGGCCGTTGCCGACGCTGTCGAGGAAGCTCTGGATCTCCAGCTTCAGCGGGTCGCCGTTCTCGAATTGCTGCTCTTCCTGGTACAGCTCCGGCTGGCCGTCGCGGCCGCGGATCTTACGGATGAAGGTCAGCTTGGCCTCGCTGAGATCGACCATGATGTAGCCGTCCTGCTGGAAGATCCGCATGGTGCGGTGGCGCTTCCAGCTGACCCGGCTGGCCGTCACCGCCGCGGTGCAGCCATTGGCGAATTGCAGCCGGGCGTTGACGATGTCGTCGGCCTCGCTCAGCACCGGGGCGCCGACGGCGTCGATCCGCTCGACCGGCGATCCCACGATCTTCAGCACCAGGTCGATGTCGTGGATCATCATGTCGAGCACGACATTGACGTCGGTGCCGCGCGGCTTGAAGGCCGAGATGCGCTGGCATTCGATGTAGCGCGGCCGGTCCAGGATCTTGGTCAGCCCCTGCACCACCGGGTTGAAGCGCTCCAGATGCCCGACCTGCAGCACCAGCTTGCGGTCGGCGGCCAGGCGGCTCAGCGCGTCGGCCTCCTCCAGCGTGTTGCTGATCGGCTTCTCGATCAGCACGTGGATCCCGGCCTCCAGGCAGGTGCGCGCGGTGTCGAAATGGGCGTTGGTCGGCGTCGCGATGCTGACCGCGTCGACCTGGCCGATCAGCTCCGACAGGTCGGTGACGGCCCGGGTGCCGAGCTTCGTCGCCAGCGCCTCGGCCCGGCCCAGATCGGTGTCGCAGACCGCGACCAGCTCGGCCTCGGGCAGCTCGGCATGCTTGGCGGCGTGCAGGCTGCCGAAATAGCCCGCCCCGATCACCGCGGTCCGGGTCCGCTTCATGACGTCTCCACGCTCGTCAGCAACACTCTTTCCTCTTCCTAACGCCCTTGCCCACGCTTTGACCAGCGGTGATACGCTTCCGGCTTGACGGGCGGGCCCTCCGGGGCGAGGAATACGTCCGACTTAACAACCGGGCGGGCGAGATGGCTGGCAGGCTGGCGGGCAAGACGGCGGTGCTGACCGCGACGGGGCAGGGGATCGGCCGGGCGGCGGCGCTGGCCTTCGCCCGCGAAGGGGCGACGGTCTACGCCACCGACATCAACGAGGCGGCGCTGCAGTCGCTGGCGGCCGAGGCGCCGGGCATCAAGGTCTCCCGGCTCGACGTGCTCGACCACGGCGCGATCAAGGCCTATGCGGCCGAACGCGGCGCCGTCGACGTGCTGTTCAACTGCGCCGGCTTCGTCCATGCCGGCACCATCCTCGACTGCGAGGAGAAGGACTACGACTTCTCCTTCAACCTCAATGTCCGCTCGGCCTACCACATGTGCCGGGCCTTCCTGCCGGCGATGATCGCGGCCGGCGGCGGGTCGATCGTCAGCGTCGCCTCGGTCTGCTCCTCGATCAAGGGCCTGCCGAACCGCTTCATCTATGGCGCCACCAAGGCAGCGCTGCTGGGGCTGACCAAGTCGATCGCCGCCGATTTCGTCGGCCAGGGCATCCGCTGCAACGCGATCTGCCCGGGCACGGTCGAGACGCCGAGCCTGCACGACCGCATGGCGGCGCAGGGCGATGTCGAGAAGGCGCGCGCCGCCTTCGTCGCCCGGCAGCCGATGGGCCGCCTCGGCACCGCCGAGGAGATCGCGTCGCTGGCCGTGTACCTGGCCTCGGACGAGGCCTCCTACCTCACCGGCCAGGCGATCAACGTCGACGGCGGCATCACCATCTGACCCGCGGCTTCCAGCCGCCCACCACCCGAATTCCAGGGAGAGAACACCGATGAAGCTGCTGCGCTACGGCCCCGTGGGGCAGGAGAAGCCGGGCCTGCTCGACGCCGAGGGCCGGATCCGCGACCTGTCGGGCGTGGTCCCCGACATCGCCGGCGAGGCGCTGACCCCGGCCGGCATCGCCCGGCTGAAGGGCCTCGACCCGGCCACGCTGCCGGTCGTCTCCGGCAATCCGCGCTACGGCGCCTGCGTCGCCGGCACCGGCAAGTTCATCTGCATCGGCCTGAACTATTCCGACCACGCCGCCGAGACCGGCGCCACCGTGCCGCCGGAGCCGATCATCTTCATGAAGGCCACCAGCGCCATCGTCGGCCCGAATGACGACGTCGAGATCCCGCGCGGCAGCGAGAAGACCGACTGGGAGGTCGAGCTCGGTATCGTCATCGGCAAGCCGGCCAAGTATGTGTCGGAAGCCGACGCGATGAGCCATGTCGCCGGCTTCTGCGTCATCAACGACGTGTCCGAGCGCGCCTTCCAGACCGAGCGCCACGGCCAGTGGACCAAGGGCAAGAGCTGCGACACCTTCGGCCCGACCGGCCCCTGGCTGGTGACGCCGGACGAGGTCGGCGACTACGACAACCTGCATATGTGGCTGGAGGTCGACGGCCACCGCTACCAGAACGGCTCGACCAAGACGATGGTCTACAAGACGCCGTTCCTGGTCAGCTATCTCAGCCAGTTCATGGGGCTGCGCACCGGCGACATCATCTCCACCGGCACCCCGCCGGGCGTCGGCATGGGCCAGAAGCCGCCGAAGTATCTGAAGGCCGGCCAGACCATCCGCCTCGGCATCGAGAAGCTGGGCGAGCAGGCGCAGAAGACCGTCCAGGCCTGAGGACCAGTGTTCGGATGGCACGGGGCACTATGCCCCCGTGTCATCCGTCGCATTAAATTGGGTTAAATCGACTTGCCGTCCGCGACGGCAACGCACCATCTCTTCGTGTGATTGGGGACACGCCCGCTTCGGCGTGCCGCGTTCAGACGAATGGTGTCACCATGCTGAAGCTGTTCCACGTCAATCCGCGCCGCACTGCAGTGCTCGCCGCGATCGGCGCCGCCCTGGCGCTGCCGCTGATGGTCTCCACCCCGGCCGAGGCCTGGTGGCGCGGCGGAGGCTGGGGCTGGGGAGGAGGATGGCATGGCGGCTGGCATTCCGGTGTCAGCATCGGCATCGGCCTGCCGCTCTACGCCCCGCCGCCGGTCTATTATGCGCCGCCGCCCCCGGTCTACTACGCGCCCCCGCCGGCCTATTACGGCCCGCCGCCGGTGGTCTACCAGGCGCCGCCGCGCGTGGTCTATGCCGCGCCGCCGGCCCGGGTCTGGGTTCCCGGTTATTGGAGCCGCGGCCTCTGGGTCGAGGGCCATTGGCGCTGAGCTGACGCGCAGGCCCGCCACTCGGATTTTCCGCGCCGGCTGTGCCCGCGGTCACAGCCACGCCGCGCCAATTCCGTCAAGGTAAGGACGCGCCTCGGTCGGATGTCCGGCCGGGGCGTTGCGCTGGAATGCAGCGCGGAGTTGGAGAAATGAGCCTCATCGGAACGACCGGCTTCGCGCCGGACGATACGGTGGCGCAGAGCGGCGGCTGGCGTACTTCGAAATCGGAGAGCCGGTCCGCCTGCGTGTCCTGGTCGGAGGTCGCGGTCGCCTGGGTGGCGATCCCGGCCGTCCTCGGCATCATCACGGCGATCGTCGCCGCGTTGTCTTAGCCTCCGGCCGGCGGCGCGGCAGGGTGAGCAGCCCGACGCCGCCGAGCACCAGAAGCGCCCCCACAACCTGAAGCCCGGTCATCGCCTCGTCCATCCCGGCCCAGGCCAGAAGGATGGTCGAGACGGGACCGAGCGCCCCCAGCAGCGCCGCCCGCGTGGCGCCGATCCGCTTCAGCGCCTCGCTCGTCGCCCAGACCGGCAGCACCGTCCCGATCAGCGCGATCCAGGCGGCGATGCCCAGCACCTTGCCGGACACCAGCAGGTGGTCGGCCGGGCGCAGCACGAAGAACTGGGCAATGCAGGCGACGCAGGCCGCCATCATGGCGATGGCGGTGAAGCGCGTGCTGCCGATCCGCGGCACCGTGCTGCTGCCCCCCACCAGATAGCCGGCATAGGCCAGCGCGCTGAGCAGGATCAGCCCGGCGCCGCCCAGCCGGGCCGCGTCGAATCCGGCGGCGGAAGCGTCCAGTACCAGGGCCAGCCCGGCATAGGCGACCGGCAGGCACAGCATCTCCCGCCGCTGCGGCCGCCGGCCGAGCAGCAGCGCCGACAGCGCCAGCACGAAGGTCGGGTACAGGAACAGGATGATCCGGCCGAGGCCGGCCGGCACCGTGCGCAGCCCCAGGAAATCGCAATAGCTGGCGATCCAGTAGCCGAGCAGGCCCAGGGCCGCGGTGCGCAGCAGGTCGCCCGGCGACAGCGGCCCCGCGGCGCGGCGCCGGCTCCACGCCCACATCGCCACGAAGAAGGGCAGCGACAGGCCCATGCGCAGCGCCAGCAGCGTCTCGGCGTCGACACCCTCGGCATAGCCCAGCCGGATCAGCACCGGCCGGGTGGAGAAGGCGAGGACGCCGAGGATCGCCAGCAGATAGCCGACCGCCTCGCCGCGCCGTCCGCTCTCGGCCTCCGCCGCCGCGGTCACGGCGCCAGCGTCGCGGCGAAGCGCAGCCGGACGTAATCCGCGCTCCAGTTGCCGGACTGGTCGCGCAGGCTGGGCGCCAGCAGCGCCTGCACCTCATCCAGGATCGGCGCGCGGTCGGCGTCGTCGATGCCGCCCAGGAAGGGGTTGGCGAAGGTGTCCAGCCAGCCGCGCATGCCGGTGGGCAGCGGCGTCGGCCGCGGCACCAGCCCGATGCTGTCGACCCGGAAGCCCTGCGCCTCCAGCTTCGCGGCGTATTCGGCCGGGGTCGGGAAGAACCAGGGGAACCGGGCGGCGCCGTCCAGGCCGCGGGCGTTCAGCGCCGCGACCAGGGCGGTGACGATCGCCGCGACATTGCCGTGGCCGCCGAACTCGCCGACGAAGCGGCCGCCCGGCTTCAGCGCGCGGCGGACGCCGGCAATGACGGCGTCGGCGCCCTTCATCCAGTGCAGCGCGGCGTTGCTGAACACGGCGTCGAACTCAGGCCCGAAGGCCAGGGCCTGGCCGTCGGCGATGCGGGCGTCCAGCCCCAGGGCGCGGGCGGCGGCCACCAGCTCGGCCGAGGCGTCGGCGCCGACCACAATGGCGCCGGCCCGCACCAGCCTGGCGGTCAGGGCGCCATCGCCGCAGCCGAGATCGAGGATGCGCTCGCCGGGCTTCGGCGCCAGCAGCTCCAGCACCGGCTGGCCGAGGTCGGCGACGAAGCGGGCGTTGCGGGCATAGCCCTCGGCGCTCCAGGACTGCACTTCCTTGATCGTGCTCATGGCGTTCGTTTCCTGTGGTACGGGCCCCTTGGTACCGCCAGACTATCGCCCCGGCAGCGTGTCCGCCGCCAATGCCCGCTGGGTGTATCGGTCGTGACGGTGCAAAGCGGGCCCGCTCCGCCATGCCGATTTTCTACAAGACGCGTCCGGCGCCGGCCCTATGATCGGGCCGATGGACAGCATCACGCAGGAACAGGCGGTGGCGGCCGAGCCGCTCGCGCAGGGCGAGCGGTCGCGGTTCTTCACGGCGTCGGGCTTCGACGGGCTGGAATGCCTGGAGGCGACGTTCCGCATCCATCGCTATGCCTTGCACATGCACGAGACCTACGCCATTGGCGGCATCTTCGCCGGCTGCGAGACCTTCCTCGCCCGTGGCGAGCAGCGCTATGGCGGCCCCGGCGACCTCGCTCTGGTCAACCCGGAGGACGCGCATGACGGCGAGCCCTATGGCGGCGGCTATCGCTACCGCATGACCTATCCTTCGGTCGCGCTGATGCGGCGCCTGGCGTCGGAGATTGCCGGCCGGCCGGTGACCGAGACGCCGTTCTTCCCCCAGCCGGCAGTGCACGACCCCGACACCGTGGCCCTGTTCGCCGAGGCCTTCGCCGCCCAGGCCAGGGGCGACGCCCTGGCGATGGACGAGCTGCTGCTGCGCGCCTATGGCCGCTGCCTGATCCGCCACGCCGCGTTCCGCCCGGCCGAGCCGGCTTCGGATTCGGGCCGGATCGCCCGGGTGACCCAGCTGATGCGCGACCGCTACGCCGAGGAGCTGTCGCTCGACGATTTCGCCGCCGAGGCCGGGCTGTCGCGCCACCACCTGATCCGCGCCTTCCGGCGCGAGCTGCGGATGACGCCGCACGCCTATCTGTTGAACCTGCGCGTTCAGGCCGCCCGCCGCCGCCTGCGGGCGGGCGAGGCGCCGGCCGAGGTCGCGGCCGCCACCGGCTTCTGCGACCAGGCCCATCTGACCCACGCCTTCAAGGCGCGGCTCGGCGTCGCCCCCGGCGCCTACCGGGCCGGCTTCCACCCCTGACCCCATCGGCTGCCGCATGACCCGAGACCTCCGGCGCGATGCCCTGGACGGCATCCGCGACATCCTCCCGCCCGCCATCGCCGCGATCCCGATCGGCCTGCTCTGCGGCGCGCTCGGCGCCGCCAAGGGTCTGTCGCCGGCCGAAATGGCGCTGATGTGTGCGCTGGTCTTCGCCGGCGGTGCCCAGTTCGCGGCGATCGACCTGTGGTCCTGGCCGGTGCCGGTGGCGACGCTGGTGGTGTCGACCCTGCTGATCAACTCCCGCCACATCCTGATGAGCCTGTCGCTGGCCCGCCGCACCGGCCATTTCACCTGGGGGCAGCGCCTGCTCGGCTATGCCGTGCTGGCCGACGAGAACTGGGCGATGGCGGAGCGGCGGGCCGCGGGGCGCGCGCTGACGCCGGCCTATTTCCTGGGGATGGGCGGGTTCTTCTACCTGAACTGGCTGGTGTGGGGGACGCTCGGCGCCGTGGTCGGCGCGGCGATCGGCGACCCGGCCCGGATCGGCGCCGACTTCGCCTTCACCGCCCTGTTCATCGGCCTGGTGGTCGGCTTCTGGCGCGGCCATCGCAGCACATTCACCATCGCCGCCAGCCTGG
Organism: Inquilinus limosus; assembly: GCF_002195995.1. GTDB lineage: Bacteria > Pseudomonadota > Alphaproteobacteria > DSM-16000 > Inquilinaceae > Inquilinus > Inquilinus limosus_C. The sequence goes on from NZ_NHON01000034.1 coordinate 25,364, forward strand.
TCACCGCCGCGCTGGTCTACCGCTTCGCCGGCCCGCCCTGGCATGTCGCGGCCGGGGCGCTGGCCGGCATCGCCGCCGCCTGGCTGGCCGCGGAGCCCGAGGAGGTGCCGGCGTGAGCGTCGATCCCGCGACCCTGGCCGCCATCCTGGGCATGGCGGCGGTAACCTATCTGACCCGGATCTCCGGCCTGTTCCTGGCCGGGCGGCTGCGGCTGCAGGGCCGGATGAAGGCGGCCTTCGACGCGGCGCCGCCGGCGGTGCTGACCGCGGTGATCGCGCCGATGGTGCTGGCCACCGGCTGGCCCGAGACCGCGGCGGCGCTGGTCACCGCCCTTGCCGCCACCCGCCTGCCGCTGCTGGCCACCATCCTGGTCGGCGTCGTGGCGGTGGTGGCGCTGCGCGCCGTCGCCTGACCGTCCTTTCCGTCCTCCGAGCCCTGCTGACAGGTCACCGCGCGGCCGGGCGCGGGCGCTTTCCCGTGCCTGAACGGTTTGTCCGACATTCACCATTGCCTCACTAACATGTCAGATGTTATGTCTGACATGAAACAGCGGATTGGATGCCCGGAATAGGCATTGCATCCCCGGCGCGGCGAAGCGCGGACGGCAGGTCCGGGCGAGAGGGAGGACAGGATGGTGCAGCAGGCGACGGCCCCCGACCGGCTTCCGGATGCCCTGATCCCGTCCCTGGCCGCCGCGCTCGGCGCTGCTTCGGTCCTGGCCGGCCCCGACATTCCGCCGCGCAACGAATCCGACTGGAGCACGCTCGGCCCGCTGCGGCCGCTGGCGGTGGTCCGCCCCGTCGACACGGCGGGCGTGGCCGCGGCGATGCGGATCTGTGCCGAGCACGGCGTCCCGGTGGTGCCGCAGGGCGGGCTGACCGGGCTGTGCGGCGGCGCGCGGCCGGTCGCCGGCTCGGTCGCCCTGTCGCTGGAGCGGATGGTGGGGGTGGAGGAGGTCGACACCGCCTCCGCCACCATGACGGTGCGGGCCGGCACGCCGCTGCAGGCGGTGCAGCAGGCGGCGGACGAGGCCGGCTTCTTCATCCCGCTCGACCTCGGCGCCCGCGGCTCCTGCGCCATCGGCGGCAACCTCTCGACCAATGCCGGCGGCAACCGGGTGATCCGCTACGGCATGGCGCGCGAGATGGTGCTGGGGATCGAGGTGGTGCTGCCGGGCGGCGAGGTCGTCACCAGCCTCAACAAGATGCTGAAGAACAATGCCGGCTACGATCTGAAGCACCTGTTCATCGGCAGCGAGGGCACGCTGGGCGTCATCACCCGGGCGGTGCTGCGCCTGTTTCCGAAGCCGGGTTGCACCATGGCGGCGCTGTGCGGCCTGTCCAGCTACGAGCACACGGTCCGGTTGCTGAACGCCGCCCGGCGCGGGCTGGGGCCGCTGCTGTCGGCCTTCGAGGTGATGTGGCCGGATTATTGGGACGTGGTGACGCAGAAGGTGCCGGGCATCCGCAGCCCGATCTCCGGCGGCCATGCCGGCTATGTGCTGGTCGAGGCGCAGGGCATCGACGAGGCGGTGGACGGGCCGCGCTTCCAGGCCTGGCTCGAACGCCAGGCCGAGGAGGGCGTGATCGCCGATGCGGCGGTGGCGCAGTCGCTCAGCGACATCCGCGCTTTCTGGGGCGTGCGCGACGCCGCGGCCGAGTTCAAACAGGTGCTGGGGCCGCATGAATCCTTCGACATCGGCCTGCCGGTGGCGGCGATGGACGACTACGTCCGGGCCTGCCGCGCGGCGCTGGAGCAGCGCCTGCCCGGCATCTTCGCGCTGTTCTACGGCCATATCGGCGACGGCAACCTGCACATCGTCGCCGGCGTGCCCGGCGTCGAGCCGCAGCCGAAGCAGGAGATCGTCGAGACCGTCTACGCCATGGTGCGCGAATTCGGCGGCACGGTGTCGGCCGAGCACGGCATCGGCCTGACCAAGAAGCCGTTCCTGCCCTATGTGCGCAGCGAGGCGGAGCTGGCGCTGATGCGCCGGCTGAAGGACGCGCTGGACCCGCGCGGGCTGCTCAACCCCGGCAAGGTCCTGTAGCCCGATCGCCCGGACCGGCCCGGGCGAAACCAAAGCAGCCGAGAGGGAGCCAAGATGACGACGACACCACCGGCGCCGGCAGCGGCGCCGCCGGACGAGGCCGTGCTGGACCGTGCGATCCGGCGGGCGACGTGGCGGCTCGTGCCGTTCCTGATCCTGATGTACATGATGGCCTATCTGGACCGGGCCAATATCGGCTTCGCCAAGCAGGCCTATCAGGCCTCGACCGGCATCAGCGACGCGGTCTTCGCCTTCGCCGCCGGCATCTTCTTCCTGACCTATGCCGCCTTCGAGGTGCCCAGCAACCTGATCCTCCATCGGGTCGGGGCGCGGGTCTGGATGGCTCGGATCATGGTGACCTGGGGCATCGTCGCGGCGGCCATGGCCTTCGCCCATGGCGAGACCGCCTTCTCGGTGATCCGGCTGCTGCTCGGCGCGGCCGAGGCCGGCTTCTTCCCCGGCGCGATCCTGTTCATGACCTATTGGTTCCCGGCCAAGGCGCGCGGCCGGGTGATGGGGCTGTTCTATTTCGGCTCGCCGCTGGCGCTGATGCTCGGCGGCCCGGTCTCCGGCGTGCTGCTCGACCTCGACGGGCTGTTCGGCCTGCATGGCTGGCAGCTGATGTTCCTGATCGAGGGTCTGCTCGCCTCCCTGGTCGGCGTCTGGGCCTATTTCTATCTCACCGACCGCCCGTCCGAGGCGCGCTGGATGTCGGCCGAGGAGCGCGAGGCGCTGAGCCGGGCGATCGCGGCGGAGGAGCGGGAGAAGCAGGCGGCCGGCCGGGTCGGCTTCCGCGCGGTGCTGACCGACCCCAGGCTGCTGCATTTCGCGGCGATCTATTTCCTGATCCAGATCAGCGGCTACGGCGTCGCCTTCTACCTGCCGACCCAGGTCGCCGCCCTGCTGGACATGAAGGTCGGGCTGATGGTCGGCCTGGTCTCGGCGATTCCCTGGGCCTGCGCCATCGTGGCGGCGACATTCTGGCCGGGCCTCGCGGTGCGCACCGGCTACCGCCGCAGCTTCGCCTTCGTCTCGTTGCTGGGGATTGCCGCCGGCCTGGTGATCTCGGCCAATGCGCCGCCGGCGATCGCCATCGCGGCGCTGTGCCTGACGACGATGGGGATCATCACCTCGCAGCCGATCTTCTGGACCTTCCCGACCGGCTATTTCGGCGGCGCGGCGGCCGCGGGCGGGATCGCCGCGATCAATGCCATCGGCAATCTCGGCGGCTTCTTCGCGCCGAACGTCAAGACGGCGGTGGAGCAGGGCTTCCAGTCCACCGCGGCGGGGCTCTATGTGCTCGCGGCGGCCGGGCTCGTCGCCGCGCTGCTGGTGACACTGCTCCGCCCCGGCGCCGGCCCGCGCACCGATGTCAGGCTGCGCGCGGCGACGGTGCGTGCCTGACCGGCAATCGCAAGGTGCTATGCGTGGCCTCTCCCGCTTGCGGGAGAGGTCGGACATCCGAAGGATGTCCGGGTGAGGGCCAGCGGCCTTGCCGCGCTCACAGGCCTCGCCGCGAGCGAGCGCACGAACCAGCCCATCCTGTAGCGGTGATCCGGGCTTCACCGCCGCGAAGCCCTCACCCGGAGCCGCTGGCGCGGCTCCGACCTCTCCCGCAAGCGGGAGAGGCGACGCGTACTACACCGACTGATCTGCGAGCTCCATAGCCTGCAGCCGAGGGATCCTCACTTACGAGAAGGCAGCTCGATCTCGATCCCGGAAGGCGCATGCTGGATCAGCCAGCAGCCGAGATGTTGGTCGTCAGGTCTCGTCAACGCGGCGAAAGCCTCGGCGGAGATCACCACGCAGGGATCTCGCGTTCCGATCACCTGCGGCTCGCCAGCCCTGGCGCGCCGCAGGATTTCGGACAGATGGACCTTCGCGTCTTCAACGGTCCACACGGCATTCTCCCGTCGCGAAGCGGCGCCTACCCCCGGTTCATCCGGTTGTCGACCAGGTCGGTCACCACCGCCGGGTCGGCCAGGGTCGAGGTGTCGCCCAGCGCCTGATGCTCGTTGGCGGCGATCTTGCGCAGGATCCGGCGCATGATCTTGCCGGAGCGGGTCTTCGGCAGGCCCGGCGCCCACTGGATCAGGTCCGGCGTGGCGATCGGGCCGATCTGCTTGCGCACCCATTGCGCCAGCTCCTTGCGCAGATCCTCGGTCGGTGCCTCGCCGGCGATCAGGGTGACATAGGCGTAGATGCCCTGGCCCTTGATGTCGTGCGGATAGCCGACCACCGCGGCCTCGGCCACCTTGGCATGGGCGACCAGCGCGCTCTCGACCTCGGCGGTGCCCATGCGGTGGCCGGAGACGTTGATGACGTCGTCGACCCGCCCGGTGATCCAGTAGTAGCCGTCCTCGTCCCGGCGGCAGCCGTCGCCGGTGAAATACAGCCCCTTGAAGGTCGAGAAATAGGTCTGGACGAAGCGCTCATGGTCGCCGAACACCGTGCGCATCTGGCCGGGCCAGCTGTCGGCGATGCAGAGATTGCCCTCGGTCGCGCCGTCCAGCGGCTTGCCGTCATTGTCGACGATCAGCGGCTCGACGCCAAAGAAGGGCAGGGTGGCGGAGCCGGGCTTCTGGGCGATGGCGCCGGGCAGCGGGGTAATGAGAATTCCGCCGGTCTCGGTCTGCCACCAGGTGTCGACGATCGGGCAGCGGCCGTCGCCGACAACGCGGTGGTACCACAGCCAGGCCTCGGGGTTGATCGGCTCGCCGACCGAGCCGAGCAGGCGCAGCGAGGCGCGGCTGGTGGTCTTCACCGGCTCCTCGCCGTCGCGCATCAGGGCGCGGATCGCGGTCGGGGCGGTGTAGAAGATGTTGACCTTGTGCTTGTCCACCACCTGCCAGAAGCGTGAGGTGTCCGGATAGTTCGGCACGCCCTCGAACATCAGCGTCGTGGCGCCGTTGGCCAGCGGCCCGTACAGGATGTAGCTGTGGCCGGTGACCCAGCCGACATCGGCGGTGCACCAGTAGATGTCGCCGTCATGGTAGTCGAACACATACTGGTGCGTCATCGCGGTGTAGACCAGATAGCCGCCGGTGGTGTGCAGCACCCCCTTCGGCTTGCCGGTCGAGCCGGAGGTGTAGAGGATGAACAGCGGATCCTCGGCCCCCATCTCCTCCGGCGGGCAGTCGGCGGAGACCTTGGCGGCAGCCTCGTGCAGCCAGAGGTCGCGGCCCTCGGTCCAGCCGACCTTGCCGCCGGTGCGGCGCACGACGATGACGCTGTCGACCTCCGGGCAGCTCTTCAGCGCCTCGTCGGCATTGGCCTTCAGCGCCACGGCGCGGCCGCCGCGCAGCCCCTCATCGGCGGTGATCAGCACGGTCGAGCCGCAGTCGAGGATGCGGTCCTTCAGGCTGTCGGGCGAGAAGCCGCCGAACACCACGGAATGGACGGCGCCGATCCGGGCGCAGGCCAGGAGGGCATAGGCCGCCTCCGGGATCATCGGCAGGTAGATGGTGACCCGGTCGCCCTTCTTGACGCCGCGTGCCTTCAGCACGTTGGCCAGCCGGCACACCTGCTCGTGCAACTCGCGATAGGTGATGTGGCGGCTGTCCTTGGGGTCGTCGCCCTCCCAGATGATCGCGGTCTGGTCGGCGCGCTTCGCCAGGTGCCGGTCGATGCAGTTGTACGCGGCGTTCAGCGTGCCGTCGGCGAACCAGCGGATATGGACGTCGCCGGTGTAGCTGGTGTCCTTCACCTTGGTGAAGGGCTTGATCCAGTCGACGCGCTTGCCGTGCTCGGCCCAGAAGCCCTCGGGATCGCTGATCGAGCGCTCATACATCGCCTTGTACTGGGCGGCATCCACCCAGGCGCGCTTGGCCCAGTCATCGGACACGGGAAACAGGCTGGTGTCGCTGCTCATGGGGTCTCCCCGATCGATCGTTTCTCACCGTGCCGGCCAGGTGGGCGCGCCCCGGCCGATTGATCCCGCATTCATAGCAAGATGCCCCCGTCCCTGGCCACGGCCTGATCGCGTCCCGCTTCGCCCGGTAATCGGATGCATTGCTGCTGCGACGCCAGGCGGTCTCGCCTTCTTGTCGCCGCTTTGGCATGCAGGGTGGAGGCTTCTCCCACCCCATCGCGGTTATTCACCCGGCCGGTCATGACCCTTCGCGCGCTGTTCCCCCGCCTGCTGCTGCTGTTCGGCCTGGTCTGCGCCGCCCTGCCGGCCGCGGCCCAGACCAACCCGGATTTCGACCAGCAGAACGCCGGGTGGCAGAGCACGCTGCGGCAACTCTACGTCAAGCTGTCGGTGCAGAACCTGTCCGACGACGACTACAACGGGCTGCGCACCCAGCTGGCCGCCGTCAGCGACCAGGCCCAGGCGGCAGCCGATGCCGCGAATGACACCCTCGGCAAGATCAAGCAGGTCAGCGACGCGCTGGGCCCGCCGCCGGCGGAAGGCGCGCCGCCGGAAACGGCCGATGTGACGAAGCAGCGGCAGCAGCTGGCGGATGCCATCGCCAAGTTCTCCGGGCAGGTGCGGCAGGCCGAGGCGATCAAGACCCAGGTCCAGATCCTGCAGCAGACCGCCGATGCCGCCCGCGTCGACCAGTTCCGGCGCGACCTGCTGACGGTGGCGCCGGCCGCCTTCGACCCGAAGACCTGGGAGCCGATCCCCGACCAGGCCGGCTATCTCGGCGCTCGGCTGCTGCTGCCGCTGCAGGACCGGTCCGGCCCCGGCTGGGACGGGGTGGGCGAGATCGCGCGCCGCATCCTGTTCGCCGCCGCCGTCCTCGGCATCGGCTGGCTGGCGCGGCGCTGGCTGCTGGGGCGCTTCGGCCGCCGCCCCTCCGAGACCGTGCCGACCCTGCGGCGCCGGGTGGCCGCGGCGCTGGTGCACACCGTCGCCCATGGCGTGCTGCCGGCGATGATGACGCTGGCGGTCGCGATCGTCTGCGCCGGCTGGCTCGGCGACCGCCCGGCCAGCTATGTCGCCCTGATCGTCCTCGGGGTCCTGGCCTGGGGCATCGTCGCCTATTTCGTCGCCTCGGCCGCGATCTCGGCGGCGCTGACGCCCGACGATCCGCCCTGGCGCCTGATCGACCTGACCGACGCCTCGGCCCGCACCCTGTGCCGCCGGCTGCGGGCGGCGGCGGTGGTCTGGGCCGTGGCCGGGGTGACGCTGGCCATCGCCGACGGCCGCGTGTTGATGCAGAACGAGCTGCGGTCGCTGCTGGTGGCGTCGGCGCTGGCTGCCGGCGCGCTGGCGCTGCTGTCCCTGCTGCCGGGATCGCTGTGGGGTTATCGCGCCGATCTCGAAGCCCTGCCGGAGGGGGAGCCGGCCGATGACGCGCGGGCGGCCGCCCGGCCGTCCGGGCGCTGGCCACGCGCGCGGATCCTGGCCGCCCTCCTGACCGTCGCGGTGCTGGTTGTCGCGGTGATCGGCTACCAGAAGCTGGCGCTCTACATCACCTATCTGCTCGCCGCCGCGATCGGCATCGGCGCCGCTGCCTTGATCCTGCGCAGCGTGGCGCAGGAGGCGATCGGCCGGTTCCTGACCCAGCCGGTCGGGCGCATGGCCCGGATGCGCCATTCGCTGTTCCCCAACGATCGCGGCCTATGGGTGTTCGAGACCGGCACCGGCCTCTGCACCGACATCGTCATCGGCCTGGCCGCGCTGGTGGCGCTGGCGCCGGTGCTGGGGCTCAGTGGCACCGACCTGTCGGCGATCGGCACGGCGGTGCTGGACGGGGCGACGGTCGGCGGCGTCCGCATCGCGCCCCTGAACATCCTGGGTGCCATCGTCGCCTTCACCGTCGGCATCGTCGCCACCCGTTTCCTGCAGCGCCGGCTGGACACGCATTTCATCGAGAAGCTGCAGATCGACCGCGGCCTGAAGAACTCGATCCGCACCGGCATCGGCTATCTCGGCGGGCTGATCGTCGCCATCTTCGCTGTCGGCCTCCTGGGGCTCGATCTGTCGAACCTGGCCCTGATCGCCTCCGCCCTGTCGGTCGGCATCGGCTTCGGCCTGCAGAACATCGTCCAGAACTTCGTCGCCGGCCTGATCCTGCTGGTCGAGCGGCCGGTGAAGGTGGGCGACTGGGTGGTGGTCGGCGGGGCCGAGGGCACGGTGCGGCGCATCAGCGTCCGCGCTACCGAGATCCAGACCTTCCAGCGCGCCTCGGTGATCGTGCCGAACGGCAACCTGATCTCGTCCCAGGTCGTCAACTGGACCCACAAGGACAAGAACGGCCGGGTCGACATCCCGGTGTCGATCGCCGCTTCGGCCGATGTCGAGAAGGCGCGCGAGATGTTGCTGGCGATTGCCAAGGAGGACAAGCGCATCAGCGCCTTCCCGGCGCCGGTGGTGGCGTTCAAGAGCTTCGCTTCCGGCACCCTGGACCTCGAGCTGCGCTGCCACATCTCGGATGTCGACAATTTCGCCGGCGTCGGCACCGATCTGCGCTTCGCCATCTGGAAGGCGTTCCGCGAGGCCGGCCTCGCCTTCCAGCCGGCGACCGACATCTCGCTGCCGCAGGCGGTGCAGGTGCTGGCGACCGCGGTGCGCGAGCGCGACGGCGCCCGCAACGAGGCGGCGAACGGCGACGGCCCGGGAGGGGGCGGGGGCGAAAAGGCGGCGCGGGAGCCGTCGCATGCTGCATGACCTCGGCCGCGTCGTCGGCGCCATCGCCCGCGACCGGCTGGACGAGGCGGCGGTGTACCGGCGCGAGCGGCTCTACGCCCGGCCGCGGGCGCCCGCCGGGCCGCCGGGCGTGCTGGAGTGCCCGATCTGCGGCACCCGGGCCCGCCGCTTCCTGCGCTTCGGCCTGGAGGGCCGGCGCAACGCCATGTGCCCCGGCTGCGGCAGCGTCGAGCGGCACCGCTTCCTCTGGCTCTACCTCACCGCCCGGACCGACCTGCTGACCGGTCGGCACCGGGTGCTGCATGCGGCGCCCGAGCCGTGGCTGGAGGCGCGGCTGCGCGGCCTGCCGAACCTGCGCTATCGCTCGCTCGACCGCTTCAACCCCTTCGCCGATGTCCAGGCCGACCTGACGGCGCTGCCCTTCGCCGACGGCACCTTCGACGTGGTGATCGCCAACCATGTGCTGGAGCACATCCCCGACGATGCGGCGGCGATCGCCGAACTGGCGCGGGTGCTGCGCCCGGGCGGCCGCGCCGTGCTGATGGTGCCGTTCGACCCGAAGGGGCCGACGCAGGAGGGGGCGGGGATCGCCGACCCCGCCGAGCGGATGCGCCGCTTCGGCCATCCCTATCACTACCGCATCAACGGCCGCGATTTCCCCGACCGGCTGGCGGCTGCCGGGCTGGCGCCGATGGCGGTCGACAGCCGGGCCCTGCTGCGCCCGCATCTGCGCCGCCGCTTCCGCGTCAACCGCAACCACCTGTTCGACTGCCGGCGGCGCTAGATCGCCCGGCGGCTGGACAGGATTCGCGCCAGTTGCATGGCATTTGATTAAAGATGAACTAAAGATCGATTCACATCCAAACCTTTCGATCTGGTAAAGATGTCGCCAGATGTTCGTATCGAATCCTTTGTTTTCAGGTTGATCGCCTCTCGAACCCTCCGTATTGATGCGGCGGGGGCCGAGCGAAACCCTGCATCGAGATGCCGGGAACAGGCACCCTGGCCCGAACTCTGACCAGGATGGCGGCACATGAAGATTTTGGCTCTGTGCGCGGCAGGGACTCTTGCCGTGCTGCTGGCCACGCCCGGCATGGCCCAGCAGGCGAGGGGGATCTATCTCGGGGCCGGCGCCGGCGTGAACCTCCGGCAGGACCAGCGCTGGACCATCGACGACCCGCGCACGGATGGCCATGCCGATGTCGGCTTCGACACGGCGCCCGCCGGCAATATCTATATCGGCTATGATTTCGGGGCGATTCGCGCCGATCTCGAAGGCAGCTTCCGCCAGAACGACATCGGCACGACTAGGCTCAGCTATGATTCCTTCCGGCTGAACCGGTTCATCACCGTTCCCGGCGCTGACGACGTCAAGGTCAACGTCAAGGGCCATGAGCGGACCATCGGCCTGATGGCCAATGTCTATTATGATTTCGAGTTCGGCTCGCCCTTCGTGCCTTATGTCGGCGGCGGTATCGGCGTCGGTTTCAACAACTGGAAGGTCAAGGCCAAGGACGCGAATATCGACTTCGACTACGATTCGCCGCTCTTCGCCTATCAGGGCATCGCCGGCGTGTCCTACTACATCACGCCGAAGCTGGCCGTGAATGTGGAGTACCGCTATTTCGGCGAGACCGATGCCGAGTTCACGTCAGGCGACACCAAGGTCAAGCTCGATGCCCCGGCCCACCACACCATCCTGGCCGGCGTCAAATACGTCTTCGACTTCGGCGCTGCCTCGGGCGAGCCCGCACCTGAGACACCGGTCGACACCGGCCAGCGCAGCTATCTGGTGTTCTTCGACTTCGACAGTTCGCGCCTGACGCCGGAGGCGCGGTCGATCGTCGCCTCCGCCGCCACCGACGCGCTGCGAGGCGAATCGACCCGGATCGACGTCACCGGCCACACCGACCGGTCCGGCACCGACGCCTACAACCAGGCGCTGTCGGTGCGCCGGGCCGAGGCGGTACGGCGCGAACTGGTGGCCGACGGGGTCGCCGACAACCTGATCATCGTGCGCGGCGTCGGCGAATCCGACCCGCTGGTCCCGACCGCCGACGGCGTGCGCGAGCCGCAGAATCGCCGGGTCGAAATCGTGATGAACTGAGGCGGAACGGCGTGGGCCGGGCGATCCCGGCCTACGCCGCCGCCATCAGCATCCAGCCGCCCCAGGCGATCAAGCCGATGCCGGCGGCGTGGCCGAGCCAGGGGCCGCCGGGGATCGTCTTCTCCAGCAGCACGAACAGCGCGATGCCGCCGACCCAGGCGAGATTCATCACGCCGCCGACGAACAGCAGCAGCATCAGCGCCCAGCAGCAGCCGAGGCAGAACAGGCCGTGGCGCAGGCCGAGGCCGAACGGCCCGGACCGGTGGTGCCGGGTCAGGAATTCGACCGGCGACCGGCAGCGGACGAGGCAGCCCTGCCTCGGCGAGGCCACCTGCCAGGCACCGGCCGCCACCAGGGTGCCGCCGGCCAGCACCGTGTCGGCGGCCGCCATCGCCGGGGACAGCAGGGCCAGCGCATCGAGCCGCCACTGCAGGGCCGCGGCCAGCACGCTGAAGCCGGTCCAGACCGTGAGATAGCCGAGCGCGAACAGCAGGGTCGCGCCATGCGGGGCCGCCCGGCGGCGATGGCGCTGCAGCGCGGCGTAGGTCAGCACCATCGGCGCCGCCCCGGGCAGCATCATCGCCACCATCATCACCGCCCACATCGCCGCCATCAGGGCGAAGGTGGCGCCGGTCCAGGGCATGGGGACCGCGGGGTCCATCGCCATGCCGGGCATGTCCGGGCCGTGCATCTCCGCGCCGACCCCGAAGCCGATCGAGGTCCAGGCCGCGATGCAGACGCAGGCGAGGGCGATGAGCGTCACCAGGCGGTCGCGACGCAGCACCGCCTCGATCGCGGAGGGGGCGCTGGTGTCCATCCCCGCCAGCTACGCCACGATGCCTGTGTTGCTGAGATGGATGCGGGCGAACTGGGCATAGGTGCCCGCCAGGTTCAGCTCGACCCCGCCGCGGGCCCTGGTCGTGCCGCTGCCGATCTCGGCCAGGCGGTACTCGAAGCCGTGCGGCAGGTCGATGCGGACACGATGCTCGGCCCCGGTCACCGGGTTGCGGATCGGCTCGGCCTCGATCTCGACCACGCCCGGCACGACGACGCGCCCGCGGCGGCGGTCGACATCGATCTCGATGTCGATCGGCTTGAACAGGGTCTCGAGCCGGTTCGGCGACATGGCGGCGAACACCCACCACATCGTCGCCATCTCCTCGGTGTCCTGGCCGGTCATGATCCTGAGCAGCGCGTCGCGCTGCGCGGCATCGGCCCGCTCGTCGATGATCAGCTGCATGGTGCCGCGGCCCTCATGCACCGGCCCGGGCCAGGCATAGAGGCCGCCGCCGCGCAGCCCGTCCAGGCTGACCTCGCCGAAATGCCCGCTCTCGATCAGGAAGCCGGCGGCGGCGCGGCAATGCCCATGCGTCGGCAGGGCGTTGAACTGGCACGGACAGCCATAGGAGCAATTGCAGTTGGCGAGCTCCGTCGCCGTCAATTCCCATTCCACCATCGTCTTGGCCTTCCCCGAAGGGCTCGCTGGAACAGCCGAAACAATCGTCCGAAGAATAGAATGTTGTTAAAATACTACGCTTTTCCGGAGGCAACGGCAATGCCGTCCGCCGGAGGCGCCGAGGGGGCGGCCCTTACCGCCCCTCGCGCCGCCAGGCGGCCATCAGTCCGCCGAGGCCGAGGAACAGGGCGATCAGCGGTGGCAGCAGCGGCGTCTCGGTCATGCCGGTGACGGTGTAGTCGCCATTGCCGCGCAGGCCGATCCAGCCGGCGCCGGACGCCGCCCGGTCCGGCCGGGTGCGGCGGATCGTCGGCACGCCGTCGGTGGCCAGCCAGGCGACGCCGCCGCCGCTGGCCTCGGTCACCGGCGCCAGCTTGTCGGTGACGGCCCGCATGTCGCTCAGCTCCGGCGGATTCAGGGTGCCGACCACCGCCAGCGCGGTCTTGTCGCCGTCGCTGACGCGGTAGATGCCCGGCCCCTGGGCGTTGACCCGGCCGACATAGAGGCCGGGCGTGGTTTCGCTCAGCGTCACGCTCTGGGTCTTGCCGTCCGGGTCGGTCACGGTGACCGGCGGGTTGCTCTGGTCCAGGCTGCGGCGCCGGATCTCGATGCGCTGGCCGGCGGCCTCGGCGCGCAGCACGTTCTCCTCCAGCTCCGGCTCGCGCATCAGCCAATGGGCTAGGCGGCGCAGCAGCTCCGCCTGCGGGCCGCCGCCCTCGAAGCCGCGGCTCCACAGCCAGATCTGGTCCGACGCCATCTGCGCCACCCGGCCCTCGCCGACCCGGTTCAGGATCAGCAGTGGCCGCCCGCCGGCCCCGGTCATCACCACGCTGCCGCCATGCGGCACCACGTCGATCTGGCGGAACCAGCGGCCCCAGCTCGGCCCCCCGCCCGGGCCCCCGGTGGAGCCGTCCAGCGTCGCCGTCACCGGGTGGCGCTGGCCCAGCTCGGTCACCGTCGGGCGGAAGCCCTGCTCGATCACGTCGCCGGTCGGTTCCGCCGGCAGGATGTTGCCGATCGGCGTGCGGTACAGGCTCAGCGGCTCGGCGAAGGCCTCACCCGAGACCTCGAGGAAGGCGCCGCCCTCCTGCACGTAGCGAGCGATGTTGCCGAGATACAGGTTCGGCAGCACCCCCATCCGCCGGTAGCGGTCGAAGATGATGAGGTCGAAATCCTTGAGGTTGGTCTCGAACAGCTCGCGGATCGGGAAGGAGATCAGCGACAGCTCGTTGATCGGGGTGCCGTCCTGCTTCTCCGGCGGCCGCAGGATGGTGAAATGCACCAGGTCGACCGAGGGGTCGGATTTCAGGATGTTGCGCCAGGTGCGCTCGCCCGGATGCGGCTCGCCCGACACCAGCAGCACGCGCAGCCGATCGCGCACGCCGTTGACGACGATGGCGGCGCGGTTGTTGGCCTGGCTCAGCTCGCCCGGCAGCCCCTCGACCGCGAATTCGAACACGGTCGGCCCGCCATGGTCCAGGCGGAAGGTCACCTGGGTGTCGCGCCCGACCGGCAGCTGCAGCGCCTCGGGCGCGCCGGCGTCCTTGGTCGCGGTCACGGTGGCGACGGCGCCGGGCTCGGCCTTCGGCAGGTCGTCCACCCGCAGGGTCACGGTCACGTCCTGGCCGACCAGGCCGAAGCTCGGCGCCTGGGCCACGACGATGCGGCGGTCGAATTCGTCCGGCCGCCCGGTCAGCAGCGTGTGCACCGGGCCGAAGGCGGTGCGCGCCGCCGGGTCGGTGGGCACGTCATGCACCTGGCCGTCGGTGACCAGGATGGCGCCGGCCAGGCGCCGCCGCGGCACATCGGCCGTGGCCGCGCCCAGCGCCTCGAACAGATGGGTCTCGTCCAGCGGCGCGTTGGCGCCCTCGCCGACGGTGACGAAGCGGGTGTCGAGATCGGGGAACGCCGCCAGCTTGGTCCGCAGGTCGGCCAAAGCGGCATCGATCCGGGCCGGCCGGTCCTCGATCTGGTCCGAGGGCGAGCGGTCGACCACCACCACGGCGACGTCGTGGATCGGGTCGCGCTTCTCCTCCACCAGCGACGGGTTCAAGAGGGCGGCGGCCAGGGCGAGGAAGGCGAGGGCGCGCCAGCCCAGCCCGGGCGCGCGGCGCCAGGCGCCGACCAGCAGCGCCAGCACGGCCAGGCCGAACAGCGGGCCTAGGACGGTCCAGGGCAACAGAGGGGCGAAAGCAACCGAAGCAGCGTCCATGGTCACTGTCCCAGCCGCTCGAGGATCGCCGGCACATGCACCTGGTCCGACTTGTAGTTGCCGGTCAGGGCGTACATCACCAGGTTGACGCCGAAGCGATAGGCCATCTCGCGCTGCCGCTCGCCGCCCGGCACCACCGGCAGCATCGGCGCGCCGCCCGCACCGACAGCCCAGGCGCCGGCCCAGTCATTGGCGCCGATGATGATGGTCGAAACGCCGTCATTCACCGTGGCGTCCGCGGTCTCCACCCAGACGTCGCCGCCGGTGTAGCGGCCGGGGAAATCCTGCATCAGGTAGAAGGCGCGGGTCAGGATGTGGTCCGGCGGCACCGGCGTCAGCGGCGGGATGTCCAGGCCCTGGGTCAGCTCGCGCAGCTTCTCGGCGCCGGGTCCGGCCAGGGCCGTGCCGCCGCCCATCGCCTGGTCGCGGGTGTCGAAGAAGATGGTGCCGCCGGTGCGCAGGAAGGCGTTCAGCTTGCCGATCGCGGCGTCGGACAGGGCCGGCTGCTGCGGCGTCACCGGCCAGTACAGCAGCGGGAAGAAGGCCAGCTCGTCGCTCTCGACATTGATACCGACGGCGCCCTCGGCATTGACCGAGGTGCGGTCGCGCAGCACCTGGGCCAGCCCCTCCAGCCCGGCCTGGCTGACACTGTCGACATCCTGCTGTCCGGTCTCGACATAGGCCAGGCGCACATGGTTGGCCATGGCGATGATGCGGCTGTCGTCCTGCGCCTGGGCCCGGGCCGGGCCGGGCGCCAGCAGCGACGCGGCGACGGCGCCGGCCAGCAGCAGGGCCGCCGTGGTGGCGCGCCGCGGCGGGGTCAGCAGGCCGCGCATGAACAGGGCGATCAGCCCGTCCAGGATCAGCAGCGCGAAGGCCAGGGCGAAGATCCAGGGTCGCAGGTCGATCTCGGCCGGGGCCTCATAGCCCGACACCGAGACGCCCGTCGGCAGGTCGGTGATCGGCTCCAGGCTGGTCACGGCGGACCCCAGGTTGAGGGCGCGGCGGCTGTCCTCAGTGCCGTAGAAGCCGGGCGGATGCTCCGGCCCCGGCACGGTGCCGGCGAAGGCCGGGCCGGGGATCGGCAGGGCCAGCGGCGGCGGCGGCACCAGCCGGCCCAACCCGTCCAGCAGCCGGACTGGCGGCAGCGCGGCCTGGCCGTTGTCGCCGCCGATGCCGCTGCCCAGCGCCACCAGGCGCCGCAGCATGTCGACGAACAGGCCGGAGAAAGCGAGGTTCGACCAGGCCGGCCCGGCGGTGGTGTGCACCAGCACCAGCCAGCCGCGGCCGCGCTTTTCGGCGGTGACGATCGGGGTGCCGTCGGTCAGCCGGGCCCAGGTCTTGTCGGCCAGGTCCGGCGACGGGTCGGCCAGCACCTGGCGCTGGATGCGGACGTCGTCCGGAATGCTCAGGCCTTGGAACGGGGTGGAGGCGGCGAACGGCGCCAGCGGCATCGGCGCGGTCCAGGACATGGCGCCGGACAGGGTGCGGTCGCCGAAGCGCAGCGGCACCGGCACCAGCGGGTCCGGATTGGCGGCCAGGATCGGCCCGGCGAAGCGGATCAGGGCGCCCCCGCCCTCCATCCAGCGCTCCGCGGCCTGGCGGTCGGCCTCGGTCGACAGGGTGCCGTCGGGCAGCAGCAGGGCGGCCAGCCGGTCGGTCGGCTGGGTGCTGCCCAAGAGGTCGGCGACGCTGCCGCGGCGGATCTCGGCGAAGGGCTCCAGCGCCCGCTGCAGATAGTAGTTCTCGGTCAGCAGCGGCTGGGCGCGAGCGGTGTCCTGCGGCGTGGCCAGCCCGACCGGCCGGCGGCGCCAGCGCTCATCGACCAGCACCGTGGCGCCGGCCGTGGTCTCGCCCTCGATCGACACCGCGGTGATGGCGTTGCGCGCGGTCGACGGCAGGTCGAATCGCGCCTCGGCCTGGCGCTGGCCTTCGGGGAAGCGCACCTCGGTGCGGGCCAGCGGGCGCCCGTCCTCGGCCGTGGCGCGCAGCACCAGCGGCACGTCGCCGGCGGCGACGGCGCGCTTCACCGGCACGGTCAGGGCGGTGTCGACCACCTGCGGTGTGCCGACCAGATGGGCCAGGCCGAAGGCCGGCGGGGCCAGCACCTGCAGGCTGCCGAAGCGCTGCAGCCGGGCGGCGAAGTCGCGCACCCCGGCCGATTCCTTCTCGCCGGTGATGCCATCGCTGGCCCAGACGACGTGGACCGATCCGGGCAGGCGCAGCGCATCGGCCGCCTTCAGCGCCGCCGCGCGGTCGGTCGGCCAGGGGCTGGGCGCCAAGCTGTCGATCAGGCCGCGGGCCTCGCTCGGGCGCAGCAGCCGGCTGGCCGTCACCGGCTCGCCCGGGGCCTGCGGCGCGGTGGCCAGCAGCACCAGGTCGCGGCCGGCGCGCTCCGCCTTGTCGACGGCATCGCGCAGGGCCTGCTGCCGCTCCGGCCAGCCCTTGCCGGAGGCCCAGCCATTGTCGACCACCAGCAGCACCGGGCCGCTGCCGGGCAAGGCGGAGCCGGGGTTCAGCACCGGATGGGCCAGGGCGACGATGATCAGCGCCGCCAGCAGCAGCCGCAGGACCAGCAGCCACCAGGGCATCCGCTCCGGCGTCTCCTCCTGCGCCTGCAGGCCCAGCAGCAGGCGGATGGCGGGGAAGCTCAGGCGCCGCGGCGCCGGCGGGGTCACCCGAAGCAGCCAGAAGATCACCGGCAGCAGGATCAGCGCCGCCAGGATGGCGGGCGCCAGGAAGACGAGGCCAGCGATTGTCACCATCTGGGCGTCACCATCTGGCCCTGCCGGTCGCGGCGCCGGACATCACGCCCCACAGGCTCAAGAGCGCCGCCTCGGCCGATTTGTCGGTGCGATGGACGGCGAAGCTCCAGCCGGCGCGGCGGGCGATCGCCGCCAGCCCGTCCTGGTGCTCGGCCAGGCGCTCGCGATAGGCGTCGCGCACCGACCGGACGCGGGGGATCAGCGCCGATTCGACCTCCTCGATGCCCTCGAAGCGGATGCGGCCCTCGAAGGGCAGCGTCGCCTCGGCCGGGTCGAGGACCTGCAGGATATGGCCGCGCACGCCGCGCGCGGCATAGGCGGCGACCGAGGCGCCGAACTCGTCGAGCGGGGCCAGGCAGTCACCCAGCAGCACCATGGCGGCGTGGCGCGGCACCCGCAGCTCCCACGGCACCGCCTTGCTGGCGTCGTCGGAGGTGCCGCGGTCCAGCGCCATGGCCAGGCGCAGCAGGCTGGCGCGGCCGGTCGCCGGTGGGCTGTCGCCGCCGATCAGCGCCACCCGCTCGCCGGCGCGGTTCAGCAGCGAGGCCAGGGCCAGCAGCAGCACCTCGGCCCGCTCGCGCTTGGTCGGCAGCGACCGGGCGGAGCGGTAGTCCATCGACGGCGAGGCGTCGCGCCACAGCCAGGCGGTCTGCACCGCAGCCCATTCGGTCTCGCGCTGGAACAGCCCCTCGGATTTGCCGGATTGGCGCCAGTCGATCCGGCCGATCGGCTCGCCCGCCTGGTAGCGGCGGAACTGCCAGAAGCTTTCGCCCACGCCGACCCGGCGGCGGCCATGCACGCCCTGGGCGACGGTGGAGGCCACGCGGTCGGCGGCGATCAAGAGCGGCGGCAGCGTCGCCGCCAGCGCATCGGCCGCCTTGCGCCGCGCAGCGCCGGTCAGGGGTGAGGAGCCGTCCGCCACCCTCGGCCTCAGCCCAGGCGGGAGATCAGCCGCTCGATCACGTCGGCGATGGTCGCGCCATCGGCTCGGGCGGCGAAGGTCAGCGCCATGCGGTGCTGCAGGATCGGCCGAGCCAAAGCGGCGACGTCGTCGACCGAGGGCGAGGGGCGGCCGGTCAAGAGGGCGCGGGCGCGGCAGGCCAGCATCAGCGACTGGCTGGCGCGCGGGCCGGGGCCCCAGCCGACCATGCGCTGCACCTCGGGCAGATCGGTCGAATCCGGCCGGGCGGCGCGGACCAGCGACAGGATCGCCTCCAGCACCGTCTCGCCGACCGGCAGGCGGCGCACCAGGCGCTGCACCCGCTGCAGCGCGTCGGGGCTGATCACCGCCTCGACCTGAGCGTCGGCGATGCCGGTGGTGGCCAGCAGCATCCGCCGCTCCGCCGCCAGGTCGGGATAGCCGACATCGACCTGCATCAGGAATCGGTCCAGCTGCGCCTCGGGCAGCGGATAAGTGCCCTCCTGCTCCAGCGGGTTCTGGGTGGCCAGGACGTGGAACGGCTCCGGCAGCGGCAGGTAGCGGCCGGCGATCGACACCCGGTGCTCCTGCATCGCCTGCAGCAGCGCCGACTGGGTGCGCGGGCTGGCGCGGTTGATCTCGTCGGCCATCAGCAGCTGGCTGAACACCGGGCCGGGGATGAAGCGGAAGCTGCGGCGCCCGGTCTCGCTCTCCTCCAGCACCTCGGAGCCGAGGATGTCGGCCGGCATCAGGTCCGGCGTGCACTGCACCCGCCGCTCGTCCAGGCCCAGCACGGTACCCAGCGTCTCGACCAGCCGGGTCTTGGCCAGGCCGGGCAGGCCGACCAGCAGCACATGGCCGCCGGCCAGGATCGTCACGAGGCTCTGGTCGATCACGTCTTGCTGGCCGAAGATGACCCGGCCGATCATGCTGCGGATAGCGGCCAGCCGCTCCACGGCCGCATCGATGTCGCCGGGCGTGGCCGGGGTGTCGAGATCGGTCGGGACGGTCGTCTGCATCGGCGTTCCGCTCTGCGAGGGGACTGACGGATTTATTGAAAGAGTATGGCGGAATTGAGCGACGGCGAGTCCAAGAAAAAGCAGCAGGCGCAGTCTGACGCAGGCGCACGGGCCCAGCCCGGGGCCGGAGACGTGGCGTCGGCGCTGGCCGGCGCCCGGCGCGAACCCACCGTGGCGGACGAGGCCTACGACATCCGCATCGGCCGCGACGGCACCTGGTATTATCACGGCAGCCCGATCCGGCGCCTGGCCCTGGTCAAGCTGTTCGCCACCGTGCTGCGGCGCGACGTCGCCGGCGACTACTGGCTGATCACCCCGGCCGAGCGGGGGCGGATCACGGTCGACGACGCGCCCTTCGTCGCCGTGGCGGTCGATGTCACGGGCAGGGGCGAGGACCAGGTGCTGACCTTCCGCACCAATCTCGATCATGTCCGCGAGGCCGGGCCGGAGCACCCGATCCGCGTCACCTTTGCAGCGGACACCGGGGAGCCGTCGCCCTATATCCGGATCGCCGAGGGGCTCGACGCGCTGCTGTCGCGCCCGGTGTTCTACGAGCTGGCCGAGATCGCCGTCAGCCATGACGGCCGGATGGGGGTATGGAGCCACCGGACATTCTTCCCGCTGGACCAAGCGTGAGCGGCGGGCCGGCCCCGGTCGCGGCCGATCTGGCACGGCTGCGGCAGTACATCCCCCGCCTGTCCAGGGGCGACCACGACCTGAACCCGGACCTGAAGCCGCTGGCGACGCTGAAGCCCGCCGCGGTGCTGGTGCCGATCGTCCGGCGGCCGGAGGGCGACACCATCCTGCTGACCCTGCGCACGCCGCACCTGACCGCCCATGCCGGCCAGATCGCCTTCCCCGGCGGGGGCATCGACCCGGGCGACGCCGACCCGCTGGCGGCGGCGCTGCGCGAGACGGAGGAGGAGATCGGCCTGCCGCGGGCGAAGGTGGAGATCGCCGGCCGGCTCGACACCTATATCAGCCGCACCGGCTTCGAGATCCAGCCCTTCATCGGCCTGCTGACGCCGCCCCTGGAGACCGCGCCGGACCCGTTCGAGGTGGCGGAGATCTTCGAGGTGCCGCTGGCCTTCATCCTGGCCCCGAACAACCCGAAGCGGCACCGCATCACCGTGCAGGGAGTGGAACGGCAATACTGGGCCTTTCCCTATCGCGACCGCTATGTCTGGGGCGTCACCGCGGGCATCCTCAGGAACCTCCGCGACGTGCTGCTCGGGACGGCCGAATGACGACAGCCTATCGTTTATCGCCGCTGCCCGGCTGGGCCACCGATCCCGCCGCCCGGGCGGTGATCGCCGCGCTGTCGATCCCCGGCTTCGACCCGCGCTTCGTCGGCGGCTGCGTTCGCAACGCGCTGCTGGGCCGCGACGCGGCGGATGTCGACATCGCCACGCCGCTGCGGCCGGAGGCGGTGATGGTGGCGCTGCGCAATGCCGGCCTCGGCGTGATCCCGACCGGATTCGAGCACGGCACCGTCACCGCCCGCTCCGGCGGCAAGAGCTTCGAGGTGACGACGCTCAGGGTCGATATCGAGACCGACGGCCGCCACGCCATCGTCGAGTTCACCGCCGACTGGCGGGCCGATGCGGCGCGGCGCGACTTCACCATGAACGCGCTGTCGGCCGACCCCGAAGGCGTGGTGCACGACTATTTCGGCGGGGTGGCGGACGCGCTGGCCGGCCGGGTCCGCTTCGTCGGAGACCCGGGCCAACGCATCGCCGAGGACGCGCTGCGCATCCTGCGCTTCTTCCGCTTCCATGCCCATTACGGCCAGGGCGAGCTCGACCCGCCGGCGCTGGCCGCCTGTTTCGACGGCGCCGCCGGGCTGGACCGGCTGTCGGGCGAGCGGGTGCAGGCCGAGCTTTTGAAGCTTCTGGCCGCGCCCGACCCGGTGCCGGTGTGGCGCGAGATGGCGGAGGCGGACATCGCTTGGCGCGTGATCGGCGAGGATGGCGACATCGACCGGCTGCAGGGGCTGGTCCGGGTGGCGCCGGACTCCGACCCGCTGCTGCGGCTGGCGGCACTGCTGCGCGGCGACGCGGCGGCGGTGGCGGCCCGGCTGAAGCTGTCGAATGACGAGCGCGACCGGCTGGTCGGGCTGCGGGAGAGCACGCTGGACAAGGCGCCGGACGAGGTCGGGGTACGCCTCCTGCTGTACCGGCACGGCCGGGCCGGCGGCCGCGACCGGCTGCGCCTGGCCTGGGCCGCGGCGCCGAAGCGCTGGAGCTTCAAGCGCGCCCTGGCGGCCCTGGAGAAGGAACCGGTGCCGGCCCTGCCGGTGCGCGGCCGCGACGTGGTCGCGCTCGGCCTCAGCGGCCCCGCCGTCGGCCAGGCGCTGGCCGAGGTCGAGCGCTGGTGGATCGGCCAGGGCCTCCGCCCCGGCCGGGACGAGAGCCTCGGCCGGCTGCGGGAGCTGGCGGGGAGGTAGGGACAGAGGTCCCTGCGCCCATCGGACTGTCATCTTCGGGCGCCGGAAATCTCTTCGGATTCCAGCACCGTCATTGCGAGCGCAGCGAAGCAATCCAGGGGCCGGTGCGCACCGGCCCCTGGATTGCTTCGTCGGCTTCGCCTCCTCGCAATGACGATGAGGGGGCGGCCACTCCCGGTAGCCGGACCTACGCCGCCGCAGTCTCCGCTGCCAGCTCGGCCCACAGCGCCTCGGGGATATCGTGCTGCAGCAGCGCCAGGTTGCGGTCGACCTCCGCAGCCGACTGGTGGCCGACGACGACGCTGATCACCGCGGGGTGGCGCAGCGGGAATTGCAGCGCCGCCGCCGGCAGCTTCACCTCGTGGCGGCGGCACACCGCCTCGATCCGGCGGGTCTGCTCCATCACCTCCGGCGTCGCCGGCTTGTAGTGGTAGCGCGCGCCCTCGACCGCACCGGTGGCCAGGATGCCTGTGTTGAACGGCGCCGCCACCAGCACCGAGATCCCTCGCGTCACGCAATCGTCCAGGAACGCCACCGAATCCTGCTTCAGCAGGGTGTAGCCGCCGGCCAGCATCATGCAGTCGAAGTCGCCGGCCCCGGCGAAGCGCTGGCACACCTGCCAGTTCCCCACGCCGACGCCGATGGCGCCGACCACACCCTGGCGCCGCAGCTCGTCCAGCGCCGGGTAGGCGCCGTCCATCGCCTCGGCAAATCGGGCGTCGTAGGCGTCGCCGTGCAGGTCGGGGGTGACGTCGTGGATGAAGACGATGTCCAGCCGGTCGCGCTTCAGCTTCGCCAGGCTGCGCTCGACCGAGCGCAGGATGCCGTCACGGGTGTAGTCGAAGCGGTTCTGCCCGTCCTCGGTGGTGCGGCCGGCCTTGGTCGACAGCACATGCTCGTCGCGCGGCCGGTCCGCCAGCGCCGTGCCGAAGCGCGTCTCGCTGACCCCGCCGGCATAGAGGGCGGCGGTGTCGAAATGGCGCAGGCCGCGGTCCCAGCAATGGTCGACCAGCGCGGCCACGGCGTCGTCGCCGATCGAGCTGAACAGGCTGCCGCCGCCGATGCCCAGGCGGGACACGCGCAACGGGATGCGGCCGACCGCGCGGCGCTCAATCGGATCGGGCATGATCGCTCCTCGGGCAGGGCCGCGCATCCCGGACGAATCGCCGTCCGGCGGGCCGATGCCCCGATCCTGGACCGATCCGGCGGCGCCCGCCAAGAGGCAATGGCCGGGAGGCGCGGCGGTCACGCACGCATCCCGCCCGGGCGGCCGGTTTCGACCCCATTTCTCATCCGAGGGTCCAATAGAGATTCCGCCCCGGTTGGCCGACACTTCCGCCGGAACGACCATCCGGGTCAACGAACACCAAAGGGAGAAACGCGATGAGCGAGTCCATACACCCGGTCGTCGACGGCGGCGTGCGCCAGGGGTCCGGCAGCTTCCAGGGCGGAACGCTGACCTGTCTGTGCACCGACCGTCCCGTCAAGGTGCGCATCGAGGGCGATGTCGCCCACAACCATGCCTGCGGCTGCACCAAATGCTGGAAGCCGAAGGGCGTCGCCTTCTCGGTGGTCGCCGTGGTGCCGTCCGACAAGGTGACGGTGCTGGAGAATGGCGACAAGCTGGCGGTGGTCGACCCCAGCGCCCTGATCCAGCGGCACGCCTGCAAGCAGTGCGGCGTGCATCTGTACGGGCCGGTCGAGCGCGACCACCCGTTCAAGGGCCTGTCCTTCATCCATCCGGAGCGGTTCGACAGCAGCGGCTATGCCGCGCCGACCTTCGCCGCCTTCGTCTCCTCGATCATCGAAGCGGGCGTCGATCCCAGCCGCATGGAGGGTGTGCGCTCCCGGCTGAAGGATCTGGGGCTGCCGCCCTATGACTGCCTCTCCCCGGGGCTGATGGACTACGTCGCCACCTGGACCGCCAAGCGCTCCGGCGCCTTGCCGGCCTAGCGACCAATATCGCGGAGGCCGCCCGATCCGGCGGCCTCCGACCGCCTCATCCTTCCCGCCGCATCCGTTCGCGCCGGGCCAGTTCGGCCTCGGTCGGCTCGATCTGCAGGAAAGACCCGGTCGTCACCTCGCCGGACCGGACATAGGTGCTCATCACCACCCCGGTGGTCGAGGTCCGGCTGCTGACCAGCTTCAGCCCGGCAGGGATGGTGCCGCGGCCGAACAGCTTCTTGCCGGGGCCGAGCAGGACCGGGGCGGTCATCAGCCGGAACTCGTCGATCAGGTCGTGCGCCAGCAGGGTCTGGATCAGGTCGGTGCTGCCCTGCAGCAGCAGGGGCGGGCCGCTGTGCCGCTTCAGCTCGGCCACCGCCTCGGCCGCGTCGCCGCGCAGGGGCACCGAATTCTGCCAAGTCAGCGGCGTCGCCGAGCGGGAGGCGACGTATTTCGTCGCGGCGTTGAAGGCCTTGCCGATCGGATCGTCCGCCGCGACATACGGCCAGTAGGCGGCGAAGATCTCATAGGTCTTGCGGCCGAGCAGCAGGTCGTAGGGGCTGCCGAGGGTCTCGTCGATCACCTTGCCCGAGGCCTCGTCCCAGTGATGGAACAGCCAGCCGCCGAAGGCGAAGCCGCCGGTCGGGTCCTCCTCCGGCCCGCCCGGGGCCTGCATCACACCGTCCAGGCTGACGAAAGCGGCGGTGATGACCTTTCTCATCTCGGTTCTCCTGTCATGTGGCCTATCGCGCTTCGCGCCGTTTGAGGTCAGGCCGGGGTCGCACACAGGACGGGCGAGCACGGCCGGTGCCGACACCTCGTCTGAACTTTTCGCGTGGAAGGACGCGGCGGTTTCGCCGCTTCGTCCCGTCGGCGTATCGTCGGGGCGAATCGCGAACCGCGGAGCCGCCGATGTCCTTGCTGAACCGCTATATCGCCTTCGTGCTGCTGGTGCTGATCACCCTCGTCACCCTGCCGCTGATCGCGCAGGCGCACTGGCTGTGGCCGGTGACGCTGATCGCCGCGCTGCTCAGCCTGGTCGGCATCTGGGACCTGACCCAGGCGCCGCATGCGGTGCGCCGCAACTATCCGGTGATCGGTCATATCCGATATCTGGTCGAGGCGATCCGGCCGGAGATCCGGCAATACCTGCTGGAGGCCGACAACGAGAAGCTGCCCTTCTCCCGCGCCCAGCGCTCGCTGGTCTATGCCCGGGCCAAGAACGAGGGCGGCGAGAAGCCGTTCGGCACGCTGCTGGACGTCTACGAGCCGGGCTACGAGTTCATCGGCCATTCCACCCGGCCGGTGCCGGTGCCCGACCCGGCGACGTTCCGCATCACCGTCGGCGGGCCGCAATGCGCCAAGCCCTATTCGCATTCGGTGTTCAACGTCTCGGCGATCAGCTTCGGCGCGCTCAGCGCCAACGCCATCCGGTCCTTGAACTTGGGCGCCAAGATGGGCGGCTTCGCCCATGACACCGGCGAGGGCAGCATCAGTCCCTACCATCGCGAGAACCAGGGCGACCTGGTGTGGGAGCTGGGCAGCGGCTATTTCGGCTGCCGCACCGCCGACGGGCAGTTCGACCCGGAGCGCTTCGCCGCCCAGGCGCAGGGCGACCAGGTCAAGATGATCGAGATCAAGCTGAGCCAGGGGGCCAAGCCGGGCCATGGCGGCATCCTGCCGGCGCGCAAGGTGACGCCCGAGATCGCCGAGACCCGCGGCGTGCCGGTGGGGCAGGACTGCATCTCGCCCT
Source organism: Inquilinus limosus (assembly GCF_002195995.1). Classification (GTDB taxonomy): domain Bacteria; phylum Pseudomonadota; class Alphaproteobacteria; order DSM-16000; family Inquilinaceae; genus Inquilinus; species Inquilinus limosus_C. The sequence continues at coordinate 50,630 of NZ_NHON01000034.1, forward strand.
CGCGCCACGGCGCCTTCTCGACCCCGATCGAGATGATGGGCTTCATCGCCCGGCTGCGCGAGCTGTCGGGCGGCAAGCCGGTCGGCTTCAAGTTCTGCCTCGGCCATCCCTGGGAGTTCATGGGCATCGTCAAGGCGATGCTGGAGACCGGCATCCTGCCCGACTTCATCGTCGTCGACGGGGCCGAGGGCGGCACCGGCGCCGCGCCGGTCGAGTTCACCGACCATCTCGGCGTGCCGATGCGCGAAGGGCTGCTGTTCGTGCACAACACCCTCGTCGGCGCCGATCTGCGCGGCAAGATCAAGCTCGGCGTGGCCGGCAAGGTGGTCAGCGCCTTCGACATCGCCAGCGTGCTGGCGATCGGCGCCGACTGGGCCAATGCGGCGCGCGGCTTCATGTTCGCGATCGGCTGCATCCAGTCGCAGAGCTGCCACACCAACCGCTGCCCGACCGGCGTCGCCACCCAGGACCCGCTGCGCCAGCGCGCTTTGGTGGTGCCGGACAAGGCCGAGCGGGTGCGCAACTTCCACCGCAACACCATGAAGGCGCTGGCCGAGATGCTGGCGGCGGCGGGGCTGGAGCATCCGTCGCAGCTGGGGCCGCACCATCTGGTACAGCGCACCGGCACGGCGGAGATCCGGCTGTTCTCGCAGCTGCACTACTTCGCCAAGCCGGGCGAGCTACTGGACGGCACGTCGCGCAGCCCGCTCTATTCCGACAGCTGGGCCCTGGCCCGCGCCGACAGCTTCGATCCGAAGCCGATGTAGGCGCGGGTGGCGGAGCCTCGTCGCGCGGTGCGGGCCGCGGATGCGCCCGGCCCTGCGCCACGGTTTTGCGCAGGCGAATGGCGAGGCCGGCCTCAGTCGATCGGCTGGCCGGTGCGGTCGCGCATCGCCAGCAGGGTCAGGGCGCTGACCACCGCGGCGGCGATGACATAGAAGCTGGGCGCAAGCTTGCTGCCGGTCTCCTCGATCAGCAGGGTGACGATCACCGCCGCGAAGCCGCCGAAGATGGTCACGGCGAAATTGTAGGCCAGCGACAGGCCGGTGGAGCGCAGCCCGGCCGGGAACTGCTCGGCCAGCAGGGCCGGGGCGGGCCCGGTGAAGGCGGCGAGCAGCAGGCCGAGGATGGCCTGCACCGCGGCCAGCACGGCCAGGGTCGGCGTGGCGTTGACCCAGGCGAAGAGCGGCCAGACCAGCACGCCGATGGCGACTGCCGCGGCCAGCAGCAGGGGCCGGCGGCCGATCCGGTCGGACAGCATGCCGGCCACCGGGCAGCCCAGCATCAGCACCACGCCGCCGATGGTGGTGGCGATGAAGGCGTCGGCCAGGGAGATGCCGAGCTGCTTGTTGGCATAGGTGGTCATGTAGAACAGCAGCACATAGGTGCAGACCGTCCACAGGATGGTGACGCCGAAGCCGGAGGCGATGCCGCGCGGATGCTCGGCCAGGGCGTCGCGCAGCGGCGATTCGCTCTTGCGGGTGCGGTCGTCGGTGAAGACCGGCGTCTCGTCGATCCGGGCGCGGATGTAGAAGCCGACCGGGCCGATCAGCAGGCCGAACAGGAAGGGCACGCGCCAGCCCCAGCTATCGATCGCGGCCGGGTCCAGCGCCTGGGTGACGATGGTGCCGCAGATGCCACCCAGCACCACGGCCAGGGCCTGGCTAGTCTGCTGCCAGCTCGCGTAGTAGCCGCGCCGCTTCGCCGGGGCGTATTCGATCAGGAAGGCGGTGGCGCCGCCGATCTCGCCGCCGGCTGAGAAGCCCTGGATCAGCCGCGCCAGCACGATCACCAGCGGCCCGGCGATGCCGGCCTGGGCATAGGTCGGGGCGAAGCCCAGCAGGGCGGTGCCCACCGCCATCAGCAGGATGGTCAGGGTCAGCGCCGCCTTGCGCCCGGCGCGGTCGGCATAGACGCCCAGCACCACGGCACCGACCGGCCGCATGAAGAAGCCGACGCCATAGGTGCCGACGGTCAGCAGGATCGAGGTCAGGTCGTCGCCGGCCGGGAAGAACAGCCGGGCGATGATCGGGGTGAAGAAGCCGTAGACGGTGAAGTCGAACCATTCGAGCCCGTTGCCGATCGTGGCCGCCGCGATGGCGTGCCGCCGTTTCGCGTCGCGAAGCCCGATGGGACCCGAAGCCTGCACCGCCATTCCTGCGCCTCCCCTGGGATTTCTATCCAAGAGGGCGAGTTCACGACGGCCATTCTCCGCTGTCCACCCGGTAAATCGGCAGTGCCGGGCTGCGGCTCGCTCAGGGCCAGGCCACCAAGGGCGGCAACGACATGAGAATGGCCTCGGTGTTGCCGCCGGTCTTCAGGCCGAAGGTGGTGCCGCGGTCGTACAGCAGGTTGAACTCGACATAGCGGCCGCGGCGCTGCAGCTGGTGGGCGCGCTGTTCCTCGGTCCAGGGCCGGTCCATGTGGCGGCGGACGATGCGCGGATAGGCGTCGAGGAAGGCCAGCCCGACATCGCGGGTGAAGGCGAAGTCGGCGTCCCAGCCGCCGCTGTCGATATTGTCGAAGAAGATGCCGCCGACGCCGCGCGGCTCGTCCCGGTGCGGCAGGAAGAAGTACTTGTCGCACCACTCCTTGAAGCGCGAGTAGTAGCCGGGATCGTGCCGGTCGCAGGCGGCCTTCAGCGCGGCATGGAACTCCGCCGTGTCGGCCTCGTCCGGCAGCATCGGCGTCAGGTCGGCGCCGCCGCCGAACCAGCCGATCGAGGTCTCGATCCGCCGTGTGTTCATGTGCACCGCCGGCACCAGTGGGCTCTGCAGATGCGCCACCAGGCTGATGCCCGAGGCCCAGAACCGGCCGTCGCCGGCCGCGCCCGGGATCTGCGCCCGGAAGGCCTCCGAGAACTCGCCATGCACGGTCGAGATGTTGACGCCGACCTTCTCGAACACCCGGCCGCGCATCGTCGACATCACACCGCCGCCCCCGCCCGGCCGGTCCCAGGGTTTGCGCTCAAACCGGCCCGGCGGCCGGTCCGACAACGGGCCGGCATAGTCATCCTCGATCGCCTCGAAGGCGGCGCAGATCCGGTCGCGCAGCGTCGCGAACCAGGCGGCAGCCTCGGCCTTGCGGGATTCGACCAGATCGGGTGTCGGGCTCATGCGGGCCTCCGTTGCGGCGGCGGCACCATAGGACGGCCGGAGGAGGCGCGAAACGTCCATTGGCGCCGCGGGATCAGGGGGTCAGAACGAGGCCCCGATCTGGCGAATCGCCTCGCCCAGAGCCATCGCCGCGGCGGTGGCGACGTTGATCGACCGCGCCTCCGGCCGCAGCGGAATGACGATGCGGGCATCCGCCGCATCATGCACGTCGTCGGGCGCGCCGGCGCTCTCGCGCCCGACCATGATCCGGTCGGAGGGCGCGAAGGCGAAGCCGGTATAGGGCTGGCTGGCCCGGGTGGTCAGCAGCACCAGCCGCCCGGGATGGGGGCTTTCGGCATAGCGGCGCCAGCTGGTCCAGCGCGTGAGATCCAGGAAATCCGCGTAGTCCATGGCCGCGCGGCGCAGCCGCCGGTCGTCGACCAGGAAGCCGCAGGGCTCGATCAGGTCGACGGCGACGCCGAGCGCCGCGGCCAGCCGCATCATGGTGCCCGCGTTCTGCGGGATGTCGGGTTCGAAGAGGACGAGGCGCATGGTCGGTCGGGGCTCGGGCGCGGTGGTGCGTCGCTGTGCGGTTCTAGCGAATTGCAAGGGTCGGAATGGCATTGTATAGACCCGGAGCCGCCTCCTGCCCGGATTGCGTGTTCGCGCCGTCGGGGACCGAAGCCAGCTCGGGGGGGCGCGGGGGATAAAGGTCGACCAAGAAGGACCGTTGCAACAATGTCGGATACCACCCTGCAGGGCACGCCGGGCCCGAGCCATACGCCGACCGGGGATCACGGATCCGGGGAGGGGGGTACTCGTCGCGACTTCCTGTATCTCCTGACCGGCGCGGTGGGCGCCGTCGGCGTCGCCAGCGTGGCCTGGCCCCTGATCGACAGCATGAACCCGTCTAAGGACGTCCTGGCCCTGGCGTCGATCGATGTCGACCTGACCCCGGTGGCGGTCGGCCAGTCCCTGACGGTGAAGTGGCGCGGCAAGCCCGTGTTCATCCGGCACCGGCCGGAAGACCAGATCAAGGCGGCCGAGGACGTGCCGCTCAACCAGCTGCCCGACCCGCAGCCCGACTCGGCCCGCGTGCAGAAGCCGGAATGGTTGATCGTCGTCGGCGTCTGCACCCATCTCGGCTGCATCCCGCTGGGCCAGAACCCGGGTGAGAATCGCGGCCCCTATGGCGGCTGGTTCTGCCCCTGCCACGGGTCGATCTACGACACCTCCGGGCGCATCCGGCAGGGACCGGCGCCGGCGAACCTCGCCGTGCCGACCTACGCCTTCACCGCCGACACCAAAGTCAAGATCGGCTGAGCCGCTCGCTCCGGAGACTTCCCATGGCCCACTCAGCCCAGCCCGCGAACTTCCAGAACCCGGTGATCCGCTGGGTCGACTCGCGCCTGCCGATCTTCTCGATGATGTACAAGGAGTACGGCGAGTACCCGGCTCCGCGGAACTTCAACTATCTTTGGAACTTCGGCGCCATCGCCGGGATGATGCTGGTGATCATGATCGCCACCGGCCTGTTCCTGTCGATGCAGTACACGCCGCATGTCGATTACGCCTTCCAGTCGGTCGAGCGCATCATGCGCGACGTCAATTACGGCTGGCTGATGCGCTATCTCCATGCCAACGGCGCGTCGATGTTCTTCATCGCCGTCTATATCCACATCTTCCGCGGCCTGTATTACGGCTCCTACAAGAGCCCGCGCGAGCTGGTGTGGATCTTCGGCGTCCTGATCTTCCTGCTGATGATGGCCACTGCCTTCATGGGCTACGTGCTGCCCTGGGGCCAGATGAGCTTCTGGGGCGCCACCGTCATCACCAACCTGTTCTCCGCCATCCCGCTGGTCGGCGAGAACATCGTCACCTGGCTGTGGGGCGGCTTCGCGGTCGACAACCCGACGCTGAACCGCTTCTACTCGCTCCACTTCCTGATGCCGTTCGTGATCCTCGGCGTCGTCGTCATCCATGTCGGCGCCTTCCACATCACCGGCTCGAACAACCCCTCGGGCATCGACCCCAAGGGCCCGCAGGACACGCTGCCCTTCCACCCGTACTACACGGCCAAGGACAGCTTCGGCATCGCCGTGTTCCTGATCTTCTATGCCTTCATCGTGTTCTTCGCGCCGAACCTGATGGGGCATGCCGACAACTACATCCAGGCCAACCCGCTGCAGACGCCGGCGCATATCGTTCCGGAATGGTACTTCCTGCCGTTCTACGCGATCCTGCGCTCGATCACCTTCAGCCTGTTCGGCATCCCGGCGAAGCTGCTGGGCGTGATCGCCATGTTCGGCGCCATCGCCATCCTGTTCGTGCTGCCCTGGCTCGACACCAGCCGGGTGCGCAGCGCCCGGTTCCGCCCGATCTACCGCTGGTGCTTCTGGCTGCTGGTGGCGTCGGTGATCGGCCTGGGCTACGCCGGATCGCAGCCGCCCGAGGGGCTGCCGGTGGTGATCGGCCAGGTCGGCATGGTCTACTACTTCCTGCACTTCCTGGTGATCCTGCCGATCCTGGGCAAGATCGAACGGCCGCTGCCGCTGCCGCGCAGCATCAGCGAATCCGTCCTCGGGCCCTCGGCCGCTACGACTACGGTGAAGGCGTGACCATGCCGCTCCTCGACAAGATCATGCTCAGATCCGCCCTCACCGCCGCGGCCCTGCTGCTGACCATCGGCTCCACCCTCCCGGCCGCCCGGGCGGCGGAGGAGGGGGCCGAGCCCGCGGCCCAGAACTGGTCCTTCGCCGGCTTCTTCGGCACCTTCGACAAGGCCTCCGCCCAGCGCGGCTTCCAGGTCTACAAGGAGGTGTGCTCGAACTGCCACACCATGCACCTGATGTCCTACCGCGACCTCAGCGGGCTGGGCTTCAGCGAGGACGAGGTCAAGGCGATCGCCGCCGAGTACAAGGTCGCCGACACCAACGACGCCGGCGAGCCGATCGAGCGCACGGCGCTGCCCTCGGACAAGTTCCACAACCCGTTCCCCAACGACAAGGCGGCGGCGGCGGCGAATGGCGGCAAGGTGCCGCCCGACCTGTCGCTGATGGCCAAGGCGCGCGGCGAGGGCGGCGAGACCGACGGCCCCAACTACATCTACGCGTTCCTGACCGGCTTCCACGACGCGCCGGCGGGCTTCCAGGTGCCGGACGGGCTGAACTACAACGCCGCCTTCCCGGGCCATGTCACGGCCATGCCGAACATGCTGACCGACGGCGCCGTCACCTATTCCGACGGCACCGAGGCCAAGCACGAGCAGGAGGCCTGGGACGTCGTCAACTTCCTGATGTGGACGGCCGAGCCGGCGCTGGAGCAGCGCAAGCACACCGGCGTCAAGGTGATCCTGTTCCTGATCATCTTCGCCGGGCTGCTCTATTCGGTGAAACGCAAGGTCTGGGCCAACGCCCACTGATCTTTCGCGCAGGATGGTTCCAACGAGGCGGTGCTTGCACCGCCTCGTGCTATTTTGGGGCGTCGCTCTTCCCGGGAGGCCGCCATGGACCGGACCGAGACCCGACCTCTCGAGCTGCCGCCCGCGATCCGCGGTCTGAACCTGTTCGCCTCCGACCGCGACCTGCAGCGTCGCCTGGCCCGGCGCAGCCCGGACCTGCTGCCGCGCTTCGGCGACCGGCTGGCCGAGTTCGGCGCCTGGGTCGGCGAGACGGTCGAGGCGCAGGCCGACTACACCAGCCGCCACGCCCCGCCGCGGCTCGAGAGCCATGACGGCGCCGGCGCGCCGGTGGGCCGGGTGGTGCTGAACGCCGAATACCGCGCCTGCCACGCCGACGCCTATCGCCGCGGCGTGATCGGCCTGGCGTTTGGTCCCGAGCGCGCGCCGCATCTGCTGTCCTTCCTCATGGGCGGCGTGCTGTCCCAGGCCGATGTCTCGGTGCACTGCCCGGTGACGATGACCGGCGCCGTCGCCTGGGTGCTCGACCGGCTGGCGCCGGACCCGGTGCGCGCCGAATGGCTGCCGCAGGTGACCCGGATGGACGGAAAGGCCCTGTCCGGCGGCACTTGGGCGACCGAGCTGCATGGCGGCACCGATGTCGCCGCCACCACCACGGTGGCGGAGGCGGACGGCGCGGCCTGGCGCCTGACCGGGCTGAAATGGTTCACCAGCAATGCCGGGGCCGGGGTGGCGCTGGCCACCGCCCGGCCGAAGGGGGCGCCGGAGGGCGCGCGCGGCCTGGGCTGCTACCTGGTGCCGTCGCTGCTGCCGGACGGCACGCCGAACCGCCTGCATGTCCGCCGGCTGAAGGACAAGGTCGGCACCCGCGGCCTCGCCACCGGCGAGACCGTGCTGGACGGCGCCTGGGCGGTCGAGGTGGCGCCGCCGCCGCACGGACTGAAGGCGATGCTGGAGGCGCTGGAATACAGCCGGGTGCACAACGCCTTCGGCGCCGCCGGCATGCACCGCCGCGCATTGCTCGAATCGCTGGCCTGGACCAGCCATCGCCGGGTCGGCGGCGCGCTCTTGCGCACCACGCCGATGATGCGCGACGCGCTGCTCGACCTCGCCGCGGCGCAGGAGGCCTCGGCGGCGCTGGCCTTCGAGGCGGCCATGGCCTTCGAGGCGCCGGGCGAGGACCCGGCGGTCGAGGGCTGGCGCCGCGCCGCCGTGGCCCTGGCCAAGCACTGGACGGCGGCGGAGGCGACGGCGGCGGCGGCGCAGGCGGTCGAGATCGTCGGCGGCAACGGCTACACCGAGGAATGGCCGACGGCGCGGCTGTATCGTGACGCGCTGGTGACCGCGGTGTGGGAGGGGCCGGCCAATGTCCAGGCGCTGGAGTTCCTGCGCGCCACCATCGGCAAGCTGCCGGGCGACCAGGCGCTGCTGGATCGGATTTCCGGCATCCTCGATGCGGTGCCGGAGGCACTGCAGCCGATCGCGGCGCGGCTGCGCCCGGTGCTGGAGAGCTGCCGCGCCGGCTTCGCCCATCTGCGGGCGCGGCCGGAGGACGGGCCGCGGCTGGCCCGGCGGCTGATGCATCCGGCGGCCGAGCTGCTGGCCGCGTCGCTGATGCTGGAGGAGGCGGCGGCCGACCTGGCCGCGGGCGACCGGCGCAAGGCGCTGATGGCCGGCCGCTTCGCCCTTCGGTTCGATTCGAATGCCACGGTGGACCTCGGCGAGGATCCGTTGCATGCCCTGTTCGACGACATCATCGGCTACGGACTCTGCCCCGCATGACCCCGCTCTCGGTTTCCGCCCATGATTTGCTGGCCTTCTGGTTCGACGAATCGGGCAAGGAGCGCTGGTTCGGCGGCGACGCCGGCTTCGACGCTGAGATCCGCGCCCGCTTCCTGACCCTGCAGGAGGAGGCGGCGGCCGGGCGGCACGACGACTGGGCGGCCACGCCGCTGGGCGCGGTCGCGCTCTGCATCCTGCTCGACCAGTTCCCGCGCAACCTGTTCCGCGGCACGCCGCGCGCCTTCGCCACCGATGCCAAGGCTTTGGCCTTGTCGAAGGCCGCGATCGACCAGGGCTTCGATACGGATCCGACCCTGACCGACGCCCACCGGCTGTTCCTCTATCTGCCCTTCGAGCACAGCGAGGATCTGGCCGACCAGCAGCGCAGCGTGCAGTTGCAGACCGCGCGGATCGGCGATGCCGAGTACATCGACTATGCCCGGCGCCATCTCGCGGTGATCGAGCGCTTCGGCCGCTTTCCGCACCGCAACGCCATCCTCGGCCGTGCCAGCACGCCGGAGGAGGAGGCGCATCTGGCCGAGCACGGGGGCTTCTGATGCCGGCGATCACCGGGCTCGACCACGTCATCCTGGCGGTGGCGGCGCTGGATGCGGCGCGCGACACCTGGCGCCGCCTCGGCTTCACCGTGACGCCGCGCGGCCGCCACATCGGCTGGGGCACGGCGAATTACTGCATCATGCTCGAGGCCGACTACATCGAGCTGCTCGGCGTGCTCGACCCGACGCAGTTCGACAACGGCCTCGGCGAGCGCTTGGCGCGGGACGGGGAGGGGCTGCTCGGCATCGCCCTCGCCACCCGCTCGGCCGATTCGGCCGCCGCCGCCTTCGACGCGGCGGGGGCGGGGGGAGAGCCGGCGCGCGACCTGGCCCGGCTGCTCGACGGGCCGGAGGGGCCGGTGCAGCCCGCCTTCCGCCTGGCCTATCCGGCCCGGCGCGACGCCTTCGGCCTGTCGCTCTTCGCCACCGAGCACCTGACGCCGGAGCTGCTGCGCCGGCCGGAATGGGAGCGGCACGCCAATGGCGCGACCGGAATCCTTCGGCTCGATCTGCCGGCGCCGCTCGCCGGGCCGGCCTTGGCCGTCTGGGCGGCGCTGGAGGGCGCGCGGATCGACGGCGAGTCGGTCATTGTCGGCGGCTTCACGCTCGCCGCCGGCGATCAGCCGATGCTGCACGTCGCCACCCGCGACCTCGACTCCTGCGAATCGGCGCTGCGCGACGGCCATGTCGCCCATGTCCGGCATCCGGGCGAGATCCGGGTGCCGCCGTTGCCGGGAACCGGGCTGGCGCTGCGATTCGCAAGCTAGGGACGCGACGGCTCAACCGTCGACGCGCCGGCTGGCGGACGCCACCGGCGCCTCATCGGTCAGCTGGCGGAACTGCCGGTCGATCGCCTCGACCCGCCGCTTGAACTCGGCCCGGTCGCGCCCGGCCAGGGTGGTGCCGGTCGGCAGGTCGACGCTCAGCGGGTTCACCTGGGCGCCGGCGACCAGCACCTCGTAGTGCAGATGCGGGCCGGTCGCCATGCCGCTGGAGCCGACATAGCCGATCACCTCACCCTGCTTGACCCGCGAGCCCTTCTTCAGCCGGGCGAAGCGGCTCATATGGGCATAGGCGGTCGACAGCCGGTTGTTGTGCCGCAGCCGGATGTAGCGGCCGAAACCGCGCTGCGGGCCGATCATCTCCACCGTGCCGTCGCCGGCGGCATAGATCGGGGTGCCGCTGGGGGCGCCGAAATCGACGCCGCGATGCATCCGTGTGTAGCCCAGGACCGGGTGGCGGCGGGCGCCGAAGCGGGAGGTCAGGCGGGCCCCGTCGACGGGGGTGCGCAGCAGCAGGCGCTGCACGCTGGCGCCGTCGCGGTCGTAATAGTCGACCGTGCCGTCGCGGCCCTCAAAGCGGTACATGGTCAGGGTCTTGTCGCCCAGGTCGAGCCGCGCCATCTCGACCGGCCCCAGCCGGACGACGCCGCCATCCGGGGTGTGGTCCTGGCTGAACAGCACGGCGAATCGGTCGCCCGGCTGCAGGTCGCGCTGGAAATCGACCGAATAGGCCCAGGTCTTCAGCAGCGACAGCACCACCGCATCCGGCACCCCGGCCGCGGTGGCGTCGGCATAGAGGCTCGATTCGATCTCGCCCTCGACCCCGACCGGGCGGCTCTCCAGCACCCGCTCGGTCTCGCTGCTGCGGAAGCCGCCATCCGGTGCCCGGCGGGCGGTGACGGTGCGGTCCACCTCCGGCATCAGGCTGACCGCCTTCAGCACGCGCTCGCCGCCGCTGTGGTCGAAGGTCACCGTGACCGGCTGGCCGATTCGCAGCCTGGTCGGATCGTACAGCCCGTCCAGGGCGGAAGCGGCGGCATGGGCCTCGTCGTCGCCGGCGCCGGCCTGGACCAGCAGGCCCATCAGCGTGTCGCCCGATTCGACCTCGACGATCCGGCGCTCCGCCCCGCGCGGGGCCCGCGGCCGGCTCAGCCCTTCGTCGAGAGCCGCCAGCACCCAGTCCGCAGGCTCATCCGCGGCCGGGAGGAATGCGTCATAGGCGAGCTCGTCGCGCAGATCCGGTCGGAGTGTCGGGATCCCCGGGGCGCCGGTGGCCGCATCGGCCCGATGCGGCGAATCGGGGAGGACCAGGGCGGCGCCGGCCCCGAGGCCGGCCAGGGCCAGAATCGACAGGACTCCGAGCGGGGCGATTCGCAATGGGTCGGTCTCCGATGGCGGTGGGGAGGCCGCCCGCAGGGCCGGGGCGCGCCTGAATCGTCGGCCGAACATGCGGGAGCAGCGGAATCAGGTCAACGGGCTGGGGCTCTCGAAATCGCACCCACCACCCCTTGCGCGCGTACGCGCGAATCTCCATCTAGGGAAGGTCGGGTCGGCGAAGACGGCCGGTCGGACGGTGTCTGGAGCTCTCTGCCTTGCGCGGGAAAGCACCTCGCGAGGAGAAAACGCTGTTCGAAAAATTTTCGTCACAAAGCGTTTGACAGGCTCCGGTGACCCCCCTATAAACCGCCTCACCGACGACGACACGGCGGCGAGCGAAAGCGAAGCGGCGGGTCGGACGGTGCAGAAGATGAAAATCTGGTTGCACTGAGAAGTCGGAAGGATTACATCGGCGTTTCTGCCCTGGCGGGCCGGCCCTGGAAGGGGAAGGCGCGACGGGCGGATGCGGCTCTGGCGGGGGAGAGATCCTCTGAAGAGCGACGGATCTTGGACAAGTGAGATGTAGTGGAGAAGGGATACGCGGCCGGCGGT
>NZ_NHON01000035.1 GCF_002195995.1 Inquilinus limosus
ACCCTGCACCCGGCGGGCGGCCGCGTAAAGGAGGCGGTGCCGAGGCGGTTCTTGCTGCGGGAACCCCCTCCCCCTGCCCCCCTCCCGCAAGGGGAGGGGGGACTCCGTTGGCTTGGGCGTCGGGAGCGCTCCTCAACTAGCACAATAGAGTCCCCCCTCCCCTCGCGGGAGGGGGGCAGGGGGAGGGGGTTCCCGCAGCAAGAACCGCCTCGGCACCGCCTCCTTTACGCGGCCGCCCGCCGGGTGCAGGGTGCCCGCTGATGACAGCGTCGGACAGGGCCATGACCGAGATCGATGACGCCGCGCAGGTGCGCGCGGTGAAGCAGGAGCTGCGCGGCGCGATCGGCGACGTCGCCGGGGTGTGGCGGCGGCTGGAGGATGCGGTGCGGCGCGAGGCCGACGCCATCCGCGAGATCGACGCCCGGGGCCGGTCGCCGGTGCCGGTGGTCCGCTTCAGCGACATCGTCGGCAACAGCGTCCCCGCCGAGACGGTGGCCGAGATCCGCCGCCGCGGCACGGCCCTGATCCGCGGCACGGTCGACCGCGACCAGATCACCCGCTGGAACGACGCGGTCGCCGCCTATATCGACGGCAACGGCTATACCAGCCAGAAGGACGACGGCAACCTGCAGAAATATTTCGGCGGGTTGAGCGCCAAGACGCCGCAGATCTTCGCCATCTACTGGTCGCGGCCGCAGGTCGAGGCCCGGCAGCACCCGAACATGGCCGCGGCCCGGCGCTTCATGAACCGGCTGTGGCGCTTCTGCGACACCGGCGACGAGGCGACGGCAGGCCGGATGTTCTTCGACCCCGACCGCGAGGTCACCTATGCCGACCGGGTGCGCCGCCGCGAGCCGGGCGACACCACGCTGGGCCTGTCGCCGCACATGGATGGCGGGTCGATCGAGCGCTGGCTCGACCCCGGCTACCGCCGCGTCTACCGCAATGTGTTCAGCGGCGACTGGGAGCAGCACGACCCGTTCGACGGCGAGTTCCGGGTGGACGCCCGCGAATTCCCGGCGCCGAACACCAGCACCTTCTTCCGCTCCTACCAGGGCTGGCTGGCCCTGACCGGCCAGGGCAAGACCGACGGCACGCTGCAGGTGGTGCCGATGATCCGGCATTCCATCGCCTATCTGCTGCTGCGGCCGCTGCTGGACGACGTGCCGGAGGACCTGATCTGCGGCGCGGCCCGCGGCAAGGCGCAGGCGATCCTGCCGCAATGGCACCAGCCGCTGATCGACGCCCAGGTCTCGATCCCGCATGCCGAGCCGGGCGACACGGTGTGGTGGCACCCGGACTGCATCCACGCGGTGGGGGACGAGCATCGCGGCGCCAACTATTCCAACGTCATGTTCATCGGCGCCGGCCCGCTCTGCGCCAAGAACGCGGAATACGCCGCCCGCCAGCGCGGCCGCTTCCTGGCCGGCGAGACCCCGCCCGACTTCTCGCCCGAGCATCGCGAGAAGGCCTATCTCGGCCGCGGCACCGAGGCCGACCTGACCGATCTCGGCCGCCGCCAGCTGGGGCTGGAGGCCTGGCCGACCGACGGCGCCTCCCCCGCCCGCGCCGCGCTGATCCGCGAGGCCGCCGCCGCGGGGTGACGCGACCCGGTCCTTAATTCGCGGTAAGCCGGTGGCCGACCGGCCGGGATGTCCGTTATCGCCGTGGAAATCCGGTCCGTCGGCCGGACCCCACGACACGGACCTCCCGATGCCGCACACTGCACTGTCCCTGCTCCGGATTGCGGCCGCCGCCGCGGCGGTCGCCACCCTGGCCGGCTGCGTCGCCTACCCCGCCTATCCCGTGCGCCCCCGCCCCGTCGCCGTCGCGCCGGGCCCGGTGGTGGTCGAGCCCGCGGCGGCGCCGCCCGGCGTGGTCTATGTCGCCCCGGTCGGCATGGCCCCGGCGTCCGGCTATCTCTGGCGTTATCATCGGGTCTATGGCTGGGGCTGGTGGCACCCGCATTATGGCTGGCACGCCGGCTGGCGCTGAGCACGTCGCGGAAGGGGGAACAGGCCGTGTCGGACTGGGCCGCGGACAATGATCCGGAGGAGCGCCGCCGCGCCACCATCGCGGCGGCGAAGACGCGGTCGACGCTGATCGACCGCTGGTCGCGAGAAGATGTCGGCAAGCTCGAAAGCTGGGCCGAACGAGCGCGGGCTGCCGCGATCCACGCCCGCCCCGGCATGCGGGTGCTGGACATCGGCTGCGGCGCCATGGCGCTGGAAGGGCTGCTGCCGGAGGGCTGCAGCTACCTGCCGATGGACTGCGTCCGCCGCGACGCGCGCACCATCATCCGCGACCTGAACCGCGAGCCCTTCCCCGAGATCGAGGCCGACATGGCCTTCGGCCTCGGGGTGCTGGAGTATCTCTACGACGTGCCGCGCTTCCTGAGGCAGTTGCGCATGGCGGTGCCCCGCGCCCTGCTGAGCTATCATCCGCTGGACCGCAACATCGGCCGCGACCGCTGGTCGCTCGGCTGGGTCAACGCGCTGAACTCGGTCGAGATGGCGGCCCTGCTGCGCCATGCCGGCTTCAAGAGCGTCACGGTCGTGCCCTACAAGCCGAAGCTGCTGTTCTATCTGGTCGAACGCGCGCCGGCGGCGGGTTGATCGAGAAACCGAAACAAAACAGTCACGCAACTGTCATCCGTCGCCGATAGGCTGCGGCCGCCTGTGCGGAGTCCTTCGGTTCCGCCCTCTGCTCGCCGCGAACCGCCCGGATGCACGCCCGAATCATAGACACCAGCCAGGCCGATGCGGTCGCGACCGCCGGCCTCGGCCATCGCTACGGCACGGCAACGATCCTGGACGGCATCGACCTGTCGCTGCGGCCGGGCCGGATCCTGGCGCTGCTAGGCCCGTCCGGCTGCGGCAAGACCACCCTGCTGCGCCTCGTCGCCGGCCTGCTGGCCCCAAGCACCGGGCGCATCGCGATCGCCGGCACTGTGGTGGCCGACGCCGCCAGCAGCCTGATGCTGCCGCCGGAGCGGCGCGGCCTGGGCATGGTGTTCCAGGACTATGCGCTGTGGCCGCATCTCAGCGTCGGCGCCAATGTCTCCTTCCCGCTGGAGATGCAGCGCGTACCGAAGGCCGAGCGTGCGATACGCGTGGCCGCGGCGCTGGACCGGGTCGGCCTCTCCGGCTTCGGTGACCGGCCGCCCGGCGCCCTGTCCGGCGGCCAGCAGCAGCGCGTCGCCATCGCCCGCGCCATCGTCGCCGAGCCACGGCTGGTGCTGTTCGACGAGCCGCTGTCGAACCTGGACAAGGAACTGCGCGAGAGCCTGGTCGAGGAGATCGGCTCGCTGGTCCGCAGCCTGGGCCTGACCGCGATCTACGTCACCCATGACCAGGCCGAGGCCTTCGCCTTGGCCGACGCGGTCGCGGTGATGCGCGGCGGCGGCATCCTGCAGCTGGACGCGCCGGAGCGGCTGGTGGCCGAGCCCGCCAGCCCCGTGGTGGCGGAGTTCCTGAATCTCGGCAGCCTGCTGCCGGTCGAGGCGTGCGGCGACGCCTGGTGCCTGGCGGGCACGACACTGTGGCTGGCGCCCCGCACGGCGGGAGCGGAGATGGCGGCGACGGCCCTGGTGCCCCGCGCGGCCCTGTCGCTGGTCGACCCGGCGGCGCCCGGCGCGCTGGCCGCCACCGTCCTGCGCTCCCAGTTCCGCGGCGACCGGCATCTGCTGACCCTGCGGCTGGACGCGGCGCCCGGCGTGACGCTGCAGGCTGCCGCCCCCACCCGATACGCCGAGGGGAGCCCGGCCGGGCTCGCCGTCGATGCCGGCGCCCTGCGCCTGTTTCCCCGCACGACCTCATAACCAACCAAGAAGGTTCACGACGATGCGATCCCGTTCCCTTCTCGGCGCCGTCCTGGCGGTCGCCGCCCTGGCCGTGGGCGCCCAGTCCGCCCGCGCCGACATCACCGTCTACTCGGCCGGCCCGGCCGACCTGATCGAGACCCTGGCCAAGGGCTTCACCGCCCAGACCGGCACCAAGGTCGGCGTGTTCCAGGGCACCACCGGCCAGGTCATGGCCCGGATCGAGGCCGAGGCGTCGAACCCGGTGGTCGACGTGCTGATCTCGGCCTCCTGGGACACCGCGACCGACTTCACCAAGCGCGGCTGGCTGGTGACCTACACCAGCCCGAACGCGGCCAAGGTGCCGGACTTCCTGAAGACCCCGACCGCCGTGGCCCAAGGCGTCTCGGCGCTCGGCATCGCCTGGAACCCGCAGAGCGGCACGCCGCGCCCGGCCGACTGGTCGGACCTGACCCAGGCGGCGTTCAAGGACCTGGTCACGGTGCCGGACCCGGCCCAGTCCGGCGCGTCCTTCGAGCTGGTGGCGGCGCTGCAGGGCAAGGCCGGCAACTGGAACCTGTTCGACGGGCTGAAGAGCAACGGCGCGGTCGTCGCCGGCGCCAACGCCCAGGCGCTGAACCCGGTGCTGCAGGGCGCCAAGGCCGCCGTGTTCGGCGCGGTCGACTACATCTCGCTGGGCCAGCACGCCAAGGGCGAGTCGATCGAGGTGATCTTCCCGGCCTCCGGCACCGTCATCGCGCCGCGGCCGGTGATGATCCTGAATTGGTCGAAGCAGCAGGACGAGGCCAAGCGCTTCGTCGACTACATCTTGTCCGACGAGGGCCAGAAGGCGGTCGCCAAGACCTATCTGATCCCGGCGCGCAGCGACATCGCCGCCGACCGGCCGCTGATCAAGGACCTGAACATCCTCAAGGTCGACGCCGCGACGGTGTATCCGAAGCGCAGCGAGATCCTGGCCCAGTTCGCCAAGGCGCTGGGCAAGTGAAGCATGGGGGCACGCGCGGCACGGCGGCGCTGGTCTGGACGACGATCGCCGTCCTGGCCGTCATCGTCGCGCTGCCCCTCCTGTTCATCCTGCTGCAGGCGGTGTTCCCGGGGCTCGGCCAGGGCAGCCTGGCCGAGCCGTTCGGCAAGGTCGGCGAGGTGCTGGGCGACCCGTCGCTGCTGCAGCTGACCCTGAACACCCTGGCGCTGGGCGGCTGCGTCGTCGCCGGCGCCGCTCTGGTCGGCGTGCCGCTGGGGGTGCTGCGCGCCCTGTTCCGGGTGCCGCTGGCGCCGCTGTGGGACGTGCTGATGCTGCTGCCGCTGATGATCCCGCCCTATATCGCCACGCTGGGCTGGATCATGACGCTGCAGCCGCGCGGCTACCTGGCCCAGCTGGTCGGGGTGCATGCCGGGCCCTTCCTATTCTCCTTCCCCGGCATCGTCTTCGTCATGGTGCTGAACATCTTCCCGGTGGTGTATTTCGCGGTGTCGCGCACCGTCGCCGCGGTCGGCGGCCGGCTGGGCGACGTCGCCCGGGTGTTCGGTGCCGGCCCGGCCACCGTGTTCCGCCGCATCACCCTGCCGCTAGCCCTGCCCGGCCTGGCCGCCAGCCTGCTGCTGGCCTTCGCCATGACCATCGAGGAATACGGCACGCCGGCGGCGCTGGGCCGGACGACCGGATTCACCGTGCTGGTCACCGGCATCGACACCCGCATCGCCGACTGGCCGATCGACCTGCCGGGCGCCGCCATCCTGTCGCTGCTGCTGGTGCTGCTGTCGCTGGCCGCCTTCGCGCTGCAGCTGCGGATCCTGGCGAAACGGTCCTATGAGAGCGTCGGCGGCAAGCCGCAGCCGCTGGTGCCGCGGCCGCTCGGCGCCCTGGCGCTGCCGGCCGCGCTGGCCTTCGCCCTGGTGGCGCTGGCCGCCGCCGTGCCGCTGCTGGCGACGCTGGCCACCGCCCTGTCACGGCGCCTGTCCGGCGGACTGGCCCTGAGCAATCTCGGCCTCGACAACTTCGCCGCCATCTTGGACGACAGCGGCGGCGCGCTGCGGGCGCTGGGCAACAGCTTCGCCCTGGGCGGCATCACCGCGCTGATCACCGGCCTCCTGGGCGCCGCCTCGGCCTATTGCGTGGTCCGGCTGAAGCTGCGCGGCCGGCACGTGCTGGACGCGCTGACCGTGCTGCCCAACGCCATCCCCGGCGTGGTGGTCGCGGTCGGGCTGATCCTGGCCTGGAACCAGCCGCTGCTGCCGGCCACGGTCTACAACACCCCGGCGATCCTGCTGCTGGCCTATTGCTGCATCCTGCTGCCCTACCCGGTGCGCTACGCCAACGCCGCGCTGCGCCAGATATCCCCCAGCCTGGAATCGGCCGCGCGGGTGGCCGGCGCCTCGACCCTGACCACCTTCCGCCGCATCGTGCTGCCGCTGATCCTGCCCAACATGGTGGCGGCGATGCTGCTGGTCTTCGCCATCGCCTCGCGCGAGCTGGTGGCGTCGATCCTAGTGGCGCCGGTGGGCATACCGACGATCTCGACCTTCATCTGGCGCCAGTTCGAGCAAGGCTCGGTCGGGCTCGGCATGGCGATGAGCAGCGTCGCCATCGCCCTGACCCTGCTGGTGCCGCTGGTCGCCATGCTGCTCAGCCGCCGCTCCGGCGTCGCAGGGTCCGGCCGCCTGCCCTGAGGCCGCCGGCCGGTCGCTCTTCCTCGTGTTCGAAATCGCTTCCGGACTCGACTCCGGCGCTGTTCTCGTCTAGAACAAATCACGAACAAACATCCCGGCGAGACACCGATGGCCGCGAGACCCGCCGCGACGATGCCCCTGGATTCGCTGCATCGAATCCGCCCCCTCAACCCTGTCCGCCCCAGCTTCCGAGGAGCCGTCCGCCCCATGCGTCCGATCCGGGACATCCGTTCCCAGGCCGATCTCGAGGAGGCGGTGCGGCGCTGCGAGCTGCGCTGGCGCGCCCTGGAGCGGGGCCTGCGCGAGGACGAGATCGCGGCGCTGCTGTCGCTCGGCCTCGAGCGGGCGGAGGCGCAGCTGCGCGCCCTCGGCCCGCGGGGCTGAGGGCGCGGCCGGCGCAGGAGGGGACCATCCGCCCCTCCTTCCGGCCATCCGCCTCCTGGTCGGCGGAGGCCGGCGGCGCGGGCGTCAGGACGTGCCGCTGCCGCTGTCGGGCCAGTCCTCCTCCGGGACGTCCCAGATGTCGCCGTTCTTCACGCCGTCGATCTCGTACTTGGTCAGATAACTGCTCAGCAGCTCTCCGAAATCATCGGCCCGCTTCTGCTGCTTGCCCTCGGCGATCAGGCCCGGAAGGAGCAGCGCCAGCGCGCCGACACCCGCCGCGGCCAGTCCGAAGACGCCACCCGCCAGCGCCGGGATCAGCCGGGCCACGTTGGGGGCGAACAGCGCCAGCCCGCCCTCGACGGCGGAGGCCAGGCCCGCGATCGCCCCTAGCGAGCCCGAGGCGATGCTGATGCCGCCGGTGACCGTGTCGCCCTTCCGGATCGCCTGGACGCCGTCGAAGATGCCGTAGGCGCCGGCGGCGATGCCGACGATGCCGCCCAGGCCCTTGGCCGCCTGCTCCAGCTTGCCCAGGTTGGAGGACAGCTTGTCGGTGAGTTTGTCCTTATCCTGCAGCGCCTGGCTTTCCGGCGAGACATCGTCGAGCAGCGAGCCGACATGGTCGAGAAGATCGCCCTGCAGCTTGCCCTTCACGCCCGTCAGATAGTCCCGGTAGCCCTTGACGCCGCCCTCCGTCATGATCGTCGCGGTCTGGATCGAGCCGGTGGTGATGTCGACGATCTGCCGGTCGGTCAGCTTGCCGGAGCCGCTGGCGCCCTTGGCGATGGTGACACCGGCCAGGAACAGGCCGCTGACGCCGTGCAGGACGCCCTTGTCGGCGGCGCCCTTGACCGACGAATCCGGGCTGAACAGCTTGAGCTCGTTGACCGTCTTCGCGCCCTGGCGCAGCAGGTCCCAGTCGCCCCGGAAGCCGGCCAGGATCTGGTCCGGCTTCGCCACCGTCCCGTCCTGGTTGATGAACAGCTCCGGATTGTCCTTGCCGACCTGCTCGATGTAGGACTTGACCTTCTCCTCATCCAGCGTGTCGCCGCCATTGACGCCGAACGCCGTCTTCATGTCGTCGAACGACACGTCCTTGAAGGCGTTCTCCTG
Organism: Inquilinus limosus; assembly: GCF_002195995.1. Classification (GTDB taxonomy): domain Bacteria; phylum Pseudomonadota; class Alphaproteobacteria; order DSM-16000; family Inquilinaceae; genus Inquilinus; species Inquilinus limosus_C. The sequence goes on from NZ_NHON01000035.1 coordinate 7,985, forward strand.
GGCGATCCGGGTGAAGTTCTCGCTCAGCTGCTTGTCGAACTTGCCGGTGAATTCGGGGTCGAGGGCGGCGTTGTACAGCGCGACCTCCATGCTGTACGCACTGGTGGCCTTCTCGAAGGAATTGGTCTTCAGCAGCTCGGTCAGGCGATCGCCGGACGCCAGCGACTTCTCGTAGAAATCCCGGAACTCGCCGGCGTGCTTGGAGTTCTTGACCGCGCCCTGGATATCCGCCGCGTCCTTGATGCCCAGGGCGCCCTGGAACGCCTGCGCCGACCCGAAGAATTCGGCTAGGACGGCCTGCTGATCCGTCTTGCCGTCCTTCGTCCTCGCGTCCCACAGGCCGTCGAGGGTCTTGCCGGACTTGATCTCGCTGTCATAGCTCTTCTGCAGGGCGTCCTTCAGGCCCTTGTTGTCGTCCAGCAACTTGGTGATCTGCTTGGCGCTGTTCTCGCCCAGATACTTCACCACCTCGGGGTCGCTCTGCAGGGTCTCGATGTGGTCGTTGACGTCCTCGAGCAGCTTCTGCGGATCCGGATGGCTGCGCACGCGGTTGGCGATGCTGACGATGGAGTAGTCGTCCTTCCACATGCCGGCCGCGGCGCCCTGGGTGATCAGCTGCTGCGCGGTCAGCAGGTCCTGCAGAGCGGCGGCCTTTTCCTCGGTGGAGTGCTTCTCCGGGTGCTCGAAGATGTCCTTGTCCAGCTTGCTGGTGTCGACGCCCGAGACGGTGTTCCGGTCGGCGACGCCGGACAGGAACGAGATGGCCGAGGCGGCATCCTTCGGGGCCTGGCTCGTCAGCCAGTTCTTGACGTCGCCCTGGCTGAGCTTGCCGTCGGGCTTGAGCTTCAGCGGGTCCTGGGCCGTCTCGATCGTGCCGAACGCGCCGGGCTGCGACCAGAAATCCAGCGCTTCCTTGAATTCCTGGCTGATCTGCGGGTTCTCGTCCTTGTATTTTTTCAGGGCGTCGGCCGTCAGGGTGTCGCCCGAGCCGGTCTTGCCCCGGATCGCATCGAAATTCTCGCCGAGGATGGCACCGTACAGGGCGATCTTCTTCGACGCGTCGTCGGCGTCGGGGTTGGCCTTCAGGAAATCCTTATAAGCGCCGATGTCCTCCGGCTTCTTCACGTCCCTGATGGTCTCGAAGCCGTATTTGCCGAAATCCTGAAGTCGTCCGGCCTCGGTGCCGTGCCTGGCCTCGCCGCTCTTGGTGAAGCCGTCGATGCTGCTGTTGGCGACGTCGTCGCCGGACAGCGCGTTGTCGTCCTCGTCCATCATCGTGACGCGATCGAGAACCTGGATCGCCCGGTAGGCGGCATCGGCGTCGTGCTCGAAATCGCCGACCCGCTCCTTCAGCATGTCCTTGACGCCGCTCTGGTTCCCCAGGTTCTTCAGCAGGGGGTTGCCGTCGATGATGTCCTGCGCCGAGCGCTTGTCGCCGTCCGGCAGCTCCCATTTGATGCCCGCCTTCTCGGCCTGCGCGCGGGCGTCCTTGTCATCGCCGGCTGAGGCCGGGGTCTCCAGCTTGCCCTTCAGGTTGTCGAAGCCGTATTTGCCGAAATCCTGCAGGCGGCCGGCCTCGGTACCGTGCCGGGCGTCGCCGCCCTTGGTGAAGCCGTCGACACGGCCGTTGTTGACGTCGTTGCCGGCGATCCTGTTGCCGTCCTCGTCGAACTTCTCGACATGCTCGAGAACCTGCACCGCCCGGTACGCGGCGTCGGCATCCGTATCGATGTCGCCGACCCGCTTCTCCAGCATGTCCCTGACGCCGCTCTGGTTCCCCAGGTCGCGCAGCAGCGGCGTATCGTTGATGATGTCCTGCGCCGAGCGATTGTCACCCTTCGGCCGCTCCCACTGTATTCCCGCATCCTTGGCTGCTTTCGTGGCCTCTTCCCAAGCATTGACGGTTTCGGGGTCCGTTTCCGACTTGGCCTTGCTTGGGCCCGGATGGGTGGTCGCGGCGTCGATCTTCACCATGTGACTCGCTTCTCCTGCTCCCGCTTCAGTCCGATGAGACCGAGGATCGCATCGAGCCTAGGGCCAGCATGTGAAGTGCATGTGACAGGACAGGGCCTTTTTTCCTACGAGCCCCCACCGCCGGTCACGCCGTCGTGCCCGCCCGGCGTGATTAGGGCGCGACGCCGCCGCGGGGCTGGGCTAAGAACGGCCGATCCCGACCGGAGACCGGCATGGTTCAGCCCGACCTGTTCACCGATCGCGGCGCCGTCTTCAGCGATTGCGGCCGCTATCGCACCCTGCTGTGGCGGCGCTGGGACCCGGCGGTGCCGCCGGCCAACTTCCTGCTGCTGAACCCGTCCACCGCCGACGAGATCAGGAACGACCCGACGGTCGAGCGCTGCGAGCGCCGGGCCCGGGCGATGGGCTATGGCGGGCTGATCGTCACCAACGCTTTCGCCCTGCGCTCGACCGACCCCAAGGCGCTCTATGCCGAGGCCGATCCGGTCGGTCCCGGCAACCCCGAGGCGATCGTCGAGGCCGCCCGGGCCGCGGCGCTGGTGGTCTGCGGCTGGGGCCGGCATTGCGACGCCGTGCGTCCCGGCTGGGGCCGCGCGCTGCTGCGGATGCTGGGCGATGCGGGAACGGTGCCGCACGCCTTGGCCATCACCGCCGACGGATCGCCCAAGCACCCGCTCTATGTCGGCTACGCGGTGCAGCCGGCGCCGGTGCCCGCCATCGCCTGAGAGGCCTGCGGCGCCCCTCGCCTCCGCCGGCGCGCCGGCTTAAGATCGAGGCGATCCGGGGGTTCCCGTCGGACCCGGCCGCCGCCCCTCCCGGATCGCGCGAGGGGATGCATGCTCCAGGCCTCCAGGGACCGACGCCCGCTGACCAGCCGTGATCCGGACAGCCAGCGCATGCCCGGCCTCGCGGTCGCGCTGCACGCCCTCGGCATCCTTCTCTTCGTCGCCGGCCTCCTGGCCGGCTATGTCCTGGCCGCCCGGCTGATCGGCACCGCCAACCTGCTCGGCCAGGTCTCCGCCCTGATCCCCGACCGGCCCGCCGACATGCTGGCGGCGCCGGATGCCCGCATCTCGGCGCTGGCCGACATGATCGGCGACGGGCCGGGGCTGGGCCGGCAGCTGCGGACCGAGGCCTGGACCATGGGCGGCGGCGCCGTGGTCGCCGGGCTGGTGCTGTGGCTGCTCTGTGCCGGCCTAGCCTCGACCCTGTCCCGGCTGCAGCGGATCGAGGCGGCGCTGCATTTTGGGTCCGCCCGCCCATCCCGGCCGGAATTCACGAAGGATTAACGACCACTGTCCTATTCCCGCACCAAACAGGCTTCGGCCGACAAGCCTGCATTGGAGTCGGAGGTCGAGATCCATGGCCGGAGGCCAGCCCCGCGCGCCGCGTTCCGAGATCGCCGAATGGGCTGCCCGCTACCTGGAGCGGCTGGACCAGCCCTTCGACGATTGGGAGGCCGATTTCTTCCGCCGCGGCTGCAGCTTCCTGTCGCGCCGCCTGGCCACCGGCGCCGCCTCCAGCTGGCGCTCGATGACGCTGCCGCCGGAGCGGCGCGACGAGGTCTATTCCGGCCCCCTCGCCGCCCGGCCGCTGACCGTCGAGGAAACCGCCCGGCTCCGCGGCATGCTGCAGCGGATCGTAAGGGAGGGGTGAGAGAGCGGCGGTCATGAGCGCCGGCGTCGTCACCCAGGTCGCCCGGGACGGATCGCGGGCAAAAAGAAAGGCCCGCCGAAGCGAGCCTGCTCTTTCCATCCCGCGAACTGGTGGGCGCACTAGGGCTCGAACCTAGGACCCGCTGATTAAGAGTCAGCTGCTCTACCAACTGAGCTATGCGCCCGTTCGCTCGGGACGGCCGGTGATATAGCCGCCGGCCGGACGGGTTGCAACCCTTTCTTCACGAAAGTCTCAACCTTTATCGCTGCCCTCTCCCGGGGCGGCCGACAGGAGGCGCCGGCCGGACTCGCGCTGCTGGCATTCCAGCAGGATGTCGCGGGCGATCGGGGCCGCGTATTCGCTGCCGCCGCCGCCATGCTCGACGATCACCGAGCAGGCGTAGCGCGGCGCGCCGACCGGGGCGTAGGCGACGAACCAGGCGTGGTGGCGCTGGTTCCACGGCCAGTTGTCCGGGTTCACGCCGGCGGCGCGCTCGGCCATGGTGATGCGGCGGACCTGGCTGGTACCGCTCTTGCCACCCATCTCCATGCCCTTCTGCTTGATCTGCGACCGCTTGCCGGTGCCGCGGGTCATCACCGCGACCGTGCCCTCGATCACCGTGTCGATATGGCTCTTGGCGACGCCGATCGGCGGCGCGTCCGGCACCTCGGGCATCGCCTCGCCGCCGACCGCCATGACCAGCCGCGGCACCACCGCCTTGCCGCCATTGACCAGCCGCGCGGTCATGGTGGCGAGCTGCAGCGGCGTCGCCAGCACATAGCCCTGGCCGATGCCGGCGATCAGCGATTCGCCCATCTGCCAGGAGGTGCCCATCGCGCCCTCCTTCCAGGCCTTGTCCGGCATCAGCCCCGGCCGCTCGTTCGGCAGGTCGACGCCGAGCTTCTGGCCGATGCCGAACTTGCGGGCGCCCTCGGCCAGCCGGTCGATGCCCAGCCGCCGCGCCATCTCGTAGAAATAGACGTCGCAGGACTGGGCCATGGCGTCGACCACGTTCAGGCTGCCATGGCCGCCGCGCTTCCAGCAGTGGAAGCGGTGGTCGCCGAGATCGACATAGCCGGGGCAGAACACCCGCTGGTCCGGCGTGACCACCCCGGCCTCCAGCGCCGTCGCCGCCACCGCGATCTTGAAGGTCGACCCCGGCGGGTACTGGCCGTTGATCACCTTGTTGTTGAGGATGCCGTACGGATCTTCGACCAGGCGGCGCCAATCGGTCGTGCTGATGCCGTTCGGGAACAGGTTGGCGTCGAAGGACGGGTGCGAGGCCATGGCCAGCACGTCGCCGCTGTGCACGTCCATGATCACGGCGGCGGCGCTGAACTCGGTCTTCAGCCGCTCCATGACGTAGCGCTGCAGATCGAAATCGATGGTCAGCCGCACCTCCTGGCCCGGCTTGCCCTCGTCGCGGTTCAGCTCGCGGATCACCCGGCCGACGGCGTTGACCTCGACCTGGCTCGACCCGGCGACGCCGCGCAGGTCGGTCTCGTACTGCCGCTCGATCCCCGACTTGCCGATGCGGAAGCCCGGCAGGCTCAGCACCGGCTCCCCGGTCAGGTCGGCCTCGGCCACCGCGCCGACATAGCCGATGATATGGGCCATCTCGACGCCGAACGGATAGCGGCGGGATTCGCCGACCTCGATCGACAGGCCCGGCAGCTCCGGCCCGTTGACGTCGATCCAGGAGACCTGGTCCCAGCTGAGGTTCTCCTTCACCGTCACCGGCACGAAGGCGCGGCGGCGCTTGACGTCGCGGATGATGCGGGCCAGGTCGGCATCGGTCAGCGGCACGTTCTGCCCCAGCCGGCCGAGCACGCCCTGGATGTCCTTCGCCTCCTCCGCCACCAGCACGACGCGGAAGTTCTGGTCGTTCACCGCCATCTGGGCGCCGAAGCGGTCGGTGATCAGGCCGCGCGACGGGGCCAGGAGCCGCATGTTGATGCGGTTGGATTCGGCCAGGACCTTGTAGCGGTCGCTCTCCTCGACCTGGAGGTAGTAGAGCCGCCCGCCCAGCACGCCGAGCAGGCCGAGCTTCAGCCCGCCGAGGGCCAAAGCGCGGCGGGTGAATCCGCGCGAGCGGTCCGCGTCGCGGTCCATCAGTCCGCCGCCCGCAGGAAGCCGCGATGCACCTGGATGAACAGCCAGGCCAGCGGCGGGAAGATGGCGATGGTCACGGCCAGCCGGATCAGGAGCGGCCGCGGCGGCACCACGGCGACGTCGTAGAGGCCGACGCCGATCCATTCGACCAGGGTGACCGCGGCGGCCAGCACGGCGAAGCCGAGCCACAGCACCGCGAAGGGCTGCCCGGCCAGGAAGCGGCGCTGGCGCAGCAGCACCCACTGGCACAGGAGCAGGATCGCGGCGTGCAGGCCTATCGGCGAATCGGTCAGCGCGTCATGCAGCAGGCCGACCAGGAACAAGAGCCACATCGGCATCAGGTCCGGCCGGTACACGCCCCAGTAATAGACCGAGGCCAGCGGCAGCAGCGGCGCGATGCTGCTGTAATAGGGCAGCTGCGTCGGGGTCACGCCGACCAGCACCAGGATCAGCGTCACGGCCCCGGGGGCGGCGTGGCGGGCGGCGAGGTCGAGCTTGTGCAGCAGGTCCCCGGTCATTGCGCGAAGCCGGGCACGGGCTGCATCGCCATGCCGGGATCGAGCGTGCGGAAATCGACGACCTTGACGTAGGGGATGGCCTCGAGCGGCTCGATCGGCTGGATCCGGATGGTGGCGTCCTGCGCCGCGGCGACGACGCCGACCGGCAGGCCGGCCGGGAACATGCCGCCGGCGCCGGAGGTGACGATGCGGTCGCCGACCCGGATCGAGGCGTCCGGCGGCAGGTACAGGAGGCGCGGCCGGTCGGTGTTGTCGCCACCGACCACGGCGCGCTGCTGGGTGCGCTCGATCGTCACCGGGATGCGGGCGTTGAGGTCGGTGATCAGCAGCACCCGGGCGGAATGGTCGCCGGTCTCGACGATCCGGCCGATCAGGCCGCGGCCGCCGAGCACCGCCTGGCCGTCGCGGATGCCGTTGGCGGATCCCAGATTGATCGTCAGGCTGCGCACGAAGGCGCCGCCATTGTCAGCCACCACCCGGGCGGTGAGGAAGGAATGGGCCGAATCCGGGGTGTAGTTCAGCAGGTTGCGCAGCGTCAGGTTCTCGGCCTCCAGCCGGAACGCGACGTCCTGGTACTGATGCAGCGTCGACAGCTCCTGCCGCAGCCGGGCGTTCTCGCCGCGGATGTCGGACAGGCTCTGCACCTCGGTCACCAGCCGGGCGACGCTGGCCGCCGGGCGCGACATGGCGTCGAGGATCGGCGCCACCGCGTCGACCACGCGAGCGCGGACGCCATCCAGCAACACGGCGTCGATCTTGCCGACCATCAGCAGGCTGACCGCGGCGAACAGCAGGAGGCCGAAGGAGAATCGGTGAGCGACGGCCCTGACTGCCGCGATGCGAACCGCCGGTCTGCTCCGTTGCATCACCCGCATGTTCCGTCCGTCGCCAACGGTTGCAGCGGGGCCCTCGCCGTACCCCGCTATGCCCTTACAATAACGCCGCTTTCAGATCTCAGTAAGCACTGATGAGGACCGCCTGCAGCGATCGCTCCTCCAGCGCCCGGCCCGTGCCCAGCGCGACGCAGGATAGCGGGTCGTCGGCGATCGACACCGGCAGGCCGGTCGAGTGCCGCAGCACCAGGTCGAGATTGCCGAGCAGCGAGCCGCCGCCGGTCAGGACAATGCCCTTGTCGACGATGTCGGCGGCCAGCTCCGGCGCCGTATGCTCCAGCGCCACCTTCACCGCCTCGACGATCTGGCTGATCGGCTCGGCCAGGCTCTCGGCGATCTGGCGCTCGGAGATCAGGAGCTCCTTCGGCACGCCGTTCAAGAGGTCGCGGCCGCGGATCTCCATGTAGCGGCCCTCGCCGTCCTCCGGCGGGGCGGCGGAGCCGATCTCCTTCTTGATCCGCTCGGCCGAGCCCTCGCCGATCAGGAGGTTATGGTTGCGGCGGATATAGGCGATGATCGCCTCGTCCATCTTGTCGCCGCCGACGCGGACCGAGCGGGAAGAGACGATGCCGCCCAGCGACAGCACCGCCACCTCGGTGGTGCCGCCGCCGATGTCGACGATCATGCTGCCGGTCGGCTGGGTCACCGGCAGGCCGGCGCCAATCGCCGCCGCCATCGGCTCCTCGATCAGGCGGACCCGGCGGGCCCCGGCGCTCTCGGCCGATTCCTGGATCGCCCGGCGCTCGACCGCGGTCGAGCCGGAGGGCACGCAGATGATCATCTCCGGCGCCGCGAAGCTGCGCCGGTTGGTGACCTTGCGGATGAAATGCTTGATCATTTCCTCCGCCACCTCGAAATCGGCGATGACGCCGTCGCGGAGGGGGCGGATGGCGATGATGCTGCCCGGGGTGCGGCCCAGCATCAGCTTGGCCTCGTCGCCGACCGCCAGGACCTGCTTCTTGCCGCGGTGCGTCTGGATCGCCACGACCGACGGTTCGTTCAGCACGATGCCCCGGCCCTTGACGTAGACCAGCGTGTTCGCCGTGCCCAGGTCGATGGCGATGTCGGCGGAAAGGAAACCGAAGAAATTGAACATGCGACGGTGATTTCCTGTCAGCCGGACTCGGCTGGGATGGGCCAGTGCGAGAAACGGGAACGGCGGGCCGATCCCGCCGCCGCGTTGCTTTAGACCAGCCCGGTCCGAGTCTCAAGCGGAGAGTCGGCGCGACTCGGGGCGCCCGGACTCAGTTGCCGCGCTCGGCCATTGCCCCGCTGACCCCGATATCGCGGGGCGCCGCGCACTGCCCCGGACGGCGGTACAGGCAGATCTCGCTCGGGCAGCTCTCCAGCCGGTAGGCGGTGCCCGGCGGCATCTGCTCCGGCCGCGCCATCACGTAGTTGAAGGACGGGGCCGAACGCCACAACCGGCGCGTGTCGTCACCGAACCAGAACACCGGCACGTCGCGGTGCAGGGTGGTGTAGCCCGGCAGGTCCCACCACGGCGTCATCAGGCCCAGGCCGCACAGCGCCTGGCGGTCGTGCAGCGCCGTGGCGGTGGCGATGCCGGGGGCGACGCGGCTCCATTCCGGGCCCCAGCGGTCGCTGCCCGAGAGCAGGCCGGAGGCGAGGACCCAGGCGGCGCACAGCACCGACAGCGGCGCCCAGCGCGGCATCGCTCCCCAGCGCGCCGGCCAGCGCCCCGCCGCCAGCCCCGACAGGCGCCGGGCCAGCCTTTCGGTGCCGATCGCGGCCAGGATCAGCAGGAAGGGCAGCGCCGGCAGGACGAAGCGGTATTCCTTGTGGGCGACCAGGCTGTGCGACAGCACCACCGCCAGCGGCACCGCGACCAGCATCGGCTGGCGGCGCGCGCCCAGCACGATCAGCGCCGCCATCGGCGCCAGCCACCACGACCAGACCCGGGCGTATTCGGTGAAGTAGAAGCCCAGCGGCATGACGCCGAAGCTGTGGCTCTTCTCCTCGACGATGTTGATCCAGAAGTTCTTCAGCACCGACTGGAACGGCCAGCCCAACGTCACCCAGTCCAAGAGGCCGTTGCACAGCACCACCGGCACCAGCCCGGCCAGCAGCATCGGCCGGATCCGGCCGCGCCAGTCGCCGCGCCCGGCGATCAGGACCGCCGTCACGATCGCCGGCAGCAGGTGGAAGCGGAAGACGAAGACCAGGCCGAACAGCACCCCGGCCCAGACCAGCCGGCGGCGGTCCCCCGCCTCCGCCGTCCAGGCCAGCCAGCAGCCGACCAGCAGCAGGCTGGTGGCGATCGATTCCGTCAGCGCCGTCGGCGCGAAATAGATCAGCTCGAACCAGATCGTGCCGATGAAGGCCGCGGTCAGCCCCGCCGTCAGCCCGGCGGCGCGCCGGGCCCAGAGGAAAGCCACGGCCGGGATGCTGAGCGACAGCGCCGACCACAGCGCCTTGGAAACGCCGAGATAGGCCGACGGGTCGTCGCTGACCCAGGACACCGCCTTCATCAGCCCGGCCAGCATGCCCGGCAGCAGCCAGGAGCGGATGCCCTCGCGATACTCCCACGGCACCATGCCCTGGCCGAAGGCCAGGCGGTGCGCCTGCTCGTAATACTGGAACAGCTCGTCGGCGTGGTGGATGCGCGGGAAGGCCAGGGCGAGGGCGAAGCGGAGCACCAGCCCGAGGGCCAGCAGCCCGGCCAGGCCGACCAGCCAGGCGGGCCAGCGGTCGAGGATGCCGGGCCGCGACGGATACGGCAGAGCGACCGAGGCTGCTGCGGAACCGACCGGACGACCGATGTAGCGATCGGACACGGAGGGATCGACCGATCGGCGTTGCTCCACAGTGTCGTCGGTCATGTCGCTCCGAATCGCGCCGGACTATCGAGTATTGCTGCCTATAACACCGGCAGGCTGCATTTCGTCTGCAAAAACCTCGCAAAAATCATCATATCCAGGATCGTGTTGAGAGTTTGTCCGTGCCTCCACCGGAACAAGGCGCGAGGCCTGGGATGAAAACCGGGGGTGGCTGCGTATATGGGGCATGAAACGCCGCAAGGATGATTTCGACGTCATCGCCGAGCTGCCGGGGCTGAAGCGCTACGCGCTGGTCCTGACCCGCGATGCCGCCGAGGCCGAGGACCTGCTGCAGGACACCCTGCTGAAGGCCTATGAGGGCCGTCGCGGCTGGCAGCCGGACCGGGCCCTGCGCCCGTGGCTGTTCTCGATCATGCACAACGCCCATGCCTCGCGGCTGCGCGGCCGCCGCGCCGAGGATGCCCGCATCGCCCAGGCGACGCAGCTGGCGCCCCAGTCCGGCGCGCCGAGCCAGGATGCGCGGGTGCAACTGGCCCAGGTGCAGCGGGCCCTGATGGCCCTGCCGGAGGAGCAGCGCGAGGCGCTGCTGCTCGTGGCGGTCGAGGAGTTCCGCTACCAGGAGGCTGCGACCATCCTCGGCATCCCCCTCGGCACGCTGATGTCGCGGCTGGGCCGGGCCCGCGCCGCGCTGCGCGAGAGCGCCGGCGGCGCCGAGACCCCGGCCAGCCGCACCGACGGACCGACCCCGCCGCATCTGCGGCTGGTGGAGTGACGCCCATGACCCAGATCCAGACCGACCCCACCGAAGCCGAGATCCAGGCCTATATCGACGGCGAGCTCGACCTGCCGCGCCGGATCGAGGTCGAGGCCCATCTCGAGGCCAACCCTGCTTTGGCCGCCCAGGTGATGGCCGATCTGCGCCTGCGCGACGCGCTGCGCCTGGCCTTCGCCGAGGATGCCGGCATCCGCGTCGCCAGCTACGAGAATGCCCGGCTGCTGGGCCGGGCCGTGCGCTGGCGCCGGCTGACCGTGCGGCTGCGCCGGGTGGCGGCGGTGGTGCTGCTGGTCGGCATCGGCTGGGGCGCCCAGTCGATGCTGGGCGTCACCCGGATCGACAGCGCCTCGGCCGGCATCCCCGCCTATGCCGACGAGGCCGGCGACGCCTATCGCACCGTGCTGTACCGCCACCTGGTCGACCCGGCCGAGCCCAAGGGCGGGCTGAAGCCGGAGGACCTGGCCAAGGCGCCGATCACCCTGCCCGACCTGCCGCAGGGCTGGTCGATCCGGTCGATCGAGGTGGTGCCCTGGGACGGCGGCTCCGGCTTCGAGGCGACGATCGACACCGACCGCTTCGGCCTGGTGACGCTGTTCGCCGCCGCCACCGACGGCTTCGACGTGCAGCAGCCGCAGGCGCAGCGGGCCAATGACGTCACGGTCGCCTACTGGCAGGTCGGCCCCGCGGTCTACGCCCTGTGCGCGGAAGCGAAGGCCGACGACCTGCTGACCGCCGCCAACGGCCTGGCCGACACCCTCTACTGAATGGTCTCGAAGGAGAGAACGACACCATGAACATGCAACAATATGAATGGCAGGGGACGGCCCAGCGCGCCTCGGCCGCCGAGCTCGACGCCGGCCTGCGGCAGCACATGCTGCGAGTCTACAACTACATGGGCCTCGGCCTGGTCCTGACCGGCCTGGTCGCCTATCTGGTCGCCAGCACCCCGGCGATCTACATCCCGATCTTCACCAGCCCGCTGAAATGGGTGGTGATGCTGGCGCCGCTGGCCTTCGTGTTCTTCCTGTCGTTCCGCATCCACGCCGTCTCCGCCTCCACGGCGCAGATGGTGTTCTGGGCCTTCTGCGGCGTCATGGGCCTGTCGATGGCGTCGATCTTCCTGGTCTTCACCGGGACCAGCATCGCCCGCACCTTCATGATCACCGCGGTCATGTTCGGCGCGATGAGCCTGTACGGCTACACCACCAAGGCAGACCTGTCCCGCTTCGGCGCGTTCCTGATGATGGGCCTGGTCGGCATCATCATCGCCTCGATCGTCAACATCTTCCTCGGCTCGACCGCGATCCAGTTCATCGTCTCGGTCGCCGGCGTGCTGATCTTCACCGGCCTGACCGCCTGGGACACCCAGCGGATCAAGGAAGAGTACGCCGAGCACTATGACAGCGAGAGCCTGAACAAGATGGCGGTGATGGGTGCGCTGTCGCTGTACCTGAACTTCATCAACATGTTCCAGCTGCTGCTGAGCCTGACCGGCTCGCGAGAGGAGTAAGCGCGTGTACGACACCGAGAAGCAGGCCATCGACGACCTGTTCGTGAAGCTGCAGCGGGCCGAGCGCGACGGCGGCCCGCGCGACGCCGGTGCCGAGGACCTGATCCGGCGTCGCCTCGCCGAGCAGCCGGCCGCCGCCTACTACATGGCCCAGGTCATCCTGGTGCAGGAGCAGGCGCTGGCTGCGGCCCAGGCGCAGATCAACGAGCTGGAGCGGCGCGCCGCCCAGCCTGCGGCCGGCGGCTTCCTGGCCGGGCTGTTCGGCGGCGGCCAGCAACGGCCGCAGCCGGGTGGCTCGCCCTGGGGCCGGCAACAGGCGCAGCCCGGCTATGGCGCGCAGCAGGGTTACGGCGCCCGCGGCGGCTTCGGCGGCCAGCCCGGCTTCGGCCGGTCCGGCGGTGGCGGCTTCATGGCCGGCGCGATGCAGACCGCCATGGGCGTCGCCGGCGGCGTCGTCCTCGGCAACCTGCTGATGGACGCCTTCACGCCCGACGTCGCCCAGGCGGCCGAAGGCATCGGCCAGGCGGCGGAGGACACCGCCAACGACTTCGCCTCCGACGCCGGGTTCGATATGGGCGGCGACGAGCTCTGAGGTTAGAATGGGGCCGGCGGCGTCATGCCCCGGCCCTCCCCTTTTTGTCGTGTAAGGTCGTGTAGAATTTCGAGACGACCTCTGAACCGATCGGACGCATCGTGGAATCCTTCGTTGCCCAGGTCACGCAGTTCATCGCCGACAATCAGGCCTGGGCTGGACCGATCCTGTTCCTGCTGGCCTTCGGCGAATCCATGGCCGTGGTCGGCCTGTTCGTCCCCTGCACCGCCCTGATGCTGGCCACCGGCGCCCTGGTCGGCGGCGGCCTCCTGCACCCCGTGCCCGTGATCCTGTGGTCGATCGCCGGTGCCGTGCTGGGCGACGCCGTCTCCTACTGGCTGGGGCAGAAGCTGGGGCCGAACGCCCGCAACGTCTGGCCGTTCTCGCGCGACAAGGCGATGATCGCCCGCGGCCGGCTGTTCTTCCGCCGCTGGGGCACCGCCTCGATCTTCCTCGGCCGCTTCCTGGGGCCGCTGCGCGCCGTGGTGCCGCTGATCGCCGGCATCATGCGCATGCGCCCCGCCCGCTTCCAGATCGCCAATGTCCTGTCCGCCATCGTCTGGGTGCCCGCCATGCTGGCGCCCGGCTGGCTGGTGGCCCAGGGTGTCGGCGAGCTGGAGGGCATCGGCGAGACCCAGTGGATCCTGATGACCGGCGCCCCGCTGCTGGCTGGCGCCTTGACCCTGGCGGCCTTCGCCAAGTTCGCGGCCCGCCGTGCCGTCCCGGTCCGCGCCCGGCGCCAGCGCGCCGGCGAGCAGGCCTGAGCGGAGAGCCGCCATGGGCTTCAGCCCCGTCAAGCTCCTGATCATCGGCGCGGTGGTCGCGCTCTTGTTCCTGCCTCTGCTGCTGCGCCAGGCGCGGTCGATCCCGGTGCTGCTGGAGCAGGCGCGCGCCGCCTTCGCCGGCGAGGACGAGGACGCGCCCGGCCATCATCCCCGGGCGGCGGAGCCGGTGCGCGAAGCCGCGCGGCCCGCCAGCATCGCCGAGCGGCTGGGCCGGGTGATCGGCCAGCTGCTGCAGCGCCTGGGCTTGTACCGCGGCTGAGCGGCTGAGGCGCTACAGCACGAGATCGCCCGCCGTCAGCGCGACCGCGCCGGCCAGCACGATGTGGAAGTCCGACGCGCCGTCGCCATTGACGTCGCCGGCGATGGTGGTGGCGCCGCCGGACTGGGCAAAGCGCAGCTCGCCGGCGACATGGTGGTAGAGCTGGGTGCCGATGAAGGTGAAGGGCTGGTCGCCGGTGGCGACGGTGCTGGCGTCGATCTCCGACAGGTCGATGCGGTCGCCCTGGGCCCGGCTGAAATCCGTGATCCGGTCGGCATCGGCGCCGACGACACTGTCGCCGGTCGCGGTGAGGACGAAGGTGTCGGCGCCGATGCCGCCGCCGAGCCGGTCGCGCCCGGCGCCGCCGATGAGGATGTCGTTGCCCTCGAAGCCGCTCAACGCATTGGCCTCGGCGTTGCCGGCGATCACGTCTCCGCCCTTGCCGCCATTGACGTTCTCGATCAGCCCATAAGCGTCGCCCTGGGCATCGCCGTCGCTGCCGGAGCCGCCCTGTAGATTCACCTTCACGCCGACCGTGGCGCCGAAATAGGTGACGAGGTCGATGCCGGCCCCGCCACTGAACAGATCGGCGCCGGGGCCGCCGCGGAGGATGTCGTTGCCGTCGCGCCCGTCCAGGAGGTTGGCGCCGCCATCGCCGGTCAGCCGGTCGGCACCCTGGCCGCCGATGACATCCTCGATATCGTCGGCGATCACGTCCCCCTGGGCCGTGCCGCCTGAGACGACCCGCGTCGCCAGGTTCACGGTCACAGCAGCCGCGCTGTCGTCATAGGTGATCCTGTCCCTGCCGGCGCCGCCGATGAGATGGTCGCTGCCGGCGCCGCCCGTCAGGATGTCGTCGTCCTCGCCGCCATTGAGCGTGTCATCGCCGGCACCGCCTGTCAGGACGTCGTTTCCGCCGCGACCGAGCAGCATGTTGCTGCCGTTCGCGCCGTCGAAGAAGTCGCTGAAGTCGGAGCCGCCCAGGTTCTCGACATCGGCCGCCACCTGATCGCCGACGGAGTCGCTGTTGCCGATCCCGTCCGTATCCCCGAAGCCGATCCGCACGAAGGTGGCGTTGAGGCTGCCGCTGTAGTCGGCCATGTCCACGCCGGCCCCGCCCACCAGATTGTCCGCCCCCGCGCCGCCCTGGAGGACATCGTTGCCGTCGCCGCCCAGCAGGGTGTCGTCGCCGAGCCTGCCGCGGAGGATGTCGTTTCCCGCGCCGCCATCGTCGAAATCATTGCCGGCCCCCGACACCACGATATCGTCGCCTGCCCCTGCCTGGATGATGTCGTTCCGGGCCGTCGCCAGCGCGATCCCGTGAAAGCCAGCCGGCACGGGCAGGCCGTCGCCGGCCTCATGGATGAAATCCTTCCCCCCGGTTCCGTTGACGATGGCCATGGTGTTCCTCGCCTCATGTATGGTCGCGAGCAGATCTAGGCGATCGGGCGCCGGGCGGCTGTTCCCCCCGGCACAGCGCGGCTTGCCGCAGGATCAGCCTACCGCCCGACCCGACGTGGCTGCCGCCCGGCTGGCCGAGAAGGCGGCGGCCGACGACACGCTGCCGGCGGAGGCCGCCGAACCTGCGTCCGTGGAGGGCTGGCCTCGCCCGATGGATGAGTCCGCCACCGGCCGGCTTCCCTCGAAGCCATGGAAACCCGACAGCAGCTGAGCGCGGCTCGCTGCGCGGCTTTCTCACGACAGCTCCGCACGGCCTGCGCCCTTCCCGTCCCCCCGGGGGAGCGCGGGGTGCGGCTGGCCGACCGGAACCCTGGCCGGCCCGGCCCCGTTGCTTGTTCGGCCGCCCCGTCCGGCGCCGCGAGACGTTCCGCCGGAGGGCCGGGATGGAGGTCGCCATGCCGTTGACTGCGCTGCTGCCCCTGATCGGCGCGCTCCTGGTCATCGCCGGGCTGGTGTATTCGGCCTTCCAGGCCATCTGGATCGGCCGGTTCAGCCGTGAGAAGCGCTCCTTCGGGCTGAGCGGCTTCGGGCTGAAGGCGAACTGGCCGGGCCTGGCGCTGATCGCCGCTGGCGCCATCCTGCTGCTGGCCCCGTCCGCCCTCCAGTCCCCCGGCTGAGCCGGGCGGCCGGAAGCCGCCCGACCGCCCGCTGTTCCCCGCGGGACACGAGGAATCCCCGCCATCTGCGTCAATGCGGTCGCCCGGCCGCCTGGGCCGGGTCACCACGGGGAACCCTCCATGCACATCATCCGTCTGGCGCTGGCGGCCGGGGCCGTCCTGGCGCTCCTGTCACCCGCCGCACCCGCCGCCGACAAAGCGGTCGTGGCGGTGACCGCCATCGTCGAGCATCCGCAGCTCGACGCCGTCCGCGACGGGGTGCGCGCGGCCCTGGCACAGGCCGGATACAAGGAGGGCGAGACCCTCGTCTTCGAATTTGAATCCGCCCAGGGCAGCGCGGCCACGGCGGCGCAGATCGCCCGGAAATATGTCGGCCAGGCGCCGGACGTGATCGTGCCGATCACGACACCCTCCGCCCAGGCCGTGGCCGCGGCGACGCGCGACATCCCGGTGGTGTTCGGCGCCATCACCGACCCGGTCGGCGCCAGGCTGGTCGCCAGCCGCGACCATCCCGGCGGCAACGTCACCGGCACCTCCGACATGCAGCCGCTGGCCGACCATCTCGACCTGATCCGCGCGATCATGCCGGGCGTGAAGACCCTCGGCGTGATCTACAACCCGGGCGAGGCGAACAGCGTCTGGACCGTGACGACGCTGCGCAAGATGGCGCCGGACCGGGGCGTCGGCATCGTCGAGGCGACCGCCACCAAGACGGCCGATGTCCGCGCCGCCGCCCTGAGCCTGGTGGGCAAGGTCGACGCGATCTATGTCCCGACCGACAACACCGTCGCTTCAGCGGTCGAGGCGGTGGTCGGGGTCGGGCTCGAGAATCGCCTCCCGGTCTTCGGCGCCGAGACCGAGAGCGTCGCCCGCGGCGCCGTCGCCGCGATCGGCTTCGACTACTACCAGCTCGGCCGCGAGACCGGCGCCATGGTCGTCCGGGTGCTGCAGGGCGAGAAGCCCGGCGAGATGCCGGTCATCAACGCCCGCGGCGGCGACCTCGTCGTGAACCTGAAATCGGCCGCGGCCATGGGCGTCATCATCCCGCCGACGCTGCTGAACCGGGCCCGCAGGGTGATCCGGTGAGGCGCGTCACGCGTCCTGCGAAGCGTCCAGCCCGGCGCGGCGGCGGTAGAGGTCCAGCACCCTGTCGCGGCCGTCCGGACCCAGAAGCTCCAACGCCGCCAGTGGGTGGCGCTGCGCCTCCGGCAGCAGGTCGAGGCGGTTCAGCAGCAGCGCCACCGCGCAGGCGTCGCGCGGCGACAGCAGGCGGATGTTGTCGGGATCCGAACGCGCCAGCCCGACCAGCCGGGCGAGATGGGCCACATCGTCGTCAACAGTGCTTGGCATGAACATCTCCCTGGATCTCGGCCGGAAATCCTACAGACGGCGTCGCATACAGGCCAGAACGCCTCATTCCCGACAAAATCGCGTGTGCGGCCGGCGAAATCAGGCTAGGAGGGCGGGCATCGGATCCACAACAAGAAGATCAACCATGGCCGAAGCACCGGAGGGCGGGCTCCACCAGGGCCTGCAGCAGCGCCATCTCAGCATGATCGCGATCGGCGGCGTCATCGGCGCCGGGCTGTTCGTCGGCTCCAGCTCCATCATCGGCACGGTCGGCCCCGGCGCCTTCCTGACCTATGCGGTCACCGGCGTGCTGATCATCATGGTGATGCGCATGCTGGGCGAGATGGCGGCGGCCAACCCCTCCACCGGCTCCTTCTCCGACTATGCAAGGCTGGCGCTGGGCGACTGGGCCGGCTTCACCGTGGCCTGGCTGTACTGGTACTTCTGGGTGATCGTGGTCGGGTTCGAAGCGGTGGCCGGCGCCGGCCTCTTGCAGAAATGGCTGCCGGACGTGCCGCTGTGGGCGGCGTCGCTGGGCCTGCTGCTGCTGATGACCGCGACCAACCTCTACTCCGTCCGCTCCTTCGGCGAGTTCGAGTACTGGTTCGCCGGCATCAAGGTGGCGACCATCGTCGTGTTCCTGCTGCTCGGCTGCGCCTATGTCTTCGGGCTGTGGCCCGGCCACGCCATGGACTTCTCGAACCTGACGCCCGCCGCCGGCTTCCTGCCGAACGGGGTCGGGGCGATCTTCTCCGGCATCGTCGTCGTGGTGTTCTCGATGGTCGGGGCGGAGATCGCCACCATCGCCGCGGCCGAGGCCAAGGACCCGGAGCGCGCGGTGGTGAAGGCAACCCGCTCGGTCGTGGTGCGGATCCTGATCTTCTACATCGGCTCGGTGTTCCTGCTGACCGTGATCCTGCCCTGGGACGGCCTGGCGCCGAAGCAGTCGCCCTTCGTCGTCGCCTTCGAGCGGATGGGCATCGCCTGGGCCGCCGACCTGATGAACGCGGTGGTGCTGACCGCGGTGCTGTCCTGCCTGAACTCCGGCCTCTACACCGCGTCGCGCATGCTGTTCGTGCTGGCGGGCCGGCGCGAGGCCCCGGGCGGCCTGACCCGCACCACCCGGAGCGGCGTGCCGGCGCGGGCGATCCTGGCCTCGACCCTGATCGGCTATCTCTCCGTCGTCGCCGCCTATGTCTCGCCGGACACGGTGTTCCTGTTCCTCCTGAACTCCTCCGGCGCGGTCATCCTGTTCGTCTATCTGATGATCGCCGTGTCGCAGCTGGTGCTGCGCCCGCGCACGCCGCCGGAGCGGCTGCGGGTGAAGATGTGGCTGTATCCGGTGCTCACCCTCCTCACCATCGCCGGCATGGTGGCAGTGCTGGTGGCGATGGGCTTCCAGGACGACACCCGGTCGCAGATCCTCCTCAGCCTGGCCTCGGCCGCGGTGGTCGTGGTCGCCTGGGGACTGCGGCGGGCCGTGTTCGGCCGGAGCGTCGCGGCGGCTGCGGAGTAGTTGCCGGGCGCGCGTTGCCTCTCCCGCTTGCGAGACCTTTTCACAACGCCCACCCCTCACCGTCATTGCGAGGAGGCGAAGCCGACGAAGCAATCCAGGGGCCGGTGCGCACCGGCCCCTGGATTGCTTCGCTACGCTCGCAATGACGGTGTTTGAATTCCGAAAGGCTCTCGCTTGCTGGAGAGGCAACGCGAAAGTCCGGGCTTCACCCTTGCCAGCCCGCCAACGAAAAAGGGCCCCTCGCGGGGCCCTTTCCCAGTCCGGAGACGGTCCGGCTCAGTTCTTGGCCTTGTCGACCAGCTTGTTCTTGGCGATCCACGGCATCATCGCGCGCAGCTTCTCGCCGACCTTCTCGATGTCGTGCTCGGCCTGGCGGCGGCGGGTGGCCTTGAAGCTGGCCTGGCCGACCTTGTTCTCGAGCATCCAGTCGCGGGTGAAGCGGCCGGACTGAATGTCGTCCAGCACGCGCTTCATCTCGGCCTTCGTCTCCGCGGTGATGATCCGCGGGCCGGTGACGTAGTCGCCGTATTCCGCGGTGTTGGAGATCGAGTAGCGCATGTTGGCGATGCCGCCCTCATACATCAGGTCGACGATCAGCTTGACCTCGTGCAGGCACTCGAAATAGGCCATCTCCGGCGCGTAACCGGCCTCGACCAGGGTCTCGTAGCCGGCCATGATCAGCGCGGTCAGGCCGCCGCACAGCACCACCTGCTCGCCGAACAGGTCGGTCTCGCACTCTTCCTTGAAGGTGGTCTCGATGATGCCGGCGCGGCCGCCGCCGATCGCCGAGGCGTAGGACAGGCCGATGTCGAGCGCGGCGCCGGTCGCGTTCTGGTCGACCGCGATCAGGCAGGGCACGCCGCCGCCCTTCTGGTACTCCGAGCGCACGGTGTGGCCCGGGCCCTTCGGCGCCACCATGAACACGTCCAGGTCCTTGCGCGGCACGATCAGGTTGAAGTGCACGTTCAGCCCGTGGGCGAAGGCGATGGCGGCGCCTTCCTTCATGTTCGGCGCCAGGTCGCGGGCGTAGATGTCGGCCTGCAGCTCGTCCGGCGTGCACATCATCAGCACGTCGCCCCAGGCGGCGGCCTCGGCCGGCGACATCACGGTGAAGCCGGCGGCCTCGGCCTTCTTCACGGTCGGGCTCTCGGGGCGCAGCGCGATGCGCACATCCTTGACGCCGCTGTCGCGCAGATTGGCGGCATGGGCATGGCCCTGGCTGCCATAGCCGACGATCACCACCTTCTTCGACTTGATCAGGTTCACATCCGCGTCGCGGTCGTAATACACGCGCATTGCTCTGTCCTCTCACACGGGGCCGGGCGGCCCGGCCTTTCTCAACGATGACGGGAACCGCCGGCTGCTGGCAACCGACAGCTTCAGGGGAGTTACTCGGCGCTCAGGAGCCCTTCGGGCCCCCGGGCGATGGCGACGACGCCGGTCCGGCTGACATCGACGAGCCCGAGCGGGATCATCAGCTGGATGAAGGCGTCGATCTTCTGGGACGAGCCGGTGACCTCGAACACGAAGCTCTCGGTCGTCGAATCCACGGCGCGGGCCCTGAACACGTCGGCGATGCGCAGGCTCTCGATGCGCTTGTCGCCGGCGCCGCGGACCTTGACCAAAGCGAGCTCGCGCTCCACCGCCGGCCCGTCCAGCGTCAGGTCGTGCACGCTGTGCACCAGCACCAGCCGGTCCAGCTGCGCCTTGATCTGCTCGATGATCATCGGCGTGCCGGAGGTGACGACGGTGATGCGGGACAGGTCCCGCGCCGCGTCGACCTCGGCCACGGTCAGGCTCTCGATGTTGTAGCCGCGGCCGGAGAACAGGCCGATGACGCGGGCGAGAGCGCCCGGCTCGTTGTCCACCAGCACGGCGATGGTATGGGTTTCGATCTGGGTCTGCGGGGGGGTCATGGTCGATCCAGTGAGGTCACGAGACGAGGGTCGCGGCCATCCCCCATTTCCGGGGGGACGGCCGCGGCGAGCGGCGTCGTCCGCGCCTTATACGAGCACCATCCCCTCCTCCGAGGTCGGCTTGGCGGCCTGGTCGGCCGGGCCCAGCAGGATCTCGTTATGGGCCGCGCCGCCCGGGATCATCGGGAAGCAGTTCTCCATCTTGGAGACCTGCATGTCGACCACCACCGGCCCCTTGATCCGCAGCATCTCGCGGATCACATCGTCGGCCTCGCCCATGTTGGTGGCCCGCAGCCCGGTCAGGCCAAAGGCCTCGGCCAGCTTGACGAAGTCCGGCAGCGCCTCCGAATAGCTCTCGGAGTAGCGCTCGCCATGCAGCAGCTCCTGCCACTGCCGCACCATGCCCATCCAGAAATTGTTGACGATGAAGATCTTCACCGGCAGCCGGTACTGGGCGATGGTCGACAGCTCCTGGATGTTCATCAGCGTCGACGCCTCGCCGCCGACATCGATCACCAGGGCGTCCGGATGGGCGATCTGCACCCCGACCGCGGCCGGCAGGCCGTAGCCCATGGTGCCGAGCCCGCCCGAGGTCATCCAGCGGTTCGGCTTCTGGAACGGGATCAGCTGCGCCGCCCACATCTGGTGCTGGCCGACCTCGGTGGTGATGTAGACGTCGTCACGGTCGGCGGTCAACTCGGCCAAGCGCTTGATCGCGTATTGCGGCTTGATGATCGCGTCATGCGACTTGTCCTGGCTGAACTGCAGGCAGTTGCGCGCCTGCCACTCCTTGATCTTGCCCCACCAGCCGGCGATCGCCTTCTCGCGGGACTTGTGGCCGCGCTGCTTCCACAGCTCGACCATCGCCCGGATCACGCGGCCGGCGTCACCGACGATCGGCAGGTCGACATGGACGTTCTTGTTGATCGAGGACGGGTCGATGTCGACATGGATCTTGGTCGACCCCGGCGAGAAGGCGCTGATCTTGCCGGTGACGCGGTCGTCGAAGCGCGATCCCAGCGCCACCATCAGGTCGGCGCCGTGCATCGCCAGATTGGCCTCGTAGGTGCCGTGCATGCCGACCATGCCCAGGAACCGCGGGTCCGAGGCCGGCAGGGCGCCGAGGCCCAGCAGGGTCGAGGTGCAGGGGAAGCCGGTCAGCTCGACCAGCTCGCGCAGCGCCGCCGACGCCTCCGGCCCGGCATTGATGATGCCGCCGCCGGTATAGAGGATCGGCCGCTCGGCCTTGGCCATCAGCTCGACCGCCCGCTCGATCAGCTCCGCGTCCGGCTCGGTCCGCGGCCGGTAGGTGCGGTGCTCGACATGCTCGGGCGGGGTGTAGACGCCGTCGGCGAACTGCACGTCCTTCGGCAGGTCGATCACCACCGGGCCGGGCCGGCCGCTGCGGGCGACGTAGAACGCCTCGTGCACGATGCGGGCGACGTGGTTGGCGTCCTTCACCAGGTAGTTGTGCTTGGTGCAGGGCCGGGTGATGCCGGTGGTGTCGGCCTCCTGGAACGCGTCGTTGCCGATCAGATGGGTCGGCACCTGCCCGGTCAGGCAGACGATGGGAATCGAATCCATCAGCGCGTCGGTCAGGCCGGTGACCGCGTTGGTCGCGCCGGGGCCGGAGGTTACGAGGACGACGCCGACCTTGCCGGTCGAGCGGGCATAGCCTTCCGCTGCGTGCACCGCCGCCTGTTCGTGCCGGACCAGGATGTGGCGGATCGCGTTCTGCTTGAAGATCGCGTCGTAGATCGGAAGGACAGCTCCGCCCGGATATCCGAAGATAACCTCTACGCCCTGGTCCCGAAGGGCACGCAGGACGATTTCGGCTCCGGTCAGCGTTTCTGTCGACATGGTAACCTCGGTTTGCGGCCCCCTCCGGGCCGCGACGTTCAACGTTGGGGATCAACGAGGGTCGGCAAGCTAGACGGCGGAATCCGACAGGTCAATCGGAATTGCGAAGAAAAGACAAAGTTTCAGCTGCAATTTTTTCCGAATATTGCGCGACGGCGACATGGCTGCGTTGCACCCTTGCGCCCGGGGCCGGGATCTGGTGGCGGAACCAGGTGGTCTGGCGCTTGGCCAGGTTGCGCGTCGCCTGCTGGGCCCGGGCGATCGCGGCCTCCAGCTCGATCTCGCCGCGCAGATGCGCCGCCAGCTCCGGCACCCCGACCGCCTTCATCGCCGGCAGGTCAGGGTCCAGGCCAAGCGCCAATAGCGCCCGCGCCTCCTCCAGCGCACCGGCGGCGATCATGGTGCGGAAGCGGCCGTCGCAGGCGGCGTAGAGGACGTCGCGCGGCGGCGCCAGCACGATCCAGTCGAACACCATGCCGGGCGGCGGGCCAGACCCGGCCTCGAGCTGCCAGTCGGCCAGCGAGCGGTTGGTGGCGACCATCACCTCCCAAGCCCGGATCATCCGCTGGCTGTCGCCGGGGGCCAGGCGCTGGGCCATCTTCGGGTCCCAGCGCATCAGCTCGGCATGGAACGCCTCGCCGCCCAGGGTCTCGTGCAGCTCGACCGTGGCGCGGCGGATCTCCTCCGGCACCGGCGGCACCGGGCTCAACCCCTCGGTCAGGGCGCGGAGATAGAGGCCGGTGCCGCCGACCACGATCGGGCGCCTGCCGGCCTTCCGCGCCAGGCCGATCTCGGCCAGCGCCATGTCGCACCAGGCGGCGGCGGAGCAGCGCGTGGAGGCCGGCAGCACGCCGTAGAGGCGATGCGGCGCCCGCGCCAGGTCGGCCGGGCCCGGCCGGGCGGTCAGGATCGACAGCTCGGCATAGACCTGCATGCTGTCGGCGTTGATCACGACGCCGTCCAGCGCCCCGGCCAGGTCCAGCGCCAGCGCCGACTTGCCGCTGGCCGTCGGCCCGCCGACGATGATGACGCTGTCGGTCATGCCCCTGCCCCGCCGCCTTTCGCGCATAGACAGGTACCGCCGCGCTGCGGCATAGACGGTCGCCTGTGCTGGGAGCTGCGCCGCGCCATGGATCTCGTCCTCACCCTCACCACCGCCCCGGATCACCCGGCCCTCGACGACGCCCTGACCCGCCATGTGCGCAACGCGCTGGCGATCGCCGGCGGAACGCCGGGCGCGGTCGACTGGCTGGCGCCGGGCGTCGCCTGCGATATCGCATTCGCGGCAGCCGATGCCAAGGCGGCGCAGGCGGCGGCGCGGCTGTCCCTGGCCGGCCAGCCGGTCGATGCCAATGTCGTGCCGGCCCTGGGGCGCCGCAAGCGGCTGCTGGTGGCCGACATGGACGCCACCATCGTCGAGGCCGAGACGCTCGACGAGCTGGCCGCCCTGGCCGGCGTCGCCGACCGGGTGGTGCCGATCACCGAGCGGGCGATGCGCGGCGAGATCAATTTCCGCGAGGCGGTGGTCGAGCGCGTGGCCCTGCTGGAGGGCCAGCCCCGGTCGATCATCGACCGCGCCCTGGCCGATCTGCGCTACACCCCCGGCGGCCGCACCCTGGTGGCGACGATGCGGGCGAACGGCGCCTATTGCGCCCTGGTCTCCGGCGGCTTCGACGCCTTCACCGGCCCGGTGGCCGCCGCGGTCGGCTTCGACCGGTCGGAGGGCAACCACCTGATCGAGGCCGAGGGCCGCCTGACCGGGCGGGTGCGCGAGCCGATCCTGGGCAAGGACGCCAAGCGCGCCCTGCTGATCGAGATGGCCGAGGCCCGCGGCATCGGCCTGGACGCGACGGTGACGGTCGGCGACGGCGCCAATGACATCCCGATGCTGCAGGCCGCCGGCCTGGGCGTCGGCTTCCGGGCCAAGCCTCTGGTGCGGGAATCGGTGCCGGTGTCGATCGCCCATGGCGACCTCACCGCCCTGCTCTACCTGCAGGGCTATCGCGCGGCGGAGTTCGTGGCGGCCTAGGCGTGTACCGCAAGATCGCCTCCGTCGGCGGGCTGACGCTCGCCAGCCGCGTGCTCGGCCTGGTGCGCGACCAGATCATCGCCGCGGTGCTGGGAGCCGGGCCGGTGGCCGACGCCTTCTTCCTGGCCAACCGGCTGCCGAACCACTTCCGGTCGCTGTTCGCCGAGGGCGCGTTCAACGTTGCCTTCCTGCCGACCTTCACCACCACGCTGCAGCGCGAGGGCAAGGCCAGGGCGCTGCAGCTGGCCGAGCAGGTGCAGGCGATCCTGCTGGCTGTGCTGCTGGTGGTGCTGGTCGCGGCCCTGGCCGCCATGCCCTGGCTGATCTCGGTGATGGAGCCGGGCGGCGCCACGGCGGCGCAGACCGACCTGAAGGTCGAGCTGACCCGGATCACCTTCCCCTATCTGCTGTTCATGTCGCTGGTGTCGCTGCAGGGCGGCGTGCTGAACGGCCTCGGCCGGTTCGGCGCCGCCGCGGCCGCGCCGATCCTCCTGAACCTGTTCATGATCGGCGCGGTGCTGGGGCTGACGCCGTTCCTGCCCACCGCCGGCCATGCCCTGGCCTGGGGCGTGTTCCTGTCCGGCATCGCCCAGTTCCTGTACCTGGAATGGGACATGCGGCGGGCCGGCGCCTCGCTGCGGCTGGTGTGGCCGGAGCTGTCGCCCGGGGTGCGCAAGTTCTTTCGGGCGCTGGGGCCGGCGACGCTGGGCGCCGGCATGGCCCAGATCAGCGTCTTCGCCGACACCATCATCGCCCAGGCGCTGCCGACCGGCGCCCAGTCCTACCTGAACTATGCCGACCGGCTGAACCAGCTGCCGCTGGGCGTCATCGGCCTCGCCGTCGGCACCGTGCTGCTGCCGGAGGTGACGCGCCGCCTGGCCGCCGACGACCATGAGGGCGCGCTGGCCAGCCAGAACCGGGCGATCGAGCTGACGCTGGCCCTGACCCTGCCCTTCGCCATCGCCTTCCTGGTGGCGGCGGAGCCGATCCTGGCGGCGATGTTCGAGCGCGGGCGGTTCACCGCCATCGACAGCCACCAGTCGGCCCTGACCCTGACCGCCTACGCCTTCGGCCTGCCCGCCGTGGTGCTGGTGCGCTGCCTGCTGCCCGGCTTCTATGCCCGCGGCGACACGGCGACGCCGGTCAAGATCGCGGTCGCCACCGTGGCGCTGAATGTCGGGCTGAAGATCGCGCTGATGGATTCGCTGTCCCAGGTCGGCCTGGCCGTCGGCACCTCGGCCGGGGTGTGGCTGAACATCATCCTGCTGGCCTGGGTGCTGCACCGGCGCGGCCATTTCCAGCTCGACCCCGCGGCCCGGCGGCGGCTGCCGCGCATGGTCGTGGCCGGGCTGGTGATGGCGGCGGCGCTGTGGGGCCTGCTGGTGCTGGCAGCACCGGGTCTCGCCGGCCGCTCCAACCTGCTGGCGATCGCCACCGCGCTGGCGGTGCTGGCCGTGGCCGGCCTGGTCTACCTCGCCGCCCTGTTCGGCCTCGGCGCCCTGCGGCGCGAGGATCTGCGGCGGCTGCGGCGACGGGGATAGGCGGCGGGCCGAGTTCAGATCATATCGGGCCATGCCGATCCGGCGGCACCAAGAAACCTGATCTCAATAGCCTGCCGGCCAAAGAAAAAGGCGCCGTCCACCGACGGCGCCTTCTTCATCGGAATACCAGTCCGCCTCAGCCCGGCCCGACCGGCAGGGCGATGAAGCGCAGGTCGCCGCCGCTCTCGACCAGCAGCAGCACGGACTTCCGGCCGCCGTCGCGGGCCTCGGTCACCTTCTTGGCGACGTCGCCGGGGTTCGCCACCTCGGCCTGGCCGACCTCGACGATCACGTCGCCGGCCTTCAGCCCCTTCTCGGCGGCCTGCGACCCGCTGGTAACGGCGGTGACCACGACGCCCTTCTGGTCGTCGGCCAGCGAGTACTGCTTCTTCAGCGCGTCGGTCAGCGCCGACAGCGTCACGCCGAGGGCGTCGAGCTCCTGCGGCTTGGTGGCGTCGGGCTTGCTGTCCGGCGTGTCGGAGGCCAGCAGGCCGGACTGCTCGGCGGCTTCGAGCTCGCCCAGCGTCACCGGCAGGTCCTTGCGCGCGCCCTTGCGCCAGACCGTGACCGAGACCTGCTTGTCGACCGGCGTGTCGGCGACCACGCGCGGCAGGCGCCGGCTCTCGGTGATCGGCTTGCCGTCGAACTGCAGGATGACGTCGCCGGTCTCGATCCCGGCCTTGGCGCCCGGGCCGCCATCGGTGACCCCGGCCACCAGCGCGCCTTCCGGCTTCTCGAGCCCCAGGCTCTCGGCGATCTCCGGCGTCACCGACTGGATCCGGACGCCGAGCCAGCCGCGCTTGGTGCGCCCGAACTCGATGATCTGGTCGACCACGCCGCGGGCCAGGGCCGACGGGATGGCGAAGCCGATGCCGACCGACCCGCCCGAGGGCGAGTAGATGGCGGTGTTGATGCCGATCACCCGTCCGTCCATGTTGAACATCGGGCCGCCCGAATTGCCGCGGTTGATGGCGGCGTCGGTCTGCAGGAAGTCGTCATACGGGCCGGCGTTGATCTCACGCGACCGCGCCGAGATGATGCCGGCCGTGACCGTGCCGCCGAGGCCGAACGGGTTGCCGATCGCCAGCACCCAGTCGCCGACCCGCATCCCGTCGCTGTCGCCGAACTCGACGAAGGGCAGCTTCTTGTCGGTCTCGACCTTCAGCACCGCCAGGTCGGTCTTGTCGTCGCGGCCGATCAGCTTGGCCTCGAGGCTGGTGTTGTCGTGCAGGACGACCGTGATCTCCTCGGCGCCCTCGATCACATGGTAGTTGGTGACGATGTAGCCATTGTCCCGGACGATGAAGCCGGAGCCCAGCGCCGTGGCGTTGTGCGGCCGCGGCCGGTCACCCTGGCCCTGGCCGCGCCGGTTGAAGAAGTCGCGGAAGAACTCGTCGAACGGCGATCCCGGCGGGAATTGCGGCATCTCCGGCAGGTCCTGGCCGTCCTGGACCTTCTGGGTGGTCGAGATGTTGACCACCGCTGGCACCAGCCTCTCGGCCAGGTCGGCGAAGCTGTCGGGCGCCGGCGCGGCGCGGGCCACCCCTGACGCCAGGACGGCGGCCATCAGCATGGCCGTCATGACCAGCACCGTCGTGGCCCAGCGCAGCAGGGCAGTCTCTCCCACGGCGCGGGCGACGGCGACGGGGCCGGTCGGGCGGCGGGCAATCGGTCTGGTCACGAACGCTCTCCCTCGCTCAAAGCACGACGCCGGCCCCATTCGGGAGGCCGGCGTCGGTCATCATACACCCGATCGTGGCGAGAAACGGGCCTGCATCATCCCGGGTTCCCCGGTGTCGCGGGCACCGGCTGCGCCGGAACCTCGGGCACCGCCGGCGCGGGGGACGGCGCCGGGCTGGGGCCCGATGGGGTCTGCTGGGTCACCGCCGGCACCAGGCCGCGGCCGGTGGCGTCGTTGAAGTACTTGAAGAAGTCGCCCTTCGGCGACAACACCAGGGTGGTGCCGCTCGCCCCCAGCGCAGTCCGGTAGGCTTCCAGGCTGCGGTAGAAGGAGAAGAACTGCGGGTCGGCGCCATAGGCGTCGGCCTGCACCTTGATGGCGTCGGCGTCGCCCTGGCCGCGCAGTTCCTGCGCCTTGCGCTCCGCCTCGGCCAGGAGGACGGTGCGCTCGCGGTCGGCGCTCGACTTGATCTGCGCCGAGTACTCGGCACCCTGGGCGCGGTACTGCGCCGCCTCGCGCTCACGCTCGGAGCGCATGCGGTCATAGACCGACTGTACGGTGCCCTCGGGCACGTCGGCGCGGACGATGCGGACGTCGACGACCTCGATGCCCAGCGGCTTGGCGTTGGCCTCGACGCTGTCGCGGATCGACCGCATGATCGGCCCGCGCTGCTCCGACAGCACGTCGAGCTGGTTGTAGTTGCCGAGCACGTTGCGCAGCGCGTTGTTGACGAAGCCGCTGATGCGGGTGCTGGCGGTGGCCTCGTTCCGCACCGACTGAAAGAACAGCAGCGGATCGGCGATCCGGTAGCGGGCATAGCTGTCGACGTCGAGGCGACGCTGGTCGGACAGGATCACCTGCTCGACCGGCGGGTCCACGTCCAGCACGCGCTTCTCGTAGAACTGCACGTTCTGGACGACCGGCAGCTTCAGCTTCAGCCCGGGTTCGGATTCGATCTTCACCACCTCGCCGAACTGCAGGACCAGCGCCTGCTCGTTCTGGCCGACGGTGTAGAGGGAATCGACCAGCACCAGGCCGACGACGACGATGGCTGCGCCGAGGGCGGCAAGCTTGGCGTTCATGTTACTGCCCTCCCCGCTGGGCCGGAGCCGCGGCCGGCTTGTTGATCAGCTCGTTCAGCGGCAGGTAGGGCAGCACGCCCTGGCCGCCGACGGCGTCGTCGATCAGGATCTTGTTCGAACCCTTCAGCACGCTCTCCAGCGTCTCCAGATAGAAGCGCTCGGCCGTGATCTCCGGCGCCGCGCGATAGGACTGCAGCACCGAGGTGAAGCGGGCCGTGTCGCCCTGGGCCTTGGCCACCACCTGCTCGCGATAGGCCTCGGCCTCCTGCACCACCCGCGCGGCGTCGCCTCGGGCGCGCGGCACGATGTCGTTGCGGTAGGTCTCGGCATCGTTGCGCAGCCGGTCCTGGTCCTGGCGGGCGCGCTGCACGTCGTCGAAGGCGTCGATCACCTGCTGCGGCGGCGCCACCTTCTGCAGCTGCACCTGGTCGATCACCACGCCGGCCCCGGGGCGGCCAGGGGTGCCGTAGCTGTCCAGCGTCGCCTGCAGCAGGCGCCGGGCGTCCTGCTCGATCCGGCCGCGCGCCTCATTCAGCGCCGGCTGGATCTCGGTGCGGCCGATCACCTCGCGCATCGCGCTCTCCGCCGCCACCTTCACCGTGGCGTCGGCGTTCTTGATGTTGAACAGGTAGGCGACCGGGTCGGAGATGCGCCACAGCACGACGAAATCGATGTCGATGATGTTCTCGTCGCCGGTCAGCATCTGGCTTTCATCCGGCACGTCGCGGGGGCTGGCCCGTCCCTCGCCGCTGCTGAAGCCGATCTCGATCCGGTTCTGCGTCGTCACCGACGGCTTGGTCACCGTCTCGATCGGTGCCGGCAGGTGATAGCGCAGGCCGGGCTGCTCGGTCCTGACATAGGCGCCGAATCGCTGGACCACGCCCAACTCGTCCGGCTGCACCCGGTAGATGCCGGTCAGCAGCCAGCCGATGATGATCACCACGATGGCGACCAGGATGCCGCGGCCGCCGCCGAAGCCCTTGGGCATGACCTGGCGGAACCGGTCCTGGCCGCGCCGGATCATGTCCTCGATATCGGCCTGGCTGGGACCGCTGCCGCGACCCCAGGGATTCTGTCCGCCGCCTTGCGGTGATCCGCCCCACGGTCCGCCACCGCCGCCACCACCGCCTTGATTACTCCACGGCATCCAGTTCCCTTCCCCCGTCGACCGCCCTGTCATCCCGGGCGCCGGATGCTATATCTCGGCGCGACGGGCAGCAAATGTGGAGCCTGTCATATTGGACAAAGGGCAGGAAGTTCAACCATGGCAAACGGCCGGGCGATGGTCACAGAAGCCGCAGTGCGCGCGGCTCTCGGCACAGTGAGGGACGAGGAGCGCGGCGGCGATCTCGTCGGCCTCGGCATGATCTCCGGCCTCACGCTGCGCGACGGCCATGTTCTGTTCTCGATCGAGGTCGATCCCCAGCGCGGCCCGGCCCTGGAGCCGCTGCGCCAGGCCGCGGAAAAGGCCGTGAGCGCGATCCCGGGCGTGCTGTCGGTGACCGCGGTCCTGACCGCGCATCGCGGCGCCGGCCCGTCGGCCCCCGCCACGGCCGCGCCGGCCGCTGCGCCTAGCGCTACGCCCAGGGCCGCCGCCCCGGGTGGGGCACAAAGCCGCAAGCTGCCGGTGGCCGGCATCGGCTCGATCATCGCCGTCGCCTCGGGCAAGGGCGGCGTCGGCAAGTCGACCACCGCGGTCAACCTCGCCCTTGGCTTGGTCGCCAACGGCCTCAAGGTCGGGCTGCTCGATGCCGACATCTACGGCCCGTCGATGCCGCGGATGACCGGCATCACCGGCAAGCCCAACTCGCCCGACGGCAAGAGCCTGGACCCGAAGGAGAATTACGGGCTGAAGGTGATGTCGATCGGCTTCCTGATCGACGAGGAGACGCCGATGATCTGGCGCGGCCCGATGGTGCAGTCGGCGCTGTCGCAGATGCTGCGCGACGTCAACTGGGGCCAGCTCGACGTGCTGGTGGTCGACATGCCGCCGGGCACCGGCGACGCCCAGCTGACCATGGCGCAGCAGGTGCCGCTGGCCGGCGCCGTGATCGTGTCGACGCCGCAGGACATCGCCCTGCTGGATGCCCGCAAGGGCCTGAACATGTTCCGCAAGGTCGATGTCCCGGTGCTCGGAATCATCGAGAATATGAGCTATTTCTGCTGCCCGAATTGCGGCCACCGCACCGACATCTTCAGCCATGGCGGCGCGCGGGCCGAGGCGGAGAAGCTGGGCTGCGATTTCCTGGGCGAGATCCCGCTCGACATCGCCATCCGCGAGACCTCGGATTCCGGGCAACCGATCGTGGTCTCGGCGCCGGACAGCGCGCATGCCGAGGCCTATCGCGGCATCGCCGCCCGGGTGTGGGACAAGCTGCGCTCCGGCGCCGGCCCGGCCGCGCCCCGGATCGTGATCGAGTGACCGGTCACGACGTCACCACCTCGCCACAAATCGATCCGATAACGAGCGCGATTGCGGCACCGGGAGAAGGCCCGGTGCCAGCCCTCGGAGTGGGAGAGTAATGCGACGTTTCTGCCGGATCGCGGTCCTCGCCGCGGCCGCAGCCGGGGTGCCGGCGGCGGCGCTGGCCCAGGCCTTGCCGGATTCGGTCGAGATCCAGAATCGGCGCAGCGCCGCGATCGAGGACCTGCGCGTCTCGCCCGATTTCGAGAGTTCCTGGGGCTACAACCGGCTGCGCGCATCGCCGCTGGCGCCCGGCGCCTCCGCCCGGATCCCGACCGAGGACCTGCGCGGCGGCTGCTATTTCGACGTCAAGGTGCGCCAGAATGACGGCGCCGAGGCCGAATACTGGAGCCTCAACCTGTGCAGCCGGCCCGTGATCGACCTGGACTGATCGATCACGGGTGACCGGCTCCGGTTGACCGGACGGCCGGTCAGGGCGCGCCGCCGGCTTGGTTCTGCTGGGTCCACAGCGGCATCGGCGTGCCCGACGCCGCTACGCCGACCGGCTTGGCCTGCCCCTCGAGGAAATCGCGGATCACCTGAGCCGTCTCCGGCGTCGTCAGGGTCTCGTTGCCGAGCTTCGGCAGCACGTTCCGCCGGAACTCCACGAGGGCCTCCTGCTGCTGCCGGGTCGTCGGCAGGCCGTGCAGGTCCTTCAGATACTGCTTCATCGCGTGGACGCCGCCCTCGGGGAACAGCACGCCCTGGCCCTGCTCCGACCATGTCAGGAAGGTGTCGAGCCAGCCCGGGACCGGCAACTGCTTCACCGACCCATCGGCCGCTGTATAGGTCTGGACGGTCGTCTCGCTCTTCCGCACCGCGCTGGAGACACCGCGCGGCGTCTGCTTCGACACGCCCGGGGGATCGATCTTGACCTGGCCGCGGAACTCCAGCGACAGGTCGAAGGGAATGACCCGCTGCAGCCAGGGAACGACCGTCTTCAGCGAGCTCAGCGCGGTCTGCAGCTTGAACGATCCCGTGAACCGCGTCGCCTCCGCCACGAAGGAGGCGTTCGGCCCGGCGAGCCGCCGGTACAGGTTGACCTTGGACGGTACCGCGCGCACCAGCGGCGTCGTGCCCTCGTCCCCACCCAGCGATTTCGGCAGGACGCCCGTCACGGGATCCGGCAACCCGTTATTCGCCGCCTTCCGCGCCCGGTATGCGGCATTGGAGACCGCCTGGTCGGGATTGGGCAGGCTGTCCGGCAGGCCGGGAATGCTCTCGGTCGGGAAGCGGTCATTGAAGATGAAGTCGGCATTGGCCGCATCGGGATGCCACGTGTATTTCCTGCCGGTCAGCAGGTCGACATGCTGCTCGGCATATTTGCCGGTGACGGCCGACAGGCGCATGCCGCTCTTCCGGCCGGGCACGTAGGACACCGCGCGGGTGGGATCGATCTTCCCATCCCCGACCAGGTCGTGGACGGTCGCGAGATCCGGCTCGGAGTCCAGCAGCAGTTGCCTGGTCGCGTCGTCCACCACGATGCGGGTCCGCATCGACACCCGCTCATAGGTGCCCTTCATGTTGTCCCAGGCCTGCTCGGAGACCTTGGTGCCCTTCGGGATGGTGACGGTGATGTTGTCCTCCGGCCGCCGCTCGCCGCCGACGCGCCAGACCTTGTTCAGCACGGGGATGAAATTGGTCCAGGCGCGCGGCCGCACGCCGACCTTCTGTTCCTCCATCAGCTTGGTGAAGGTCATGTCCTGCGGCAGCGTGACGAAGGCGCCGACGGGAGCGTCCTGACCGGCGACGGTGCCGAACAGGTCCATCTCGCCCGGATGGAGCGTCACCTGCTGGGCGTCCGGCAGCATCCCGCTCCAGCTCAGCTCCATCACCGTTCCGGGCAGCACCTCGCCGTTCTCGTCCCGTGGCGCGCCGACGTCGCGCACCTTCTGCAGCGTCGGCATGAAATCGGCCTTGACCTCGGCAGGGTCGGTCCCGAGCACGAGGTCGTGGCCCTTCCCCACCACGGTCGACCCCTTGATCTGGAGGACCGTCTGGTCGGAGGCGGGCAGCAGCCCGGCCTCCTTCCCCGTGATGTTGCGGTACTCGCGCGGCCGCTGCGACACCGTCAGCTCCTTGCCCAGCGTCAGCCGCAGCGGCTTGGTCGAGCCCATCACCAGGCTGTCCATGACGGACTGGCCCATCGCCCTGATGTTCATCTTGGAGCTGACGGCCCCGCCGAAGGACGCCAGGGTCGGCTGGCCGCCCTTCGGGGCGCCGTCGACCAGGCTGGTGACCGGATCCGGATTGCCGAGGATCCGGATCTGGGCGCCCAGGCGGAACTCCGGGATCTTGCCCTGCCAGCCCCACAGGCTCGGGATCGTGTCCTTGTCCCGCATCCCGCCATTGGCCTGCAGCATGTCGCGCCGGTCGGCGACCCGCTGCATCATCTGCGGGTGCAGGGCGAGGTTCTGGGCGGTGCCCGGCACCGCCCCCATCGCCGCCGAGATCGCCTCGTCACGGTTCATGTGACGGCCTTCGGTCAGCTGCGCCACCAGCTCGGCGCCACCGAGATTGCTGACCACGTCATTGCCGAACTGCGCGGTGACCCCGAGCCGCGAGAGCTGGGTCGAGCTGGCCGCCGTCTGCTGCACCGTCTGCGACGCGCCCTGCTGCGTCGCCTGGGTGGTTCCGGCCGAGGCGGTGCTGACCACGCGCTGCACCGGGATGGCGCCCGAGACCGCGCCGGTCACCGGAGCCGTGGTCAGGTAAATGCCCTGGGTCTTGGCGGAGTTCAGCATCTGCTGCCCGCCCTCGGCAGTGAACAGCTTGTTGTCGAAGGCCAGCCGCGTGGCGTCGGTGGCGAGCTGGCCGGTGCCGTTCACCACCTGCCCGACCGTGCCCGCGGCCGATGTGGCCACGACCCGCGTGCCCAGCGCCGGCAGCGCCGTGCTGGCGAGGCGGGAGGTCACGGCGGCGCTGACCTTCAGGCCGGCGGTGGTCGCCCCGGCGGTGCTGATCGACGACACCGCGTCGATCGCGGTGTCCTTCAGCACCGCCTTGGTGTGGTCCCAGCTGACGCCCCAGCCGTCGCCCTTGTCGCCGTCGAGGTTGGCCGCATCCATGCCGAAGCCGATCAGCGAGGTGTGGCCGTCGGCGTACATGTCCTTGCCCTGGACCACGGCGCTGACGTCGCCGACGGTGTCGATCAGCTGATAGGTGCCGAATCCCGCGGCGAAGCCGGCCACGACGTTGCCGCCGGTCGCTGCCGTGGTGATGATGCCGACAGTCGTGGCTGCCACGACCCGGCCGACCTCGCCAATCGTGTCCCAGGTCTTATCGCTGTCCTCCATGTCCTTGGCATGGTCCTGGAACTCCTGGTCGAAGTTGCCGAGGACGGCGGTCAGCTTCTGCTGGTACTGCGCGTCCGGCAGCCCGGTGTCGTTGGCCTTCAGCTCCTTCACGTCGTCGAGCTTGTCCTGGAGGAAGTCCTCGAACTTCTCGCCCGCGCTCTTGCCCGGCGTGATCCAGCCCCAGCCCTTGCGGACGAAGCTCTGGTCGCCAAGCTTGTGCTTGACCTGGTCGAGATTGCCCTGCAGCGCGTTGATCGTCTGGTCGAGCGCCTTGTCCCGCGACTGCTTCTGGACCTCGCCGTCGACCTGGGTCAGCGCCTGCTGCGTCTCCTGCGACAGCCGGTCGGTACCGACGGCCCAGCTGTTGAGCGCCTGCAGCTTGGCCTGCTGGTCGGCGGTGAGGTCGAGCTTGCCGTCGGCATTAAGATGGACAGTCTGGCGCAGCTCGCCGGCGATCGCCGATTGCACCGCATCCCAGTTGTGCTGGCTGTCGGCCGAGCTCGGGTCGTGCTCACGGTCATAGGCGAGCGCGGTGTCGATCACCGATTCCGTCTGGGCGCTGACCGGCGACGGCCCCTGCTGGAAATAGATCTCGCCGGGATAGATGGTGTTCGGGTCCGGGAACTGGCCATTGTTGGCGACACCGTCGGGCCCGACCAGACGCTCGAGCGCGTCGCCGGGGCGCACCTCGCCCGCCGTCTCGTAGCCATGCGATTCGGGCGGGCGCCCCTCCGCCGAGGCGCGGGCGGCCAGGGCCCGGCGGACGGCCGCCTGGAAGTCGGGATCGGTGCCGGGCCGGACCGGATTGACCGGACGTGAGTTGCGCTCGATCGGCTTCAGCATGACGTCCCGCCGCCCTTCGTTGACCGGTTGGTAAACCTAGGGACATTGCGTGACGGCGTTATTTCATTTGTATGACAAAGAGGACGGAGCGCATTTTATGTGATTTTATTCCCACAAATCCTAAACGATTGAGATCTTCACCGAACGGTCATCTTTCCGGAGAGGTCCGTCGCCTATGGTGCCGCCCCCGGATGGAGAGGACGGAGGCCGGAATGGCGATCGAGGTCGACAAGGACGGACGCATGGTCAAGGTCGAGAACGGCGTCACGACCTACGTCCCGACCGGGCAGCAGCAGCAATGGCAGGCGGCGGTCCAGGCCGCGATGCAGCGCAACGGCACCACCGACGCCTCGAACATGCGGTTCCTGATCGCCGAGCCCGGCGATTCGCAGTGGACGATGTCGCACCAGGTCGGCTCTCCCTGGAGCGAGATGACCGCCTCCAACAACTTCGCGAATGACGATTTGATCCTCGTCGGCGAGGCCGTCGCCGTGCCCGCCCCCACCCCGGAGGGCGCCGCCGCCCTGGGTCCCGAGGGACGCGATGCCTTCGCCCAGAGCATCGAGACCCGCGCCAACCATGCCGCGAACGCCGATTCCGGCACGGCCATGCAGCAATGGGACGGGATCAACGCCGATATCGGGACCTATCTGAAGTCGGTGCCGCAGGACGATTTCGTCCAGGCCACCTTCGACCTCGTCGGCTACGACTATGCCGCCGAGGGTTCGGCCCATGCTCGCAGCTTCGTGGTCGACCAGGCCCTCGACGCGCTGGGCAGCGACAAGGGCGCGCAGCAGCAGATGGTCGACCAGCTGCTGGCGCAGAAATGGCCGGTCAACGGCGACGACATCAAGCAGGACGTCACGCAGGCCGCCCAGAAGCGCGGCCTGAAAACCGCGTCCGCGCAGGCCCCGGCCCAGACCCAGGCGCCGGCCGATCCCCGGCTGACCGCGATCCAGACCGCCGCCGACTGCGGCGACCGCGGCCAGCTCCGGGCACAGATCTCGAATTTCATCGGGCAGGTGAACGGCGCCGACAACGCCGCCGCCTTCAAGGCGCTGACCGGCCACGACTGGGGCAAGTCCTCCCCCGCGGTCATGGAGGAGCTGTACAACGCGGTCGTGCAGAACCTGAACCATCCGACGCCGGCCGCCGTCGCCCAGGGCGGCCAGGATCCCGTGCCCGGGAACAAGCGCCAGTACATCAAGAACTATCTCGCGGCCCTGGACCCGCGTTGCCTGGACTTGCCCCAGGAGCAGAGGCAGTACCGCGAGCAGCTCGGCGCGGCCGACAAGCTATCGCAGCAGACATGGGACAACCCGGACTACACCAAGCCCGAGGTCAAGCAGGCGCGCGCCGAGTTCGGCCTGCCGGAGAAATGAGCGGAGCTTTCGGCCGGGCGGCGCGTCAGGCCGGCCGGCCCAGCACCGCCATCAGCTCACGCCATTCGCGCGGGCTGAGGCCGCTGTCCGGCTGGGCCACCGCCTCGCCCGCCAGCATGCGGCGCAGCACGGCGAGGCCGGGCGCCGAGATCGTCGCGGCGTTCATGCGGTAGTCGCGGAACGCCCGGGACGTCAGCGGCACCCAGCGCTCCATCGCGTCCACCATCACGTCGGCATAGGCGCGGATCTCGTACTGCGCGTGTGAATCAGCCCGCAGCCTCAGGAAATTCATGAGGTTGAGCAGGTCGGTCTTCCAGTACCACTGGGTGTAGGTGTTCAGCGTCAGGTTCATCCGCGCCAGCTCGCGCGCCAGGCCCTGGCGGGAAGGGTCGACCGGCTCGGCGCCGTCGATCTCCTCGTTCAGCATCCAGGCATAGTCGCGCCAGCAGCGCTCGGCATCCTCGCGCAGCAGGTCCATCACACGCGACGCTTCCTCGCCCTCCAGCACCCCGGCGCGCCCCTGGCGGTTGCTGCTGGACTGGGCCGCCAGATGCTCCGGCGCCGGCAGGTAGAACTCCCGGTCGAGGATCGAGTAGCGGGCGGAATACTCGTTCACGTTGGCGGTGCGGTGCCGGATCCATTGCCGGGCGACGAAGATCGGCAGCTTCACATGGTACTTGATCTCGCACATCTCGAAGGGCGTGCTGTGCCAGTGCCGCATCAGGTAGCGGATCAGCCCCTCATCCTCCGACACCTTCTTGGTGCCGCGGCCGTAGGAGACGCGAGCCGCCTGCACCACCGCCGAATCGTCGCCCATATAGTCGATCACCCGCACGAAGCCGTGGTCGAGCACGGGCAGCGGCTCGAACAGGATCTCCTCCAGCGCCGGCACCGTGGCGCGGCGGGTGGTGAAGGTGGCGGAGCGGATCTGGTCCAGCTCGGCGCGCTGGTCGGCGGTGATCGTCATGGGGCCAGGTTTCTTTCAAGGAAGACCCAGATAGTGTAGCCGCGCCGGGGTCAGGGACCAAGGCTGGTGTGTCGGGGCGCTCAAGCCCTGGGCCGCAGCAGGCCGAAGACACAAGGCAATTGCACCGCGGAACAGCCGCATTTCCCTGCTATGGTCGTGTCATTCCATTTCCATTGCAGGATATTTCGTCATGCCGGCTCCGACAGATCCGCTTTACGCCCAGCAATGGCATCTGACCGGCCAATGGGGCATCCATCTCGGCAATATCTGGGACGAGTATACCGGCGCCGGTGTCGTCGTCGCGGTGCACGACCAGGGCATCGACTTCAGCCATTCCGACCTGAACGACAACATCGACAGCGCCCACAGCTTCAACGCTTCGACCGGCGGTTCCGGCGGCGCGCCGGTGACGGCCGACGACAATCACGGCACCGCCGTGGCCGGCATCATCGCCGCCGAGCGCAACGGCACGGGCGTGGTCGGCGTCGCCTATGGCGCGACGCTGCAGTCCTACTACGACCCGCTGTTCTTCAACACGTTGCAGACCGCGGTGGTGAACGCGCGCAACTATGCCGCGACCCATGCCGACGTGCTCAACAACAGCTGGGGCTTCGGCAACGCCTTCTTCGACGACCCGAACTCGGCCTTCCTCGACAATTTCGCGGAGTCCGACTGGGCCGCCGCCCGGGCGGCCACCATCAACGCGGCCACCAACGGGCGCGGCGGGCTCGGCACGATCATCGTCCAGGCCGCCGGCAACGCCCATGACTATGGCGACGACACCAACCTGCACAGCTTTCAGAACAACCGCTGGACCATCACCGTCGGCGCCACCAACCAGGACGGCACCATCTCCGACTACTCGACGCCGGGCGCCTCGATCCTGATCGGCGCGCCGGGCAGCCCGAGCACCGGCACCATCGTCACCACCGACCGCGTCGGCGGCAACGGCTATGCCGCGGGGGACTATACCACCAGCTTCAACGGCACCTCGGCCGCGACGCCGATGGTGTCCGGCGTCGTCGCCCTGATGCTCGAGGCCAATCCGCATCTCGGCTGGCGCGACGTGCAGGAGATCCTGGCCTACACCGCCCGTTCCGCCGCGCCGGGCGCGGCCACCGACCAGACCAATGGCGCGACCAACTGGAACGGCGGCGGGCTGACGGTCAATCACGACATTGGCTTCGGCCTGATCGACGCCCATGCCGCGGTGCGCCTGGCCGAGAGTTGGGGCGGCCCGGCCCATACCAGCGCCAACGAGACCAGCGTCTCCGCCTCGGCCTCGCCAGGTCTCGCCATCCCCGACGGCAGCACCGCCGGCGTCACCACCAGCCTGACGATCGGCACGGGCATCGAGATCGACCGGGTCGAAGTGACGCTGAACCTCAGCCACACCTGGATCGGCGACCTGCAGATCGTCCTGACCTCGCCGGACGGCACCGACAGCGTCCTCGTCAACCGGCCGGGGCTGAGCGAAAACGCCGTCGATGGTTCGAGCCAGGACAACATCGCCTTCACCTTCAGCACCGTGCAGGATTGGGGTGAATTCGGCCAAGGCGTGTGGTCTCTGACGGTCCGCGACCTGGTCGCCGGCGACACCGGGGTGCTGAACTCCTGGAGCCTGCACCTCTACGGCGATGCCGCCAGCCCCGACGACACCTATGTCTATACGGACGAATTCGCGACCGTCGGTGCCGCCGCGTCGCGCCAGACGCTGAGCGATACCGGCGGCAGCGACACCATCAACGGCGCCGCGCTGACCGCGGCCGCGGTGATCGACCTTCTGCATTCCACAGCCACCATTGCCGGCCGCCATCTCGCCATCGCCGCCGGCACCATCATCGAGAACGTGGTCGGCGGCGACGGCAACGACACGATCACCGCCGGCAGCGGGGCGAATCAACTTGCGGGCGGTCATGGCAACGACGTGCTCCGCGGCGAAGGCGGCGCCGACCGGCTGGACGGCGGCGCCGGCACCGACACGGCCAGCTATTACAACAGCTCCAGCGGCGTGCTGGCCAATCTGGTCAGCGGCGCCGGCAACGGCGGAACGGCCCAGGGCGACATCCTGATCAGCATCGAGAATCTGTCCGGCAGCCAGGGCAATGACAGCCTGGTCGGGAATAGCGGGACCAATGTGCTCCAGGGCTGGAACGGCAATGACGTGCTCACTGGCGCCGGCGGCCAGGACACGCTGTCCGGCGGCGCGGGCGCCGACCGCTTCGTCTACGGCTCGACAACGCAGAGCCCGGTCGGCGCAAGGTCCGACCTGATCACCGATTTCAGCCACGCCCAGAGCGACCGTGTGGATCTCTCGGCGATCGATGCCGACACCGGTATGACAGGCAACCAGGCCTTCAGCTTCATCGGCTCGGCCCTCTACGGCCACCATGCCGGCGAGTTGCGCTTCGCCCAGTCCGGCGGACTTACCACCATCGCCGGCGACATCAATGGCGACGGCGTCTCGGACTTCCACATCCGCCTGACCGGCGCGATCGCGCTGGTCGTCGCCGATTTCGTTCTGTGACGGGCCGATGACGGTTTCGACCCTTCCATCCGCGCCGCCGAGCCCCTATCTTAGGGGTGTCGGGCAACCGACTATGACGATAAACGCCTTTTGGAATAGACGCTGCGGACCCGGGGGCGGTACCCGGCGCCTCCACCAAATCTCCGGTGTTGGACGGAGCATGGGGGCGAAATAGGATCGACGCGTGTAGTAAAGGGAAGGTTTTCGTCCGGCATGGTTCCGCCGTTATCGGGCCATTGCAATAGTTGCCAACGACAACTTTGCTGAGGTTCGCGCGGCTGCGTAAGCAGCTAAGCGTCCTCGATCAATCCCTCGGCGGTTAGCCCCGTCGAGGTGGGGCTTGGGGCACCCAGCAACAGAACGCCCCGCTTCACTCCCCCTTGGAATGTCGGACTTGGGCGGCCGGACGCCGCGCGTCTCCCTTTTCAACCCGCCGGCCCCGGTCTAGTGTGATCGGATGGACGACGAACTCCGATACGACCGCATGGTCGAATCCGCCCTGCGGGGCGTGGTCAGGGAAGCTTTGGCCCAGGTGGCCGAGAAGGGGCTGCCGGGTGACCACCACTTCTACCTGACCTTCGTGACCAATCATCGAGGGGTCGCGATTCCGGACTATCTGCGGCAGAAATACCCGCAGGAGATGACGATCGTCCTGCAACACCAGTTCTTCGGGCTGGAGGTGTGCGAGGACCGGTTCTCGGTCTCGCTCAGCTTCTCCAGCAAGACCGAGCGCCTGGTGATCCCGCTGGCCGCGATCACCACCTTCGCCGACCCGTCGGTCAACTTCGCCCTGCAGTTCCAGTCCGCGAAGGAGGGGGTGGAGGAGGAGGACGCCGACGCCGCCGAGGCGGCGGAGGAACCGGCGGAAGCCGACGCCAAGGTCGCGGCCGAAGCCGTGCCGGCCGATGGCGCCAAGGTCGTGGCGCTGGATGCGTTCCGGAAGAAATAACCCCTCGCGACATCACGCGTAGGTTGGGTTCGCTTTGCGAACTCAACGTCTCGACGCATCACGCTGTTGGGTTCGCTGTCGCGAACCCAACAACCTACGAAGCCGCCGCCCCGCGCCCCTCGCGCAGCCGGGCGGCCAGCCGGAACGGCGCCTCGGCCAGGTCGCCCAGCCGCTTCAGCCCGGAGATCTGGCGGCCGAAGGCCAGCACCTCGCCGATGCGGCGCTCGAGGAAGGCGTGCGTCGTCTCCTGCCCCTCCGACCGGTCGTCGAGCCAGACCAGCAGGGTCGAGGCGTAGACGCCGGCCAGCAGCCCGCGCTTGGTGTAGTAGTTGATGTCGGTCGACCGGTCGCCCGCCGCCCGCCACATCGCGTCGACGGTGCGGTGCAGCTGCTGCAGTCCGCGCCGCGACAGCGGCCGCAGCGCCCGCCGCGACAGGTCACGCCGGACCGCGTCGCGATAGGGCGCCAGCAGGCCCAGCCGCACCGTCACCGCCCGCGCGATCTTCTCGCGCACCCGCAGCCCGTCGAAGGCCTCGCCCTCCTCCGCCAACCGATCGAGCATCTCCCGGTCGGCCCAGTCGTGGAGATGGTCCGCCAGCGCCGCGATCCCACCGGGGAACAGGATGGCGGCCTCGTCGAGGCCGAATCCGGCATCCTCGGCGCCGAGCCGCAGCGCCTGCCGGGTCCAGCCGTCGAAGGCGACATGCGGCAGGACCGCCAGCAGCAGCGCGTCGCGACCGGCGGTCCGGTCACCATGGGGCTGGTCACCAGGGGGCCGATCGTTCGGGGTCGGGTCGGTCATGATGCGTCCCTTCAGGCTCGGTCGGCGAGATGGCGGGCCTCGGCGTCCAGCGCCAGGTCGGCCAGGTCGCGCAGCCGGTCGAGATACAGCACGCCGTCGAGATGGTCGACCTCGTGCTGCACCACGCGGGCGTGCAGCCCCTCCGCCTCGCGCTCGATCACCTCGCCGTCGAGGCCGAGGCCGCGATAGGCGATCCGGCGCCAGCGCGGCACCAGGCCGCGGAAGCCCGGGATCGACAGGCAGCCTTCCAGCCCCAGCGCCGTGTCGTCGCCCAGCGGCACGATCTCCGGATTGATCAGCACGGTCGGGGCCCCGGGCGCCGGCGGCTCGCCCTCCTCCTGCCGGCCCTGCGGCACCTCGAACACGATCAGCCGCAGCGGCCGATAGACCTGCGGCGCGGCCAGGCCGATGCCCGGCGCGTCCCGCATCGTCTCGATCATATCGGCGGCCAGCCGCGCGATCTCCGGGTCGAGCGGGTCCGTCACCGGCTCGGCGATATGGCGCAGCACAGGGTGCCCCATGCCGGTGATCTTCAACAGAGTCAAAGCCTTGTCTCCTGGCAAAACGGCCGGCCCTGATTCACCCCGGCTTGGCAAGAAAAAAGTGACATGATACAAGACATATTCTCACAACCCCTTGCGCCGGCAACCATTCCGGCGGCGAAAGGAGCTTTGACCGAACGTGCAGGTCCATGTCCGCGACAACAACGTCGATCAGGCGCTGCGGGCGCTGAAGAAGAAGATGCAGCGCGAAGGCATCTTCCGGGAGATGAAGCTTCGTCGCAACTATGAGAAACCGTCGGAGAAGCGGGCCCGCGAGCAGGCCGAGGCCGTGCGCCGCGCCCGCAAGATGCTGCGCAAGCGGCTCGAGCGCGAAGGCTTCTGACGACACCCGTCCGCCGCCGCCGCGGATGACTGACCGGATGACCGCCGGAGGCCCCGCCTCGCGGCGGTTTTGTCATTCCGTGCCATGGCAGGACGGCCCCGGCGCCGACAGGTGATGTCATTCCCCGCACGGCTGATGTAGGAATCGGGTAAGGCGCCGCCCGCAGGGCGGCCGCCGGCAACGAAACCCGGGGGAAACATGCTCATCGGCGTGCCGAAGGAAATCAAAACCCACGAGTACCGTGTCGGCCTGACCCCGAGCTCCGTCCGCGAGCTGGTCCATCACGGTCACAGCGTCATCGTCCAGACCAATGCCGGCGGCGGGATCGATTTCGGCGACGATCGCTACCGCGCCGCCGGGGCGGAGATCGTGTCCTCCGCCCAGGAGATCTTCGACCGCGCCGAGATGGTGGTGAAGGTCAAGGAGCCGCAGCCGGACGAATGCCGCATGCTGCGCCGCGGCCAGGTGCTGTTCACCTACCTCCATCTGGCGCCGGACCCGCGCCAGACCGAGCTGCTGATGAAGTCCGGCTGCGTCGCCATCGCCTATGAGACGGTCACCGATGCCCGCGGCGGCCTGCCGCTGCTGGCGCCGATGAGCGAGGTCGCCGGCCGGATGTCGATCCAGTGCGGCGCCCATTGCCTGGAGAAGATCCAGGGCGGCCGCGGCATGCTGCTGGGCGGCGTGCCGGGCGTGCCGGCGGCCAAGGTCGTCGTGCTGGGCGGCGGCGTGGTCGGCACCAATGCGGCGCGCATGGCGATGGGGCTGGAGGCCCATGTCACGGTGATCGACAAGTCGCTGCAGCGGCTGAAGGAGCTGGACCTGCAGTTCGGCGCCGAGCTGAACACCATCTACTCCACCGTCGACGCGATCGAGGAGCATGTCACCGGCGCCGATTTGGTGATCGGGGCGGTGCTGGTGCCGGGCGCCGCCGCGCCGCGGCTGGTGACCCGCGCCATGATCGCGAAGATGAAGCCCGGCTCGGTGGTGGTCGACGTCGCCATCGACCAGGGCGGCTGCTTCGAGACCTCGAAGCCGACCACCCATGACAACCCGACCTATGTGGTCGACGGGGTGGTGCATTACTGCGTCGCCAACATGCCGGGCGGCGTGGCGCGGACCTCGACCTTCGCGCTGAACAACGCCACCCTGCCCTTCGCCCTGGCTCTGGCCGACAAGGGTTATCGCCGCGCCTGCCTGGACGACCCGCATCTGCGCGAGGGGCTGAACGTCCATTCCGGCCAGGTCACCAACAAGCCGGTGGCCGAGGCGCTGGGCCTGAACTACGTGCCGACCGAGGTGGTGCTGCGCGCCGCCTGAGCCGTCGCCACGCATCATACGGGGCCGCCGGAGCGATCCGGCGGCCTTTCTCTTTCACCAATTCGCCAGCGACTCGCGCAGGATCCGCTCCAGGTCGGCCGGCCCGACCGGCTTCGGCGCGCCGACCAGCAGCCGCTGCTGCTTCAGCGCGCCCTCGACCAGGGCCGGAATGTCGGCCTCGCCATAGCCCAGCGCGGCGATGCCGCTCGGCGCCCCGACCTGCCGCATCAGCGCGATCAGCGCTTTCGGCAGGCTGTCCGGCCCCGGATCCCCGACCGGGCG
This sequence comes from Inquilinus limosus, assembly GCF_002195995.1. GTDB lineage: Bacteria > Pseudomonadota > Alphaproteobacteria > DSM-16000 > Inquilinaceae > Inquilinus > Inquilinus limosus_C. The sequence continues at coordinate 52,627 of NZ_NHON01000035.1, forward strand.
GCCGGCCAGCAGCTCCGCCGCCCGAATGTGCTTCTCCGGCGCCGAATCGTAGGTGAAGCGGAACGCCGCCGGCGAGGTCACGATCACGGAAATGCCGTGCGGCACGAAGGCATGGTCGCGGCTGTAGCCCTCGGCCTGGAACACATGCTTCAGCCCGGCGATTGGATAGGCGCAGGCGTGCGGGATGTGCACCCCGGCGGTGCCGAAGCCGATCCCGGCCATGGTCGCGCCCAGCATCATCGTGCCGCGCGCCTCGAGGTCGTCGCCGCTGGCCACCGCCCGGGCCAGGTAGCGGCCGCCGAACTCGATCGCCCGCAGCGACCACAGATCGGCCACCGGGTTGCTGCCCTGATACGGCGGCCGGTCGTCCGGCGTGGCCGGGCGCGGCCGCGCGTCGAAGGGCTTGGAGATGTAGGATTCGACCGCGTGGCAGACCACGTCGAGCCCGGCCGAGGCGGTGACGCCGGCCGGGGTGGTGCGCGCCAGCTCCGGATCCACCAGCGCCAGGCTCGGGCGGATATGGCGGTGCGAGATGCCGGTCTTCAGCTTGAGGTCAGGGATGTCGAGGATGGCGACGGTCGTCGCCTCCGACCCCGAGCCCGAGGTGGTCGGCACCGCCACCAGCGGGAACAGCGGCCCCGGCGGCTTGCGGCCGCCGCCGATCGGCGCGTTGACATAGTCCATGATCGCGCCGCCATGGCGCTTGATCAGGTTGGCGACCTTGGCGGTGTCGATGGTCGACCCGCCGCCCAGCGCGACGAAGCCGTCGACCTCCGCGGCGAGCGCGACCTCGGCCGCCAGCTCCAGCGACTCCAGGGTCGGCTCGACCGCGATGCCCTCGAACCGGGTCACGCCGATGCCGCTGCGCTGGATGATGCCGATCACCCGGTCGACCAGCTTGAAATCGTGCAGCGCCGGGTCGGCGACGAGCAGCACGCGGGAGACGCCGAGGCGCTTCAGCTCCCAGCCCAGCTCCTCGACCGCGCCGGCGCCGAACTTCAGTGGCGCCGCCTCGATGGTGAAGATGCTCTCGAGCGCTTCGGTCACCTCATCCCCTCCCCGGCTGTCTGTCGGCCTCAGACCCGCTGCAGCGCCTGGTAGATCAGCTCGAAGAAGCCGTCGGCGTCGATGTCGCGCAGCACATGGCAGTTCTTCGGCTTCTTGTCCGGGCGGTTCCATTTCGCGGCCATGTCCCACCAGTCGACCACCGTCATGCCCAGCGTGTGCTCGCCCGCCAGCTCGACCGCCACATGGCAGTCGCGGCCGCCGAACAGCTCCGGCCGCAGCAGATAGGCGATGACGCAGGGGTCGTGCAGCGGGCCGCCGGCGGTGCCGTAGCGCTCCATGTCGAAGCGCTCGTAGAAATCCAGCATGCCGTGGACGCTCTTCGCCACCGGCGTGCCCAGCGCCGCCACCTTGTCCAGCCAGGCGCGGGAGATCAGCGCCTTGTGGGTGACGTCGAGCGGCACCATGGTCAGCTTGATGCCGCTGGTCAGCACCACATGCGCGGCATGCGGGTCGACATAGATGTTGAACTCGGCCGCCGGGGTGGTGTTGCCGCCCTCGAAGAAGCCGCCGCCCATGAACACGATCTCGCGGATCCGCGGCGCGATCTTCGGCTCGCGCACCAGCGCCGCGGCGATGTTGGTCAGCGGCCCCAGCGGGCACAGCGTGGTGGTGCCTTCCGGCGCCGCCATGATCGTGTCGACCAGCCAGTCGACCGCGTGGCCGGGAACCGGCCTGGTCGTGGGATCCGGCAGGCCGGAGCCGTCGAGGCCGGTCTTGCCGTGCACCGCCTCGGCGGTGACCAGCGGCCGCACCAGCGGGCGGATCGATCCCTGGACCACCGGGATGTCGGTGCGCCCGGCCAGCTCGCACAGCTTCAGCGCGTTGGCGGTGGTCAGGTGCAGCGGCACGTTGCCGGCCACGGTGGTCAGGCCGGCGATCTCCAGCTCCGGCGAGCCCATCGCCAGCAGGATGGCGATGGCGTCGTCCTGGCCCGGATCGGTGTCGATGATGATGCGCCTTGCCATCGCGGCCTCCCGTTTCGAAGTCTCAGGGAGGCTGGCTAGCACCGCGGCGCGGCGGCGTACAGGGGCTGCGGCGCGCTACTCGGCGGCCAGGAGGACCGGCGCCACGTCGTCCTGCTCGCGGCTGGCCTCGTGCACCATGCGGCGGATGGCGGTGACACATTTGCCGCATTGGGGGGAGCAGCCGAGCCCGGCATAGACCTGCCCCGCATTCTTCGCCCCGGCATCCACGGCACACCGGACCTGGGTGTCGTTCAGGGCGTTGCAGATGCAGATATACATGCGTCGGCGGCTCCGGTGTGGTCCGCCGGATTTAGATGAGATTGCGAATGAGTGTCAATAGGCGCTCTATCCTGCCCGCGCCCCGGCCCGTGCGGCGCGAAGGCGCAGCGCCGTGAGGATGGCGAAGAACGGGCCGCCGATCGCCGCGCCGATGAGGATGTACGGGAACAGCCCGAACCAGGCGGCCGGCGCGAACAGATACAGCGCGTCATCGAAGTCGAAGCCGAGGATGCCGACATAGGCCTTGGTCTCGACCGCCCCCGCCGCCTCCAGCTTCGCCGACAGGATCGACGCCGCCAGCACTCCGGCGCTGGCCAGCAGGCCCAGGAGCGGCCCGGCCTCGCCCAGCCAGCTGGTGCGCAGGCCGATGCCGATCGCCAGGAACATCAGCGCGTTGACCGAGAGGTCGCAGATCGTGTCGTAGAGATGGCCGAAGGGCGAGGAGCTGTTGCCGAGCCGCGCCAGCTCGCCATCCGCCCGGTCCAGCAGGCAGGAGACCAGCCAGATCACCCCGCCCCAGACCGTCCAGCTCTCGTCGCCGACGGCGAAGGCGGCGCAGCTGGCCAGGCCGGTGATGAGGCGCGCCGTGGTCAGGTGGTTCGGCGTGACCCGGGTGCCGACCAGGGGCCGGACCATCATCCGGGTCAGGCGGTGGGTCCAGGAGGTGTGGGGCTGGGTGTAGATCGACATCAGGAGGCTTGCTCGCGTGCGACATCCGGCGCCCGCAGCAGGCGCCGGCCTTCGATGAGGTACCAGATCAGGAGCGCCGGCGCATGCAGCAGCAGCTCGCGGATGCGCTTGACCAGCGCCACCGACAGGGCGAGCTCCGGCGGCAGGCCGAACATCACGCCCAGCGCCAGGATGCTGCCGTCCTGGATGCCCAGCGCGCCCGGCACCAGGAAGGCGGCGGTGCGGACGGCCTGGCCGATGCTCTCCATCACCAGCGCCTCGGCGAAGCCGATATCGGCGCCCAGCACATGCAGCGCCAGCCAGACCTCGCCGGCGCCGAACAGCCAGGAGGCGAGATGCAGGGCGGCGGCCCGGGCCATGGCGCCGCGGTCGCGATAGATCGCCAGCACCGTGTCGTGCAGGCCGGACAGCGCGTTGAGGGCCGGCCAGTCGAACTCCTGCGCGATCCGGCCCAGCAGCGTCTCGAACAGCCGGAACATGCCCCAGCGCTGCGCCAGGATGAAGCCGAGGCCCATCAGCACGGCGATGCCGAGGCCGATCGCGGCCCAGCCCAGCGCGTCGCCGCCGCCGATCGCGATCAGCACCAAGAGGCCGATGGCGAAGAACAGGATCTGGGTCAGGAACTCCAGGGTCAGGTCGACCAGCATGCCGGCGCCGGCCGGCAGCGTCCCGGCCCCGTGCAGCGCCAGCACCCGGGCGCCCAGCACATTGCCGCCGACCTGGGCGACGGGCAGCACGGCATTGGCCGATTCCCGGACCAGCCGCGCCCACAGGAAGATGCCGGGGCCCGCCGACCACAATGGCCGCATCGCGGCGCGCCACCCCAGCGCCGAGCAGCCCATCGCCAGGAAGTGGGAGACGACCACCAGCAGGATGCCGCCGCTGGCGCCGAGCAGCAGATTCAGCACCGCATCCGCGTTCTGCGCGGCGACCAGCCAGATGATGGCGCACAGCCCGGCCAGCCCGACCACCGCCGTGGCGACCCTGATCGCAGGCCGGTTCACGATGCGGCGCCGGTCCCGGCGGGCGGAATACGATCTCGGATCGGCATGCCTGGAGGGCTCCTGACGGGCGCGCGGATTAACACCGCCGGGCCGCTGCCTGTCAATCGATCGCAGCCCCGCCGAGGACTCCGGCGGCCGGCCGCTTCGGCTCAGATTCGTTCAAACATCAGACTATTTCGCCCCGGAGGTTCCAAAATGCTGGCCTCGGCCGCCCGCGCTGGATATGGTGCGGGCAAAGTTTGCGCAGTGGAGGAAACATGGCTGGCGTTACGCTCCGTGGCATTCGTAAGTCGTTTGGCGATCTCGAGATCATCAAAGGCGTCGATCTCGACATCCGCGACCGCGAATTCGTCGTGTTTGTCGGCCCGTCGGGCTGCGGCAAGTCGACCCTGCTGCGGCTGATCGCCGGCCTCGAGGACATCTCCGCCGGCGACCTCGCCATCGACGGCCAGCGGGTCAACGACCTGCCCCCGGCCGAACGCGGCATCGCCATGGTGTTCCAGAGCTACGCGCTGTATCCCCACATGACGGTCTACGAGAACATGGCCTTCGGCCTGAAGCTCGCCAAGACCAGCAAGGCCGAGATCGAGCGCAAGGTCGGCGACGCCGCCCGCATCCTGCAGCTCGAGCACCTGCTGAAGCGCAAGCCGAAGGAGCTGTCGGGCGGCCAGCGCCAGCGCGTCGCCATCGGCCGCGCCATCGTGCGCAACCCGAAGGTGTTCCTGTTCGACGAGCCGCTGTCGAACCTCGACGCGGCCCTGCGCGTGCAGATGCGGATCGAGATCGCCCGCCTGCACAACGACCTGAACGCCACCATGGTCTACGTCACCCACGACCAGGTCGAGGCGATGACGCTGGCCGACAAGATCGTGGTGCTGAGCGCCGGCCGGATCGAGCAGGTCGGCTCGCCGCTGGAGCTGTACCACCACCCGGACAACCTGTTCGTCGCCGGCTTCATCGGCAGCCCGAAGATGAACTTCATCGAGACCGAGGTCACCGCGGCCAACGGGTCGACCGCGACCGTCCGCCTGCCGGGCAACGGCTCGGTCACCGTGCCGGTGCAGCCGGGCCGCGCCAAGACCGGCGACAAGGTCACGCTCGGCGTGCGGCCGGAGCATATGAACGAGGCCGGCAGCGGCGCCGCCACCATCCCCGGCCAGGTTCTGGTGGTCGAGCGGCTGGGCGGCGAGACCTATCTCTACGTCAAGACCGAGGTCGGCATGCTGACGGTGCAGGCCGGCGGCGACAGCCGGGTCAAGACCAACGACCAGATCCAGATCGGCTTCTCGGCCGACACCTGCCACCTGTTCGATGCCCAGGGCCAGGCCCTGCAGCGGGCGGAGCGGCACCCGATGGCCGATATCGGCCGCGAACCGGCGATGGCCCACTGACGTGCTGACGGCCAGGGTCCTCAAGATCCTGGCCACAGCCGGCGTTGCGCTGTTCTTCACGCTGGTCGCCTTCGGCAACCTGACCGATTACGGCTCCAACTTCGCCTTCGTCCGCCATGTGCTGGCGATGGACACGACCTTCCGATCGCCCGCCCTGATGTGGCGGGCGATCGACGTTCCATGGGCCGCCCATCTGGCCTATGCCCTGATCATCGCCTGGCAGGCGGCCACGGCGATCATGTGCTGGATCGGCGCGCTGCGCATGGCGATGCGCTGGGACGCGCCCGCCGCCGTCTTCGCCCGGGCCAAATCGCCGGCGCTGGCCGGGGTCGGCATGGGCTTCCTGCTCTACGCCTTCGGCTTCGTCGCCATCGGCGGCGAATGGTTCGCGATGTGGCAGTCCAAGGAATGGAACGGCCAGCCGCCCGCCCATCTGTTCCTGACCCTCGCCGGCATCGTCCTCTTGTTCCTGAACCAGCGGGACGAGGAACTGCCCTACGACCTGGGCTGATCCAGGAGGGTCGTATGCCCAGGCACCTGAGGCCGGCCCCCCTGGTCCTGTCGCCACCCGGCTGCGATGTACGGCCGTTCGCAGCCCCCCGGTTGACAGCTGCGTAACCGCCACTCATACTGAATTCATTGCTATTGTTTGAATGTTTTCCTTGGTTCATTGCCGGGACGCGATCGTTATTTCTCATCGCATTACGGCATATGCATTCGCATTTTCAATGGAGCGAAAATCATGGCCGATTTCAAGAACACCGTCCTCATGATCAACCGGGCGAAGGCCAGCATCCGGATCGACCGCGATCCGAATTTCGACGACATGAAGCTGATCTTCGACGGCGTGACCTCGATGAGTCCTTATACGCTGGAGCCGGGCAAGCAGGTTCATGTCGGCTCCACCTATGGGGCGGATATGGGCGTGTGCCTCACCTATGCCGGCGACGACCGCTACATGGAGCTCGGCATGGGGCCGGATTCCGGCACGGACCTGAAGGTCTTCAGCGTCATCAGCGACAGCGAGGACGACGGGAGCGGCCCCCTCGCCTACCGCCTGCAGGACCAGACGGCCGTGTCGATGACGATGACCTTCACCGACAAGGCATAGCCCGAAGGGGCCGCGCCTGCCGATCCGCGGGCGCGGCTCTCCGGCCGGCCGGCCCCTCTCCGGTATGTATGACGAAAAGCCGCCGCCCGGGCCGTGTCACAGGACCCTTTGACCGTTCGCCGTGATCGGGTACAGGTTCTTGACCCGTTCGCAGCAGCATGCGGTCCATGAGTCTGTTCCCTTCCCGACACGGCGAGAGATCGCCCTTCTCGGCGCGGCATGAGCGATGATCGTCCCGACCCCGCGACGGGCCTGGCCTCGGTCGCGCTGAAGCTGGCGGACGAGCACATCGGCGATGTGGTCGATCCGTCGATCAGCCTGAACGCGCTGCGCCTCGAGGACCTGCCGATCATCGCCCGCTGGCTGGACCGGCCGCATGTGATGCGCTGGTGGGGCGACCCGGAGGAGGAGCTGTCGCAGATCGCCGCCCATCTGGTCGAGCCGAACATCGCGCCGTTCCTGGCCTGCGAGGGCAGCCGGCCGATCGGCTACATGCATGTCTATCACGCCAACCCCGACGCGTTCTGGGCCGCGCATGAGCTGCCGCAGCAGACCTTCGGCATCGACCTGTTCCTGGGCGAGACCGATGTCATCGGCCGCGGCATGGGCACCCGGCTGATCAAGCTCATCCTGCGCCGCCTGCTGGCGCTGCCGGAGACGGCGCGGATCCAGGTCGACCCAGCCCCGGCCAACGCCGCCGCGATCCGCGCCTATGAGAAGGCCGGGTTCCAGCGCCGGGGGCCGATCGACACGCCGGACGGCGCCGCCCTGTACATGACCATCGACCGCGAGGGCTGAACCGGCATGCCGGATCTGAGCGACGTCGTCGGCGGCATCGCCGATGCCATGGCGCGGGAGCAGCATCGCGGCGACGTCGCGACCTATATCCCGGAGCTGGCGAAGGTCGACCCCGGCCAGTTCGGCATCGCCGTGGCCACCCTCGACGACGGCGTCCATGTCGCCGGCGATGCCGAGGTGCCGTTCTCGATCCAGAGCGTCAGCAAGGTCTTCACCCTGACCCTGGCGCTGGGCGCCGTCGGCGACGCGCTGTGGCGCCGGGTGGGGCGCGAGCCGTCGGGCAACGCCTTCAACTCGATCGTCCAGCTGGAATACGAGCAGGGCGTGCCGCGCAACCCCTTCATCAATGCCGGCGCGCTGGTGGTGACCGATGTGGTGCTGGCTGGGCACCAGCCGCGCGAGGCGATCGGGTCGATCCTGCGCTTCATCCGCTGGCTGGCCGATGACGAGAGCATCGCCATCGACGAGACGGTGGCGCGGTCCGAGGCCGGCACCGCCTACCGCAACATGGCGCTGGCCGCCTATATGAAGTCCTTCGGCAACCTGGCCCACCCGGTGGAGATGACGCTGGGCGTCTATGTCCACCAATGCGCCATCGCCATGACCTGCCGGCAGCTGGCCACCGCGGGCCGCTTCCTGGCCGATGGCGGCGGGCGGCTGTCGACCGGGCACCGCGTGGTGTCGCCCGAGCGGGCGCGGCGGATCAACGCCCTGATGCTGACCTGCGGCCATTACGACGGCTCGGGCGACTTCGCCTTCCGCGTCGGCCTGCCGGGCAAGAGCGGCGTCGGCGGCGGCATCCTGGCGATCGTGCCGGGCCGCGCCTCGGTCGCCGTCTGGTCGCCCGGGCTGAACCAGCACGGCAACTCGCTGCTCGGCACCCTGGCGCTGGAGCGGCTGGCCAAGGCGATGGGCTGGTCCGTCTTCGGGCCGTGAGCCGATGCGGCGCCTGCCCTCCCTGCCCGCCTTGCGCGCCTTCGAGGCCGCCGGCCGGCACTTAAGCTTCCGCCGCGCCGCGGCGGAGCTGCTGGTGACGCCGAGCGCGATCAGCCACCAGGTGCAGCGGCTGGAGCAGGAGCTGGGCACCGCCCTCTTCGTCCGCAAGACCCGCGCCATCGCCCTGACCCCGGCCGGCGAGCGCTATCTCGACGGGGTGCGCCGCGCCTTCGACCTGCTGGCGGAGGAGACGCGTGCGGTGCGGGCGCCGGAGCGGGCGGTGCTGCGGGTCAGCCTGCTGGCCTCCTTCGCCACCCATTGGCTGGTGCCGCGGCTCGGCCGCTTCGCCGCCGCGCATCCGGAGATCGAGCTGCGACTGGAGCCGTCCAACGCCCTGGTCGATATCGGCGGCGGCGAGGCCGACCTGGCCATCCGCTACGGCACCGGCGGCTGGCCGGAGGTCGAGGCGACGCTGCTGCTGGCCGACCGCATCGCCCCGGTGGTCAGCCCGGCGCTGCTGGATCGCGGCCCGCCGATCGCGGCCCCGGCCGACCTGCTGCGCCACACCCTGCTGCTGTCCTATGCCCGCGAGCCGATCGAATGGCCGGCCTGGTCCGCGGCGCATGGCTTCGACCTGGCCCGCGCCCGCACCCTGATGCTGCACGACTACAACATCGTGCTGGAGGCGGCGCTGGCCGGCCAGGGCGTGGCCATGGGCCGGCACGCGCTGATCGGCGAGAAGCTGCGCGGCGGCGCGCTGGTCGAGCCGCTGGGCGGCCCGCCCTTCGCCCCGCCCGGCCTGGGCTACTGGCTGGTGACCCGGC
>NZ_NHON01000036.1 GCF_002195995.1 Inquilinus limosus
CCCCCGCATCGCCCCGTTTCACTCCCCCCCTCCCGCAAGGGGAGGGGGAGAATAGAAGGCGAGGTCGGCGCCTCGCCCACCTGACTCAGCGGTGCGGCCGCTCGCTGTCGAGATGGGCCATCTGCGCCGCCATGTAGCGGTCGCCGGCGGCGGCGCCCTTGGGCACGGCCTGCTCGATCCGGGCCAGATCCTCCGGCGTCAGCACGACGTCGAGCGCGCCGAGCGCCTCGGCCAGGCGGTCGCGGCGGCGGGCGCCGACCAGCGGCACGATGTCCCGGCCCTGCGCCGCCACCCAGGCGATGGCGATCTGGGCCACGGTAACGCCCTTGGCCTCGGCCACCGCCCGCAGCGCCTCGACCAATTCGAGGTTCCGCTCGACATTGCCGTCCTGGAAGCGCGGGCTGTAGGCCCGGAAATCCCCCGCCCCGGTGCTGCCCTTCTGCCAGCGGCCGCTGATCAGGCCGCGCGACAGCACGCCATAGGCGGTGATGCCGATGCCGAGCTCGCGGCACGTCGCCAGGATGCCGTCCTCGATGCCGCGCGAGATCAGCGAGTATTCGATCTGCAGGTCGGCGATCGGGTGCACCGCGGCGGCGCGGCGGATCGTCTCCGACCCGACCTCGGACAAGCCGATATGGCGGACATGGCCGGCCTGCACCATCTCGGCGATGGCGCCGACCGTGTCCTCGATCGGCACGTTCGGGTCGAGGCGGGCCGGGCGGTAGATGTCGATATGGTCGACGCCGAGCCGCTGCAGCGAATAGGCCAGGAAGTTCTTCAGCGCCGCCGGCCGGGCGTCGAAGCCGGTCCAGCCGCCGGCCGGGTCGCGCAGGCCGCCGAACTTGACGCTGAGGATCGCGGCATCGCGCTTCGAGGTGGCCCGCAGCGCCTCGCCGATCAGCATCTCGTTGTGACCGGAGCCGTAGAAGTCGCCGGTGTCGATCAGGGTGATGCCGGCGTCCAGCGCCGCATGCAGGGTGGCGATGCTCTCGGCCCGGTCGGACGGGCCGTACATACCGGACATGCCCATGGCGCCGAGGCCAAAAGCGGAGACGCGCGGGCCGGTGACGCCGAGCGGGTGATACTGCATGGCAGGCTCCTGGAGAGGATGGTTCGACGGGAATATGGGCCGGCCCGGTTCGTGCGATAATCCGGGCAATGGCGAACAAGCCGTACGGATATCCGAACGATGAGCCGCCCCGATCTCTCCGACCTCGACGCCTTCGTCGCCGTGGCCCGGGCCCGCAGCTTCCGCGGCGCCGCGGGCCTGCGCGGCGTCTCCGCCTCCTCGCTCAGCGACGCGCTGCGGCGGCTGGAGGCGCGGCTGGGCGTGCGCCTGCTGAACCGCACCACCCGCAGCGTCACCCCGACCGGGGCCGGCGAGAGATTGCTCGAACGGCTGGGCCCGGCGCTGGGCGAGATTGCCGGCGCGCTCGACGCCGTGACCAGCGTCCGCGACAGCCCGGCCGGCACGCTGCGGCTGAACGTGCCGTCGATCGTCGCCCGCCATATCCTGCCGCCGATCGCCTGCCGCTTCCTGGCGACGCATCCCGGCATCCGGCTGGAGGTGGTGGGCGACGACAGCTTCGTCGACGTGCTGGCCGAGGGCTTCGACGCCGGCATCCGCTACGAGGAGCGGATCGAGCGCGACATGATCGCGGTGCCGGTCGGGCCGCGCACCCAGCGCTTCGTCATCGCCGCCGCCCCGGCCTACCTGGCCGCCCGGGGCCGGCCGCGCCATCCGAACGACCTGCTGGACCATGCCTGCATCCGCCACCGCTTCCCCAGCGGCCGGGTCGCGCCCTGGGAGTTCGAGCGCGACGGCCGGGTGATCCGCATCAGCCCGGAGGGGCCGCTGATCGCGACCTCGATCGAGATGGAGCTCGCGGCGGCAACGGCCGGGCTGGGCCTGATCTCGATGTTCGAGGAGGCGCTGCGGCCGGATCTCGACAGCGGCGCGCTGGTGCCGGTGATGGAGGAGTGGTGGCAGCCCTTCTCCGGCCCCTTCCTCTACTACCCCAGCCGCACCCACATGCCGGCACCGCTCAGGGCGTTCGTGGACTTCATCCAGGCGGATCGGGGGTGAGGCAGCAATCGGCCTTACTCGTCATGGCGAGGAGGCCACGCCCCTTCGGGGCTCGCCATGACGGGTCTATGGTTGGGTCACCGGACCTATACCAGCCCGCGGCGGATCTCCGCATGGGCGGCCGGGTAGCCCGGCGACAGCACGGCGAGGCGGCCGGAGACCAAGGCATGCATCCGCGGCAGGGCGTGGAACGGCACGCCGGGCGCCAGGTGGTGCTCGGTGTGGTAGCTGGCGTTCCAGAACAGCCCGCGCAGCACCAGCCCGGCCAGGGTGGTGCGGGTGTTGGCCCAGCGGTCGCTGCTGCGGACGCAGCCGGAATGCTCGGCCAGCAGCACCCAGCGCAGCAGCGGCTGGGCCAGCCCCACCGGCCCGGCCCAGAGCAGGAGGGCGAGAGCGCTGCCGGTGGCGAGGCTGGCGGCCAGCACGGCGGCGTAGAGCAGCAGGTAGGCCCGCGCCTCCGCCGCCACCCGGGCCCGGTCGGCCGCCGGGATCCAGGGCGAGCGGTCGCGGCCGGAAGCGGTGCGCAGCAGGCCCATGATCTGGCTCGACCAGTAGGGCAGACCGGTCAGGATCAGCCAGTAGCGGCCGCGGGTCAGGGGTTTTGCGCCGATCAGCTCCGGGTCGCGGCCCGGATCCTGGGTGTGGCGGTGATGCGCCATGTGGAACAGCCGGAACCCCTCCGGCGGCAGCACCAGGACGAAGCCGGCGACCCAGCCGACCAGCCGGTTCAGCCACAATGACCGGAACGGCGTGCGATGGGTGGTCTCGTGCAGCGGCGCGAACAGCGAGATCTCGGCGGCGCCGAGCAGCGCCATGGCCGGCCACACCCAGAGAGTCCCCCGCGCGGCCAGCACCAGGGCGACGCCGAGCGCGATCAGCCCGGCATGCCGGGCCAGCGCCCGCAGCCCTTCCGAATCCGACCGCCGGGACAGCGCCTTCAGCGCCTCCGGCGGCAATGCCCTGGTCTCCGCCATGGCTTATCCTGGCGCCGGGCGGCGGTGGGGATCAAGGGGAGTGACGTTGGACCGGTGGAGGGTCTCCCTCGCCGTCATTGCGAGCGAAGCGAAGCAATCCAGGGGCCAATGCAAACCGGCCCCTGGATTGCTTCGTCGGCTGCGCCTCCTCGCAATGACGGTGCTGGGTCTACTGCCAGGCCCTTGAGGCCCCTACCGCCCGAACTCCGGGTGGCGGAAGCAGCCGACCATGTGATCGTTCACCAGCCCGGCCGACTGCATCAGCGAGTAGCAGACGGTGGAGCCGACAAAAACGAAGCCGCGGCGCTTCATGTCGCGGCTCATCCGGTCGGAGATCGCGCTGGTGGCCGGCATCTCGGCATGGGCTTTCCAGCGGTTGACCAGCGGTTCGCCACCGACGAAGGACCAGAGATAGCGGCCGAGGCCACCCTCGGCCTCGATCACCGCCAGAGTCGCCCGGGCATTGGTCCGCACCGCGTTCAGCTTGGCCCGGTTGCGGATCAGCCCGGCATCGGCCAGCAGCGCCTCGATCTCCGCGTCGGTCATCGCCGCCACCCGGGCGATGTCGAAGCCGTGGAAGGCGCGCTGGTAGTTGCCGCGCCGCTCCAGCACCAGGCGCCAGGACAGGCCGGCCTGGGTGCCCTGCAGGCTGAGATTCTCGAACAAAGCGCGGTCGTCGCGCTCCGGAGTGCCCCAGTCGCGGTCGTGATAGGCCAGCATCGCCGGCCCGCCCTGCGCCCAGCCGCAGCGCGGCAGATCCTGATCCGTCATTCGCCCCAATGGATCGGGAAGGCGTCGGGATAGGTGAACAGGGCCGGCGCGCCGCCGGTGTGCAGGAACACCACCACATCGTCGGGCCGGTAGCGGCCGGCGCGGATGCCGGCGATCAGCCCGGCCATCGCCTTGCCGGTGTAGACCGGGTCCAGCACGATGGCGTCGCGGCTGGCGGCCAGCTGCAGCGCCTCGACCATGCCCGGCGTCGGCAGGCCGTAGCCCGCGCCGACCACGCCGTCCTCCAGCACTAGGTCCTCCGGCGCCAGCGGCGCCGGCACGCCGAGCAGCTCGGCCCCGGCCTGGACCAGCCCGGCGACCTTCGGCCGCTGCTCCTGCGACGTCCGGCTGATGCAGTAGCCGACCGCCGGCGCCGCGCTGCCGCCGAGGGCGAGGCCGAGCGCCAGCCCGGCCTGGGTGCCGCCGCTGCCGCTGGCCAGAGCGACATGGGTGAAGGCGACGCCCTGGTCGCGGCCCTGCCGCAGCAGCTCCCGCGCCGCATCGACATAGCCGACCAGCCCGAGCGCGTTGGAGCCGCCGACCGGGACAACATAGGGCGTGCCGCCCTCCGCCCGGCACTCCTCGGCCACGCGCGCCATCTCGGCATCGGCATCGGCGGTGCCGGGGTGCAGCTCGATCCGCGCCCCGAACAGCTCGTCGAGCAGCAGGTTGCCGCTGGCGTGGTAGGACGGGTCGCGCCCGGCCACCGCGTCGGTCAGCACCAGGACGCAGTCGAGGCCCAGCCGCGCCGCGGCGGCCGCGGTCTGGCGGGCATGGTTCGATTGCGGGCCGCCGGCGGTGATGATGGTGTCGGCGCCCTGGGCCAGCGCGTCGCCGAGCAGGAATTCCAGCTTGCGCACCTTGTTGCCGCCCAGCGCCAGGCCGGTGCAGTCGTCGCGCTTGATCCAGAGCTGCGGGCCGCCCAGCGCTTCAGTGAGCCGCGGCAGCGGCTCCAGGGGCGTCGGCGCGTGCTGCAGGCGCAGGCGCGGCAGCTGGTCGAGCGATGGCATCGGTGTCCGTCCCTGAGGCGCGGCCCGGCGCGGCCGCCTGCGGGGTGAATAGCATGGCGGGGCCGCGGTGCGAATGGCCCGGCCTCACGCCGCATGCGCCTCCTCGGCATGGCCCAGCTGGCGCTGCAGCAGGGTGCGGTAGACGCCGGGGCGGGCGGCCAGAGCGGCGGGGGTGCCCTGGTCGACCACCCGGCCGGCCTCCATCACCACGATCCGGTCGAAGCGGCGCAGCGTCGACAGGCGGTGGGCGATGGCGATCACCGTGCGGTCCTGCATCAGGTCGTCCAGCGCCTCCTGCACCGCGCGCTCGGATTCGCTGTCCAGCGCCGAGGTCGCCTCGTCCAGCAGCAGCACCGGCGCGTCCTTGAGGAAGGCGCGGGCGATGGCGATGCGCTGGCGCTGGCCGCCCGACAGCTTCACCCCGCGGTCGCCGACCACGGTGTCGAAGCCTTCCGGCAGCGCCTCGATGAACTCCCGGCAATGCGCGGCCTCGGCCGCGGCCAGCACCTCGGCGTCGGTCGCGTCCGGCCGGCCGTAGCGGATGTTCTCGCGCACGCTGCGGTGGAACAGCGAGATGTCCTGCGGCACCACGCCGATGATCTCGCGCAGGCTCTCCTGCGTCAGGTCGCGGATGTCGCGGCCCGCCACCTCGATCCGGCCGGCGCCGATGTCGTAGAAGCGCTGCACCAGGGTCAGCACGGTCGACTTGCCGGCGCCGGACAGTCCGACCAGCCCGACCCGCTCGCCCGGCTCGATCCTGAGGTCGAAGCCGTCCAGGATCGCCGGCCGCTTCGGATAGGCGAAGCGCACATGCTGGAAGCCGATCGGCACGCCGCCGCCATGCTGGGGCGCCGGCAGCGGCTCGGCATGCGGCGCGTCGGGCAGGTCGTGCGGCACGAGAAGCGTCGAGATCGCCTCCGACAGCCGGGCGATGTGCTGGGTCAGGTCGACCAGCGCCACCGCCAGGTCGCGGGTGCCGTGCAGGATGGCGAAGCCGAGCGAGCTGACCAGCACGATATCGCCCGGCGTCGCCCGCCCCGCCTGCCACAGCAGCAGCGCCCAGCCCAGCAGGCCGGCGGTCAGCACCGCGGTGATCGCCGCATGGATCAGGCGCAGCCGCTCCATCGTGCGCAGGCTGTGCTGGCGGGCGGACATCTCGACCCCGATGCGGTCGGCCAGCCGCGCCTGCTCGCGGATGGTGGCGCCGAACAGCCGCACCAGGCCCATATTGCCGATCACGTCGACCAGCTCGCCATCGACCTTCGCCGCCTCGGTGGCGTAGCTGCGGTGGATCGGCCCGCCGCGCTTGGCCAGGCGGTAGATGAAGGCCGACAGCGTCGCCGAGGCCGCGACCAGAACCCCGGCCATCACCGGGTCGACCGTGGCCAGCACGCAGATCGAGCCGACCAGCGCCAGCGCCGGCGGCAGCACGTTCCAGGAGAAGGTGTTCTCGGTGGTGAAGATGGCGTTGGCGGTGGCCGAGACGCGGCCGGCGACCATGCCGGGCAGCCGGTCGGCGAAATAGCTGGGCGCGTGGCCGGTCAGGTGCCGGAACAGGTCGCGCCGGACCGCGCCGGTGACGCCGACGAAGGCGCGCGCGGCGACCCAGCCGCCGACGCGCCACAGCATGTTGTCGGCCAGGATCAGCCCGACCAGCAGGCCGTAGGCCAGCCAGATCGCCCCGGAGGCGCCGAGGGCCAGCACGTCGACCAGATGCTTGATCGCATATTGCGAGCCGATGCCGCAGGCGACCGCGGCGACGACCGAGGCCATCACCACCGCATGCGGTGCGGCCTCCTGCCGCACATAGTGCAGGATGAAGCCGATCGGCCGGCTGCGGAAGCCTTCCAGGCGGCTGCCGGCCAGGTGGCCATCGGCCAAGCGGCTGCTGGTCTGCGTGGACGACATCATGTCCATCCAGATCCTCTGCGTTGTCTTCGGCCGCGTCGACGAGCGCATCTGCGCCACCGCGCGAGTCCAGGTCCAGCAGGGCTCAAGATCACAGCGCATCGCTGCACTGCACCTGATCTCTGCGCGGTCCACAGAACATTATCGGACAAGAGTCGGAACTTTTCCCCGTTCCGATTGTCTGTGGTCTTCGAGTGCCTGTTGCCGCGGAAGCACCAGACAAGAAACAGCGCCGCATTGTTGCGCCGCAGCGCCGCCGGTGATGTCAGACAAACCCCCATCTGCGGAGGGAGTTCCCCCCACATGCGAATCGCGCAGGTCGCCCCGCTGTTCGAAGCGGTCCCCCCCAAGCTCTATGGCGGCACCGAACGCGTCGTCTCCTTCCTGACGGAAGAGCTCGTCGCCCTCGGCCATGACGTCACACTCTTCGCCAGCGGCGATTCCGTGACCTCCGCCACGCTCGAGGCCTGCTGGCCGCGGGCGATGCGGCTCGATGCCTCGGTGCGCGACTGGATCGCGCCCCACATGCACATGTTCGAGCAGGTGTACCGGCGGTCGGACGAGTTCGACATCATCCACTGCCATCTCGACTATTTCCCGTTCTCGCTGTTCAGCCGCGGCGACGTGCCCTTCGTGACCACGCTGCACGGGCGGCTGGACATGCCCGAGCTGCACCCGATGTTCGAGACCTTCTCGCATGTGCCGATCGTGTCGATCTCCGACGCCCAGCGTCGGCCGATGCCGAAGGCCGGCTGGATCGCCACCGTGCATCACGGCCTGCCGGCGCAGTTGCTGGCGCCGGTCCCGGCCGAGCGCGGCTACCTCGCCTTCCTCGGCCGCATCGCGCCGGAGAAGCGGGTCGACCGGGCGATCGAGATCGCGGCGAAGGCCGGCCTGCCCCTGAAGATCGCGGCCAAGGTCGACAAGGCCGACCAGGAGTACTACGACGCCGAGATCAAGCCGCTGCTGGCCCGGTCGCCGCATGTCGACTTCATCGGCGAGATCGACGATTCGCAGAAATCGGCGTTCCTGAGCGGCGCCATCGGCCTGCTGGTGCCGATCGACTGGCCGGAGCCGTTCGGCCTGGTGATGATCGAGGCGATGGCCTGCGGCACGCCGGTCGTGGCGTACAACCGCGGCTCGGTGCCCGAGGTGATCGACGAGGGCGTCACCGGCTTCATCGTCGAGGACGAGATCGGCGCGGTGGCGGCGGTGCAGCGCCTGCCCGAGCTGTCGAACGCCCGCATCCGCGAGGTCTTCGACCAGCGCTTCACCGCCCGGCGCATGGCCCAGGACTACCTGTCGATCTATGAGGGCCTGCAGGCCGTCGAAGCGCCGAAGAAGCCCGCCGTGCTGCGCGCGGTGGCGAATTAGGCTACCGCACCTGCGCCTCCAACCTCCGCGTTGCCTCTCCCGCTTGCGGGAGAGGTCGGAGACGCGAAGCGGCTCCGGGTGAGGGCCTGCCGGCCTCGACACCGGGATCACCGTTTCAGGATGGGGCGGCTCGTGCGCTCGCCGATGGCGAGATCCATGGGCTTGGTGAGGCCGGCAGGCCCTCACCCGGACCTCCTGCGGAGGTCCGACCTCTCCCGCAAGCGGGAGAGGCAACGCGCACAGCCGCTCCGACAGCTACCCCGGCGGCCGGGTCGAGGCGCGGACGACCAGCTCGGTCGGCAGCAGGCGGCGGTCGGCCGGGATCGTGCCGCCATCGGCCACGGCGCCGAGCAGCAGTGACGCCGCCGTGGCGCCCTTGTCGAACAGCGGCTGGCGGATCGTGGTCAGGGCCGGCCGCACCAGCGCCGCGCGCGGGATGTCGTCGAAGCCTGCGACCGACACATCCTCCGGCACCCGCAGGTTCAGCGACCGCGCCGCCTCGATGACGCCGATCGCCAGCCGGTCCGACATCGCCAGGATCGCCGTCGGCCGGTCCGGCCGGCGCAGCAGTGAAAGCGCCGCGTCGCGGCCGTTCGCCTCGCTCGAGGCCGGCCGCTCCTCCACCGGCACCGAGTCCGGGTCGAGGCCGGCGGCGGCGATCGCCTCGGCATAGCCGGCCAGCCGGTCGGCGCTGGTGCGGAAGGTCATCTTCGCCCGGCGGGCGGCGTCGAGCGGCCCGGCATAGCCGTCCACCGCGGCCTCTAGCGAGACGATGCCGAGCCGGCGATGGCCGAGGCCCAGCACATGCTGCGCCACCTTGCGGGCGGCGCCGCGGTCGTCGATGCCGACGAAGGCCACGCCCTCCGGCACCTGGTTGTCGATCGCCACCACCGGCAGGCCGCGGCGCAGCAGCGGCGCCCAGGCCTCCGCCCCGTTCAGGAAGCCGTAGACGAGAAACCCGTCGACCGCGGCGCGGTGGATGGCGCTGCGGCTGGCCGGGCTTTTCACCGCCGGCAGGATCAGGAGGCCGGAGCGCGCCTTCTCGCAGGCGCTGGCGATGCCGCGCAGCATGCCGACCGCCGCCGGGTCGTCGAAGGCGAAGGGCAGCGTCTCGTGGAACAGCAGGCCGATCGCCTCGGCCTTGCCGGTGCGCAGCATCCGCGCCGCCGGGTTCGGCCCGTGCACGCCCATCGCCCGGGCCGCCGCCATGATCTTGTCGCGCAGCTCGGCCGACAGCTGGTCCGGCCGGTTGAAGGCGTTCGACACCGTGGTGCGCGAGACACCGACCGCCGCCGCGATGTCCAGCAGCGTGCCCCGCCGCTTCTCCGATCCGTCGCTCATGCAAGCACCCTAAAACCTCCCTCTTGATCGATCAAGAAAGTCTCTGTTACTGTAAAAACTGAATGCATTCAGATGACCCTGGCCGGAGGGCTGGCGCGGAGGTCGTCGCGAGGATGCAGGGGGACATGCGGAGGGGACGAATGCGCGAATGGTGGCGCGGGGCGGTGATGTACCAGATCTATCCGCGCAGCTTCCTGGACACCAATGGCGACGGCATCGGCGACCTGGCCGGCATTACCGCCAAGCTCGACCACATCGCCGATCTCGGCGTCAACGGGATCTGGATCTCGCCCTTCTTCACATCGCCGATGAAGGATTTCGGCTACGACGTGTCCGATTACCGCGACGTCGACCCGATGTTCGGCACGCTCGCCGATTTCGACCGGTTGGTCGAGAAGGCGCATGCCCTCGGCCTGAAGGTGATCATCGACCAGGTGATCAGCCACACCTCCGACCAGCATCCCTGGTTCACCGAGAGCCGGTCGAGCCGCGACAACCCCAAGGCGGACTGGTTCGTCTGGGCCAATGCCAAGCCGGACGGCAACCCGCCGAACAACTGGCTGTCGATCTTCGGCGGCTCGGCCTGGCAGTGGGACACCCGCCGGCGCCAGTACTACATGCACAACTTCCTGACCCAGCAGCCCGACCTGAACCTGCACAACCCGGAGGTGCAGCAGGCGGTGCTGGACGTGCTGGAATTCTGGCTGCAGCGCGGCGCCGACGGCTTCCGCCTGGACACCGCGAATTTCTACATGCACGACCGGCTGCTGCGCGACAATCCGGGCAAGCCGGCCGACCGGGCGCCGACCGGGGACGACCGGGCGGACAACCCCTACTACATGCAGCTGCACCTGTTCGATAAGTCGCAGCCCGAGAATCTGATGTTCCTGCGCCGGATGCGGGAGCTGATGAACCGCTATCCGGACCGGATGGCGGTGGCCGAGATCGGCGACGACGACCCGATCGGCCGCACCGCCGAATACGTCCAGGCCGACCTGCTGCACACCGCCTATAATTTCAGCCTGCTGAACGAGAATTTCAGCGCGTCGCACATCGCCACCGCACTGACCGCCTTCGAGGCGGCCACCACCGATGGCTGGCCGTCCTGGGCCTTCTCCAACCACGACGTCCGGCGGGTGGCGTCGCGCTGGGGCGGGGCCGAGGCCGACCAGCGGCTGCCGCGCCTGCTGGTGGCGCTGCTGACCTCGCTGCGCGGCACCGCCTTCCTGTACCAGGGGGAGGAGCTGGGCCTGCCCGAGGCCGAGGTGCCATACGACAAGCTGCAGGACCCCTACGGCATCACCTTCTGGCCGGAGTTCAAGGGCCGCGACGGCTGCCGCACCCCGATGCCGTGGCAGGCCGAAGGCCCCCAGGGGGGCTTCTCGACCGCCGAGCCCTGGCTGCCGATCCCGGAGGCGCATCGCCGCCTGGCCGTGGACGCGCAGGCGGGAGACCCGGACTCGACCTTGGCCTTCACCCGCCAGTTCCTGCGCTGGCGCCGCGCCCACCCGGCCTTCGCCACCGGGTCGCTGCGCTTCCTCGACACCGCCGACGGGGTGCTGGCCTTCGAGCGGGTGCTGGAGGACGAGCGCATCCTCTGCGTCTTCAACCTGACCGGCGAGACCCGGATCTGGACCGCGCCGCCGACGCAGATCGCCCCGACCGACGCGCCAGGGCTGGGCGCGAAGCTGGATGGCGGCCGGGTGGCGCTGCCGCCCTATGCCGCTTTCTTCGGCGCATTGGCCGCCGAGGCGATTCAGGCGGAACAGAACGCCGCCTGAGACTTTGTTTCATTTGGACTCGCCAGAGGCCGGCCCGGCGAGTCACCCTTCTGGCCCAAGACAAGCACGCGGGGGGCGCGCCGGTCTTCCCCCGCTGCCAAAAGCAGACGGAGGAGACATGTCGAGGAGCGCCATCCTTCCCCTCAGCCTCGCCCACCTTGGCCTCGCCCCCCTTGGACTCGCCATTGTCCTGGCCGGCGCCGCCGCGCAGGCGGAAGGGGTCAAGGTCACCATCTCCTGCGGCTCGGCCGGGGCCGAGCAGGCGCAGTGCCAGACGGGCGCCAAGGCCTGGGCGGCGAAGACCGGCAACACGGTCGACGTCGTCGCCGCGCCGCAATCCACCTCCGACCAGCTGGCCCTGTACCAGCAGATCCTCACGGCCAAATCCGCCGATGTCGACGTGTTCCAGGTCGACGTGATCTGGCCCGGCATCCTGGGCAGCCATTTCGTCGACCTGAAGCCCTATGTCGACCAGGCGACGATCGACCAGCACTTCCCCAGCATCATCCAGGGGCTGACCGTCGACGGCCATCTCCTGGCCCTGCCCTGGTTCACCGATGCCGGGCTGCTGTATTACCGCAAGGATCTGCTGGACAAGTACAAGCTCAAGGTGCCCGAGACCTGGGCCGAGCTGACCGAGAGCGCCAAGACCATCCAGGAAGGCGAGCGCAAGGCCGGCAACGACCGCTTCTTCGGCTTCGTGTTCCAGGGCCGGGCCTATGAGGGCCTGACCTGCGATGCGCTGGAATGGGTCGTCAGCTTCGGCGGCGGCGCCATCGTCGGCCAGGACGGCAAGATCACGATCAACAACCCGCAGGCCGCCAAGGCGCTGGACACCGCGGCCTCCTGGGTCGGCACCATCGCGCCCGACGGCGTGCTGAACTACATGGAGGAGGATGCGCGCGGCGTGTTCCAGTCCGGCAACGCCGCCTTCATGCGCAACTGGCCCTACGCCTACTCGCTGGTCAATTCCGGCGACAGCCCGGTCAAGGGCAAGATCGGCACCGGCGCGCTGCCGAAGGGCGACGGCGAGGGCGCGCGCCACGCCGCGACCTTGGGCGGCTGGAACCTGGCGGTGTCGAAATACTCGACCCATCCGAAGGAGGCCGCCGACCTGGTCATGTACCTGACCGGCAAGGAGGAGCAGAAGCGCCGCGCCATCGAGGCCACCTTCCAGACCACGATCCCGGCGCTGTACGACGACCCGGACGTGCTGAAGGCCCAGCCCTTCTTCGCCGACCTGAAGGCGGCGTTCGAGAGCGCGGTGCCCCGCCCCTCGGCGATCACCGGCGAGCGCTACAACGAGGTCTCGACCCTGTTCTGGAACGCGGTCCACAACACCCTGTCGAAGCAGGGCGACGGCGCCGCCAACCTGGCGCAGCTGCAGAAGGACCTGAACCGGCTGAGCCGCGGCGGCCGCTGGTAAGGGCGGGGCGGCTCTCCCCCTCACCCTCCCGTTCGTCAACGCGAACGGGCCCCTCCCTCTCCCCGAGGAGAGGGGAACAACACCTCTCCCTCGGGGAGAGGTCGGAACCGCGCAGCGGTTCCGGGTGAGGGGGCGGCTCCGACCCCGCCATCCGAGCGCAACCTCTGCCACCGACTTCGGGGAGGATCCGAATGACCGTCGCCACCTCGACCCCCGCCGCGGCCGCCCGTGCCGCCAAGCCGGCGGTCTCCCGGCTCAGCCGGCAGCGCATCCGCGCCGCCTGGATGTTCCTGATCCCGATGCTGCTGGTGCTGGCGCTGGTCGCCGGCTGGCCGCTGGTGCGGACCGTCGCGCTGAGCTTCACCGACGCGACCCTGAAGGCCGAGCGGCCGACCCGCCTGGTCGGCTTTGACAACTACCTGTTCTACGGCCCGAACCGCGCCGACTGGGACGACAAGCTGGGCGGCTACTACGTCTTCTACGACCCCAAGGGCACCAACCTGGTGTGGAAGCCGGAGGAGGGCAGGTTCTGGGACATCGACCAGAACAAGCCGGTCGATTACGAGGTCGACACCAGCGGCATCTTCAGCTGGCAAGGGCTGCTGGTCGACCCGGTGTGGTGGCGGTCGGCCTGGAACACGATCCTGTTCACCGTGATCTCGGTGCTGATCGAGACCATCCTCGGCCTCGTCATCGCCATGACCCTGAACGCGCATCTGCCGGGACGGGGGCTGCTCAGGGCCGCGGTGCTGATCCCCTGGGCCATCCCCACCATCGTCTCGGCCAAGATGTGGGGCTGGATGCTGAACGACCAGTACGGCGTGATCAACGAGGTGCTGCTGTCGCTCGGCGTGATCTCGACCCGCATTGCCTGGACCGCCGACCCGTCGCTGTCGCTGGCCTCGGTGATCGCGGTCGATGTGTGGAAGACCACGCCGTTCATGACGCTGCTGATCCTGGCGGCGCTGCAGATGCTGCCGAACGAGGTGTATGAGGCGGCGAAGGTCGACGGCATCCGGCCCTGGCGCGTCTTCACCCGCATCACCCTGCCGCTGATCTGGCCGGCGCTGATGGTGGCGATCCTGTTCCGGGCGCTGGACTCGCTGCGGGTGTTCGACCTGATCTACGTGCTGACCTCGAACAGCATCAACACCATGAGCATGTCGGTCTTCGCCCGGCAGCAGAGCATCGATTTCGGCAATGTCGGCTTCGGCTCCGCCGCCTCGACCCTGCTCTTCGTCATCATCGCCGTGATCGCCGCCCTGTGGATGGTGGCGGGCCGCGTGCGCTTCGACAAATAGGGGGCGACGATGACCCGGGCCACCCGACGCACCGTCGGCCGCACCTTCTTCTACCTGCTGGTCGCCGCGATCATCCTGTACACGGTGTTCCCGTTCTACTGGGCCGTGATCTCGTCGCTGAAGAGCGGCCAGCAGCTGTTCGGCACCGAGCTGACCCCGCCCTCGCCGACGCTCGACAACTATGTCAGCGTGTTCCGCGAGCAGCCCTTCCTGACCAACATCGTCAACTCGCTGATCGTCGCCGGGGCGACCGTGCTGGTCTGCTTGGCGCTGTCGGTCAGCGCCGCCTATGCGCTGGGCCGGGTGCGGTTCCGCGGCCGCAGCACCATCCTGATGATCACGCTGGGTGTGTCGATGTTCCCGCAGGTCGCGGTGCTGACCGGGCTGTTCGAGCTGGTGCGCTGGGCCGGCCTCTACAACCAGCTCGGCTCGCTGATCGTCAGCTACATGATCTTCACCCTGCCCTTCTCGGTCTGGGTGCTGACCACCTTCATCCGCGAGCTGCCGCGCGAGCTGGAGGAGGCGGCGATCGTCGACGGCGCCTCGCCGCTGCAGATCCTGGTGAAGGTGTTCCTGCCGCTGCTGGGCCCGGCGCTGGCCACCACCGGCCTCCTGGCCTTCATCGCCGCCTGGAACGAGTTCCTGTTCGCCCTGACCTTCACCCTGACCAACGAGGTGCGGACCGTGCCGGTGGCGATCGCCCTGATCTCCGGCGCCACCCAGTTCGACATCCCCTGGGGCAACATCATGGCGGCGTCGGTGGTGGTGACCGTGCCGCTGATCGTGCTGGTGATGATCTTCCAGCGCCGCATCGTCTCCGGCCTCACCGCCGGCGCGGTGAAGGGGTAGCGGGCGCCACACGGGAACAGTCTCGCCTCTTCCAAATCCGTCATGGCGAGGAGGCGAAGCCGACGTGGCCATCCAGGGCCGCTCGCACCGGCCCCTGGATGGCCACGCCCCTTCGGGGCTCGCCATGACGGTGAGGAGATGGACGCCGGCCAGCGCTATTGAACTGAAAAATGCATCCCGGCGCCCGGGAAAGGCGGCGCCGGGATGCGGACCGTCGGTCGGTCTGGAGGCCTGGACCCTAAACGTGCGGGACCCGGCAGGGAAGCGCGAACGCTCCCGGATCTGAGACGATCCGGGAGCGCCGGCCCCTCACCTCACGCCCCTATTCCACCAGGGCTTCCTTGGCATGGGCGGCGGCGCCGCTGCGCAGCGGCCGCTCCTCCATCAGCAGCAGCCAGACGAAGCCGAGGGCCAGGCCCACCGCCGCGGCCAGGAACAGCCAGTGGAAGGCGCCGACCAGCCCCTCGCGCATCGCCGGGGTCAGGTCGCCGAGATTCTCCGCCGACCGGCCCGGCCCGCCGCCGCCGATGGCACCGAGCACGATGGCGCCGAAGCCGGCGACGACGATGGCGCTGCCCAGCGAGCGGAAGAAGTTCATGCAGCCGGTGGCGGTGCCGAGCTGGTGCATCGCCACCGCGTTCTGGATCGAGATGGTGGTGACCGGCAGCACGGTGCCGAGGCCGAGGCCGATGGCGGCCAGCAGCACCTCCACCACCCACATCGGCCGGCCGGCGGGGTCCAGGGCCAGCAGCACCAGCGCCGCCGCGGCGATCACCAGCCCGACCAGCGGCGTGCGCTTGTAATGCGTCATCCGGGCCATGAAGCGGCCGGCGATGTTGGCGCCGGTCACGGTGCCGGCCATCAGCGGCATCAGCGCCAGGCCGGCATTGGAGGCGGAGAGGCCGAGGATGCCCTCGAGATAGACCGGGACGTAGATCGACAGGCCGATGAAGGTGCCCATGACGCAGAAGGCGGCGGCGGTGCCGGTGCCGACCACCGGATTGACCATCACCGCCAGCGGGATCAGCGGCTCATCCGCCTTCAAGAGGCGCAGCGCGAACAGCACCCAGAACACCAGCGACACGGCGAACAGGCCCAGGATCTCCGCCGAATCCCAGGCGTAGCGGGTGCCGCCCCAGGTCAGCGCCAGCATCACCGCCACGGTGGCGCCGACCATCAGCACGGCGCCGAGCACGTCGAGCCTGTGCCGCCGCTCGTGCCGCGGCAGGCGGCGCAGCGCGCCCCACACCATCCAGAAGGCGCCGAGGCCCAGCGGCAGGTTGATCCAGAAGATCACCGACCAGTGCAGATGGTCGGCGAACAGCCCGCCCAGCACCGGCCCGACCACGCTGGAGGTGACGAAGACGCTGGCGATGTAGCCCTGGTAGCGCCCGCGCTCCTTCGGCGAGACCACGTCGGCGATGATGGTCTGGGCCAGGGAGATCAGCCCGCCGCCGCCGAGGCCCTGCAGCGCCCGGGCCAGGATCAGCGCCAGCATGGTCGGCGCCAGGGCGCAGACCACCGACCCGACGATGAACACGGTGATGCTGACCAGCAGCGTGACCCGCCGGCCATGGATGTCGCTGAACTTGCCGTAGAGCGGCGTCACCGCGGTCGAGGCCAGGAGATAGGCGCTGACCACCCAGGACAGGTGCTCGACGTCGCCCAGCTCCTGCCCGATGGTGGGCAGCGCGGTGGCGACGATGGTCTGGTCCAGCGCGGCCAGCAGCATGGCCAGCATGATGCCGATGATGATCGACCGGACGGTGGCGTGGTCGAGCGGCGCCGGAGCGGCGACCGCCGGACTGTGTGCGGACATGGTGCGGCGTTCCAAAGGCGGGGGGCCGAGGGAAAGGGGTCGGCGGCGGCGAAGCGCCCCGAGCCCCTTAACCTTCGCTTCCAGCACTTGTCGTACAAGAGCGCTGTGGGCAGTGCTGCCATCGTCGCGCGGCATGGGATCACCATCCGCACGGCCACGCTCTCGCCCATCTTGTCGCTCCGGCTGGATCGCGGTTTCCAGCAAACGGCGCTTGGTCTAGGGTGCGGCCATGATCGACCAGACCCAGCCGCGGGCCGACACGCAGGCCGTCGCCAAGCCCGAAAAGGGCCCGTTCCTGCGCCTGGCGCTGGAGGCCGGGCCGCTGCTGCTGTTCTTCATCGCCAACCAGACAGCCGGCATCATGCCGGCCACGGCCGTGTTCATGGTGGCGACCGTGGTCGCTGTGGTGCTGTCGGTGCGGCTGGAGAAGCGCTGGCCGATCATGCCGATAGTCGGCTGCGTCTTCGTGCTGGTCTTCGGCGGCCTGACGCTGTGGCTGGACAACGACCTGTTCATCAAGCTGAAGCCGACCGTCGTGAACCTGCTATTCGCGGCGATCCTGTTCACCGGCCTGGCCACCGGCCGCAACTTCCTGAAGCTGATGATGGGCACGGTGTTCGAGCTGACCGAGCAGGGCTGGCGCATCCTGACCTGGCGCTGGGCCGTGTTCTTCGTCGTGCTGGCGGTGATCAACGAGGTGGTGTGGCGCGGCTTCTCGACCGAGTTCTGGGCCGGCTTCAAGCTGTTCGGCATCCTGCCGCTGACGCTGGTCTTCGCCATGGCGCAGATGCCGGTGTTGATGCGACACCAGACCAAGCCGGCCGAATGACCATGCAGCCGACCGACCCGCTGCGGCATGTCGAGCACTGGGTGTTCGACCTGGACAACACCCTGTACCCCGCCCGCACCAACCTGTTCGCGCAGATCGACCGGCGCATGGGCGAGTATATCCGCGAGCATTTCGACCTGCCGCCGGACGAGGCGCGGGCGCTGCAGAAGCGGCTGTTCCGCGACTACGGCACCACCCTGAACGGGCTGATGCGGGAGCGCGCGATCGACCCCGGCCCGTTCCTGGAATATGTCCATAACATCGACATCTCGGCGATCGGGCCCAGCCCGGCGCTGGCGGCGGCGCTGGGCGACCTGCCGGGCCGCAAGATCGTGTTCACCAACGGCTCGGTCCGCCACGCCGAGCGGGTCCTGACCCGCCTCGGCGTCGTGGCGCAGTTCGACGGCATCTTCGACATCGTCGCCGCCGATTACGTGCCGAAGCCCGACCCCGGGCCGTACCGGACGATGCTGGACCGCTACGGCCTGGCGCCGCGCTCGACCGTGATGGTCGAGGACATGGCCCGCAACCTGCTGCCGGCGCACAGGCTGGGCATGACCACGGTGTGGGTGCGCACCCCGTCCGACTGGGGCCAGCCCTTGCCCGGCGACGGTCATATCGACATCGCCGTCGACGACACCGCGGAGTGGCTGGCCGCCGTCGCCGCGGCGCGGCGTAGCTGACTGATTAACGCGTTGCCTCTCCCGCTTGCGGGAGAGGTCGGAGACGCGAAGCGGCTCCGGGTGAGGGAATTTCGTCGAGGCCTGGACCAGCCCTCACCCGGTCGCCCTGCGGGCGCCCGACCTCTCCCGCGTCCGGCGGGAGAGGCAACGCAAAAAGTGTCGGTTCAAATCCTCAGCACGCCTTGAAGCTGCCCGGCTGCACCCGCGTCCAGCTGTCGGTGCGGCCCAGCAGGCTGATGCCGACATAGCCGCGCAGATCCAGCGTGTCCGGCCCGGTCAGGTGCATCTTGGCGTCGTAGGTCTTGCCGCTCTTCGGGTCGTAGATCGTGCCGTCTTCCCACTCCGTGTCGGAGACCTGGGTGAAGCTGTGCAGCATGATCAGCTTGCACAGCGCCTGGCCGCGCTTGCCCTCGTCCGGGTTGTGCACGTCGGTGGCGGGAGCGTCCGGCGGCAGGCCGGCGATGCGGCCACAGATGCCGTTGGTGCAGTCCAGGATCTCGATCACCGACCGGCCATCCCCGGTGCGCCAGAAGCCCTTGATGCCGCCGGCGGCGGAAGCGGCCGGGGCCGCGAGGGCGATGGCCAGGCCGGCGACGAGGCCGAGGGCGGAGACGGCGCTGCGGATGGTCATGGGCGCTCCCATATCTTGTTTGTTGCTTCTCCCCCGAGGATGCGGCCGGACCGGAATCCTGTCCATCGTCGCGATTTGCACCGCGGGAAGGGTGACAACTTTGAAATTATTCCAGCTTTTGCCTCGGTTTGCGCTCGGCTATGGTCCAGCGTCGGCCGAAAGGGCCACCGGCCACAGCGCCGGACGTACGGAGATGTGAGAGATGAGCGCGCCGCAGACACTGTTCGACAAGATCTGGGACAGCCATGTCGTCCACCGCCAGGATGACGGCACGTGCATCCTCTATATCGACCGCCACCTCGTGCATGAGGTGACCAGCCCGCAGGCCTTCGAGGGGCTGCGCATGGCCGGCCGCAAGGTGCGCCAGCCGCAGGCCACCCTGGCCGTGCCGGACCACAACGTGCCGACCTCCGACCGCGCCGGCGGCATCGCCGACGAGGAGAGCCGGATCCAGGTCGAAACGCTGGAGAAGAACGCCGCCGATTTCGGCGTGCCGATCTTCACCATGAACGACATCCGCCAGGGCGTGGTCCACATCATCGGGCCGGAGCAGGGCTTCACCCTGCCGGGCACCACCATCGTCTGCGGCGACAGCCACACCTCGACCCACGGCGCCTTCGGCGCCCTGGCCTTCGGCATCGGCACCAGCGAGGTGGAGCATGTGCTGGCCACCCAGACGCTGCTGCAGAAGCCGGCCAAGAACATGCGCATCACGGTCGAGGGCGACCTGCCGCTGGGCGTGACCGCGAAGGACATGATCCTGGCGATCATCGGCACCATCGGCACCGCCGGCGGCACCGGCCATGTCATCGAATATGCCGGCGAGGCGGTGCGCGCCTTGTCGATGGAAGGCCGGATGACGGTCTGCAACATGTCGATCGAGGCCGGCGCCCGCGCCGGGCTGATCGCGCCGGACGACACCACCTTCGCCTATGTCAAGGGCCGGCCGCTGGCGCCGAAGGGCGAGGCCTGGGACCAGGCGGTCGAGTACTGGCGCACCCTGCCCTCGGACGAGGGCGCGCGCTACGACCGCGAGGTCGTGCTGAAGGCCAGGGACATCGTGCCGATGGTCACCTGGGGTACCAGCCCCGAGGATGTGGCGCCGATCACCGGCGTGGTGCCGGACCCGGAGGCCGCGCCCGACGCCAACAAGGCCAGCGCCTGGCGCCGCAGCCTGGACTATATGGGCCTGAAGCCCGGCCAGCGCCTGAGCGAGGTGCCGGTCGACAAGGTGTTCATCGGCTCCTGCACCAACGGCCGGATCGAGGATCTGCGCGCCGCCGCCGCCATCGCCCGCGGCCGGCGCGTGGCCGGCACGGTCTACGCCATGATCGTCCCAGGCTCCGGCTTGGTGAAGGAGCAGGCCGAGGCCGAGGGGCTGGACCAGGTGTTCAAGGAGGCCGGCTTCGACTGGCGCGAGCCCGGCTGCTCGATGTGCCTCGCGATGAACGCCGACAAGCTGTCGCCCGGCGAGCGCTGCGCCTCGACCTCGAACCGCAACTTCGAGGGCCGCCAGGGCCGCGGCGGCCGCACCCATCTGGTCAGCCCGG
Source organism: Inquilinus limosus (assembly GCF_002195995.1). Taxonomy (GTDB): domain Bacteria; phylum Pseudomonadota; class Alphaproteobacteria; order DSM-16000; family Inquilinaceae; genus Inquilinus; species Inquilinus limosus_C. The sequence continues at coordinate 20,334 of NZ_NHON01000036.1, forward strand.
CCATGGCCGCGGCCGCGGCGATCGCCGGCCACCTGACCGATGTGCGCGAGCTGAACTGATCCCTACCTGTCATTGCCGGGCTTGACCCGGCAATCCAGAGAGCGTCGACACCTCCTGGATGCCCGGGTCAAGCCCGGGCATGACAGGGAAGGCGCATCCACGCCCGGAGCCTCCGCCATGGCCGCACCGGCCGACTCCGCACGCAAATTCGACCCGGCCCGCGCCGGCGAATACGAGGTGCAGAGCCGCATCGCCCTGGCCGGCTACGATGCCTGCCACGAGCTGTCTGCCTGCATGCTGGCCGCCGTGCTGGGCTCGGGCGGCACTGCGGAGATCCTGGTCGCCGGCGCCGGCGGCGGGGCGCGCGAGATCGTCACCGCCGGGGCGCTGGAACCGGGCTGGCGCTTCACCGCCGTCGACCCGTCGCAGCCGATGCTGGACCTGGCCGCCGCGCGGGTGCGGGAAGCCGGGCTGGACGGGCGGACGGAAATCGTGCTGGGCACGGTCGATGACCTGCCGACGGACCGGCGCTTCGACGCGGCGACGCTGATCGGCGTGCTGCACCACCTGCCCGGCGACGACGCCAAGCGGGCGATCCTGCGATCGCTGGCCGGCCGGCTGAGGCCGGGTGCGCCGCTGATCCTGGCCGGCAACCGCTTCGCCTATGCCGGCAAGCCGCTGCTGCTCAAGGCCTGGGGCGAGCGCTGGCGCATGCATGGCGCCGGGCCGGACGAGGTGCAGGCCAAGCTGGGCAAGATCCTGCAGGGCGCCGACCCGCCGCCCTCCGAGGAGGCCGTCACCGCCCTGCTGGCCGAGACCGGCTTCGGCCCCCCGACCGGCTTCTTCTCCAGCCTGTTCTGGGGCGCCTGGCTGGCCGGGCGGGTGTGATAGGCTCCGGCGGCCGACCTTCGAGAGACCCGCCATGGCCGACCGCTTGACCGAGACCAGCAAGTTCCTGAGCTATGTCCTGCGTCACCAGCCCCAGGCGATCGGCCTGGCGCTCGATAGCGAGGGCTGGGCGGGGGTCGACGCGCTGATCGCCGCCGCGGCCGCGAATGGCCGGGCGCTGGACCGCGACCTGATCCGCGCCGTGGTCGACACCAGCGACAAGAAGCGTTTCGCGATCAGCCCTGACGGCGACCGGATCCGCGCCGTCCAGGGCCATTCGACCGCCGAGGTGGCGATCGCCTATGCGCCGGCGGAGCCGCCGGAGCAGTTGTTCCACGGCACGGCGACGCGGTTCCTGGCCTCGATCCGGGCCGAGGGGCTGATCGCCGGCTCCCGCCACCACGTCCATCTGTCGCCGGATATCGAGACCGCGACGGCGGTCGGCCGTCGCCACGGCCAGTCGGTGGTGCTGACCGTCGCCGCCGGCGCGATGCACCGCCAGGGCTTCGTCTTCCACCGCGCCGACAACGGCGTCTGGCTGACGAAGATGGTGCCGCCGGAGTTTCTGGGCGAGGCGCAGTAGCCGGCTCAGAGGCCGTCCGAAAACGTGGCGGCGTGAGTCGGCTGGTGGTGGCGCCGAGAACCGGAGCGCAGCGCACGTTTGTGCGTGAGCACCGGAAGCGGAGGCGCCGCCATCAGACGGCCGCGCCGGCGCGTTTGCGGATGGCCTCTAGGCGTGTCCAGCCTCGCCTGACAGCATCATCGGGTCGATGCCGAGCTTGGCGATGGCGCGCTCCCACTTCACCGACAGGTCCTCGCCGAACAGGATGTCGGAATCGCAGGGCACGTTGAGCCAGCCATTGGCCTGGATCTCGGCATCGAGCTGCCCGGCGCTCCAGCCGGCATAGCCCAGCGCCAGCATGTGCCGGCTGGGGCCGGTGCCGCCGGCGATGGCCTGCAGCACCTCCAGCGTCGAGGTCACGGCGACGTCGCCGACCACCACCGTCTTCTCGGCCTTGTAGTCGGTCGAATGCAGCACGAAGCCGCGGCCCGATTCGACCGGCCCGCCGAACTGCACCCGGGTGCTGCCCAGGAGGTCGCCATGCGGGATGCCGAGCTGGTCCAGCAGCGTCGGGAAGTCGATGGTCTGCAGCGGCTTGTTCACCACCAGCCCCATGGCGCCCTGATCGTTATGGGCGCACAGATAGATCACCGTGCGGGCGAAAGGCGGCGCGATCAGGGTGGGCATGGCGATCAGCAGCTGCCCCGTGAGGTAGCTGCCATCCGCCGGCACCTTGACGGCCTTGGAGGATTTCGCCCGACTCATACCGACCACTGCTCCGTTTTCCGCTTCCGGCCGCGACACTAAGGCTAACCCGCGCCGGGCTGGTTCCGAACGACTATATAGGCCAAAGAAAGGCAGTTTCATGGTGCCGGAGATTCGATGAGGTCTAGGCTCGCATTCCTGGCGGCTGCCGCGCTCGGCCTCGCCGCGCTGGCCGGTCCCGGCCCGGCCGGGGCCGCCGAGACGCCGTGGCAGCAGGCCAAGGGCGCGTCGGCGCGGCTGGTCACGGCGGTCGACGGCACCGGCACGCTCGGCGAGATCCCGGCCGGGCTGCACATCCGGCTGGATCCGCATTGGAAGACCTATTGGCGGTCTCCCGGCGATGCCGGGCTGCCGCCGGCGCTGGACTGGAAGGGCTCGCAGAATCTCGGCACCGCGACGCTGGCCTATCCGGCGCCGCACCGGTTCCAGCTGTTCGGCCTCGAGACCTATGGCTACGAGACCGAGGTGGTGTTCCCGCTGACCCTGCCGGTGGCGCAGGCCGGGCAGCCGCAGCATCTGGCCCTGGCCGCCACCGTGCTGGTGTGCAGCGACATCTGCATCCCGGCCAACTTCACCTTCGCGCTGGACCTGCCGGCCGGCCCGGCATCGCCCGACCCGGACGCGGCCAACCTGATCGACCGCTACGCCAACACGGTGCCGGGCGACGGCGCCGCCGCCGGCCTCGCGATCGGTGCGGTCGCGGCCACCACGGCCGGCCCGAATGGGGGCCTGCGGATCGAGGCGACGGCGCGCGAGCCCTTCGCCGCGCCGGACATCTTCGTCGAGGGTGCGCCGGGCGACGCTTTCGCCGCGCCGCGCATCGCCACCAGCGAGGGTGGCCGCAGGCTGGTGGCCGAGATCGACCGGATCCAGGCCGCGGACGACCCGCCCAAAGCCCTGAGCGGCGGCCCGGTCGTCCTGACCCTGGTCGACGGGCCGCGCAGCGTCGAGGCCAAAGCGACGGTCGGCGCGGCGACGGCCGCGACGGCGACGGGCGCGGCCGGCTGGCTGGGCATCCTCGGCGTCGCCCTGCTGGGCGGGCTGATCCTGAACCTGATGCCCTGCGTGCTGCCGGTGCTGTCCCTGAAGCTGCTGTCGATCGTGAAGCTCGGGGGCGCCGAGGCCGGGACGCCGCGCCGGCAGCGCCTGGGCCTCCTGGCCACCGCGGCCGGCATCGTCGCCTCCTTCCTGCTGCTGGCCGGCGGCGCGGTGGCGCTGAAGGCGGCCGGCGCCTCGGTCGGCTGGGGCATCCAGTTCCAGGAGCCGGTGTTCCTGGCGGCGATGGCGGTGATCGTCACCCTGTTCGGCGCCAACATGCTGGGGCTGTTCGAGGTCACCCTGCCCGGCCGCGCCATGGACGCCGCGGCCCGCGCCAGCGGCGCCGGGCAGCCGGAGCGGGACGGCCTCGTGGCGCCGTTCCTGACCGGCGCCTTCGCCACCCTGCTGGCCACCCCCTGCTCCGCCCCCTTCGTCGGCACCGCGCTGGGCTTCGCCCTGTCGCGCGGCCCCGTCGAGATCGGGGCGATCTTCGCCGCGCTGGGCCTCGGCATGGCCCTGCCCTACCTGCTGATCGCCGCGGTGCCGGGCCTGGCCCGGCTGCTGCCGCGTCCCGGCCGCTGGATGGTCTGGGTCAAGGCGGTGCTGGGCCTGGCCCTGTTCGGCACGGCGGCCTGGCTGCTGACGGTCCTGGCGGTGCAGGTGCCGCCGGAAGCGGCCGCCGTGGTGGCGGCGGCGCTGGCGGCGATCGTGCTGGTGCTGTGGCTGCGCCGGCGCGGCGGCATCGCCATCCGGCGCGCCGGCGCTGCGGCCGCCATGGTCCTGGCCCTGGCGGCGGTGCTGCTGCCGCTGCGCTTCGACCGGTCCGACGCGGCGACGATGCAGGCTGCCTCGGCCATCCCCTGGATCCGATTCGACCGCGCCGCCATCCCCGGGCTGGTGCGCGAGGGCAAGGTGGTGTTCGTCGACGTCACCGCCGATTGGTGCCTGACCTGCAAGGTCAACAAGCTCTTGGTGATCGACCGCGACCCGGTGGCCGCGGCCCTGGGCCAGCCCGGCGTGGCGCCGCTGCTGGCCGACTGGACCAATCCCGACCCGGCGATCGCCGACTACCTTGCGGCGCATGGCCGCTACGGCATACCGTTCAACGCCGTGTACGGGCCGGGGGCGCCGGACGGGATCCTGCTGCCGGAGCTCTTGAGCACCGAGGCGGTCCTGGACGCGCTGAAACAGGCCCGCGGCGCGAGTTCCTGATGTCCGGCTGCGGGCCGGCCTCACAGATTCTGGTGGAGAGAACCCCATGACGATCAAGGTTGGCGACCGCATCCCGTCGGTCACGCTGAAGTATCTCGGCAAGGAGGGCATGGCCGAGGTCAAGACCGACGAGCTGCTCGCGGGCAAGACCGTGGCGCTGTTCGCGGTGCCGGGTGCCTTCACCCCGACCTGCTCGGCCAAGCACCTGCCGAGCTTCACCAGCAACGCCGAGGCGCTGAAGGCCAAGGGCGTCGACCAGATCGTCTGCCTGTCGGTGAACGACCCCTTCGTGATGAAGGCCTGGGCCGACAAGAACGAGGTGTCGCCGGACACCGTGTTCATGCTGCCGGACGGCAACGCCACCCTGACCAAGGCGCTGGGGCTGGAGATGGACGGGTCGGGCTACGGCCTGGGCACCCGGTCGCAGCGCTTCGCCCTGATCGCCACGGACGGCGTCGTCACCCATCTCGGCGTCGAGAAGCCGGGCGCCTTCGAGGTGTCGAGCGGCGAAGCCATCCTGGCGGCGCTCTGATACTCAACGGCCGGAGCCACCCCCTCACCCGAAATCGCAGCGCGATTTCGACCTCTCCCCGAGGAGAGGTGATGTTTTCCCTCTCCTCGGGGAGAGGGAGGGGCCCGCCGCGTTGGCGGCGGGAGGGTGAGGGGGTCTCGGGCCGAAGGGCCGTTATGCCGGATCGGTCTCCGTCGTGATCCGGACACCGTGCTGCTCGAACCGCGCCAGCGCCCTCTCGGACGCAACCAGGGTCTCGGGCAGGTAGAGCCCGCCGGTCGGCAGCGGCAGGCCGTCCAGGCCCAGCACGCGCTCGGCGACGACCACGGCGCCCAGCGCCGTCATGTGCCCCACGCCCTTCGGGTCCGACACCAGGACCCGGCGCCGGGCCCGCCGCCCCGACCGCAGCACCCCATCGATCTCGATCAGCGCGTCATGCGAGGCCCGGCCGCCGGCCCGGCTGCCGATCGAGTCGCCGATGCCGAAATCGAAGCGGATGTCGGGCGCGCCGGTGAGCGCCGCCAGGCTGGGCACGTCGAGCGCGGCGAGGGGCTGCATCGCCGCCTCGGGACCGCCGGCGAAGCCTACGGCGCGGCCGTGGTCGCCGCCATCGACCCACGCCCATGGACCGGCCCGGCGCAGCAGGGCGCGGCTGGAGAAGGCCTCGGCGTCGGCGGCGCTCATCGGCCCGACCGCGTCGGCCATGTCGTACAGGGCGGCCATGGCGACGGAGTCGACCCGGTCGAACTCCGCGATCGCCGGCCGGGCCGCCAGGATCAGCACCCCGGCCGCCCAGTGGCCGGCCAGCACGACCGGCCGCCGCGGCGGCGCATGCAGCGCCGCGAACACCGCAGGCCCGGTCTCCTCCACCACCTTGGTGATGCCGATATGGGCGGCGCCCTGCGCCATGGCCGCCTGGATCAGCGCGTCGCCGCGGTCCTGCAGCGTGGCCAGGATCAGGTCGACCGGACCGACCTCCGCCAGCGCCGCGGCCGGGTCGGCGACGTCGAGCCGCAGGGTCGTCGCTCCGATCTCCCGCGCCAGGGCCGCGCCGGCCTCCGCCGACCGGCCCGCCAGGATGATCTCGAGATCCGGCGCCAGCCGGCGCAGATAGCGTGCGGCGGTGCCGCCGACGGCGCCATAACCGCCGGCGATCAGGACTCGCTGAACCATGATGCTTCCCTTCCCCAGGCCGCCAGGCATCGGGCATGGCGGCATTATTACAGATGGTAAGTTACTATCAGTAATATGGAGAGCAAGCACGACTGATCAAGCGGTGGCGCATTCCCTTTTTGTCATTGCCGGGCTTGACCCGGCAATCCAGGGCCACCCGGAGCGGCATCGACATGTCCTGGATGCCCGGGTCAAGCCCGGGCATGACACAGGGGGAGGAAGGCAGCAGGCCTGCTCAAGCCTCGGCCGGCGCCAGGCCGCGGCCGAATTCGCGCAGGCCCTTGCGGGCCAGCTCGTCCACCCGCTCGTTCTCGGCATGGCCGGCATGGCCGCGGGTCCATTCCCAGCGGACCTTGTGCGGCGCCGTCGCCGCCTCCAGCCGCTGCCACAGGTCGACATTCTTCACCGGCTTGCGGTCGGCGGTGACCCAGCCACGGGCCTTCCAGCCCTTCATCCACGTCATCACGCCGTTGCGGACATACTGGCTGTCGGTGGTCAGCACCGCATCGACCGGGCGCTTCATCGCCTCCAGCGCCTGGATGGCGGCCATCAGCTCCATCCGGTTGTTGGTGGTCAGGGTCTCGCCGCCATACAGCTCGCGCTCGGTCTCGCCCATGCGCAGCAGCACGCCCCAGCCGCCGGGGCCGGGATTGCCGCTGCAGGCGCCGTCGGTGAAGATCTCGACCTTGGGCAGCTTCATCGGCTTCTTCGTCGTCGCGGCGGTGTCGGTCACGGGTCGATCCCATAGGCGGCCACGCTGGTGACCTGCTGGTGGAAGCGCAGCTTGCGCCAGTATTCGAGCGGGTCCTTGGGCTTCACGAAGGCGCCCGGCGGATGGTTCAGCCAGTCGTAGAGCCGGGTGAGGAGGAAGCGCAGCGCGTTGCCGCGCGCCAGGATCGGCAGGGCCGCGACCTCGGCCGACGACAGCGGCCGCTCGGCCCGGTAGCCGGACAGGAGCAGCCGCGCCTTGGTGGCGTTGAAGGCGCCGTCCGGCTCGAAGCACCAGGCGTTCAGGCAGATCGACAGGTCATAGGCCAGCATGTCGGTGCAGGCGAAGTAGAAGTCGATCAGCCCGGACAGGCGGTCGTCGCGGAAGAACACGTTGTCGGGGAACAAATCGGCATGGATCAGCCCGACCGGCAGGTCGGTGGGCCAATGCGCCTCGAGGAACTCCAGCTCGCGGGTGATGCCCTCGGCCAGGCCCGGCGTCACCGTGTCGGCACGGCCGGCGCAATCGGCGACCAGCCGGCGCCAGCCGCCGAGCGACAGGTTGTTCGGCCGGGTCATCGCGAAATCGGCCCCGGCGGCGTGCATGCGGGCCAGCGCCGGGCCCAGGGCCTGGCAGTGCCAGGGCTGGATCCGCTTCGGCCACAGCCCGTCGAGGAAGGTGACGATCACCGCCGGCCGGCCGGACAGGCGGCGCAGCGCCTGCCCGTCGCGGGCGGCAACCGGCTGCGGGCATTCGATGCCGCGCGCCGCCAGATGCTGCATCAGGCCGAGGAAGAACGGCAGGTCGGCCTCGGCCACCCGCTTCTCGTACAGCGTGAGGATATGGGGGCCGGCCGTGGTCACCAGCAGGTAGTTGGAGTTCTCGACGCCCTCGGCGATGCCCTTGAGCGAGAGCACGGTGCCGATGTCGTATTCCGCCACGAAGGCGGCGACATCCTCGTCGGTGACTTCGGTGTAGACGGCCATGGATCGCCCGGGTGAAAGCGGCTGAGCCCGCCTTCATAGAGCGAGAGGGGACGGCTTGTCGAAGGAAGAGAGGGGACCGGCGCGGGATGCCGCCGTGCGCGGCAGGCCCGGCGCGGGCCGGTCAGACGGAAAGAGCGGCCGAGGAGATCCGCGGCCGCCCTTTCTCTGCAACCGGCAAGGCCGGGTCAGCGACCCGACTGCGGATAGGCAGGACCGTGCGGGTCCGCGCTCTGCAGCGCGCTCGGGCCATGCTGCGAGTGGAAGCCGGTGCGCGCCTCGGCGACGCCGGAGGCGGCGGCGACACCCAGCGCCAGCAGGGCGACGAGGCCGATCGGGCGGACGATCTTCACGAACGACATGATCTGTTCCTCTTGAACGGAGACCCGGCACCGCTCCCTCGGAGCGGCAACGCCGGATCGACAGGTATGGAACTGCAGGGCCGGTGCCGGAGCGTCGCCGTGACGGGGCGTCCGCCGCTGTCCTGCCCTCCGGAATTGGGCATCGCCGGATCGGAAGTAAACTTTCGTTAAGGAGAATTCATGGAATTCATAATGAATTCATCATTACAGGCGTAATAATCGATCGGCGTCGGCCACGACCGACCGCCCCGGGCTCAGCCCTTCGGCGGATAGACGTGGCGGCAGCCGTTCGGATCCTCGACGGTCCAGCCCCCGGCGTCGGAGCCGTCGAGATGGTCCGGCCCGATCGGCACCTTGCCGCGGCCGCCCGGGATGTCGAGCACATAGGTCGGCTGGGCCAGGCCGGACAGCCGGCCGCGCAGCGCCTTCATGATCCGGCGGCCATCCTCGATGCCGGTGCGGAACTGCGCCGTGCCGGGGGCGAGGTCGCCGTGATGCAGGTAATAGGGCTTGATGCGCAGGCGCACGAAATCGCGGAACAGCTGCTCCAGCACCGCCGGGTCGTCGTTGACGCCGCGCAGCAGCACGGTCTGCGACACCAGGGCGACACCGGCATCGGCGAGCCGGCGGATCGCGTCGCGCGCCGCGGGGGTCAGCTCGCGCGGATGGTTGCTGTGGATGGCCAGCCAGACGGCGCTGTCCTGCGCCTTGAGCGCGGCCACCAGCTCCGGCGTCACCCGCTCCGGCTCCACCACCGGCACGCGGCTGTGCAGCCGGACCACGCCGAGATGCGGGATGGCATCGAGCCGCGCGACCACGTCGGCCAGGCGGCGCGGCGCCAGCATCAGCGGGTCGCCGCCAGTCAGGATCGCCTCCCACACCTGCGGCCGGGCGCGGATGTAGCCGATCGCGGCGGCGAGGTCGTCCTCGCCCATCGCCTCGCCGCCGGGCCCGACCATCTCGCGCCGGAAGCAGAAGCGGCAATAGACCGGGCAGGCGTGCAGCAGCTTCAGCAGAACCCGGTCGGGATAGCGGTGGACCAGCCCCGGGATCGGACTGTGCGCCCCGTCGCCGATCGGGTCGGCCAGTTCCTCCGGCCTCGTCTCCAGCTCGGCCGCGCCGGGCACGAACTGGCGCCCGATCGGGTCGTGCGGATCGGCCGGATCGACGAGATCCACCATCGCCGGCGTCACCGCGATGGCGTAGCGCGACGCCACGTCGCGCAGCTCCTGCAGCCGCTCATGCCCGGCCAGGCCGGCCTCGACCAATGCCTCGGGGCTCCGCAGGCGCTGCGGCGGGAGATGTCCGTCCTTGGGCATGATCAGGCGGGGCTGAGCTCGCGCGGCAGCTTGAAGGTGATGGTCTCGACCGTGACCGGCTCGGACTGGATGGTGACGGCATAGCGGTTGTGCAGCTCGCTCATCACCTCCTCGACCAGCACCTCGGGCGCCGAGGCGCCGGCGGTGATGCCGAGGGTGCCGATGCCGTCGAACCACGACCAGTCGAGATCGGCCGCCCGCTGCACCAGCATCGCCTTGTCGCAGCCGGCCCGGCGCGCGACCTCGACCAGCCGCACCGAGTTGGAGGAATTCGGCGCGCCGATCACCAGCACCGCGTCGCAATGCGGGGCGATATCCTTGATCGCCTCCTGCCGGTTGGTGGTGGCGTAGCAGATGTCCTGCTTGTTCGGCGCCGAGATGGTGGGGAACTTCGCCTTCAGCGCGTCGACGATCTCGACCGTGTCGTCCAGCGACAGCGTGGTCTGGGTGGCGAAGGCCAGGTTCTCGGGGTCCTCGACCTCCAGCGTCGCCACGTCCTCGACCGATTCGACCAGCCGGACGGCGCCGGGCGGCAGCTGGCCCATGGTGCCGATCACCTCCGGATGGCCGGCATGGCCGATCAGGATCACGGTGTGGCCGGTGCGGAAATGGCGCTCGGCCTCGCGATGCACCTTGCTGACCAGCGGGCAGGTGGCGTCGAGATACAGGAGCTTGCGCCGCTCCGCCTCCGCCGGCACCGATTTCGGCACGCCATGGGCCGAGAACACGACCGGCGCGTCGTCCGGCACCTCGTCCAGTTCCTCGACGAAGACCGCGCCCTTGGCCTCCAGCGTCTCGACCACGAAGCGGTTGTGCACGATCTCGTGCCGGACATAGACCGGGGCGCCGTACTTCTCGATCGCCTTCTCGACGATCTGGATGGCGCGGTCGACGCCGGCGCAGAATCCGCGCGGCGAGGCCAGCATCACCGTCAAGGACGGCCGCGCGTCCCGCGCCTCCGCGCCTGCGCTTGTGCCAGCCTGTGCCATTTCCTATGGTCCTGAACCCGTTGTTGAATGGAGAGGGCGATGCCCGCCGAAGTCTCGCGCCGCGACCCTAATATAGGTGCTCTCTCAAGAAAAGCGCGGTACGGCGTCTCAGGGTGTCTCGCTTCGAGACGATTCTGGGCCGGCGCCCCCCTCCTGCTGCTCACAGGACTAGCAGCCTGTGGTGGCGAGAATGCGGCGCAGCAGGCCGGGCTGCGCTGCCCGCAGATCGTCATCCCGCAGGAGGCGGCGATCTACGACGTGGTGCGCAACAACAGCACCAGCCCGAAGGACGTGCTGGTCGAGGCGCGGATCACCAACACCCGCGGCGGCTGCAGCTATGCCGACAAATCGGTGACGATGGACGTGAATGTCGAGTTCACCGCCTGGCGCGGCCCGGCCGCATGGCTGGAGAAGGACGTCCCGGCGCAGTACTTCGTCGCCGTGACCGACGCCCAGGACCGGATCCTGAACAAGGCCGTGTTCGACGTGAAGATCCCGATGCCCAAGCTGCAGGTCACCCCGAAGGAGAGCATTCAGGAGCCGCTGGAGCAGGTGATCCCGGTGTCCAGCCCGCAGGAGGGCGGCTCCTACAAGATCATGATCGGCTTCCAGCTGTCGCCGCAGCAGCTCGAGTTCAACAAGCACCGCAACGACCCGCGCACGCCGGGCGCCGCGGCCCAGGCCGCCGGCCGCCGGACCATCGCCCCGGTGATCCCCGACCCGCGCGACCCGGACACCAGCCTGCCGCCCCAGTGACGGGCGGCCATGACGGGCAGCAGTGACGGCGACGGAACGAGAAACGTCGCGGATTGACTTTTCCGGCGCGGCGGACGACTGTCCGCCAGCGCATTGATACGGCCTACGACCCTGGCGGGAGAGACCGGGACCGCGTGAGCGGAACCGGCGCCGAAGGAGCAAACGCCCCGGAAACTCTCAGGCCAAAGGACCGCCAAGGGTAAGGCACTCTGGAGAGCAGGTCGCGACGCCCGTCGCGGCCTCACCGATGGGGTAAGCCGGACAGAGTTCCCGGCGATTCTCTCAGGTCCCAGACAGAGGGGGTGGCGCGCGGGAATGGTCCCGCACGCCCACCTTTTTGTCGACGAGGACCCGGGACCGTGACCGATACCCCCCTGCAGCGCACCCCGCTCTACGACCTGCATGTCGAGCTGGGCGGCAAGCTGGTCCCCTTCGCCGGCTACGAGATGCCGGTGCAGTACCCGCTGGGCATCCTCAAGGAACACCTGCACACCCGCGCCGAGGCCGGGCTGTTCGACGTCAGCCATATGGGCCAGGCCTGGCTGGAGGCCGAGCCGGGGCAGGATGCCGCGGCGCTGATCGAAACGCTGGTGCCGGGCGACATCGCCGGGCTGGCGCCGGGCCGCATCCGCTATTCCCTGCTGCTGAACGACGAGGGCGGCATCCTCGACGACCTGATGATCACCCGAACCGTCGACCCGGCGCGGCTGTTCCTGGTGGTCAACGCCGCCTGCAAGGATGCCGACTTCGCGCACATCGCCGCCAAGCTGGCCGGCCGCGCCCGGCTGGTGCGGCTGGACGACCGCGCCCTGATCGCGCTGCAGGGCCCGAAGGCCGCGGCCGTGCTGGCCCGCCACGCCTTCGGCGCCGACGACCTGGCCTTCATGGAATCCGGCACCTTCGCGCTCGACCGGGTGGAATGCATGATCAGCCGGTCCGGCTATACCGGCGAGGACGGGTTCGAGATCTCGGTCCCGGCCGAGGAGGCCGAGCGCGTCACCCGGCTGCTGCTGGCCGAGCCGGAAGTGGCGCCGATCGGCCTGGGCGCCCGCGATTCGCTGCGGCTGGAGGCGGGGTTGTGCCTCTACGGCCACGACATCGACACCACCACCACCCCGGTCGAGGCCGGGCTGTCCTGGACCATCGGCAAGCGCCGCCGCGCCGAGGGCGGCTTCCCCGGCGCCGGGCGGATCCTGCAGCAGCTGGCCGAGGGCCCGGCGCGCAAGCGCGTCGGCATCCGGCCCGAGGGCCGCGCCCCCGCGCGGGAAGGGACCCTCATTCTCTCCGCTGACGGCCGCGAGATCGGCCGCGTCACCTCCGGCGGCTTCGGCCCCTCGGTCGGCGCCCCGGTCACAATGGGTTATGTCGAATCCGGCTTCGCCGCGCCTGGGACTGCTGTCACCCTTCTGATCCGTGACAAGGCGCATCCGGCCGCGGTGGCCGCCCTGCCCTTCGTCGCGCCGAACTTCCACCGCTGACCTGACAGGGAGCCAGCAGCATGAGCAACGTCCCGAACGATCTGAAATATTCCGAGGACCATGAGTGGGTCCGCGTCGAGGCTGACGGAACCGCCACCGTCGGCATCACCGACCACGCGCAGAAGACGCTGGGCGACATCGTCTTCGTCGAGATGCCCGAGGTCGGGAAGAAGTTCGAGGCCGGCGAACCGATCGGCGTGGTCGAATCGGTCAAGGCGGCGAGCGACATCTTCACCCCCGTCGGCGGCGCGATCATCGCGTTCAACGAGGATGTCTCCGAATCGCCGGAGATGGTGAACGACGACCCGTATGGCGACGCCTGGATCTACAAGATCAAGATGTCCAACAAGGCCGATCTCGACAAGCTCCTCAGCCCCGACGCCTACGCCAAACTCATTGCCGAGTGACAAGCACCGATGCGTTATTTGCCCCTGACCGAAGCCGACCGCCGCGAGATGATCGCGGCGGTCGGTGCCGGCTCGATCGACGAGCTGTTCCGCGACGTGCCGCAGAGCGCGCGTCTGCCCGGCCCCCTGACGGAGCTGCCGCCGCACCAGGGCGAGCTGGAGGTGGAGCGCGCGCTGGGCGCCATGGCCGCCAAGAACGTGCCGGCCGGATCGGTCCCGTTCTTCTGCGGCGCCGGCGCCTATCGCCACCACGTGCCGGCCACGGTCGACTACCTGATCCAGCGCGGCGAGTTCCTGACCAGCTACACACCGTACCAGCCCGAGGTCACCCAGGGCACGCTGCAGTACCTGTTCGAGTTCCAGACCCAGGTCGCGCTGCTGACCGGGATGGAGGTCGCCAACGCCTCGATGTATGACGGCTCCACCGCCTGCGCCGAGGCCATCATGATGGCGAACCGCGTGACCCGCCGGTCGCGCGCGGTGATCTCCGGCGGGCTGCACCCGCAGTATCGCGACGTCTGCCGCACCCATGCCGACTTCACCGGCTTCACCCTGGACGAGGCGGTGCCGAACCCCGACGGGGTCGAGGACCTGGCCGGCCGGATCGACGGCGAGACCTCCTGCGTCGTGGTCCAGAACCCGTCGGTGTTCGGCCATGTGCACGACCTGTCGGCCCTGGCCGAGGCCTGCCACGCCAAGGGCGCGCTGCTGGTCGTCGTGGTCACCGAGGTGGTGTCGCTGGGCCTGATGACCCCGCCAGGCGAGATGGGCGCGGACATCGTGGTCTGCGAGGGCCAGTCGATCGGCAACGCGCTGAACTTCGGCGGCCCCTATGTCGGCCTGTTCGCGACGCGCGAGAAGTTCCTGCGCCAGATGCCGGGCCGGCTGTGCGGCCAGACCGTCGACGCCGAGGGCAAGCGCGGCTATGTGCTGACCCTGTCGACCCGCGAGCAGCACATCCGCCGCGAGAAGGCGACCAGCAACATCTGCACCAACAGCGGCCTGTGCGCGCTGGCCTTCACCATCCACCTGTCCCTCTTGGGCGAGGCGGGCTTCACGAAGCTGGCGCGGATCAACCACGCCAAGGCCGTGACCCTGGCCGCCAAGCTGGCCAAGGTGCCGGGCGTGGCGGTGCTGAACGACAGCTTCTTCAACGAGATCACCATCCGCCTGCCGAAGCCGGCCGAGCCGGTGATCGACGCGCTGGCCAGGCGCAACGTCCTGGGCGGCGTGCCGGTCAGCCGGATCTACGCCAACCGCCCGGCCTTCGCCGACCTGCTGCTGGTGGCGGCGACCGAGACCAACACCGAGGCCGATATCGACGCGCTGTGCGCCGGCCTGTCGGAGGTGCTGTGATGACTGAAGTCGCTACCTTCACCGGCAATCGCGGCCTGGACATCGAAGAGAAGCTGATCTTCGAGCAGGACAGCCCCGGCCATTGCGGCGTCGACCTGCCGGAGCCCACGACCGACGAGCTGCGCCTGGGCGGCGTCAAGCCGCGCGGCGGGGTCGGCCTGCCCGGCCTGGCAGAGCCGACGGTGATGCGCCACTACACCCGCCTGTCGCGGATGAACATGGCGATCGACACCGCGCTGTACCCGCTCGGCTCCTGCACCATGAAGCACAATCCGCGGCTGAACGAGCGGATGGCCCGGCTGCCCGGCTTCGCCGACATCCACCCGTTGCAGCCGGTCGCGACCGTGCAGGGCGCGCTGGAGCTGATCGACACGCTGGCACATTGGCTGAAGACGCTGACCGCCATGCCGGCCGTGGCCCTGTCCCCGGCCGCCGGCGCGCATGGCGAGCTGTGCGGCATGATGGCGATCCACGCCGCCCAGGAGGCCCGTGGCGAGGGCCATCGCCGGCGGGTGCTGGTGCCGGAATCGGCGCATGGCACCAACCCGGCGACGGCGGCGGCGATCGGCTACACCGTCGACGCCATCCCGGCGACCGCGGACGGCCATGTCGACCTCGCCGCGCTGAAGGCCAAGCTGGGGCCGGACGTGGCGGCGATCATGCTGACCAACCCGAACACCTGCGGCCTGTTCGAGCGCGACATCGTCGAGATCGCGCGGGTGGTGCATGAAGCCGGCGCCTTCTTCTACTGCGACGGCGCCAACTTCAACGCCATCGTCGGCCGGGTGCGCCCGGGTGACCTCGGCGTCGACGCCATGCACATCAACCTGCACAAGACCTTCTCCACCCCGCATGGCGGCGGCGGCCCGGGCTCCGGCCCGGTGGTGCTGTCGGCGGCGCTGGCCCCCTACGCCCCGATCTCGGCCGTGGTGCATGACGCCAACGGCTTCCGCGTCGCCGAGCACAAGGGCCGCGACGGCGCGCCGGAGCACAGCTTCGGCCGGCTGAAGGCGTTCCACGGCCAGATGGGCATGTTCGTCCGCGCCCTGGCCTACATGATGAGCCACGGCGCCGACGGGCTGTGGCAGGTGGCCAGCGACGCGGTGCTGAACGCCAACTATGTGCAGGCCCGCCTGAAGGACGTGCTGACCCCGGCCTTCGACAACGGCTATTGCATGCATGAGGCGCTGTTCGACGACCGGGCGCTGAAGGACACGGGCGTGACCACGCTCGACATCGCCAAGGCGATGATCGACGAGGGCTTCCACCCGATGACCATGTACTTCCCGCTGGTCGTGCACGGCGCGATGCTGATCGAGCCGACCGAGACCGAGAGCAAGGCCACGCTGGACCAGTTCATCGGCATGATGCGGTCGCTGGTGGAGAAGGCGAAGTCCGGCCAGGCGGAGTGGTTCAAGGGCGCGCCCTACCACGCCCCGCGCCGACGCCTGGACGAGACCGGCGCCGCCCGCAAGCCGGTGCTGCGCTGGACGCCCGACGCCCCGCTGGCCCAGGCGGCGGAGTAGCGGCCGGCGGCGGTCCTTCGCAGGGAGGACCGCCGCCATCCTCCTCAGGGCGCGGCGACGGGGATCAGCCTGTCTCCGACGGCGTAGAGCACGCAGTCGCTCGCGCGCTGGCGGCAGTAGGACAGCACGGCCTGCGCCGCCGCCTGCTGCGTGCGGTAGCTCGAGTTCCAGGACCAGTAGTCGCGCCCGTTGGTGGCGAAGGCCTTCTCGTAGCTCGCGCTGGCGACATAGCGGGCGAAGCTTTTCTTGCCCTCCTCCGTCAGCCCCGACGGTACCGGCAGCTCCGCCGTCTGGGCCTTGACCAGCTCGGCCGAGGGCAGCCCGCGGGCGGCCAGGAAGTCGCAGACCCGCGGCCACCACAGGGTGGGCGGCGCCGACGACATGATGAAATGCCCGTTCTCGCCGGACGCCGGCGTCACGAACAGCTCGCCGGCGCCGCCGGCCGCCTGGTAGCGGGCGAACATCTCGCGGGCCAGCGCCGGCGGGAACTCCTTGTCGTTCTCGGCATAGACCCACAGCACCGGCGTCCGCGCGGTCTGGCCGAAGGCGCCCGCCGCCTCCAGCAGCGCGTCCTTGCCGCAGACATTCACCCAGGAGGCGCCGCGCCCGCCGGAGAAGTCGAGCACGGCCTGCACGCCCGGCGGGTTCACCGCCGCGGCCGCGAGCACCGCCCAGCCGCCGGTCGAGGAGCCGAGCAGCACCGCCTTGTCCGGCGAGGCCCAGGGCTGGCGGCGGATCGCCTCCAGCGCTGCCAGCAGGTCGGTGCGCGCCACCTCTCCTGCACGCTGATGGCCGGGGTTGTCACAGCTGACGCCGGTGACCATGTCGCGCCCGGTCGAGTTGCCGTAGCCGCGCCGCAGCACCATGACCGCCGCATAGCCGCGGCGGGCGAAGCCGATCGCCGTGGATGAATACCGGGTCGGCGTCAGCGCGCGGTTGTACACGTCCTCCGACGTGCCGTGGGTGATCAGCGCCACCGGGTAGGGGCCGGGCCCGGCCGGCCGCGTGACGAAGGCGTCGAGCGTCTCGCGGTCGCCGTCCGGCATGGTGACCTCAAGCGACAGCGGCGCCCGGACCAGACCCGGCAGCTGCTGGTTGCTGCCGCCGATCGCCGCCATCTGCGCACCGCTGGTCTGGCAGGCACCCAGCAGCAGGCCGGCCAGGGCGATGAGGCCGCGGCGCCACATGCCCCCGCGCGCCGCGTCGGTCCGCGGCGCCGGCACGGCGCGCGATGTCCCGGCCGGAACGGCCGGCAAGCTGTGCATGATGTGTCTCTCCCCGCTCCCGATCGGGGCCGCCCGTGCCGGGTTTCGCCCGGCTGCCGACGTCCCGCCCGATTGTTGCCCCCGAACTCCGCATCGCCGCCCCACCATCGGTTCCGACGCGGGACGCGGGACGAAGTGTCATGGAGCGGCCGGTGGCGGGCAAGCGGGATTGCGATCGGTCAGGGACGGCCGACAAACGACGGGGCGTGCAAGATTCCGACGGCCATCACCATGAAATCTTGCCGGTCTCGCAAAACCGTCTTCCAACCACCGCCCGGGCATTGCATCATCGCCCCGCGCCGATACGCGCGACACGCCTGAGGGGGCGAGATGGGGGTACGATGGCTCGCAAGGCTGTGACCAGTGCGCAGGCGCAGGCCATCGGCCCCTATTCGCACGGCGTGGTCGGGCGCAGCGACCTGCTCTTCCTCTCCGGCCAGACCCCGATCGACCCCGCCACCGGCCGCCTGGTCGAGGGCGACGCCACGGCCCAGACCGAGCAGTGCCTGGCCAATCTGCGCCATGTGCTGGAGGCGGCGGACCTGACCTTCGACGCGGTGGTGAAGGTCAATGTGTTCCTGACCGACATGGCGGATTTCGCCGCCATGAACGCGGTCTATGAGCGCCACTTTCGGGCGCCCTACCCGGCCCGCTCGACCATCGGCGTGGCGGCCCTGCCGCTTGGCGCCCAGGTCGAGATCGAGATGATCGCCGCGATGCCGCGGGAGTAGGCGGCGGGCTTCGCCCATCGAGGGGCGAGAGCACCTGCAGGCATGGGAACGCGCGGCCTCTCCCGTTGAGGCCTTTCAAGTCCCAAACACCGTCATTGCGAGCGCAGCGAAGCAATCCAGGGGCCGTTTGACGTGGCCCCTGGATTGCTTCGTCGGCTTCGCCTCCTCGCAATGACGGCGAGGGAGGGGCAGAGCCCCTACTGCAGATACCCCCAGCGCTCCACGGCCGGCTCGGCGCTGGCCCATTTCCAGGTGTCGCCCTGGCGGCAGATGCTGCCGACGACGATGGTGCGGGTGGCCTTCGCGCCCTCGCCCTCCTCGATCGTCACCAGCACCTCCTTGCAGCTGGCGATCGGCGTCTCGATCGCGCGGGTGACCTGGACCGCCCCGTTCTCGTCGGCATAGCCGAAGGGCAGGTCGTGCTCGACCCGCCACAGCTGGGTGTCGCCCTCGCGCATCCGGCCGGCGACGCCGGCAATCACGTCCTGCTCGTCCTTGTGCAGGTCGCGCATCACGTATTTCACCCCGGCCGCGACCGCGGCCCGGGTGCCCATGCCGACGCTGTAGCCGACGATCGGGTTGGCAGTGACCGCGCCGACCGTGCCGCCGGTGGCGATGCCGCTGACATCCGCCACCATGTTGGCGCAGCCGCCGAGCGGCAAGGCCAGCGCGGGCAGCAGGCGCGCCAGCCGGGGAAGACGGCGCCGTCGCCCGGTCACTGCAACGATCCCCACCGCTCCGTCGCCGGCTCGGCCGAAGCCCATTTCCAGGCCTCGCCGTTCTGGCAGATGACGGCGACGTAGAAGGCCTTGTCCTTCTCTGCCTCGACCGAGAACACGATCTCCTTGCAGGCCAGGGGCGCCGCGCCGATCAGCCGGCTGACGGTGACGTCGCCCTGCTCGTCCGCCTCGATCGGCACGTCATGCGAGACGTCCCAGCGCGCCACCTGGCCCACTGCCAGCGCGCCGGCGACCGAGGCGATGCGGTCCTGCTCGGCCTGGTGCACCTCGCGCTCGCCATATTGCAGCGCGGCGCTGGCGGCCGAGCGGACACCGAGGCCGATGCCGGTGGCCACCAGCGCGTTCTTGGTGACGGCGCTGGCCGCCGCCGCGCCGCCGACGCCGGCAAGATCCGCCGTGCCCTCATGCATCAGGGAGCCGCAGCCGCCGAGCCCCAGCATTGAAACCAGAAGGAGAGCGGCAATCGAGTGTCTGCACGTTCTGGCAGGCATTGCACCGTCTTGAGCCACGGTCTTCGGACCGTCCGGCCGAATTGCGAATCACCGTAACATCAACTTGTTACAATTGTCGATGAAGGTGGAATCTCAATTGCTCCCGGCTTTGGGAGCATTGCCCGCGGCGGCCGGCTGGCGGTGCCCGGGCGCCGTGCTATCGTGCCGCCGAGCCGGAAACCGGAGGAACGCCTTGTATCGTGTGATTGCGGCTGTCGCCTATGCCGAGGGGCGGCGGGTCGCCGATATCGCCCTGTCGGAGGGACGAGCCTGGTCGCAGAAGCCGGGTCATTTCGTCTGGATCGGCATCCGCAAGCCGAAGGAAGCCGAGCTGCGCGAGCTGGCGCAGCAATTCGGGCTGCATCCCCTGGCGATCGAGGATGCGCTGAACGCCCATCAGCGGCCGAAGCTGGAGACTTATGGCGACGGCCTGTTCGTGGTGCTGCGCACCGCGCACAGGGAGATGGATACGACCGAGTTCGGCGAGACCCATGTCTTCATCGGCCCCGGCTATGTCATCTCGGTGCGGCACGGCCCGTCCTCCTCCTACTCGACCGTGCGGGAGCGGGCGGAAGCCAATCCCTCGCTGCTGAAGCACGGCGAGGACTTCGTGCTGTATTCGATCCTCGATTTCGTGGTCGACAACTACACGCCGGTGGTGGAGGCGATCGAGACCGAGGTGACGGCGCTGGAGCAGCGGGTGCTGAGCGTGCCGCTGACCGCCGCCGACATCGAGCGCATCCATGCCCTGCGCCGCGAGCTGATGGTGATCCGCCGCACGGTCACGCCGGTGGCCGAGGTGTGCAAGCAGTTGGAGCACTCCGAATCGGAGTGCATCGACGAGGCGATGCATCCCTATTTCCGCGACGTCGCCGACCATGTGAAGCGGGTCAGCGACCATATCGACGCGCTGCGCGAGATCGTGACCCACACCTTCGAGGCCGGCCTCCTGCTGGAATCCTCGCGCCAGAACCAGGTGCAGCGGAAATTCGCCGCCTGGGCCGCGATCCTGGCGGTGCCGACGGCGATCGCCGGCATCTACGGCATGAACTTCGACAACATGCCGGAGCTGCGCCTGCCCTACGGCTACTATATGATTCTGGGCGTGATCGTCGGCCTGTGCGGCTTCCTGTACTGGCGGTTCAAGCGCTGGGGATGGCTGTAGGCTTGCCAGAGCGCCGAGACTGCGGTTCAACACCGGGATGACCGATCCCTTCGACACCGACGACATCGCCCCCGAGCCCGCGGCGGCGGAGGCCGACTGCCCGCGCTGCCTGAAGCCGGCGGCGCTGTGCATCTGCGATACGGTGGTGCCGATTGAGAACCGCATCGGCCTCCTGATCCTGCAGCACCCGCAGGAGCAGGCGAAGGAGCTGGGCACCGCCCGGCTGGCCGCGCTGCACCTGACCAACGCCGTGTTCAAGATCGGCCTGTCCTGGCCCAGCCTGGCCGCGGCGCTGGGCCGGCCGGCCGACCCGAAGCGCTGGGCCGTGCTGTATCTCGGCTCGATGCGGCCGGAGGACTTCCCGCCGGGGCGCGAACTGGTGGTGCTGGACCGGAAGGGCGCGCCGCTGCCCGAGCAGGAGGGGGCGCTGGAGGAGATCGAGGGCGTGGTGGTGCTGGACGGCACCTGGAGCCAGGCCAAGACGCTGTGGTGGCGCAACGCCTGGATGCTGAAGGGCCGCCGCATCGCGCTGAGGCCGCAGCGCCCGTCGCTCTACGGCAAGCTGCGGCGCGAACCGCGGCGCGAGGCGCTGTCGACGCTGGAATCCGCGGCCTTCCTGCTGAGCCGGCTGGAGGAGCGGCCGGAGATCGAGGCCGCGCTGCTCGCCAGCTTCGCCCGGATGCTCGACCGCTATCGCGCCACCCAGCCGGCCCGGCCGTCCCGTCCCACGGGTCCCCGGCCCGACCGCCGCCGGCCGCAGCAGCGCCGCGGCCGGGGTCGTTAGCGCTGCCGTTCGGCTCGCAGCAGAATCAACGCCGGCAGCAGCGGCAGCGCCGCGACCAGCGCCAGGAAGCCGTGGGTGATGTCGAAGGCGGCCAGCGCCCCCATCAGGTAAGTCGGCCCCGGCGGCAGGAACAGGCCGAACAGCGCCACCGCCAACGCCGCGCCGATCGAGGCGCCGGTGCGGTCGAGGATGTTCAAGAGCGGCACCCCGTCCGGCACCCGCTCCTTCGGCAGCGAGGCCAGGGCCACGGTCATCGCCGGCATCCCCGACAGCACCATGCCGAAGCCGCGCACCGCCAGCACGGCGGAGAGCCAGAGGTAGCTCGTATGCGCCTCCAGGAAGGCCAGCGGCACGGTGCCGAGCACGGTCAGGACGATGCCGGCCAGCACCAGCCGGCCGCCGCCGAAGCGATCGGCCAGCCGGCCACTGAGCGGCATGGCCAGCGCGATGCCGAGATCCTGCGGCAGGATCAAGAGGCCGGTCATGAACACCGTCTCGTGCCGCACCAGCAGGTAGTAGAGCGGCAGCGCGATCTGCGCCCCGTACACGGTGAAGCCGCCGCAGAACAGGATCAGCCCGGCCGGGCCGAAGATGCGGTGGCGCAGCAGGCCGATGCGGATCAGCGGCGCCTCCATCCCCCGCGCCCGCAGCACGAAGCCGGCGATCAGGACGAGGCCGAGCAGCAGCGCGCCATCCGCCGCCGCGGCGCCGAAGCCGCCGGCCTGGGCGATGGCGGCGACGCTCCAGGTCATCAGCGGCAGGCCGAGGGTCAGCAGCAGCAGGCCCGGCAGGTCGAGGCGCCCGGCGGCCCCGGCCGCGCCGGGCTCGGTGCGCGGCAGCCAGCGCCAGCCGGCCAGGAGGGCGGTGAGGCCGAGCGGCACGTTGATCCAGAACAGCCAGGGCCAGCCCTGCCAGGCCAGCAGCGCACTGCCGACGGTGGAGCCGATCGCCGGGGCCAGCACCACGACGATGCCCATCGTACCCATCAGCCGGCCCATCCGCCCGGGCCCGGCCGCCATGCCGAGCAGCATCTGCCCGACCGGCACCAAGAGGCCGCCGCACAGGCCCAGCAGCACCCGCGTCGCGATCAACTGCCCGGCCGTGGCCGACAGGGCGCAGGCGACCGAGACCAGGATGAACAGGGCCAGGCTGGCGAACCATAGCCGCGTCGGCCCCACCCGCCGCGCCGCCCAGGCGCTGATCGGGATCGCGGCGGCCAGGGCCAGCAGATAGCCGGTGGCCACCCATTGCATGGTGTCGAGCGGCACGCCGAAGCCCTCGCCCATCGGCGCAAGGCCGATGTTCACGATCGAGGTGGTGAGCCGCGACAGGAAGCCGCCGACGACCAGGACCGCGGCCTGGCGCCACAGCGCGGCCGGGATCCTCTCCAGCCTTGCGGCCGGGGCGAGGGAGGTCATGGAGAGTCCTTATCGATGATAAATTTATCATTGATAAGGAGCCGATTGGGACTAGCCTGTCAAGTGGCTCGATCGACCAGGACCGACACCGGATGACCCACCCCAAACCGTCATTGCGAGCGCAGCGAAGCAATCCAGGGCCGCTCGCACCGGCCCCTGGATTGCTTCGTCGCTCCGCTCCTCACAATGACGCGGGGAGAACAGCCCGCCCTGGGAGCGGGCGATGAAGCTGCAGCGGGACACGGTGATCCGGACGGCGCTGGACCTGCTGGACGAGGTCGGCATCGATGGCCTGAGCACCCGGCGCCTGGCCGAGCGGCTGGGCGTGCAGTCCCCGGCGCTCTACTGGCACTTCAAGAACAAGCGCGCCCTCCTGGACGCCATGGCCGCGGCGATGATGGAGGAGGGCGGGATGCGGCGGACGGCCGAGCCCGGCGCCGACTGGCGGGACTGGCTGGCAGCGGATGCGCGCCAGTTCCGCCGGGCGCTGCTGTCGCGGCGCGACGGCGCCCGGCTGCATGCCGGCACCCGGCCGGAGCCGGCGGAGTTCGCCGCGGTCGAATCCGAGACCGCCCTGCTGTGTACAGCCGGCCTCGCCCCGGCCGACGCGCTGCGCGCCCAGATCGCGATCGGCCGCTACGTCGTCGGCTGGGTGCTGGAGGAGCAGGCCGATGCCGCCGACGCCGCCGAGCGCGAGGGCGAGGGCGAGGGCGAGCGCATGGCCGCCGCCGACCTGGCCGCCTATCCGAGGCTGGCCGAGGGCATGGCGGCGGTGCGCGACGCCGACCCGGACGCCGAGTTCGACCATGGCCTCGGCCTGCTGCTCGACGGCATCGCGGCAAGGATCCGGAGGTAAGTGCCCCCGGGAGTGATCAGACCTTCCAGCCGGAGGTGAAGACCCGGCAGGTATGGCAAAGCCGAGGCCGGCCTATTTGATGCAATTCCACCAGCTGCCATCGAAGTCACGGTTCACCGTCTCATCGGACTCCACGGCGAAGCCGACAAATGACGACGCCTCTTCCGGATAGCCACAGCCCTTTACGATTCCACGAATCTCTGCCGTGAGATCCGAATAGTCCTCAAGCAGAAAATCTCGCTGCGCATCTGTTCCAACCCGCGCCCAAATCGCGAGATGCCTCGGACTCAGATCTATGGCACCGAACCAGAATATATCGACATCTGGAATTCCCGCCTTCAGCCGCTCGCGAATAACACCCACCGCGCGCTCGATAACCGCTCGCAAATCGGTCTCTCCGCTCATTCTTCAATCCCCCATGATCGAGACATCTTCACAACGCCCAACTCCTCGCCGTCATTGCGAGGAGGCGAAGCAATGACGGTGTTGGGAGTTCTGAAAAGGTCTCATGATCGGGAAGAGATCCGTGCGAACCCGTCCGTCCCGCATCTCCGGGACGACATAGGAGCAAATTGATCCTCGTCCGTTCCCAGCCCGGCAGCAAGCCGTCACGGAATGATCCGCCGCCTTTGCAGGTCGCGGAAGATCCCCAGGAACATCGCCTCGGTGTCGACCGTGTCATGGAATCCGAAGAGGCGGGCCTTGGTGGTGTCGCCGAACATGTCGTAGTCCAGGCCGAAGATGAAATCGGCGAAGCGCCAGGACGAGACGTCGCGATACGGCGTCGGCGCCAGGCCGTGCTTCGCGATCATCGACCGCCACAGCGGCTCCTTGTCCGCCATCATGGTGTCGAGCGGCATCGGCAGCGGCGGCGCCGTCTCCAGCTCGAAGAAGCGGGCCAGGCGCGGCCATAGGTCCGCCCAGCGGAACAGGTCGCCATTGGCGATGTTGAAGGCCTGGCCGGCGGCGCGCGGGTCGGTCGCGGCCCAGACCGTGGCCCGGGCCAGGAGGCCGGAATCGGTCATCTGCAGCAGCTTGTCATAGGCGCCCGGCTTGCCCGGGAAGCGCAGCGGCAGCCCCAGCTCCTTCGCCATCGAGGCGTAGACGGCGATGGCGACCGCCAGGTTCATCGGGTTGCCCAGCGCCGTGCCGCCGACCACCGCCGGGCGGATCGCCGACCAGCCCCAGCCGCGCGCGGCGGCACGCTCGCGCAGCCAGGCCAGCTGGTCGATCATGAATTCCGGCGGCATCGGGCCGGGATCATCCTCCCGCGCCGGCGTCTTGAACGGGCCGAGATGGCCGCCATAGACCTTGTAGCCCTGCATCAGGCTGACATGGCGCAGCCCCGGCGCCGCAGCCTCGACGGCCTCCACCGCGTTCACCAGCATGGCCAGGTTCGGCGCCACCAGCTCTGCCCAGCTCGGCCGGTCCTGGAAGGCGGCATAGAAGATGTGGGTGATGTCGCGCAAAGCCCCCAGCTTCGCCCGCGCATCGGCGGGGTCGAGCAGGTCCACGGCGATGTGCCGGACGCGGCCCGCAGCCTCGCCGCCGCGGCGCGAAAGCCCGATCACGTCCCAATCCTCCAGCGTCGCCAGATGCTCCACCAGGTTGCGGCCGATCACCCCCTGGCCCCCGACCACCAGCGCCGTCTTCCGGTCCATCGCTCTCTCTCCGTGCCTGTGTCCTGGCCCAGAGATCATTCATTTCGACTGGATTGAGTAGGCAGCCGAATCGACTATCATCCATAAGCAAGACTTTGAGATGATCGCCGGATGGACCGCTTCACCACCATGGCCACCTTCGTGCGGGTGGCGGAGCTCGGCAGCCTGTCGGCCGCGGCGCGGGCGCTGGGCCTGACCCAGCCGGCGGTGAGCCAGCAGGTGGCGGCGCTGGAGCGGCGGCTGGGCGTCCGCCTGCTGAACCGCAGCACCCGCCGCCTGGCCCTGACCGAGGCCGGCGAGCGCTACCACGCCCAGGCCCGCCGCATCCTGGAGGCGGTGGCCGAGGCCGAAGACGGGCTGGCCGAGGCCTCCGACGTGCTGAGCGGCAGCCTGCGGGTGCATGCCCCGGCCGGGCTGGGCCAGGCGCATCTGGCGCCGATCCTGATCGGCTTCCAGCAGCGCCACCCGGCGCTGGCGGTCGAGTTGATCGCCGACGACCGCTATGCCGACCTGATCGGCGAGGGCGTCGACGTCGCCATCCGCCTCGGCGCCCTGGCCTCGCCCGGCCTTGTGGCGCGCCGCCTGGCGACGCTGCGCCGGATCCTGGTGGCCTCACCCGGCTATGTCGCGGCCCGAGGCAGCCCCGAGACGCCGGAGGATCTCGCCCACCACCCGCATGTCCGCTTCAGCTGGGCGGCGGCGGGCGACGCGGTGCCCCTGGCCGGGCCGGACGGGCCGCTGGAGGTGCGGGTGCAATCGCGCTTCCTGGCCAACAACGCCTTCGTGCTGATCGAGGCGATCCGCGCCGGGATCGGCATCGGCGGCGCCCAGCTGCCGCTGGTGCAGCCGCTGCTGGATCGCGGCGAACTGGTGCGGGTGATGCGGGGTTATGCCTATGCCCCGCTGGAGGTGCATGCCGTCTACCCCTCCGCCCGCTTCGTGCCGCGCCGGGTCCGCGCCTTCGTCGACCACCTGGCCGCCGAGCTGCCGCGGATCCCGGGGCTGGAGCGGTAGCCCCCTCACCCTCCCATTCGCCAACGCGAATGGGCCCCTCCCTCTCCCCGAGGAGAGGGAAACAAGGCCGGCGCCCCCCTCACCTCTCCTTGGGGAGAGGTCGAAATCGCGCCAGCGATTTCGGGTGAGGGGGCAGCTCCGGCCCAACCATCCAAAGCGTTACATCGATCGCCCATCGAACTCATGCACCGGCACCGCCGCGAGGTCGATGTCCTCCAGGCAGCGGATGTTGATATAGGCCGACCGGTCGGTCCCCGGTGCGGCATCCTCGGCGAAGACATGGATGCCGCAGTTCCGGCAGAAGCGGTGCTGGAGGACGTGGCGGTTGAACAGATAGGTGCCGAGATCCACCGGCTCGGCCCGCACCCGCAGGTCGAGATGCGGCACGGCCCAGAGCAGCGCGCCCTTGCGGGCGCAGATCGAGCAGTTGCAGGACACGGCGCCGGTCAGCTCGCCCTCGACCTCGAAGGCGACGCGGCCGCAATGACAGCTTCCCTTGTAGAGCATGGTCCCCTCCCCGTGCTGAGCCCGTCCAGAAAGCTGGGCCGGCGGCGCCCATGGGCAATCCCGGCGGCCGGAACAAGGGGCGGGCGGGGGGATGCATGGCTGCGTTGCACCCCCACGCCAAGCGCCCGGTGTCGAATGTAGGATGAGCCATCCGTCATCCGCAGAGACCCCCGCCCGCCGCACCGGCCCGCCCGAGGCCCGGAGGAACGCCGATGTCCACTGCCGTCGATCGATCGAAGCGCCCGTTCGTCATCGCCTCGATCATGCTGGCGACCTTCATGGTCGCGATCGAGGCGACGATCGTCGCCACCGCCATGCCCCGCATCGTCGGCGAGCTGGGCGGCTTCACCTATTACAGCTGGGTGTTCTCGGCGTTCCTGCTGGCCCAATCCACCACCACCGTCATCTACGGCAAGATGTCGGACGTGTTCGGCCGCAAGCCGGTGCTGGTCGGCGGCACCATCCTGTTCCTGATCGGGTCGGTGCTGTGCGGCTTCGCCTGGTCGATGGGGTCGCTGATCCTGTTCCGGCTGCTGCAGGGCCTGGGCGCCGGCGCGATCACACCGGTGACCATGACCGTGGTCGGCGACCTGTACAAGCTGGAGGAGCGCGGCCGGGCGCAGGGCCTGATGGCCAGCGTCTGGGCCACCTCCGCCGTCATCGGGCCGCTGGCCGGCGGCGTCATCGTCGACACCCTGTCCTGGGCCTGGATCTTCTGGATCAACCTGCCGTTCGGCGTGCTGACCATCGCCGGCTTCATCCTGTTCCTGAAGGAGCAGATCGAACCGCGCAAGGTCCGGATCGACTACACCGGCGCCGCGCTGTTCTCGGTCGCCATCGTGTCGCTGCTGGTGATCCTGACCGAGACCGAGGCCGATGGCTGGCTGCTGGGCGGGCTGGGGCTGCTGTTCCTGGTCGCCGGGTGGCTGTTCCTGTGGCAGGAGCGGCGGGCGCCCGAGCCGATCATCTCGCTGGAGCTGTGGAGCCGCCGGCTGGTCGCCACCAGCAACATCGCCACCGTGCTGGCCGGCATGGCGCTGATCGGCCTGACCACCATCCTGCCGGTCTATGTCCAGGGCGTGCTGGGCCGGTCGCCGATCACCGCCGGCTTCACCCTGAGCATGCTGGTGTTCGGCTGGCCCCTGGCGGTGATGCTGTCGCAGCGGCTGTACCGCGCCTTCGGCGTGCGCCGCACCCTGCGGGCGGGCAGCCTGCTGTTCCCGGTCGGCGCCAGCTTCCTCCTGTTCCTGACACCGCAGACCCATCCGGCCGTGGCCGGCACCGGCGCCTTCATCATGGGCTTCGGCATGGGGCTGATCAGCCTGACCACCATCGCTGTGGTGCAGGACAGCGTCGAATGGTCGATGCGCGGCAGCGCCACGGCGTCGATCATCTTCGGCCGCAACCTGGGCAGCACCATCGGCGCCACCGCGCTGGGCGCCATCCTGAACATCGGCATCGTCCATTTCGGCAGCGGCGCGCTGGCGGCGAGCGTGCACGACGTGCTGAACCAGCCGGAGGGGCTGGCCGAGCTGGCCGCCAACCCGTCGGTCCGCGACGTCTTCGACCAGGCGCTGCACTGGACCTTCCTGGGCGTGGTGGCGATGGCGGTGCTGACCTTCGTCACCATCTGGCTGATCCCGATCGCCCCGCGCCCGGCGAGCGCGGCGCCGCGCGAGGTGGAGGCGGCGGAGCCGAACCCAGCCACCATCGGGCACTGAATTTGACCGCAAGAACCGGGCCGACCGCCTTCCGGCCCGGTGCTAGCATCCGTCCCATGAGCGAACATCTCTACACCCTGTTCGAGACCGCCATCGGCCCCTGCGGCATTGCCTGGGGCCCGCGCGGCATCACCGGCGTGCAATTGCCGGGGTCGACTGCGGAGAAGACGCGGATGCGCCTCCTCCGCCGCTGCCCCGGCGCCGAAGAAGGCGCGCCCCCGCCCGACATCGCCCGGGTGATCGAGCGCATCGGCGCCCTGCTGCGCGGCGAGCGCATCGACCTGTCGGACGTGCCGGTCGATCTCGGCCGCGTGCCGGAGTTCGAGCAGCGGGTCTACGCCATCGCCCGCGCCATCCCGCCGGGGTCGACCATGACCTATGGCGAGATCGCGAAACGGCTGGGCGACCCGCTGCTGGCCCGCGACGTCGGCCAGGCGATGGGGCACAACCCGTTCCCGATCGTGGTGCCCTGCCACCGGGTGCTGGCCGCCGGCGGCAAGCCCGGCGGCTTCTCCGCCCCCGGCGGGGTCGACACCAAGCTGCGCATGCTGCAGATCGAGGGCGCCGCCCCCGGCGGCCAGCCGTCGCTGTTCTGACCGCCCGAAACCCGTTGCCCGGCACGGCGGCCGCGCGCAGAGCCGGCGCATGCCCGCCGAGACGATCCTGCAACGCCCCATGATGGCGGTGTTCGACTACCGGTGCAGCGCCGGCCCGGGCGACCGCCCCTTCACCGAGCTGCATGCGGGCCATTCCGTCTCCTATGTCCGGCGCGGCAGCTTCGGCTGCCGCCAGCTGGGCCGGGCGGACGAGCTGGTGGCGGGGTCGGTGCTGGTCGGCCATCCGGGCGACGAGTTCACCTGCACCCATGAGCACCATCACGGCGGCGACGAGTGCCTGTCCTTCGAGCTGGCCCCTGCGCTGGTCGAGGCGATCAGCGACGATCGCACGGCCTGGCGCGCCGGGGCGATGCCGCCGCTGCCCGGGCTGATGGTGCTGGGCGAGCTGGCCCAGGCCACGGCCGAGGGCCGCAGCGATTTGGGACTGGACGAGGTCGGCATCGCCTTCGCCGCCCGCTTCGTCGCCCTGGTGACCGGGCGGCCGCCGCACCGGACCGAGCCCGCGGCGCGCGACCGCCGCCGGGCGGTGGAGGCGGCGCTGTGGATCGACGCCAACGCCGACCAGCCGGTCGACCTGGACGGCGCGGCCCGCACCGTCGGCCTGAGCCCGTTCCACTTCCTGCGCCTCTTCGCCCGCAGCCTGGGCGTCACCCCGCACCAGTACCTGGTCCGCGCCCGGCTGCGCCGCGCCGCCCGTCTGCTGGCGGAGGATGCACGGCCGGTGACCGACATCGCCTACGATGTCGGCTTCGGCGACCTGTCGAACTTCGTGCGCAGCTTCCACCGTGCCGCCGGTGTCTCGCCGCAGCGCTTCCGCAAGGCGGCGAGGGGCGACCGCGGGATCCTGCTGGAGAGGCTGGCGCCGGCTGGCTTGAATTCGTCATGGCGAGGCGCGGAGCGCTGCGGCCATCCAGAGGCCGGCGCGTGCAGCCCTGGATGGCCACGCCCCTGCGAGGCTCGCCATGACGGTTCGGAAGCCAGAGGCCCGCTTACGACGCCGTCAGCGTCTTCAGATAGGCGATGATGTCGGCGCGGTCCTGCGGGTTGGCGATCGGCGGCGCCGCCATCTTGGTGCCAGGCACGGCCTTGGCCGGTCCGGCCAGGAACGCGTCCAGCGTCGTCTCGTCCCAGGCCTTGGCATAGGCGACCATGGCCTTGGAGAAGGTGTAGCCGGCCAGCGTCCCGGCCACGCGGCCGAAGACGCCGGACAGGTGCGGACCGAGCTTGTTCTGGTCGGTCACCGTGTGGCAGGCGCTGCAGCGCGAGAACAGGGTCTGGCCGCGCGCCGCATCGCCATCGGCCAGGGCCGGCGACGCGGCACCGGCGGTCAGCAGGGCCGCGAGGGCCCATTGCGTCAGCTTCATGATTGTTCCTTCTTCATCCTTCCGATGCCCAGAAACCGTTCGAGACTGCGCTGGCGTGAGTCGGCTGGTGGTGGCTTCGAGAACCGGAGCGCAGCGGACATAGGTCCGTGAGCACCGGAAGCGGAGAAGCCGCCATCAGACGGCCACGCCAGTAGCGGTATCGGACGGTTTCTCAGGACGACGTCTTCAGCGACTCCGTGTCGAAGGGCAGGCTGCGCAGGCGCTTGCCGGTGGCGGCGAAGATCGCGTTGCCGACCGCCGGGGCGACGGCGGCCGTGGCGGTCTCACCGATGCCGCCGGGGGTCTCGGCGCTCTTGACCAGATGGGTCTCGATCACCGGCACCTCGTCGATCCGCATCGGCAGGTAGGTGTCGAAATTCGCCTGCTCGACCCGGCCGTTGGCGAAGGTGATGTTGCCGTGCAGCGCCGCGGTCAGGCCGAACAGGGAGCCGCCCTGGGTCTGCGCCTCGATCGTGTCCGGGTTCACCGCCAGGCCGCAATCGACGGCGCAGACCAGGCGGTGGACCTTGATCGACCCGTCGCCGGCGACCTCGACCTCCGCCACCATCGCGACATAGCTGCCGAAGGCGAACTGCACCATCACGCCGCGGCCATGGCCCTTCGGCATCGGCGTGCCCCAGCCCGCCTTCTCCGCCGCCAGGGTCAGCACGCCGAGGGCGCGCGGATTGTGGCCCAGCAGGGACTTGCGGTACGCGACCGGGTCCTGCTTCGCCGCCGCCGCGAGCTCGTCGACGAAGCTCTCGACCACGAAGACGTTGTGGGTCGGGCCGACGCCGCGCCACCAGGAGGTCGGCACGCCCTGCGGCTCGACCCGGACATATTCGACCCGGATCGCCGGGAAGGCATAGGGCGGCTCGGCCGCGGCCTCGACCGCGTCGGCATCGACGCCGTCCTTGAAGCCCGCCGGGAAGTAGCGCGCCATGATCGAGGAGCCGGCGATGCGATGGGTCCAGGCCACCGGCCGCCCTTCCGCGTCCAGCCCGGCCGCGAACCGGTCGTAGTAATACGGCCGGTACATGTCGTGCTGGATGTCCTCCTCGCGGCTGTAGACCACCTTCACCGGGCCGTCGACCTGCTTGGCCACCGCGACCGCGCGGGCGATGCCGTCGACCTCGAGCCGCCGGCCAAAGCCGCCGCCGATCAGGTGGTTGTGGACCTGCACTTTCTCCTTCGGCAGGCCGGCGACCTGCGCCGCCACGGCCTGGGCCATGGTCGGGACCTGGGTGCCGACCCAGATCTCGCAGCTGTCCTTCTGCACATGCACGGTGCAGTTCATCGGCTCCATCGCCGCATGCGCCAGGAACGGCACCTGGTAGACCGCCTCCAGCTTGTGCGCCGCGCCGGCCAGGGCCTTTTCGGCGTCGCCCTCGTTGCGGGCCACGGCGCCCGGCTTCTTCGACTCCTCCTCGAGCTGGCGGATCAGGTCGGAGCTGTTCACATTGGCGTTCGGACCGTCATCCCATTGGATCGCCGCGGCCTCGAGCCCCTTCTTGGCCGCGCCCATATGGTCGGCGACCACCGCCACGGATTCGTCGGTCTTCACCACCTGGCGCACGCCCTTGACCGCCATCGCCGCGGCCTCGTCCACCGATTTCGGCTTGCCGCCGAGGACGGGGGAGATGGCGATCGCCGCCACCTTCAGTCCCGGCAGCTTGGTGTCGATGCCGAATTCGGCGGTGCCGTTGACCTTGCCCGGCGAGTCCAGCCGCTTGGCCGGCTTACCGATCAGGGTGAAGTCCTTCGGGTCCTTCAGCACCACGGCCTTCGGGTCCGGCGCCGGCAGCTTGGCCGCGGCATCGGCCAGCTCGCCATAGCCCAGCGAGCGCTTGCCGTCGGTGACCTGGCCGTGCTGCGCCTTCAGGGTCGACGGGTCGACGCTCCACTGCTTGGCCGCGGCGGCGACCAGCAGGGTGCGCGCCACGGCGCCGGCCTGGCGCAGCGGCGTCCAGAAGCCGCGGATCGAGGTCGAACCGCCGGTCAGCTGGGCGCCGATCAGCGGATTGCCGTAGAGCGCGTCGCTGGGCGGCGAGTGCTCGAGCCGGACCTGGTCGAGCCCAACCTCCAGCTCCTCCGCCAGCAGCATGGCCTCGGCAGTGTAGATGCCCTGCCCCATCTCGGCCGACGGAATCACCAGCGTCACCAGACCCTGGCGGTCGATGCGGATGAAGGCGTTGGGCGCGAAGCCGGATGCCTCGGCCGCCGCCAGGGCGGGCCGCAACGAGGATGGCAGGGCAACGGTGAGGGCCAGCCCGCCGCCCACGGCAGCGCTGACCTTGAGGAACCCGCGGCGGTCGAGGGTGTGAGAGCCATCAGGCATGATCCGTCCCTCCCTCACGCCGCGGCCTTGTGGATCGCGGCGCGGATCCGCTGATAGGTGCCGCATCGGCAGACATTGCCCGACATGGCGGCGTCGATGTCGTCGTCGGTTGGTTTCGGCGTGTCCTTCAGCAGCGCCGCCGCCGACATGATCTGGCCGGACTGGCAGTAGCCACACTGCACCACCTCCAGCTCCAGCCACGCCTTCTGCAGGGCGGCGCCCTGCGGCGTCTGCCCGATCGCCTCGATCGTCGTGACCGCGCTGTCGCCGACGCTGTCGACCGTAGTGATGCAGGACCGCGTCGCCGCGCCGTCGACATGCACGGTGCAGGCGCCGCACAGCGCCTGGCCGCAGCCGAACTTGGTCCCGGTCATGCCGAGCACGTCGCGCAGCACCCACAACAGCGGGGTGTCGCCGTCGACATCGACCTCATGCGGTGTGCCGTTGATCTTCAACGTGAAAGCCATGGCTGCCTCTCGGTGGCTGGGGCTGATAGGACACGGCCGGCCGACCTGGACAGCGCCGGCCGGCTGCGTGCATCGATGGGATCTGCGACAGTCTTTTGAAGCTCGGCTTGCGCGATCGGCCGGCCGGAAAAGGCCCGGCACCGCGCCCGACTCCTGATTCTGGCCTGAGCTTAGAACGAAACGGGACGGAAACGCAGCGAAACATCGCGCCCTTCGACCATTGAAGAAGGCGGCCCCCCGCACATGTCATCAGCATGAGCCCGCTGATCCGTCTCGCGCTCGCCACCGGCCTCGCCGTGGCGGCCGCTTCCGCCATTCCGGCGCCCGCGACGGCGCAATGCATCGTCGATCCATCCCAGATCGGCAGCCCCTGCGCCGGCGGCATCGGCTCGCCGCCGCTTATTCGCAGCCAGCCCCCCGCCCCGCTGCAGATCACGCCGCCGGGGCAGCTGACCCCACCGCAGCTGGCGCCGCCCCCGCGGCTGGAGGTTCCCCGGCCGCGCCGGGCGGAGAGCCTGGGCCGCAAGGTGCCGGGCACGCCGCTGCTGCCGCTGCCATCGGCCGGCATGGCGCAGCGCTGCGTCACGATGGTTGGCAGCTGCCCGATCCCCGGCGGCGCCATCCCCAGCACGTCCTGCACCTGCGAGGGCGGCAACACCGGCACGGCCCGCTGAGGATGCGATGCGGGTGGCGCTGGTGCTGAACGGCGCCGCCGGCGCCCTGCTGGGCCGGACGCCGGAGGCGATCACCGCGCCGCTGGACCGGATCCTGGCGGAGGCCGGGGCCGAGGGCCGGGTGACCATGGCCGAGGGGCCGGCGCTGTGCCGGGCGCTCGACGCCGCCATGGCTTCCGACGCCGAGGCGATCCTGGTCGGCGGCGGCGACGGCACCATCATCGCCGCGGCCGAGCGGCTGCTGGTGGAGAGCCGGGCCGGCCGTCCTGCCCGCCCGCTCGGCATCCTGCCGCTGGGCACCGCCAACCTGCTCGCCCACGACCTGGGCATCCCGCTGACGCCCGAGGCGGCGCTGCCCGCCCTGCTGGCCGGCACCACCCTGCGGATCGATGTCGGCCTGGTCAACGACCGGATCTTCCTGAACAGCTCGCTGCCCGGCATCGCCGCGCGCATGGTGCTGCAGCGCGAGCGGCTGCGGCGCGCGCCCGGGCCGCTGAAATGGCTGCGGCTGGCGCGCGCCTTCTTCCGCGGCTTCGACCGCGGGCCGCGGCTGCATGTGGTGCTGCAGGCCGATGGCCGGCCGGTGCGGCTGGTCACGCGTACCCTGGCGATCAGCAACAACCCGCTGGCCGAGGGCTTCGCCGCGATCCACCGCCGCGCCGCGCTGGATGGCGGCCTGCTGGGCGTCTACACGGCGCGGATCCGCCGCCGCTGGGACCTGTGGCGCCTGGTCGCCCGTATCGTCGCCGGCACCTGGCAGCACGACCCGGCGACCGAGGCGCTGGCGGCGCGGCGGATCAATGTGATCTCGCGCCGGGCCCGGCTGTGGGTGGCCAATGACGGCGAGAACCATCTCTTGGCGACGCCGCTGCGCTATCGCATCCTGCCGCGCGCGCTGACCGTGCTGGTGCCGCGCACCGAACCCGACAAGCCGGTCTGATGAAGAGCATCGCCCATATCTCCGACCTGCATTTCGGCCGCACCGAGCCGGCGCTGGTCGAGGCCCTGCTGGCCGAGCTGAAGGCGCTGGCGCCCTCGGTCGTCGCCGTCTCCGGCGACCTGACCCAGGATGCGCACAGCGCCGAATTCGCCGCCGCGCGGGATTTCCTGGACCGCCTGCCCGCCCCCTACATCGTGGTTCCGGGCAACCACGACATTCCGCGGCACAACCTGCTGTCGCGCTTCACCAAGCCGTTCTCGCGCTACCGCCGCTACATCACCCCGGACACGGCGCCGCTGCTGGTCCAGGACGGGATCGCGCTGATCGGCGTCAACACCGCGCGGCGGCTGGTGGCGCATTGGAACTGGTCGCACGGATCGATCAGCCCCGGGCAGATCGAGCGGGTGCGCGAGACGCTGCGCGCCCTGCCGCGCGGCCTGCTGAAGGTGGTGGTGGCGCACCACCCCTTCCTGCCGCCGCCCGACGCGCCGGACACCAAGCTGATCGGCCGGGCCGAGACGGCGCTGCGCGTCTTCGCCACCGCCGGGGTCGACCTGATCCTGACCGGCCATCTGCACCGGAACTTCTATGGCGAGGTCACCGCCCATCACGGCCGGGTGCGGCGGCCGATCCTGGTGGCGCAGGCGGCGACCGCGACCTCTAGCCGGCGGCGCAACGAGCCGAACGCCTATAACCGCATCCTGCTGGAGGGCGACCGCCTGACGCTGGAGCCGCGGCGCTGGGACGGCACGGGCTTCGTGCCCATGCCGCCGCACGGCTTCGAGAAGGTGAAGGGCCGCTGGCAGGCGCAGCCGGCGGCCGGTTGAACGGACCGCGCCGGATCAGGACTCCGCGGCCGGAAAATCGGTGCCGCGGGTCACCTCCTCCCAGCGGCCGATCTCCCCGATCACGGCGTCGAGCTTTTCGCGGGCGCGGCGCAGGGCGTCGCTGCCGAGCAGCAGGTGCAGCGGCGGCCGGTCGGCGCGGATGGCGGCGATGATCGCCCGGGCGGCCCGGTCCGGATCGCCGAGCTGCTTGCCGGCCGCGGCCTCGAAGGCGGCGGAGCTGCGGCCGACGCTGCTCGCATAGGCCGTGTCCTCCGCCGGGCTGCGGCGGATCGAATGGGTGGACAGGAAGTCGGTGCGGAAGGCGCCCGGCGCCACCGCCGTCACCGTGATGCCGAGCGGCGCGACCTCCTGCGCCAAGGCCGCCGACAGCCCCTCCAAGGCGGCTTTCGCCGCAGAGTAGAGGCTGGTGCCGACCCCGGGCGCGCGGCCGGCGATCGAGGTGATGTTGACGATATGCCCGGTCCCCTGGGCGCGAAGGCGGGGCAGCGCCGCGCGGATGACACGGAACGGCCCGAACACGTCGACCGCGAACAGATGCGCCACCTCCGCATCGGTCGCGGTCTCAAGCGCGCCGAGCAGGCCGTAGCCGGCGTTGTTGACGATGACGTCGATCGTCCCGGCCAGGGCGAAAGCCCGTTCGACCGTCGCGTCGATGGCGCCCGGATCGACGAGATCGAGGGACAGGACGTGCAGCGTGCCCGCCCCGGGGTCGAGATCGGGCGCGCCGGCCCGGACCGTGCCGATGACGGTGTCGCCCTCGGCGAGCGCCGCCTGGGCCAAAGCGAGGCCGAGGCCGCGCGAGATGCCGGTGATGAACCAGGTTGTCATGAGGGTCTCCTGTGTGCGCCCCGGAGATGGCCCTCATCGGACAACTTCATAATGACCGCAAAACTGATCAGGCTTGTTAGTTCGACTTAAAGATGGTGCCATCGGCCCATGGACACCCTTCTGTCAGGCAGCGACTACAACCAGCTGCGGGCCTTCGTCGCCGTCGGCGAGCTGCTGAGCTTCAGCCGGGCGGCGGAGACGCTGGGCGTATCGCCCTCGGCGCTGAGCCAGATGGTGCGCGGCTTCGAGGAGCGCGTCGGGGTCCGGCTGCTCAACCGCACCACCCGCAGCGTGGCGCTGACGGAGGCCGGCGAGACCCTGTTCCGCCGCGTGCGGCCGGTGGTGTCGGAGCTCGGCGACGCGATCGGGCAGGTGCGGCGCACCCGTGAGCGGCCGGCCGGCACCGTCCGCATCCACGCCTTCCGCTCGGCCGCCGAAACCTATCTCGACCCGATCCTGCCCGGCTTCGCGCTCGCCTATCCCGATGTCGTGCTCGACATCACCCTCGACGACGAGGTGGTCGACATCGTCGCCGGCGGCTTCGACGCGGCGATTCGCATCGGCGAGGTGATCGAGCATGACATGGTCGCGGTGCGCCTCGGCCCCGAGATGCGCCAGATCGCGGTGGCGGCGCCGGAGTACCTGGCCGCACATGGCCGGCCGGAGCATCCGCGCGACCTGGTGCGGCACCGCTGCATCCGCTGGCGCTGGCCGGGGCATGCCACGCCCTATGCCTGGGAGTTCTTCGAGGACGGCCGCTGGTTCTCCGTCGCGGTCGGCGGGCCGCTGATCGTCGACGACAAGCAGATGGCCCGGCGCGCGGCCCTGCGCGGCATCGGCATCGGCTTCGCCATCGAGCAGGCGGTCGCCGGCGACATCGCCGCCGGCCGGCTGGAGCCCCTGCTGGAGCGATGGTCCGCGCCCTTCCCGGGCCTGTTCCTGTGCTACCCGCGGCAGCGGCAGATGGCGCCCGCGCTGCGCGCCTTCATCGACGCGGTGCGGCAGGGCGGGACGATGGCGGCGTCAGACGATCGCAGCCCCCGGCGCCCCGGCGGACCAGGATAGGAGGCCGGCCAGGCGCCGCAGCGCCCGTTCCAGCCCCGCCCGATCCGGCACGCCGCCGAGCGACAGCCGCACCGCCCGCGGCGGACGCTCCGCGCGTGGCGGCGCGCCGGTCACGTCAAAGGCGTCGGCCGGCACCACCAGCAGCCCGGATTCCCGGGCTGCGGCGGTGAAGGCCGTGGCGGACCAGCCCTCCGGCAGGGCCAGCCAGAGATGGTTGCCGTCCGGATGGGCGGCGACGGCGCCCGCCGGCAGCAGCGATGCGGCCAGGCGCTGCCGGGCGCGGTTCTCCGCCCGGATCGCCGCCGTCAGCGTGGCCAGCGTGCCGTCGCCGATCCAGCGCGTGGCCAAAGCGGCGGTCAGCGGCGAGACCATCAGGCTGATCGCGCGCAGCCCGGCCGTGAGCGGCACCGCGGCGCCGGCATCGGGCGCCGCGACATAGGCGACGCGCAGCGCCGGGCTGGCGCATTTCGACAGCGAGGCGACATGCCACACCACGTCCGGCGCCAGGGCGGCCAGCGGCGGCGGCGGCGCCTCCGGCAGTGCGCCATAGGCGTCGTCCTCGACAATGGCCACGTCGTGCCGGCGGGCGATGGCGACGATCGCCCGCCGGCGCTCGACCGGCAGCGTCGCCGTGGTCGGGCTGGCGATGGTCGGCACCAGATAGAGCGCCTTGGGCGGCTCGCCGCGGCACAGGCGCTCGAAGGCGTCGGGGTCGATGCCTTCGGCATCCTGCGCCAGCCCGGCGAGGCGCAGCCCGAGATGGGCGGCGATCGCCCGCATGCCGGGGTAGGTCAGGCCGGCGCAGGCCAGGGTGTCGCCGCGGTCGAGCAACAGGTCGAGCAGGGCGAACAGCGCGCTCTGCGCCCCCGCCGCGACCACCATCCGGTCCTCCGCCACCGCGCCGAGGCGCCGGCCGAGCCAGGACGCGCCGGCCGCCCGGTCCCGGGCCGTGCCGCTGCTCGGCTGGTAGCCGAGGCTGGCCCCGCCCTGCGGCCCCGCCAGCAGCGCCGCCAGCCCCTCCGCCACCCGGTCGCCGAGCCCCGGCGGCCGGGGCGGCACGTTCATGCTGAGGTCGAAGCCGTCCGTCGCCGCCACGGGCTCGGCGGCGGCCGGGATGCCGCGGACGAAGCTGCCGCTGCCGCTACGCCCCTCGACCAGCCCCATACGCTTCAGCTCGGTATAGGCGCGTGTCACCGTGGTCAGGTCGACGCCGAGCTGCGCCGCCAGCTGCCGCTGCGCCGGCAGGCGCGAGCCCGGAAGCAGGGCGCCGGAGCGGATCCGGCTGGCCAGCTGGTCGACGATCGAGCGGTATTTCGACATGGGTCAGCGGCTGCGACGGTTCATCGCAAAACCATACGCTTGACCAAAGTGCATGGCAATATTAGATGATGAGCCATACAGTCATGGGGACGATCATGGCCCAGCCCACCGCCTATCCGACGCTGAAGCCCTTCGAGGTCGGCATCCGGGCCCGCTGCCCGCGCTGCGGCAAGGGCCATCTGTTCCGCGGCTTCCTGACCCTGGCCCCAAGCTGCGAGGTCTGCGGCCTGGACTACGGCTTCGCCGACCCGGCGGACGGCCCGGCCTTCTTCGTCATCTCGATCGTCAGCTTCCCGGTGATCGCCTTCGCCGCCTGGCTGGAGCTGGCCTATGAGCCGCCGATCTGGGTGCACCTGCTGACCTCGGTGCCGCTGCTGATCGGCGGCTGCCTGGCGCTGCTGCGGCCGCTGAAGGGCTGGCTGGTCGCCGCCCAGTACATCAACGACGCCCGCGAGGCCCGGCTGGCCGGCAAGAACGAGAAGTAGCGGCAGAGACCCCGCAAATCCGCCGGGCTCCCTACTCCTGCCCGTCGCGGCCGAGCCAGGGGTCCGGGCCCGGGTCGCGGCCGCCGGCCGCCTCGGCCAGCCGGTCGAGGTAGTGGGCCCAGCCTTCGGCATGGCCGGCGCATTGCCCGGCCGTCGGCAGGCCGGTCTGGGTCATCCGCAGCAGCGTGCCGTCCGGCTGCTCGATCAGGTCGATCTCGACCAGGCTGGAGCCCGGCGGCACCACCTCGCTGCCGTCCCAGCCGAAGCTGTAGGCCAGGCGATGCACCGGCACCACCTCGCGGAACGCGCCGCGGGCGAAGCGGGCGCCGGTGACGTTGACCAGGTAGAGGCCGCCGGGCTGCGGATCCATCTGCGCTTCCGTGCCCATCCAGCGCAGGATCTTCTCCGGGTCGGTCAAGAGGGCGAACACCGCGGCGGGCGGCGCGGGAATGCGCGTTTCGCGGCGGACGACGAGATCGTCAGGCATCGGTCTCCTCCACGTTTCGGCAGGCGGCGGGTCCCTCGGGGCCGGATCAGGCCTCATGGCCATCGCAGGGCGTCTTGGCCGCCGCGAGGTCGTGGCCGCCGGCCACGGCCGCCAGCCGGTCCAGGAAATGTGTCCAGCCCTTGGCATGGGCGGGCACGGCCGACGGCGGCAGGCCGCTATGGGTCATCCGCATCAGCGTGCCGTCCGGCTGCTCGATCAGGTCGATCTCGACCAGGCTCGACGCCGGCGGCACCTCGGCATTGCCCTCCCAGCCGAAGCTGTAGACCAGGCGATGCACCGGCACGACCTCACGGAACGCGCCGCGCACCACATTGGTGCCGTCGACATCGAGCAGGTAGAGGCCGCCCGGCTGGGCGTCGAACTGCGCCTGCGTGCCCATCCAGCGCAGGATCTGCTGCGGGTCGGTCAGGAAGGCGAAGATGGTGGCCGGCGGCGCCGGGATCCGCATCTCGCGCCGGAAGACGGTCTGTTCGTCCATCGCGCTCCCCTTCGCCGCCATGCCGGTCCCGATCGCCGGGATGGCCGGCAAAATAACACGGCCGGGCCGGTCACGGCACGGTTTCAGGCAACGCGAACTGCGCGATGGCGCATCGGCCACCCGATCGCCGGCCGCGTGACAGATCCCGCCCCGCGGCGGCATGATCGCGGCATGGACCTGCCCCCGTCCCTCGCCTGGCTCCTCGACGACGCCGGCGCCTCGCCCGGACCGGACCGCTTCCTGGCCGATCTCGGCGGCCGGCTGCTGGCCGACGGGCTGCCGCTGGCCGGCGCCGCCCTGACCCTGGCGGTGCCGCACCCGATCGTCGCCCGCCGCACCTGGCTGTGGCGGGCCGGGACCGGGGCCGTGATCGAGGCGCTGGGCTTCGCCGGCATGCCGCTGGCGGCGTCCGGCCCGCCCGGCCGGGGCGGCCGCGACTGGCTGTCGGGGCTGGGGCCGGGCCCGGTGCAGGAGCATACCGCCGGGCCGGCGGTATGC
>NZ_NHON01000037.1 GCF_002195995.1 Inquilinus limosus
CTCGAGATCATGAAGTCGATCTGCGGCACCGACTGGCAGAGCAGCGACCAGCCGGCCGCCCCGGCCGCACAGCAGGGCCAGGCCGCGGCCCCGCAGCCGCAGGGGCAGCAGGCCCCGACGCCGAAGGAGTTCACCATCGACGCCGGCGGGTGGAAAGGTGGGGCCGTTCCGAACCCGCAGAACCACCAGTTCAGCCATTGCGACATTTCGAAGCCCTATGACAATGGGCTGACGCTGGCCTTCACGCTGAACCCGAACTTCCTGTTCAACGTCGCCGTCGTGAAGCAGAACTGGGGGCTGAAGGAAGGCGACAAGGGCAAGGGCCGCATCCGCGTCGATTCCGCCTATGACAAGCAGATCGACATCGTCCCGGTGTCGCCGGTCGCCTATGTGCTGCCGGTCGGCCAGGACGGCGACCTGTTCCAGGCCCTGGCCAAGGGCAGCAAGGCGATCGTGACCACGCCGAAGGGCGAGTTCACCTTCCCGCTGACCGGCACCGGCGCCGCCCTGCCCGCGCTGAAGAACTGCATCGACACCGCCCGCGGCCTGATCGCCAAGGCCCAGGCCAACAACCCCCAGGTCGACCCGCGCACCCTGGTCGGCGCGCAGGGCTTCGGCATGCCGGTGGGCGCGCTGCAGGACATCCTGAACGGCGCCGGCATCAAGGATGTCGGCATCGCCGACCCGCGCAAGCTGCCGCGCGACCCGCTGCAGATCAACCAGGCCTGGCAGGTCGGCACCGACGGCAAGGTCATCGGCGGCCTGCACCAGGAGCCGCGCGGCGACACGGTCGAGATCGACCAGTTCGCCAAGCGCTATCTCGAGATCATGAAGTCGATCTGCGGCACCGACTGGCAGAGCAGCGACCAGCCGGCCGCGATCGAGGGCCCCTACGCCGTCAAGCGGGCC
The DNA here is from genome assembly GCF_002195995.1 of Inquilinus limosus. GTDB lineage: Bacteria > Pseudomonadota > Alphaproteobacteria > DSM-16000 > Inquilinaceae > Inquilinus > Inquilinus limosus_C. Next base: position 910 of record NZ_NHON01000037.1, read on the forward strand.
GAGCTGAGCTGCACGATGAACCAGCAGAAGATCGCCGCGTCGCTGGTCTTCACCCTGGACGACAACTACTACACCGCCTTCTTCCACCAGGCCCTGCAGACCGACAAGGCGCTGGCGGACGACGCCTCCAACAAGCTGGCCACCTTCATCCAGACGCAGATGGCGTCGGCCGAGGCGGAGAAGCAGAAGCAGGAGAACGGCCAGGGCGCCGCAACGCCGGATGCCGGCCAGGCGGCCCCCGCTGCCCCGGCAGCGCCCGCCGCGCCGGCGACTCCGCCGGCCGAGGGCACCCAGCCGCCCGCCGCGCCGGCCACGCCGCCGACCGGCAACTGACCGGCCCCATCCCGGCAATCGACGCGAGGGCGGATCCATACCGGATCCGCCCTTGTTGTTTCCGGAGAGAACCGGTCAAGATCGCGGCAGGATGGAGGCTTCGATGACCAACGCAGCGCCCCCTCGCCCGCCGGCCGGCACCGATGCCCCGGGCCGCCTGACCGACCCGGCCGACATCGCGGCCCTCGTCGCCTCGGACCATCACGACCCGTTCGGCGTGCTCGGCCCCCATCCGGACGGGGACGGCACGGTGCTGCGCTGCTTCCGGCCCGACGCCGCGGCGGTCGAGGCGATCGACCCCGACAGCGGCGTGGTGCTGGCGCGGCTGGAGCGGCGCCACCCCGACGGCGTGTTCGACGGCCGCATCGGCCGCCCCTTCCCGCCCCGCTACCGGCTGCGCATCGATTACGGCACCGCCGGCGGGGTGTGGGAGATCGAGGACCCCTACCGCTTCCCCTCGAGCTTCGGCGAGGTCGACCTGCACCTGCTCGGCGAGGGCACGCATCTGGAGCTGTATCATCGGCTGGGCGCCCATCCGCGCACGCTGGACGGGGTGGACGGCACGGTCTTCGCCGTCTGGGCGCCGAACGCCCGCCGCGTCGCCCTGGTCGGCGACTTCAACGGCTGGGACGGGCGGCTGCACCCGATGCGGCTGCATCCCGGTGTCGGCGTGTGGGAGATCTTCCTGCCCGGCGTCGGGCCCGGCGCGGCCTACAAGTTCGAGATCCGCGGCCAGAACGGCGACCTGCTGCCGCTGAAGACCGACCCGTTCGCCTTCCGGGCGGAGCATCCGCCGAAGACCGCCTCGATCGTGCACGGCCTGCCCGACTATGGCTGGGACGATGGCGGCTGGCTGGTCCGGCGCCCGGCGGCGCAGCGGCGCGACGCACCGATCAGCATCTATGAGGTCCATGCCGGGTCCTGGCGCCGGGTGCCGGAGGAGGGCAACCGGCCGCTGTCCTGGCGCGAGCTGGGCGACCAGCTGATCCCCTACGCGGCCGGCCTGGGCTTCACCCATATCGAGCTGCTGCCGGTCAGCGAATACCCGTTCGACGGTTCCTGGGGCTACCAGCCGATCGGCCTCTACGCTCCGACCAGCCGCTTCGGCCCGCCGGAGGATTTCGCCGCCTTCGTCGACCGCTGCCACCGCGCCGGCCTCGGCGTGCTGCTGGACTGGGTGCCCGGGCATTTCCCGACCGACGAGCACGGCCTGGCCCGGTTCGACGGCACCGCCCTCTACGAGCATGCCGATCCGCGCCAGGGCATGCACCAGGACTGGGGCACGCTGATCTACAATTACGGCCGGGCCGAGGTGCGCAACTTCCTGCTCGGCAACGCCCTCTACTGGCTCGACCGCTTCCATGTCGACGGGCTGCGGGTCGATGCCGTGGCCTCGATGCTCTATCTCGACTACAGCCGCAAGGCCGGGGAATGGGTGCCGAACCGCTTCGGCGGCCGCGAGAACCTGGAGGCGGTGGAGTTCCTGCGCGAGACCAATGTCGAGGTCTATGGCCGGCACGAGGGCGTGGCCACCGTGGCCGAGGAATCGACGGCCTGGCCGGCGGTGTCGCGCCCGGCCCATCTCGGGGGCCTGGGCTTCGGCTACAAGTGGAACATGGGGTGGATGAACGACACCCTGCGCTACATGCAGAAGGACCCGGTGCACCGGCACTGGCACCATCACGACCTGACCTTCGGCCTGCTCTACGCCTTCAGCGAGAACTTCGTGCTGCCGCTGAGCCATGACGAGGTGGTGCACGGCAAGGGGTCGCTCTTGGGCAAGATGCCGGGCGACGACTGGCAGAAATTCGCCAATCTCCGCGCCTATTTCGGCTTCATGTGGGCCCATCCGGGCAAGAAGCTGCTGTTCATGGGCGGCGAGTTCGCGCAAGCCAACGAGTGGAGCCACGACCGCAGCCTGGACTGGCATCTGCTGGAGGCCGGGCCGCACCATGCGGGTGTACAGCGTCTGGTCGGCGACCTGAACCGGCTGTATCGCGAGCTGCCGGCGCTGCATGTGCGCGACTGCGAGCCCGACGGGTTCGACTGGATCGACGCCAGCAACAGCGCCGATTCGATCCTGGCCTGGCTGCGCCTGGGGAATGAGGGCGACCGGCCGGTGCTGGCGATCTCGAACCTCACCCCGGTGCCGCGCCAGGGCTATCGCATCGGCGTGCCGCAGGGCGGCCGCTGGGCCGAGCGGCTGAACACCGACGCCGCCGCCTATGGCGGCTCCGGCATGGGCAATGGCGGCGGCGCCGAGGCCGAGGCCTCGCCCTGGCACGGCCGCCCCTTCTCGCTGCTGCTGACCCTGCCACCGCTGTCGACCGTGCTGTTCGAATGGGCGGGGTGAACGGCGGAATGAGGCTTGATCCCTCCAGCCCGATCATCGGGATCAACGGAAGGTCGGACGTTTTCTCGCGTTGCCTCTCCCGCTTGCGGGAGAGGCAACGCCGAATGCAATTCTTCCGGCGGAGTTTGACCCGAATCATCGGTCCCAGGTCATGGCTCAGGTTCGCCAAAGCGAACTCTGCCTATGCTTCCCTCTTCTGCGGGAGCGGATCGCTTCGGTCTTCGATGCCGATCGGAAGCTCGGCCAGCAACTCGAAGGCGCGGGCCATGCCGCGCCGCTTCTCGCGCAGCACGATCTCGTTACCGCGACGGAAGATCTCGACCTCGCGCCCCTCGAGGCGGAACTGCCTCGGCAGTTGAACGGCTTGGCCGTTGCCGGACCGGAACACGCGGGCCTTGGCCATGGCATTCTCCGCAGTCTGGGCCGCACGCTGGGTTCGCGGACGCGAAACCAGCCTACGACATCAGGACAGGCCTGTCGCCCGCCGCTACGGTTTCGGCGCCTCGGCCTGGCGCTTCAGCTCTTCCTGGGTGCGGGCGATCTGGGCCTGCAGGTCGGCCAGCTGCTGCCGGGCCGCCGCCAGGTCGCCCTGGGTCTTGCCCAGCTGCTCCGTCGCCTGCGCCAGCTGGCCGTTCACCGCCGCCGAATCGGCGTTCAGCCGGCCGTAGCTCTCGCGCTGCGCCGCCTCCTGCGCGCGCAGCTGGTCGATCTGGCCGGCAAGGTCCGCCACCTGCGCCTGACGGTCGGCCAGCTGCGAGTCGACGGCCTTGGCCTGGTCCTGCGCGGCCCGGGTCTGGGCCGCGGCCGCGTCGGCGTCGCGGACGGCCTGGTCGTGGCGCTGGCCGATCTGGTCCAGCGCCGCCTTGGCCTCGCCGATCTGCGTCTGCAACCGGTCGGACTCGGCCTTCAGCGCGTCGCGGTCGCCGCCGGCCTGCTTCAGCGCCGCCAGCTCCTGCTCCGTCGCCGCCAGCTTGCCCTGCAGCCCGTCGCGGGACTGGCCGGCGCTGCGGCTCTCGACGCCGAGATAGACCGCCGCCACCAGGGCGACGAAGGCGACGATCATCGCGACGACGACGCCGATTCGCGGCCCCTCGCCGTCGCGCGGCGGGACGGGATGCGGATCGGTCGGCGCGGCCGGGCTGTGGTCGGGATCGGCGAGGGTCGTCACGCTGTCGGTCCTTTCGGCGAACGGCTGGGCAACGGCTAGCGGCGAAACGTGGTGAAATCGTGTCGGCGGCGGCCGGTCATGATGGCCGGTGGACGGGCAGCGCCCGCGCACCCCATCCTGCCCTCCGGACAGGCTCGAAGGAACCGTCACGATGCCGCTGCCGACCAACTTTCCCGCGGGACCGCTTCCGGCTGGCAGCCCCTGGCCGCTGGGCGCCACGCTGGCCGGGGACGGGGTGAACTTCGCCCTGTTCTCCGCCCATGCGGAGCGGGTCGAGCTGTGCCTGTTCGACGCCGAGGGCCGGCAGGAGGCAGCGCGGTACGAGCTGGCGGCCCGCACCGACCAGGTCTGGCACGGGCTGCTGCCCGGCGCCGGGGCCGGCACCGTCTACGGCTTCCGCGTCCACGGCTCCTACGCCCCCTTGGACGGCCACCGCTTCAACCCGAACAAACTGCTGCTGGACCCCTATGCGAAGGGCCTGGCCGGCGGCTTCCGCTGGGATGATTCGGTGCATGGCTACACCCGCGGCGACCCGGCGGCCGACCTGTCCTTCGACCCGCGCGACAGCGCCGCCTTCGTGCCGAAAGCCGTGGTCATCGACCCCGCCCATGACTGGGAAGGCGACGAGGCGCCGCGCACGCCCTGGGCCGACACCGTGATCTACGAGGCGCATGTCCGCGGCCTGACCATGCGCCATCCGGGCGTGCCGGAGCCGCTGCGCGGCACGCTGGGCGGGCTGGCCCATCCGGTGATGGTCGACCATCTGCGCCGCCTCGGCGCCACCGCGGTCGAGCTGATGCCGGTGCACGCCTTCCTGGACGAGCGGGCGCTGGTCGAGCGGTCCTTGCGCAACTACTGGGGCTACAACACCACCGCCTTCTTCGCCGTCCATCCCGCCTATGCCGGCGCCCTCCCCCCTCTCGAAGCGCTGCGCAACGCGGTCAAGGCGCTGCACCGGGCCGGGATCGAGGTGATCCTCGACGTCGTCTACAACCACACGGCGGAGAGCGATGTCTTCGGTCCGACGCTGAACCTCCGCGGTATCGACAATCTCTCCTACTACCAGCATGCGGCGCATGACCGGCGCGAGCCGTTCAACCCGACCGGCACCGGCAACGCACTCAACCTCGGCCATCCGCGGGTGCTGCAGATGGTGATGGACAGCCTGCGCTGGTGGGTGGAGGCGGCGCATGTCGACGGCTTCCGCTTCGACCTGGCCACCACCCTGGCCCGCGTCGACGGCGAGTTCTCCGCTGCCGCGCCGTTCCTGCAGGCGGTGGCGCAGGACCCGGTGCTGGCGCAGGCCAAGCTGATCGCCGAGCCCTGGGACATCGGCCCGGGCGGCTGGCGCGTCGGGCAGTTCCCGACCGGATGGTCGGAGTGGAACGACCACTACCGCGACGGCATCCGCCGGGCCTGGCGCGGCGATCCCGGGTCGCGGCCGGAGCTGGCGCAGCGCCTTTCCGCCTCCGCCGACCTGTTCGACCATGGCGGTCGCGGCGCCCGGGCGACGGTCAACTTCGTCACCGCCCATGACGGCTTCACCCTGGCCGACCTCGTCTCCTACGCCCAGAAGCACAATGAGGCCAATGGCGAGGGCAACCGCGACGGCACCGGCGACAACCATTCCGACAATTGCGGCGTCGAGGGGCCGACCGAGGATCCCGCGATCCTGGCGCGGCGTGTGCGCCGGCGGCGCAACCTGCTGGCGACGCTGCTGTTCAGCCAGGGCGTGCCGATGCTGCTGGGCGGCGACGAGCTGGGCCACAGCCAGCAGGGCAACAACAACGCCTATTGCCAGGATGGCCCGCTGACCTGGCTGGACTGGGCGGCCGCCGATCCCGGCTTCGTCGATTTCGCCGCCCGCGTCGTGGCGCTGCGCCGAGCCCATCCCGCACTGCACCAGCCGCGCTTCCTGCATGGCGGCCCGAGCGGGCGCGACGACCTGCCCGACATCGCCTGGCTGCGGCCGGATGGCCAGGCGATGGACGGCGCCGACTGGGGCGATCCCGCCGGCCTCGCCCTGGGCGTGCTGCTGAGCCGGGCGGGCGCGCCGCCCCTGCTGCTGCTGCTCAACCCGGGGCCGGAGGGGCTGGCGTTCACGCTGCCGCCGCTCGGCGCTTGGCATCCCTGGCTGGACACGGCGCGCACGCCCAGCGTGGCGCGGCTGGAGCCGGGGGCCCCGGCCTATCCGCTGGCGGCGGAGAGCCTGGCATTGCTGGCGCTCGGCGCGGCCTCACCAGCGGAAATCAAGAATGATTTGCAGTAAACCTGCGACTGTCTCTCAATCACATAAGTAAAACTTTACGGACTCCTGTAATCGTTCTAAGGTGCGCCCCGACATCGACGACAACGGCCGAGGCGGCAATGCAGGGCGACAAGAAAGTCATCAACCACCTGAACGCGGTTCTGAAGAACGAGCTGACCGCGATCAACCAGTATTTCCTGCATGCGCGGATGCTCAAGAACTGGGACATCAAGCGCCTGGCCAAGAAGGTCTATGAGGAATCGATCGGCGAGATGAAGCACGCCGATCTGCTGATCGAGCGCATCCTGGTGCTGGAGGGCCTGCCGAACCTGCAGGATCTCGGCAAGCTCGGCATCGGCGAGAACGTGCCGGAGATGCTGGAATCCGATCTCGGGCTGGAGACCTTCAACCAGAAGACGGTGAAGGAGGCGATGGCGCATTGCGAATCGGTGCGCGACTTCGTCTCCAAGGACATCCTGCTGAAGATCCTCGGCGACACCGAGGAGCACATCGACTGGCTCGAATCGCAGCAATACCTGATCAGCCAGATGGGCCTGCAGAACTACATCCAGCTGGTGTCGACCGACGAGGAGTGACGGAATCAGGTCTCCGCAGCGCAAGAGCCCCGCTTCGGCGGGGCTTTTTTGCGCCCGGACGATTGCATCGCGGGCCCGGCACCCAACCTGATACGGAGATCCATCAGCACGGGAGACGACAGATGCCCCGGTGCGTGCCGATCATCCTGCTGGCGGCGCTCATTCCCGCCACCGCCCTGGCCCATCACGGCTGGAGCACCTATGACGCCAACACCACGCTCACGCTCTCCGGGCCGATCGAGGCCGCGAGCTACCAGAACCCGCACGGCCAGATCACCCTGACCCAGGACGGCAAGACCTGGCAGGTGGTGCTGTCGCCGCCATCGCGCATGGACCGTCGCGGCCTGCCGCGCGAGGACCTCGCCGTCGGCACGCCCGTGACCGTGGTCGGCTATCCCAGCCGGGTGGCCGCCGACGAGATGCGGGCCGAGCGCATCACCATCGGCGGCCGCACCGTCGAGCTGCGCTGAGCCGATGGAGCATGCCCCGCCCGGCAGCGGCCTGCTCGCCGAGACGGCCGCGCTGCTCGAGCACTCGGCCCTCGGCACGCTGATGCGCGATTCCCTGTGGCTGTACCCGGCGGCGAACCTGCTGCATCTGCTGGGGCTGGTGCTGCTGGCCGGAGGCATCGGGCTGCTGGACCTGCGCCTCGTCGGCTTCGGGAGATCCTTGCCGATCGACACCGTGTCACGCCTGCTGACCCGGGTCGCGCTGGTCGGCCTGGCGCTGATGGTCGTGACCGGCGCGGCGCTGTTCGCCGCCGATGCCGGGCCGCTGGCCGCGGCCGACATCTTCCAGCTGAAGATCGTGGTGATTGCCGCGGCGCTGGCGAATGCGCTGGCCTTCCGCTGGGTGTGGCGCCGGTCGCTGGCGGATTGGGATCGCACCCCGCCGCTGCTCGGCCGGATCCAGGCGGCGGGGTCGATCGTGCTGTGGTTCCTCGCCGGCGCGCTCGGCCGGCTGATCGCCTACGGATAAGGGCTCGGCCCAGCCGTCACCGCTTCGGCTTGGTGATCTCCTCGATCTGGCGCTGCAGGTCGTCCAGCTTCTGGCGCAGCGTGTCGATCGACCCGCCCTGCTCGGCGGTTTTGGCCGGCTCGGCCGCGGCCTCGCCGGCCCCGCCCGCCCCCGGCGGCTTGCCCTTGCCGGCGAAGGGCGTGAACATCTGCATCGCCCGCTCGAACAGCGCCATGTTCTGCTTGCCCATCTCCTCGAAGGCGCCGAACGGGAAGACCCCGCTGACGTCCTTGAAGTACTGGCGCATCTGGTCCTGGTTGCGGGCAAAGGCCTCCATCGAGGATTCGAGGTAGCGCGGCACCATGAACTGCAGGTTGTCGCCATACAGGCTGATCAGCTGCCGCAGGAATCCGATCGGCAGCATGTTCTGGCCCTTGCCCTCCTCCTCGACAATGATCTGGGTCAGCACCGACCGGGTGATGTCTTCGCCCGTCTTCGCGTCATAGACCACGAATTCAACGCCGTCCTTGACCATCTGGGCCAGGTTCTCGAGCGTCACATAGCTCGACGTCGCCGTGTTGTAGAGCCGGCGGTTGGCGTATTTCTTGATGGTGATCGGCGGGTCTTTCGGCCCTTCCGCCGAAGGGGCATTTCCAGGGGCGGCCTGACTGGTCGGCATGGGTTGTCCCTATCGCTTCTTGGGGCCGCGGGCACACGGCCGCTTTGACGGATTTGTGGCTATACTGGTCCGACCGGGCCGGCATGTCACGATCCTTTCGCATCGCAGCAACCGCCGGGCATAGGCAGGCCCGGCACGGCCGACTATGATCGCCGCCGATGACTGCGCCGAAACCGCCCCACGCCCCGCCGCCCGGCGACGGCGACAGCCCGGACGACCTGGCCCGCCGTTTCCTCGATCTCTGGCAAGAGCATTGGACCGCAACCCTGACCGATCCCGAGACGCTGCGCGGCTGGTCCGCCCTCCTGGACCCCGGTCCCATCTCGCGCGTCCTGGCCGGGCTGGGGGCCGGCGATGACGCCGCGCCTGGGGCCGCGGCCGCTGCCGCTGCATCTCGCCGCCGCGGCGGCGAGCCTGATGAGCGGGACCGCCGCATTGCCGCTCTGGAGGAGCGGGTCGCCCGGCTCGAAGCCGCTCTGGCCGGAGCCGCTGCGCCGCGCCGCCGAACGCCTCGCAAGCCTGCCGGCTGACGCCGCCGGCGCCGCCTTGGCGCGGGAGGCGACGCGGCGCGCCGCCGCCTTCCTGACCGGGCTGGAGCGCTACACCCGCCACCCCTACCGCCGCGACCTGCCGGCGCCGCCGGTGCTGTGGCGCGACGGGTCGGCCCGGCTACGGGACTATGGTCCCGCCGACGGCCTGCCGCTGCTGGTGGTGCCGTCGCTGGTCAACCGCGCCTATGTGCTGGATTTGACGGCGGAGCGCAGCCTGCTGCGCTTCCTGGCGGCGCAGGGCTTGAGGCCGCTGCTGCTGGAATGGGACGCGCCCGAGGGCGCCGAGCGCGACTTCACCCTGAGCGACGTGATCCTGCGGCGGCTGGAGCCGACGCTGGACGCCGCCCTCGCCGCCGCGAACGGCCCGGTCGGGCTCTTGGGCTACTGCATGGGCGGCACGCTGGCGGCGGCGCTGGCGGCGCGGCGGCCGGACGACATCGCCGGCATCGCCTTCCTGGCCGCGCCCTGGGATTTCCACGCCGATGCGCCGCACCAGGCCGAGATCGGCCGGATGGCGGGGGCGGCCAGCCTCTCGGTCATCGCTGCGCTCGGCGTGCTGCCGGTCGACGGCATCCAGGCGCTGTTCACCACGCTCGACCCGCTGACCGCGCTGCGCAAGTTCAGCGCCTTCGGCCGGCTGGACCCGGAGTCCGCCGAGGCTGCGCGCTTCGTGGCCTTGGAAGACTGGCTGAACGATGGCATCCCGCTGCCGGGGCCGGTGGCGCTGGAATGCCTGGCCGGCTGGTACGGCGAGAACATGCCCGGCCGCGGCCTGTGGCGGATCGACGGCACGCCGGTGCGGCCGGAGGCGATCCGCCGGCCCAGCCTGCACCTGATCCCGGCCCGCGACCGCATCGTGCCGCCGGCCAGCGCCCGGGCCCTGGCCGATCGCATCCCCGGCGCCGAGCGGATCGAGCCGGCGCTGGGCCATATCGGCATGGTGGTGGCCGGCGGCGCCGAGGCCCAGGTGTGGCGGCCGCTGGCGGCGTGGCTGGCCGGCGCTATTCGAAGCGCACGGACAGCGACACCGGCGCCGCCGAAAGCCCGTCATAGCGCACCGTCACGGTCCCGCCGGGCACCGGCTGCGCCGGCGGGCCGAAAGAGCCGAGGCTGACCAGCTGCCCCGGCCGCAGCGCCTCGCCCCGTGCCGCCAGGTCCTGCGCCAGCCAGATCACCGCGTTCAGCGGGTTGCCGAGAATGGCGGCACCCGGCGCCTCGGCCAGCACCTTGCCGCTGCCGTCGGTCAACGAGACCTGCATCGTCGCCAGCCGCTCGGCGAAGCCGGGCTCGATCGCGATCGGCTCGCCCAGCACGCCGAGGCGGGCGCCGACATTGATCGCGGCGATCGAGGCGGCACTCGGTTTCTCGTCCGGCGCCAAGGCGAGGTCGGCCAGCTCGATGAAAGGGTACAGACCGGCGAGATGCTGCAACACCTCGGCCGGCGTCTTCGCCTGGTTCACCCCCTCATCCGCCACGATCGCGATCAGATCGGCCTCGACCAGCGGGCGGGCAGCGAAATCGGCCGGGATCGGGCCGTTGTGCGCCGTGACTCCGTCTCCCAGCGGAAACGGACCGATCAGCAGGCTCTCCTTGCCATCTTTGCCCGTGGCGTACTTCACCCCGGGAAACCGCAGCATGCCTGTCAGCAGCACGCCCGACACCGGATGGTCGACGCCCAGCCGCTGCTGCATCGCCTTGCCGGTCAGGCCGACCTTGTAGCCGACCGGCGCCCCGGCATCCGGCGCGAGGTCCCCGACCAGCGTCTTCTGGACGCAGGCGGCGGTGGCCGCGTCGATCCCGGCCAGGCCGGACACCACCGCTTTCGCCCGCCAGGCCGCGGCCGCGCGGGCGGCGATGCCGGCGCAATCCCCGGCCGCCAGCGCTGGCATCGTTCCCACCATCACGGCCAGCATCGCGGCCCGCAGCAAGGGCTTGCGCATCGGTCCCCCTCCCCTTCGCACCTATCCTCCCGTCGTGGTTGCGCGGGCGGAAGCGGCATGGCTATCGTCATCCTAGCGCAAATCGACCGGTGCGGCCCGGCCGCGCCGAACAGCAAAGGGAAATCGCCCCTATGACCAATGTCGTCATCGCCGCAGCCGCGCGCACGCCGGTCGGGGCCTTCAGCGGCGCCTTCGCCGCGGTGCAGGCACATGAGCTGGGCACCATCGCGATCACCGCGGCGCTGGGCCGGGCCAAGGTCGACGCCGCCGAGGTCGACGAGGTGGTGCTGGGCCAGGTGCTGACCGCCGCCGCCGGCCAGAACCCGGCGCGCCAGGCTGCCATCGCCGCCGGCATCCCGAAATCCGCCACCGCCTACGGCATCAACCAGGTCTGCGGCTCCGGCCTGCGCACCGTGGCGCTGGGCAGCCAGGCGATCGCGCTGGGTGACGCCCGCATCGTCGTCGCCGGCGGGCAGGAGAGCATGTCGCTGGCGCCGCACGCGCTGCATCTGCGTGCCGGCACCAAGATGGGCGACGCCAAGATGGTCGACACCATGATCCGCGACGGGCTGTGGGACGCCTTCAACGGCTACCACATGGGCAACACGGCGGAGAACGTGGCCCGGCAGTGGCAGATCACCCGCGAGGAGCAGGATCGCTTCGCCCTGGCGTCGCAGCAGAAGGCGGGCGCAGCGCAGCGTGAGGGCCGGTTCAAGGACGAGATCATTCCGGTCACGGTCAAAGGCCGCAAGGGCGACACCGTGATCGATGCCGACGAATACCTGAAGCCGGACACCACGATCGAGGTGCTGGCCAAGCTGCGCCCGGCCTTCGACAAGGAGGGCACGGTCACCGCCGGCAACGCCTCCGGCCTCAATGACGGCGCCGCGGCGCTGGTGCTGATGACCGAGGAGGAAGCGGCGCGCCGCGGCATCACCCCGCTGGCGCGCATCGCCTCCTGGGCCACGGCCGGCGTCGACCCGGCGGTGATGGGCTCGGGCCCGATCCCGGCCAGCCGCGCCGCCCTGAAGAAGGCCGGCTGGACCGCCGAGCAGCTGGACCTGGTCGAGGCCAACGAGGCCTTCGCCGCCCAGGCCTGCGCCGTGAACAAGGACATGGGCTGGGACCCGGCCCGGGTGAACGTCAATGGCGGCGCCATCGCCATCGGCCACCCGATCGGCGCGTCCGGCGCCCGCATCCTGACCACCCTGCTCTACGAGATGGGCCGGCGGGACGCGAAGAAGGGCCTGGCCACCCTGTGCATCGGCGGCGGCATGGGCATCGCCCTCTGCGTCGAGCGCTGAGAGGCTCTCCGAGACCGGCGCCTCCCCGCTGAGGCGCCGTTTCCCGGGCCGCTCGCCGATCTCTCGTCGCGGCCGGCGGCCCTTCAATCCAACCCTGGGAGGACGCTATGGGACGTGTGGCCGTTGTGACCGGCGGGACGAGAGGCATCGGCGAGGCGATCTCGCTGGCTTTGAAGGAGAAGGGCTACAGGGTCGCCGCGACCTATGCCGGCAATGATGACGCCGCCCGCGCCTTCAGCGAGCGGCACGGCATCAGCGTCTACAAGTTCGATGTCGCCGATTTCGAGCAGTGCCAGGCCGCGATCGCGAAGATCGAATCCGAGCTCGGGCCGGTCGAGGTGCTGGTGAACAACGCCGGCATCACCCGCGACGGCACCATCCACAAGATGGACCGCCAGGCCTGGGACGCGGTGATCGACACCAATCTCGGCTCCTGCTTCAACATGTGCCGCTGCGTCATCGACGGCATGCGGGCGCGCAGCTTCGGCCGCATCGTCAACATCGGCTCGATCAACGGCCAGGCCGGCCAGTACGGCCAGGTGAACTACGCCGCGGCGAAGTCGGGCATCCACGGCTTCACCAAGGCGCTGGCGCAGGAAGGCGCCGGCAAGGGCGTCACCGTCAACGCCATCGCCCCGGGCTACATCGACACCGACATGGTGCGCGCCGTGCCGCCGAACGTGCTGGAGAAGATCGTCGCCAAGGTGCCGGTCGGCCGGCTGGGCAAGGCGTCGGAGATCGCCCGCGGCGTGCTGTTCCTGGTCGATGACGAGGGCGGCTTCATCACCGGCTCGACCCTGTCGATCAACGGCGGCCAGCACATGTACTGAGACCCCGGGGAGGGCCTCGGGTCCTCCCCTACGCCGCCTCTGCCGTGCCCTCGACCCGGTCCCGGAAGCTCTGGCCCCAGGCCTTCATGGCGTCGAGCACCGGGGCCAGCGTGCGGCCGTACTCGGTCAGCGAGTACTCGACCCGCGGCGGCACCTCGGCAAAAACCTGCCGGTGCACGATGCCGTCCGTCTCCAGCTCGCGCAGCTGCAGCGTCAGCGAGCGCTGCGAGGCGCCGTCGACCGTCTTGCGCAGCTCGCCGAAGCGCCGCGGCCCGGCCAGCAGCTGGTACAGGATCACCGGCTTCCACTTACCGCCCATGACGGCGAGCGTGACTTCGACGGCGCAGCCATAGGGCCGGCGGGCCTGGTCTCGTGGCGGCATTCTCGTCTCCATAGGTGCAAAAGAGTATCCTATGGCAAGAAATGTTGCCTTCTTGCGCGAAGGCCTGCAAGCCGCAACATGGCGCCCATGCCGCCGATCCGGCGGTATCCCGACCTCATCGGAGTGTTCGAGCCATGCGCCAGTACCGCTTTCCCCGCACCGGCAGCATCGACGACCTGACCCTGGCCGAGACCGAGATCCCGACGCCCGGCCGCGGCCAGGCGCTGGTCCGGCTGCGCGCGGCGTCGCTGAACTATCGTGACCTGATGGTCGCCACCAACCGCTACGGCCGCGGTGCACCCCGGCCGGACCTGGTGCCGCTGTCGGATGGCGCCGGCGAGGTGGTGGCGGTCGGCCCCGACGTCACCCGGGTCAAGGTCGGCGACCGCGTCGCCGGCATCTTCATGCAGAGCTGGATCGGCGGAGAGATCGACGCCGCCGATCAGGCCAGCGCCCTGGGCGGCGCGGCCCATGGCGTGCTGGCCGAGCATCGCGTCTTCGACCAGGAGGGGCTGGTGCACCTGCCGGAGCATCTGAGCTTCGAGGAGGGGGCCGCCCTGCCCTGCGCCGGGGTGACCGCCTGGAACGCGCTCTATGGCGGCCAGCATCCGCTGCAGCCGGGCGAGACCGTGCTGGTGCTGGGCACCGGCGGCGTCTCGATCCTGGCCCTGCAATTCGCCCATGCCGCCGGGGCGCGGGTGATCGCCACCTCCTCCAGCGACGCCAAGCTGGAGCAGGCGAAGGCGCTGGGCGCCGCCGATCTCATCAACTACCGCAGCCATCCGGACTGGGAGAAGGAGGTGCTGCGCCTGACCGGCGGGCGCGGCGTCGACCATGTCATCGAGGTCGGCGGCGCCGGCACGGTGCCGAAATCGATCGCCGCCACCCGGATCGGCGGCCAGGTCCAGCTGATCGGCGTGCTGACCGCCGGCAGCCCGTTCGAGCCGACGCCGCTGATCGGCCGGTCGGTGACGCTGCGCGGCCTCTATGTCGGCTCGCGCCAGATGTTCGAGGCGATGAACCGGCATATCGCCCGGGCCGGCATCAAGCCGGTGATCGACCGGGTCTTCCCCTTCGAGCAGGCGAAGGACGCCTACCGCCATCTCGAGGCGGCCGGCCATGTCGGCAAGATCGTGATCGCGATCGGGTGACGGGCGGACGTCCTGTCGAAGCCCAGATCGGCCCGCAGATGGACGGACAGGGCGTCCGGCTGCAGCAGCGGCGGACGGCGCTGGCGGGGAGGGTGCGCCCCGCCGGCGAGGCGGCGCAGCGCCGCCATCAGCCGGAACGAGAGGGTTGCCGACATCGCGCTCACCCCGGCACCATGGCCAGCACGTCGAGCTCGAACAGCAGCCCCTCGCGGAAGAAGCGCGAGACCTGCAGCGTGGTGCTGACCGGCGGCGCCGCCACGTTGACATAGCGATCGCGGACCGCGCGCAGGGTCGGGCCCTGGGCGGCGAAGTCGGTGACGAACATGCCCAGCCGGATCACGTGCTCGAAGCCGCTGCCGGCGGCGGCCAGCCCGGCCTCGACATTGGCGAAGGCCTGCTCGGCCTGTTCAGCGAAGCCTGGCCCGGCGATCGTCCCGTCCGGGCGGATGCCGACCTGGCCGGCAAGCTGCACCAGCCGGGCGCCGGCCGGGACCAGCACGACCTGGGAATAGCCGTTCGGCGCCGGCATGGCGTCGGGGTTGAGGAAGACGGGAAGATCGGCAGGCATCGCGGCCATCCTGGCTGGTGGGGATGGGCGGAGGATGCGTCGGCGGCCCCGGCCGAACCACGCAGGGCCTCGCCGCCGATCATAAGCCAGGCTTATACTGGACCATGCCGACCGACAGCTTGCCCCTGCCCGCCCTGCACGCCTTCGAGGCGGCGGCGCGGCATGTCAGCTTCACCCGCGCGGCGGAGGAGCTGGGGCTGACCCAGGCCGCCGTCAGCTATCACATCAAGCGGCTGGAGGAGCGGTTGGGCGCGCCGCTGTTCGCCCGCCGCGGCCGCAGCCTGGCCCTGACCGAGGCCGGCGAGCGGCTGGCCGCCGAGGTGGTCGACGCCTTCGGCCGGCTGCGCGCCGCGGTCGGCGGCGAGACCGACATGGCCGACCGTACCCTCTCCATCGCCTCGGTCTCGATCTTCGCCACGCACTGGCTGGCGCCGCGGCTGGGGGCCTTCCAGGCGATGCATCCGGAGATCACGCTGCGGCTGGCCACCAGCGGCGACCTGGGCGACAGCATCGACGAGGCGCTGACCGCCGATGTCGAGATCCGCAGCGGCACGGGCGGCTTCCCGCCCCGCCTCGCCGCGCATCGGCTGCTGGATGTCCACCTCGCCTGCGTGGTGGCGCCCCGGCTGGCGGCAGCCCTGAAGGACCCGGCGGATGTGCTGTCGCTGCCGCTGATCGGCATGGCGATGAGCTGGGACGCGTGGTTCGCCGCCGCCGGCATCGAGGCGCCGCCGTCGCAGCGCAAGCCGGCGCCGCGCTTCGACAGCCAGGCGGCCTCGGCCCAGGCCGCCGCGGCCGGGCTGGGGGCGGCGCTGGTGACTCCCGCCTTCTTTGCCGAAGAGATCGCCGCCGGCCGGCTGGTCACGCCGTTCCCGCTGACGGTCGACCGCGGCAAGGCCTATTGGCTGGTGCATGCGGCGGCGGAGCGGCACCGGCCGAAGATCCGCGCCTTCCGCGACTGGGCCCTGGCCGCCGTCCCGACATGAGAGAGGGCCGGCCCATGAAAAAGGGCGGCCCGGAGGCCGCCCTGATCCGTCGCGCCGGCGCCCCTGATCAGGAGGCCGGGGCGTTCGCCGGCTGGAAGCCGAGGATGGTCTCGATCTGCCGGGTCACCGTGTCCATGTCGGCCATGCCGTCGACCGACTTCAGCAGGCCCTTGCCGCGGTAGTAGGGGATGATCGGCGCGGTCTGCTCCCGATAGACGCCGAGGCGCTTGCGCAGCGTCTCCTCGGTGTCGTCGGAGCGCTTCTCGGTCGACTGAGCGGCGCGGTTGGCGACGCGGGCGAACAGCGCCGCCTCGTCGACCTTCATCTCGATCACCACCGCCAGCGCCTTGCCGTGCCGGGCCAGGGTCTCGTCCAGCCCCTCGGCCTGGCGCACGGTGCGCGGGAAGCCGTCGAGGATGAAGCCGCGGTCGCAGTCGGGCTGGGCGATCCGCTCCGCGATCATGTCGAGCATGATCTCGTCGGTCACCAGATCGCCGCGGTCGAGGATCTCCTTCACCTGCCGGCCGAGCGGCGTGCCCTCGGCTATCGCCGCCCGGAGCATGTCGCCGGTCGAGAGCTGCTTCAGCCCGTAGCGATCCTCCAGCCGCTTCGCCTGGGTCCCCTTCCCTGCCCCCGGCGGGCCCAACAGGATCAAATTCATCGACGGCTCCCCCGCAGCTTCGACTTCTTGATCAGCCCCTCATACTGATGGGCCAGGAGATGGGAGTGGACCTGGGCCACCGTGTCCATGGTGACCGTGACCACGATCAGCAGGCTGGTGCCGCCGAAATAGAACGGCACCGAATAGCTGGACGTCAGGAACTCCGGCAGCAGGCAGACCACCGTCAGATAGGCGGCGCCGATCACCGTGATCCGGGTCAGCACATAGTCGATGTAGTCGGCGGTCGACTTGCCCGGGCGGATGCCGGGGATGAAGCCGCCATACTTCTTCAGGTTGTCGGCCGTCTCCTCCGGATTGAAGACGATCGCGGTGTAGAAGAAGCAGAAGAAGATGATCAGCGCGGCGTAGAGCGCCATGAACAGCGGCTGGCCATGCGCCAGCTGCCCGGCGATGAAGGCGACCCAGCTGCCGGTGTCGCCGGCCTGGTTGCCGGCGAAGCCGATCAGCGTCGCCGGCAGCAGCAGCAGCGACGAGGCGAAGATCGGCGGGATCACGCCCGAGGTGTTGAGCTTGAGCGGCAGGTGCGAGCTCTCGCCGCCGAACATCCGGTTGCCGACCTGGCGCTTCGGGTACTGCACCAGCAGGCGGCGCTGCGCCCGCTCCATGTAGACGATGAAGAAGATCACCGCCACGCACAGCACCAGCAGCACCAGGATGACGAAGGGCGACAGCGCGCCCGTCCGGCCCAGCTCCAGCATCTGCACCAGGGCATGCGGCAGCGAGGCGACGATGCCGGTGAAGATGATCAGCGAGATGCCGTTGCCGACGCCGCGCGAGGTGATCTGCTCGCCCAGCCACATCAGGAACATGGTGCCGCCGACGATGGTCACCACCGTGGTGAAGCGGAAGTACCAGCCGGGATCGACCACCGCCGCGCCCATCGAGCCGTGCACGCTCTCCAGGCCGACCGCCAGGGCATAGGCCTGGGCGGTGGCGAGGACCACGGTGAAGTAGCGGGTGTACTGGTTGATCTTCTTGCGCCCGGCCTCGCCCTCCTTCTTCAGCGCCTCGAGCGTCGGCGACACCGCCGTGAGGAGCTGGATGATGATGGAGGCCGAGATGTACGGCATGATGTTCAGCGCGAAGATGGTCATCCGACCCAGCGCGCCGCCAGCGAACATGTTGAGGATGCCGAGGAGGCCGCCACCCTGCTGCTGGAAGATCTCCGACAGCACGCGGGGATCGATGCCCGGAATCGGCACATAGGTGCCGATGCGGTAGATGATCAGCGCGCCAAGGGTGAACCAGATGCGCTTGCGAAGCTCCGTGGCCTTGGCGAAGGCACCGAAGTTCAGGTTCGCAGCGAGCTGTTCTGCAGCAGATGCCATGCGAGGCCTCGAATGAAAAAAGGCGGGGACTGCGAACATGCGCGGTCCCCGCCCCTGTTTTACCCGCGTTGGACGGCGGCGTTAAGCCTGGGACGACGCCCCTGCGTCATTATCGACGGCCTCGGCCGGGGCCGGGGCGGTCTGGACCACCGAGCCGCCGGCCTTCTCCACCGCCGCGACCGCAGCCGCCGAGGCGCTGTGGACGTGCAGGGTGACCTTGGCCGAGATCTCGCCCTTGGCCAGCAGGCGGATGCCGTCCAGCGACTTGGCGACCAGGCCGCCGGCGATCAGCGCCTCGGCGTCGACCGGCTTGGCCGCGTCGACGCGGCCCGCCTCGATCGCCTTCTGCAGGCGGCCGAGATTGACCACGGCGAAGTTCGACCGGAACTTCTTGTTGTTGAAGCCCCGCTTCGGCAGCCGCATGTAGATCGGCATCTGGCCGCCTTCGAAGCCCTTGAGGGCCACGCCGGTCCGGCTCTTCTGACCCTTGACACCACGGCCGCCGGTCTTGCCCTTGCCGGAGCCGATGCCGCGGCCGACGCGGATGCGCGACTTGCGCGCGCCCGCGTTGTCGCGGAGATCGTTGAGTTTCGTCATGATTGCTCCTCAGGAACAGACGGGCCTCAGCCCGCCTGCTCGACCCGCACCAGATGCTTGACCTTCTGGATCATCCCGCGGACCGCCGGAGTGTCCTCCAGCTCGCGGGTGCGATGCAGCTTGTTGAGGCCGAGGCCGATCAGCGTCTGGCGCTGATCCTCCCGGCGGCCGATCGGGCTGCCGATCTGGGTGACGATGACAGTCGCCTTCTCAGCCATTCGCGGCCTCCACCACCTCGACGCCACCCTCGCGCTTGCCCTGGGTGCCGATGATGTCGGCGACGCGCTTGCCGCGGCGGGCGGCGACGGCGCGCGGGCCCTCGATCGCACGCAGCGCCTCGAAGGTCGCCTTGATCATGTTGTGCGGGTTCGACGTGCCGATCGACTTGGCGACGACGTCCTGGACGCCCAGAGCCTCGAAGATCGCGCGCATCGGACCGCCGGCGATGATGCCGGTGCCCTGGGTGGCGCTGCGGAGCTGGACCTTGCCGGCGCCGAAGTGACCCAGGATGTCGTGATGCAGCGTCCGGCCCTCGCGCAGCGGGACGCGGATCATGCTGCGCTTGGCCTGCTCGGTGGCCTTGCGGATCGCCTCCGGCACCTCGCGGGCCTTGCCCGAACCGTAGCCGACCCGGCCGCGGCCGTCGCCGGTCACGACCAGCGCGGCGAAGCCGAAGCGCCGGCCGCCCTTCACCACCTTCGCGACGCGATTGATGGAGACGAGCTTCTCGATCAGCTCCTCACCAGCCTCGCGCTCGCTCGGGCGCTTGTCGCCACGATCCCGCGGACCGCGCGTGTCTCTGCTTTCGCGTGCCATGCGCGTCCTCCTTAGAAGTCCAGGCCGCCCTCACGGGCGGCATCGGCTAGGGCCTTGACCCGGCCGTGATACAGGTAGTGCCCACGATCGAACACGACCTTGTCGACCCCGGCGGCCTTGGCACGCTCCGCCAGGAGCTTGCCGACGGCGGCGGCGGCCTCGATGGTGGCGCCGGTCTTCAGCGACCCGCGCAGGTCCTTCTCGATCGACGAGGCGGCGGCAAGGGTCTTGCCGGCCTGGTCGTCGATGACCTGGGCATAGATCTGCTTGGAAGAGCGGAACACGGACAGGCGGACCCGGCCATAGCGGGCCTGGCTCAGCTTGTGGCGGAGACGCTCCTTGCGGCGCTCGCGCAGCTCGTTGGTCTTGGTGGTCATCCCGGCCGTCCTTACTTCTTCTTGCCTTCTTTGCGCAGGATGGTCTCGGTCTCGTACTTGATGCCCTTGCCCTTGAACGGCTCGGGCTTCTTGTACCCGCGGATCTCCGCGGCGACCTGGCCAACGCGCTGCTTGTCGAAGCCGGTGATCGAGATGGAGGTCGGCTTCTCGCACTTGATCGCGATCCCCTCGGGGATCGGATAGCGCACCTCATGGCTGAACCCGAGGGTCAGCACCAGCTCCTTGCCCTGGACCGCGGCGCGGTAACCGACGCCGTTGATCTCGAGGTTGGAGGTGAAGCCCGCGCTGACACCCACGACCATGTTGTTGATCAGGGTGCGGCTGGTGGCCCACATGGTCTGCGCCAGGCGCGACTGGCTCTTCGGCTCGACCTTGATCGAACCGTCTTCCAGCGACACCTTGATCTCGTCGTTGACGACGAGCTTGAGCTGACCGAGCTTGCCCTTGACCGAGACGGCCTGGCCCGAGACCGAGGCATCGACCCCGGCCGGGACCTTGACCGCGTGCTTGCCAATTCGCGACATCGCCGGCCTCCTCAGAACACGCGGGCGAGGATCTCGCCGCCGACATTGGCGGCGCGGGCCTCGACGTCGGACATCACGCCGCGCGGCGTCGACAGGATGGAGATGCCCAGCCCGTTATACACCTTCGGCAGGTCCTTGATGCCGGAGTAGACGCGGCGGCCCGGCTTCGACACGCGGTCGATGCGCTTGATGGCCGGCTGGCCCTCGGCATATTTCAGCTCGACCTTGATGGCCGAGAAGCCCGGCTTGACCTCATGGGTCTCGTAGCCGCGGATGTAGCCTTCGCGCTTCAGCACGTCGAGAACATTGGCCCGCAGCTTGGAGGCCGGGGTCTCGATCACGGCCTTGCCGACGCGCTGGCCATTGCGGATGCGGGTGAGCAGATCGCCCAACGGATCACTCAGCGACATGGTCCGTTCTCCTTACCAGCTCGACTTCGTCATGCCGGGGATCTGCCCGCGCGAAGCCAGTTCACGCAGCGCGATACGGCTCAGCTTGAAGCGGCGGTAGAACGCCTTCGGGCGACCGGTCAGCTCGCACCGGTTGTGGATGCGCACCGGGGAGGAGTTCCGCGGCAGCTCCGCCAGCTTCAGGCGGGCGGTGAAGCGGTCTTCCATCGGCAGGCTTTGGTCGTTGGCGATCGTCTTCAGGCGCTCGCGGCGGCCGGCGAACGCCTTCGCCAGCTTCTCGCGACGCTTGTTCTTCTCGACCGAGCTCTTCTTGGCCATGATCTAATCCTTGCTCGTTCAGCTGACGAACGGGAAATCGAAGGCCTTGAGGAGCGCACGCGCCTCCTCGTCGGTCTTCGCGCTCGTCACGATAACGATGTCCATTCCCCGCACCGTCTCGATCTTGTCGTACTCGATCTCGGGGAACACGATCTGCTCCTTGACACCCAGGGCATAGTTGCCCCGGCCGTCGAAGGACTTGGGCGACAGGCCGCGGAAGTCGCGGACACGCGGCAGGGCGATGTTCACCAGGCGGTCCAGGAACTCATACATCCGCTCGCGGCGCAGAGTGACCTTGGTGCCGATCGACATGCCTTCGCGCAGCTTGTAGGTCGCGATCGACTTCCGGGCCTTGGTGGTCACCGGCTTCTGGCCGGCGATCAGCGTCAGCTCGGACACCG
This sequence comes from Inquilinus limosus, assembly GCF_002195995.1. Taxonomy (GTDB): domain Bacteria; phylum Pseudomonadota; class Alphaproteobacteria; order DSM-16000; family Inquilinaceae; genus Inquilinus; species Inquilinus limosus_C. The sequence continues at coordinate 22,430 of NZ_NHON01000037.1, forward strand.
CAGCCTGGATCTTCTTGCTGTCAGCGACGGCGTCACCGACGCCCATGTTGATGATGATCTTCTCGATCCGCGGCACCTGCAGGTCGTTCGCATAGGCGAAGTCCTGCTTCAGCTTCGGCCGGATGACCTTGTCGTAGTGGGTCTTGAGACGAGCCATGGCCATCCTCACCGATCAATCACTTCGCCGGAGGCCTTGGCGACCCGGACCTTGCGGCCGTCCTCGAGCGTCTTGAAGCCGACGCGGGTCGGCTTGCCGCTCTTCGGGTCGACATGCGCCACGTTCGAGACGTGCAGCGCAGCCTCCTGCTCCACGATCCCGCCCTGCGTCTTCGCAGTCTGGCGGGTGTGGCGCTTCACGATGTTCACGCCGCGGACGACGACACGCTCGTCGGCCGGACGCACCTCGATGACCTCGCCCTTCTTGCCCTTGTCACGGCCGGCGAGGACGACGACCTGGTCGCCTTTCTTGATCTTCGCAGCCATCACAGCACCTCGGGGGCGAGCGAGATGATCTTCATGAACTTCTTGGCCCGCAGCTCGCGCGTCACGGGCCCGAAGATGCGGGTGCCGACCGGCTCGCCCTGCTTGTTGATCAGCACGGCCGCGTTGCGGTCGAACTTGATCGTCGAGCCATCCGGGCGGCGCAGTTCCTTCGCGGTCCGAACGATGACGGCGCGATGCACGTCACCCTTCTTCACGCGGCCCCGCGGAATCGCCTCCTTGATCGACACGACGATGACGTCGCCGACGGTGGCGGTCCGGCGGTGGGAACCGCCCAGCACCTTGATGCACATCACCCGACGGGCGCCGGAATTATCGGCGACGTCCAGGTTCGTCTGCATCTGAATCATGGTTTACGCTCCCGACGCAACAGCGGGGTCGGCCGACACGCCCATGGCGCTGGCCTCGGCCTCGGACAGGACGAGCCAGGACTTCCGCTTGCTGATCGGACGGGTCTCGATGATCGAGACGCGGTCGCCGACCTTGCAAACGTTGGCCTCGTCATGGGCGAGGTACCGCTTGGTCCGCTTGATGAACTTCTTGTAGACCGGGTGCATCAGGTTGCGTTCGACGAGGACCGTAACGGTCTTGTCAGTCTTGTCGGACACAACCGTCCCGATGAGCACGCGCCGCGGCATGGCTCACTATCCTCTTACTTGGCGGGCGCGGCAGACTTGCCACGCTCGCCCATGACGGTCTTGATGCGCGCGATGTCGCGGCGCACGACGCGGACCCGCGCCGTGTTCTCGAGCTGCCCCGAGGCCGCCTGGAAGCGCAGGTTGAACTGCTCCTTCTTCAGCGCCAGCAGATCGTCCTTCAGCTGGTCCGGCGTCTTGGCGCGGACGTCTTCGATATCCATGGTCAGACCTCCTCTCCAAGGCGGGCAATGAACTTGCAGGCAATCGGCAGCTTGGCGGCGGCCAGGGCGAAGGCTTCCTTCGCCAGGTCGCCGGGCACGCCGTCGAGCTCGAACATGACGCGGCCGGGCTTGACCTTCGCGGCCCAGAACTCCGGCGCGCCCTTGCCCGAGCCCATGCGGACTTCGGCGGGCTTCGACGACACGGGCACGTCCGGGAAAATCCGGATCCAGACCCGGCCCTGACGCTTGATGTGGCGGGTGATCGCGCGGCGGGCCGCCTCGATCTGCCGCGCCGTCAGCCGGGCCGGCTCCTGCGCCTTCAGGCCGTAGGCGCCGAAGTTCAGCGTGGTGCCGCCCTTCGCAACGCCGTGGATCCGGCCCTTGTGCTGCTTACGGTACTTGGTGCGCTTGGGACTCAGCATGATCCTCAGCCCTCCCGACCGCGATCGCGATCGCGGCCACGACGGTCGTCACGACGATCGCCACGCTCCGGCCGGGCCGAAGACGGGCCGGCGGCCGCCTCGGCCGCCCGCTTGTCCTGGGCCATCGGGTCATGAGCGAGGATCTCGCCCTTGAACACCCAGACCTTGACGCCGCAGGTGCCGTAGGTGGTCTTCGCCGTCGCCGTGCCGTAGTCGACATCGGCGCGCAGCGTGTGCAGGGGCACCCGGCCCTCGCGGTACCACTCGGTGCGGGCGATCTCGGCGCCGCCGAGGCGGCCGCCGCAGTTGATCCGGATGCCCTGGGCGCCCAGGCGCATCGCGTTCTGCACCGCGCGCTTCATGGCACGGCGGAACGCCACGCGGCGCTCCAGCTGGCTGGCGATGTTCTCGGCGACCAGCTTGGCGTCGATCTCCGGCTTGCGGATCTCGACGATGTTCAGGCTGACCTCGCTGCCGGCCATCTTCGCCAGCTCCTGACGGAGCTTCTCGATGTCGGCGCCCTTCTTGCCGATCACCACGCCCGGACGGGCGGTGTAGACCGTGACGCGCGCCTTCTTCGCCGGCCGCTCGATGACGATGCGGCTGATGCCCGCCTGGGCCAGGCGCTTCTCGAGGAACTCGCGGATCTTCAGGTCGGCATGCAGCAGGCCGGCGTAGTCCTTGGTCGCGAACCAGCGCGAGTCCCAGGTCCGGTTGATGCCGACCCGAAGGCCGATCGGATTGACTTTCTGACCCATTACGCCGTCTCCCGCTCCCGGACGATGACCGTCAGGTTCGACCAGAGCTTCTCGATGCGGGACGCACGGCCGCGAGCGCGGGCGTGGAACCGCTTCATGACGATCTGACGCCCGACATAGGCCTCGGCCACATAGAGCCGATCGACGTCAAGCTGGTGATTGTTCTCGGCATTGGCGATCGCCGACTGCAGCACCTTCTTCACGTCGTCGGCGATGCGCCGGCGGGAGAAGGTGAGCTCGGCCAGCGCCTTGGCCGCATCCTTGCCCCGGATCGACTGAGCGACGAGGTTCAGCTTGCGGGGGCTGGTGCGCAGCGTCTTCGCAAACGCACGCGCCTCATTCTCCGCAAGGCGAGGGGGGTTCTTCTCCTGTCCCATCGCTTACTTCCTCTTCGACTTCTTGTCCGACGCGTGGCCGTAGTACGTCCGCGTCGGCGAGAACTCGCCGAACTTGTGCCCGACCATATTCTCGTTGACCACGACCGGCAGGAACTTCTGCCCGTTGTAGACACCGAAGGTCAGGCCGACGAACTGCGGCAGGATGGTCGAGCGACGCGACCAGATCTTGATGATCTCGTTCCGGCCCGACGCGCGCGACTTATCCGCCTTCTTGAGCAGATAGCCGTCGACGAACGGGCCCTTCCAAACGGAGCGTGCCACCGTCGCTCTCCCTTACTTCTTGCGACGGCGGATAATGAGCTTATCCGTCGCCTTGTTGCTGCGGGTCTTGCGGCCCTTGGTCGGCTTGCCCCACGGGGTGACCGGATGACGGCCGCCCGAGGTCCGGCCTTCACCACCACCATGCGGGTGGTCGACCGGGTTCATGGCGACGCCGCGGGTCACCGGCTTCTTGCCGAGCCAGCGGTTGCGGCCGGCCTTGCCGATCGACACGTTCGACTGGTCCGGATTGGAGACCGCGCCGACCGTGGCGAAGCACTCGCCGCGCACGACGCGCAGCTCGCCCGAGGCCAGCTTCAGCTGGGCGTAGCCCATGTCGCGGCCGACGAGCTGGGCGTAGGTGCCGGCGGACCGCGCCAGCTGGCCGCCCTTGCCGGCCTTCAGCTCGACATTGTGGACGATCGTGCCGACCGGCATGCTGCGCAGCGGCATGGCGTTGCCGGGCTTGATGTCCACCTTCTCGCCGGAGACGACCTTGTCGCCCGCAGCCAGGCGCTGCGGCGCCAGGATGTAGGCCTGCTCGCCATCCTCGTAGGTGACCAGCGCGATGAAGGCGGTCCGGTTCGGATCGTACTCCAGGCGCTCCACGGTCCCGACGACGCCGAGCTTGCGGCGCTTGAAGTCGATGATCCGGTAGGTGCGCTTGTGCCCGCCGCCCTGATGGAAGGCGGTGATCCGGCCGGTGTTGTTGCGACCGCCCTTCTTGGTCAGGCCTTCGGTCAGGGTCTTGACCGGCTTGCCCTTCCAGAGGTCGGAGCGATCCACCTGGACCAGCTGGCGCAGGCCCGGGGTGATGGGATTGAAGGTCTTCAAAGCCATCGGATCAAACCCCCGTGGTCACGTCGATCTGCTGCCCTTCGGCGAGCGTCACGACGGCCTTCTTCACGTCCGAACGCTTGCCCGGGAGGCCCCGGAAGCGCTTGGTCTTGCCCTTGGCGATCAGGGTGTTCACCGCAGTGACCTTGACGCCGAACACGCCCTCGACCGCGCTGCGGATCTCGGGCTTGGTGGCGTCGAGCGGCACCTTGAACACGACCTGGTTGTGGCCGGCGGCGAGCGTCGCCTTCTCGGTGATCACCGGCGCGCGGATGATGTCGTACATCCGCGGGGTGACGGCCGTGTCGGCCTTCTTCTTGCGGGAGCGGATCATTTCAGGCGAGCCTCGAGCTGCTCGACCGCCTGGCGCGACAACACGAGGGTGTCACGGCGCAGGATGTCGTAGACGTTGGCGCCCTGGCTGGGCAGCACGTCGATGAACGGCAGGTTCCGGGCGGCAAGCGCGAAGTTGGTGTCGATCTGCTCACCGGCCAGGATCAGCGCGGAGTCGAGACCCAGCGCCGTCAGCTTGGCGGCGAGGCCCTTGGTCTTGTGGCTGTCGGCCACGACCGCATCGACCACGACCAGCTTGCCGTCGGCCGCCTTGGAGGACAGCGCATGGCGCAGGGCCAGCTTGCGGACCTTCTTCGGCAGGTCGTGCGCATGGCTGCGGACGACCGGCCCGAAGATCCGGGCGCCGCCGCGGAACTGCGGCGACCGCGTCGAGCCCTGGCGGGCGTGACCCGTGCCCTTCTGCTTGTAGGGCTTCTTGGTCGTGCCGCTGATCTCGCTGATGCCCTTGGTCTTGTGGTTGCCGGAGCGGCGCTTGGCCAGCTGCCAGTTCACCATGCGGAAGAGCAGATCGGTGCGGACCTCGAGACCGAACACGGTATCGTCGAGCTCGATCTCACCGGCGCTGGTGTTGTCGAACGTCTTGACGGCGATCTTCATGCTCAGCCCTCCTGGCCGGCGGTGTCGGCCGCAGGCGCGTCAGCAGCCGGAACCTCGGCAGCAGGCGCCTCGGTCGCCGCAGCGGCAGCCTTGCGGACCGCGCCCGGGAACGGGACGTCCTTCGGCGCCGGCCGCTTGGCCGCGTCGCGGATCAGCACCCAGCCGCCCTCGGCGCCCGGGACCGCACCCTTGACCATGATCAGGCCGCGCTCGACATCGGTGGTGACGACGGTGAGGTTCTGCACCGTCACCCGCTCATCACCGAGATGGCCGGCCATCTTCTTGTTCTTGAACACCTTGCCGGGGTCCTGCCGCTGGCCGGTCGAACCATGCGACCGGTGCGAGACGGACACGCCGTGCGAGGCGCGCAGGCCACCGAAGTTCCAGCGCTTCATGACGCCGGCGTAGCCCTTGCCGATCGAGGTGCCGGTGACGTCGACGATCTGGCCGGCCAGGAAATGGTCGGCGGTCAGCTCGTCACCGACGGCCAGCAGCGCATCGCTGCTGACGCGGAACTCGACCAGCTTCTTCTTCGGCTCGACCTGGGCCTTGGCGTAGTGGCCGCGAACCGCCTTGGAGACGTTCTTGACTTTGGCCGTGCCGGCACCGAGCTGCACCGCGGTGTAGCCGTCGGTCGCCTCGGTCTTCACCGCGACGACCTGGACGCCGTCGAGCTTCAGGACCGTGACCGGGACGTGCTGGCCCTCGGCGTCGAAAATTCGTGTCATGCCCAGCTTCTGGGCGATCAATCCAGAGCGCATCGTCACCGCCTCAGAGCTTGATCTCGACATCGACACCGGCCGCGAGGTCGAGCTTCATCAGAGCATCGACGGTCTGCGGCGTCGGGTCGACGATGTCGAGCAGACGCTTGTGGGTGCGGATCTCGAACTGCTCGCGCGACTTCTTGTCGACATGCGGCGAGCGGTTGACGGTGTAGCGCTCGATGTTCGTCGGCAGCGGGATCGGCCCGCGCACCCGAGCACCGGTCCGCTTCGCGGTGTTGACGATCTCGCTGGTCGACTGGTCGAGCACGCGATGATCGAACGCCTTGAGGCGGATACGGATGTTCTGACTGTCCATCGTTCTGTATCCGAGTGTTCTTGCCGAGAGGTGGAAAACCGGCTCATTCCGGCCCCCACATCGCGAACAGTCCAAAAAAAAACTCACCCAAGCCGCGAGGGGGCTCGGGTGAGGCGCGTTTCATAACCGAACCCGATCCCGATGTCACCCCCGGAATCCCCGGTTGTGACGATTTCGTGATCGGGCCCGCCATGCGCGAAGCTCAAGGCTCAGCACCTCTCGCTTCTCTCATCCCGGGCCGCCCTTTCCGCTCCGCCTTTCGGCGGGTCGCGGAGGTACGGTCCTTGGTCCTTCACAAGCCGGGAGCCGAGGCCCCCGACCCATGATCCTGCATCACCCTCAGGCGATGATCTTGGCGACGACGCCGGCGCCGACGGTGCGGCCGCCCTCACGGATGGCGAAGCGCAGGCCCTCGTCCATGGCGATCGGGGCGATCAGCTTCACCGTCATCGAGATGTTGTCGCCCGGCATCACCATCTCGGTGCCTTCCGGCAGCGACACCACGCCGGTCACGTCCGTCGTCCGGAAGTAGAACTGCGGACGGTAGTTGGTGAAGAACGGCGTGTGACGGCCGCCCTCTTCCTTCGTCAGGATGTACGCCTCGGCCGTGAACTCCGTGTGCGGCGTGATCGAGCCCGGCTTCGCCAGCACCTGGCCGCGGATGACGTGCTGTTCCGGCCGGGCGGGGACCCGACGGCGCCGACGCCGATCCCNATCAGCTTCACCGTCATCGAGATGTTGTCGCCCGGCATCACCATCTCGGTGCCTTCCGGCAGCGACACCACGCCGGTCACGTCCGTCGTCCGGAAGTAGAACTGCGGACGGTAGTTGGTGAAGAACGGCGTGTGACGGCCGCCCTCTTCCTTCGTCAGGATGTACGCCTCGGCCGTGAACTCCGTGTGCGGCGTGATCGAGCCCGGCTTCGCCAGCACCTGGCCGCGCTCGACGTCCTCACGCTTGGTGCCGCGCAGCAGCGCGCCGATGTTGTCGCCCGCCTCGCCCTGGTCCAGCAGCTTGCGGAACATCTCGACGCCCGTGCACGTCGTCTTCTGCGTCGCACGGATACCGACGATCTCGATTTCCTCGCCGACCTTCACCACGCCGCGCTCGACCCGGCCCGTCACCACCGTGCCGCGGCCCGAGATCGAGAACACGTCCTCGATCGGCATCAGGAACGGCTTGTCCTTCGGACGCTCCGGCTGCGGGATGTACGCGTCCACCTGCTTCATCAGCTCCAGGATCGCGTCGCGGCCCAGCTTCGCGTCGCCGTCCTCCAGCGCCACCAGCGCCGAGCCCGGCACGATCGGAATGTCGTCGCCGGGGAAGTCGTAGCTCGACAGCAGCTCGCGCACCTCGAGCTCCACCAGCTCCAACAGCTCCGCGTCGTCGACCATGTCGACCTTGTTCAGGAACACCACCAGCGCCGGAACGCCCACCTGGCGCGCCAGCAGGATGTGCTCGCGCGTCTGCGGCATCGGGCCATCGGCCGCCGACACCACCAGGATCGCGCCGTCCATCTGCGCCGCNCCGCGTCGTCGACCATGTCGACCTTGTTCAGGAACACCACCAGCGCCGGAACGCCCACCTGGCGCGCCAGCAGGATGTGCTCGCGCGTCTGCGGCATCGGGCCATCGGCCGCCGACACCACCAGGATCGCGCCGTCCATCTGCGCCGCACCCGTGATCATGTTCTTCACGTAGTCGGCGTGGCCCGGGCAGTCCACATGCGCGTAGTGACGGTTGTCCGTCTCGTACTCCACATGCGCCGTCGAGATCGTGATCCCGCGCGCCTTCTCCTCCGGCGCCTTGTCGATCTGGTCGTACGCCGTGAACGTCGCCCCGCCCTTCTCCGCCAGCACCTTCGTGATCGCCGCCGTCAGCGACGTCTTGCCATGGTCCACGTGACCAATCGTGCCGATGTTGCAGTGCGGCTTCGTCCGCTCAAACTTCGCCTTCGCCATTCTCTCTCTCCGTTCTTCTTACGCGCGCATCAAGCCAGCTTGGCGCGGACTTCGTCGGCGACCGCCTGGGGCACTTGCTCGTAGTGATCGAAGTGCATCGAATACTGGGCACGCCCCTGGCTCATCGAGCGCAGGGTGTTGACGTAGCCGAACATGTTGGCCAGCGGCACCATCGCCGAGATGACCTGCGCGTTGCCGCGGCTGTCCATGCCCGAGATCTGGCCGCGACGGCTGTTCAGATCGCCGATGACGTCGCCCATGTAGTCCTCGGGCGTCACCACCTCGACCTTCATGATCGGCTCCAGCAGGGCCGGCTTCGCCTTCGGAATGCCCTCGCGGAACGCCGCGCGGGAGGCGATTTCGAAGGCCAGCACCGACGAGTCGACGTCGTGGTAGGCGCCGTCCGTCAGGGTGGCCTTGAAGTCGATCACCGGGAAGCCGGCGATCACACCCGTATCCTTGGCCGAGTTCAGGCCCTTTTCGACGCCGGGGATGTACTCCTTCGGCACGGTGCCGCCGATGACCGAGCTCGCGAACTGGTAGCCCGAGCCCGCCGGCAGCGGCTCGAAGGTCAGCTTGACGCGAGCGAACTGGCCCGAACCGCCGGTCTGCTTCTTGTGCGTGTAGTCGATCTCGGCCTTCTGCGTGATCGTCTCGCGATAGGCGACCTGAGGCGCGCCGACATTGGCGTCGACCTTGAACTCGCGCTTCATGCGGTCGACCAGGATCTCGAGATGGAGCTCGCCCATCCCCTTGATCACGGTCTGGCCGCTCTCGGCGTCGACGGCCACGCGGAAGGACGGATCCTCCTGCGCCAGGCGCTGCAGCGCGGTCGACATCTTCTCCTGGTCGGCCTTCGACTTCGGCTCGACGGCGACCTCGATGACCGGCTCCGGGAACTCCATGCGCTCGAGCACGATCGGCTTGGCCGGGTCGCACAGCGTGTCGCCGGTGGTGGTCGACTTCAGGCCGACCAGCGCGACGATGTCGCCGGCATTGGCCTCTTTGATCTCCTCGCGGTTGTTCGCATGCATCAGCAGCATGCGGCCCACCCGCTCCTTCTGGTTCTTGACCGAGTTCTGGACGTAGGAACCGGCCAGCAACGTGCCCGAATAGATGCGGGCGAAGGTCAGCGAGCCGACGAACGGGTCGGTCATGATCTTGAAGGCGAGAGCCGAGAACGGCGCCTCGTCATTGGTCGGGCGGGTGTCGGCCTCGTCGGAATCGACCTTGTGGCCCTGGACCTCGGCGACGTCGAGCGGCGACGGCAGGAAGTCGACGACGGCGTCGAGCAGGGTCTGCACGCCCTTGTTCTTGAAGGCGGAGCCGCAGAGCACCGGCACGAACTTGAACGACAGCGTGCCCTTGCGGATGCAGGCGCGCAGCTGCTCCGGCGTCGGCTCGTTGCCGTCCAGATAGGCCGTCATCACGTCGTCATCCATCTCGACCGCGGTGTCGAGCAGGGCCTGGCGCAGCTCGGCAGCCTTCTCCTGCAGATCGGCCGGGATCTCGGCGAAATGGAACTTGGCGCCGAGGCTGTCGTCCTCCCAGATCACCGCCCGGTTCTCCACCAGGTCGACGATGCCGGAATAGTCGCTCTCGATGCCGATCGGCATGTTCAGCACCAGCGGGTTCGCGCCCAGCCGGTCCTTGATCATGTCGACGCAGCGATAGAAGTTGGCGCCGATCCGGTCCATCTTGTTGACGAAGCAGATCCGCGGCACGTGGTACTTGTCGGCCTGGCGCCAGACGGTCTCGGACTGCGGCTCGACGCCGGCGACCGAGTCGAACACCGTCACCGCACCATCGAGCACGCGCAGCGACCGCTCGACTTCGATGGTGAAGTCGACGTGGCCGGGCGTGTCGATGATGTTGATGCGGTGGTCGTTCCAGAACGCCGTGGTGGCAGCCGAGGTGATGGTGATGCCGCGCTCCTGCTCCTGCTCCATCCAGTCCATCGTCGCCGTGCCTTCATGCACTTCGCCGATCTTGTAGGACTTTCCGGTGTAGTAGAGGATTCGCTCGGTCGTGGTCGTCTTACCGGCATCGATGTGCGCCATGATGCCGATGTTGCGGTATTTCTCGATCGCGTGGCTACGCGGCATGATCAGTCTCTCGGGCCGGAGGCTGGGTTACCAGCGGTAGTGCGAGAACGCCTTGTTGGCGTCCGCCATCTTGTGCGTGTCTTCGCGCTTCTTCACCGCGGCGCCGCGCTGGTTGGCGGCATCCATCAGCTCGTTCGAGAGGCGGTCGACCATGGTGGTCTCGGAACGCTTGCGCGCGGCCGCGATCAGCCAGCGGATGGCCAGGGCCTGGCCACGCTCGGCACGAACCTCGACCGGCACCTGGTAGGTGGCACCGCCGACGCGGCGCGACCGGACTTCCACATGCGGGCGGACATTCGCCAGCGCCTCGTGGAAGGCCACGATCGGGTCGGCCTTGGTGCGGGCCTGCAGCTTGTCGAGGGCGCCGTAGACGATGCTCTCGGTGGCCGACTTCTTGCCGTCGTACATGAGGTTGTTCATGAACTTCGACAGGATGACATCGCCGAATTTCGGGTCCGGCAGGATCTCACGCTTCTCGGCGCGATGGCGACGGGACATGGGGAGACCTCCTTACTTCGGACGCTTGGCGCCGTACTTCGACCGGCGCTGGCGACGATCCTTGACACCCTGCGTATCGAGCGTGCCGCGAATGATGTGGTAGCGCACGCCCGGCAAGTCCTTCACACGACCGCCGCGGATCATGACGACCGAGTGCTCCTGCAGGTTGTGGCCTTCACCCGGAATGTAGCTGGTGACCTCGAACCCATTGGTGAGGCGCACGCGGGCCACCTTACGAAGCGCCGAGTTCGGCTTCTTCGGAGTGGTGGTGTAGACACGGGTGCAAACGCCACGCTTCTGCGGGCAGGCCTGGAGAGCCGGCACCTTGTTGCGCGCCCGCTGAGGCTGGCGCGGCTTACGGATCAACTGGTTGATCGTCGGCATATCTGCCCTTCTTGGTTCTTCGACAAAAAACGGCCCGGCAAAGCGGCCCACCCCTCCGGGTCCCACCGTGCAGACACCCATTCCGAGAGAAGGATGACGCAAACGATACAGGACCCCGAGGCGCCCACACCTGCGGGGCCAACCGGAGTCCTTCGCTTGTCGCGGCCGCATCCCAGATGCATCCGCGGTCGTCTGTCTCTGCGGAAAGCGCGTCTAACCCGTCCTGCGACGGGTTACAGCCGGCTCCCGGAAAAGCGCGCGGACTATACGGATGCACCCCTGCCCCGTCAAGCCGCATCGATCGCCGCCGGAACGATCAGGCGCGGCCCCGTTCCGGCAGCGAAACGGAGCCCAGCTTGTCGGGGTTCCGGGTCCAGAACACGCCGGTGATGCCTTCGGGGCCGACAGCGATGTCGATGGTGCCCATCATCTCGTCGCCCTTCATCACCAGATAGCCCGGCTGGCCGTTGATCCAGCGCGGCAGATACGCGAATTCGCGGCCGAATTTGCGCCAGACGCCGTGCAGGAACTGGGCTACCCGCTCGTCGCCCTCAAGCACGTTCATCGCCGCCCGCACCTTGCCGCCGCCGTCGCTGTACAGCCTGGCGTCGCGGGCCAGCAGCGCGGTCAGCCGCGCCAGGTCGCCCGAGTTCAGCGCGTCGCGGAAGGCGGTCAGCATCGCCGCGTGCTGCGGCTGGGGCACCGGCTCGGCGATCAGGGCGCTGCCCTCGAGCTTGCGCCGGGCCCGGCTGACCAGCTGGCGGGTGGCGGCGTCGGTGCGCCCCAGCGCCGCCGCCACCGCCGCATGCTCCAGGCCGAAGACATGCTGCAGCAGATAGGCCGCGCGCTCGACCGGGGTCAGCGCTTCCAGCAGCAGCAGGAAGGCGGTGGTCAGCGTCTCGCTGCGCTCCATCTCCTCGGCGGCGGAAGGGACGGTCTCGGTCACCAGCGGCTCCGGCAGCCAGGGGCCGACATAGGTCTCGCGCCGGTGCCGGGCCGAGCGCAGCTGGTCGATGCACAGCCGGCTGCAGGCCGTGACCAGCCAGGCCCGGGCGTTGTCGATGCCGCGGCGGTCGGCCGCCTGCCAGCGCAGCCAGGTCTCCTGCACCGCATCCTCGGCATCGGCGCGCGAGCCGAGCATGCGGTAGGCCAGGCCCCAGAGCACCCTGCGGCTGGCTTCGAAATCCGCGGCGTCGGTGCGGGCATGGGCTCGGTCCATCTGCGTCTCGGGGGCGACGGGTGATGCAGACAAGACGAAGCAGCCTTCCAGGATGTGACGTCGGGGCGCCTAGCCTACACCCGAAGCGGCCAGATGGCGGGCGCGGATCTCGTCGAGCCCGGCGACGATGGCGCGGGCGTCGAAATGTGCCCGGGCCCGGGCCGGCCCCTCGACCTGCAGCCGGCGGCGCAGCACCGGGTCGCCGATCAGCGTCTCGGCCGCGGCCTGGATGGCCTCCGCCGTCACCTTGGGCAGGGTCACGGCGGTGTCGGCGGTGATCTCGCGCAGGCCGCCGGTGCCGGAGCAGATCAGCGCGGCGCCCCAGGTCAGCGCCTCCAGCGCCGTCCGGCCGAACGGCTCCTCATAGACCGAGGGGACGGAGGCGATGGCGGCACGGCGGACCCAGCCCATCACCTCGTCATGCGGCATGAAGGGCAGGAACTGCGCCCGGTCCCCGGCCTCGGCCAGGGTGGACTTCACCTGCTCGACGAAATCCGGATCACGGCCGCGGCCGATCATCACCGCCCGCCAGTCCGGATGCGCCGCCAGCACCGGCTTCATCGCCCGGGCGAATTCCAGCGGTCCCTTGTCCGGGATCACCCGCCCGACCTGGATGATGATGTTCTCCTTCGCCTCCGGCGGCGGCGCCGGGGCGTCCATGTCCAGGCCGTTATGGACGACGTCGAGCGTGCCCTTGAACCACGGCGCATGCTCACGGAAGTGGCGACGCAGCGCCTCCGACACGAAGACGAAGCCGGCGAAGCGCGAGACCGCGGCGCGGTAGTGCAGCCGCCACAGCAGGCCCTTGTGGAAGCGGATGAAGTTGTGCCGGAAGTAGAGCAGCGGCACCCGCGGCAGCGCCCGGGCCAGGGCCGAGGCGGTGACCCTGTGGGCATGGACCTCGATCAGCGACGGGTTCATGGCCGCGATCTGCGGCAGGGCCCGTTTCATCCAGCGGCGGTGCGGCTCGCCCTCCTGCAGCGGGATCGGGTGGAAGCGGATGCCCGGGAACGGCTCGCCCGCATCCTGCCCGACCACGACGATATCCCGCGCGTAGCGGCTGAAGGTGACGGTGTCGCGCGCATAGAGATCGACCGGGCTGGCGCCGACGGCGCCGAACTTCATCTTGCGCGGCAGGACGATGACGATGGGACCCATGGATACCTCCGGCCGTCTTTATGGCGGGGCGCGGCGGCCGATGCCAGGGTTTCCCCAGGGAGTCCCGCGGCCTGCGACCGCGCTGCGAGTTGATCGCAGCCGGCCCCGGGCCTATTCTCGCGACCAGATCGCGCGGCCGGCCTCGCCTCGGGGCCCGGGGCCGCGTTTCAGGAGACGGTGATGCTGCGTTACGATGTGCTCGAACAGGCGGCGGTGGACCGGACGCCGTTCCCGCATGTGATTTCCGGGGACGTGCTGCCCGAGGCGCGCCGCGCCGAGCTGGAGAAGGACTTCCCGGACATCCCGATCACCGGCTTCGTGCCGCCGGACGAGTACCCGGCCGGCGCCGCGTTCCAGGAGCTGGTGGCGGATGTCACCAGCCAGGAATTCGCCACCATGCTGGGCGCCAAGTTCGGCCTGGACCTGGCGTCGAAGCCGACCCTGGTGACGGTGCGGAAATGGTCGGAGGCGGCGGCCGGGCGGCCGCACACCGACGGGCCCGACAAGATCGTCACCGCGCTGGTCTATCTGAACCAGGAATGGGCATCGAACGAAGGCTGCCTGCGCATCCTGACCAGCCAGGACATCAACAGCCCGAACGCGCGGGAAGTGGCGCCGACCTTCGGCAACTTCCTGGCCTTCCAGCGCTCGGACCATTCCTGGCATGGCCACCTGCCGTTCAAGGGCGAGCGCCGGGTGCTGCAGATCGCCTGGTGCGTCAGCGACGAGGCGATCGCCCGCAAGCGCAAGCGCCACGGCCAATCGAGCTTCCTCAAGAAGCTGTTCTCCTTCGGCAAGAAGCATTGAGCGAAGCGGCCGGCGCCCCATATGGCAGGGGCGCCGGCCCGCTCCGTTCCCGGCCGCGCCATTCCTTGGGAGAAGCGGCCATGACCGAGATCCGTGCCATCCCCCTCTGGGCCCTGCTTCTGTCCGGCTGCGCCAATGTCGAGCCGCCCTCCGTCCCGCCCGACCCGGCGGTGGCGGCCCGGGTGAAGTCGCTGTCGGACAGCGACCCCTGCAGCGACGCCTTCGCCGGGGTGCTGACCGCCTACCGCATCGCGCCGGACCGCCTCTCCGGCTTCGACCTGCCGCCGGTGTCACGCGACCATCCCGGCCTGCCGCTGCTGCGCCAGGCTTGGTTCAAGCTGTCCGGCGGCGGCAGCCTGGTGCTGGGCTACGATGCGGACCAGTGCCTGGTCACCGACATCACCCCGCGCGGCGGGGCGGCGCTGCCCGCCATCGGCTGAAGCCATTGAGGGGCGCGGCCGGCGCCCCATATCCGCTCAGGAAGGAGTGGTCCGTCCGGCCGCGCCTCGATCGACGGGAGACGGCCATGCACCCGATCCGAACCCTTGCCGTCGCCGGCCTCGTGCTGACCGGCTGCATCGCCGCGGCGCCGCCGGAGGCCGCGCCCGACCCGGCGCTGGCGGCGAAGCTGCGGCAGCTTTCCGACAACAATGCCTGCAGCGACCGCATCGCCGGGGCGCTGACCGCGGCGGGGATCACCGCCGACCGTGTCGCCGGCTACGACCTGGCGCCGGCGGCCACGGCCGGCCGGCGCAGCGGCGGGACGCGGCGGAACCTGCAGCGCCAGGCCTGGCTGAAGATGGCCGGCGGCGGCAATGTCGTGGTGCAGTTCGAGCCTTCGTCGTGCCGCATCGCCCTGCTCTACGCCCGCGACGGCGCGGTGCTGCCGGCGGCGGGCTGACCCGCCCTCACCGCGCCGCGAGGCGTTCCAGCAGCGGCACCATCGCCGCCGGATCCGGCATCGCGGCGATCTCTCGCGCCATCCGCGCCGCCGCCGCCCGATACGCCGGATCGGCCAGCACCGCCTGAGCCGCCTCGCCCACCATCGCCGGCGAGCAGCCGACCGGGTCGAGCACCCGGGCGACGCCGAGCGCGGCGCAGCGCCCGGCATTGGCCGGCTGGTCGGCGCCGATCGGCAGCAGCACCATCGGCACGCCATGGGCCAGCGCCCCGGTCACGCCGCCGGATCCGGCCTGCGACACCATCAGGCTGCAGCGCGGCAGCAGCAGCGACTGCGGCACATAACGCTCGATCCGGACATGGGGCGGCTGCGGCCCGAGCGAGGCCGGGTCGATCTCGCGCCCGGTGGTGACCACCAGGCTAACCGGCAGGTCGCTCAAGCCCACCACCACCCGCTCCAGCAGGTCGCCGGATTCGAGATGGAACACGGTGCCGAGCGTGGCGTAGACGACCGGCCGGTCCGCCGGCAGGGCGTCGAGCCAACCCGGCGCCTCTGCCGCGCCCTCCTCCGTCGCCGGGCGGATCAGCCGCGCCGTCGCCGGCAGCGGGAAGGCCGGATCGCGGAAGGCGGGCGGCACCGGCGACAGCACCAGGTGCCGGCGCAGCATCGCCAGATCCGGATCCGGCCCGAGGCCGTGCTCCGCCCGCAGCGCGTCCAGCGGCGCCCGCACCAGGTCGGGCCGGACCAGGGCGCCGGCGGCGATCACCAGCACCGAGGCGTGCGGCAGCCCCAGGCGCTCCGCCGCGACCATGGCGCCGAAATCCAGCTCGTCGCAGACCAGCAGGTCCGGCCGCCAGCGGCCGCAGAGATCCAGCAGGGCGGCGGCGCGGGCCCGCGCCGTCCGGCCGGCGAAGCCGTCGCGCACCGCCCGGTCCTCCTGGGCCGCATCATAGGCGAGCAGCGGTGTGCGCACCGGATCCGTGCGCAGCGTCTCGCCGCCGGTGGCGAAGGCGGTGAAGCCGGCGGCCTCGACCGCCCTGGTCATCGCCGGCTGGCCGGCGAAGGCGACGTCATGCCCGGCCGCCCGCACCGCCCGGGCGAGCGGCACCAGCGGCAGGAAATGCCCGCTGCCGCCGGCAAAGCTGAACAGGACGCGCATGACGATCTCCCGAACGGCGTTTTCAGAATCACGAACCCCTCGCCGTCATTGCGAGGAGGCGAAGCCGACGAATCCATCCAGGGGCCGGTTCGCACTGGCCCTGGATTGCTTCGCTTCGCTCGCAATGACGGTGAAGGGCTTTGTGAAGAGGTCCCCGGAGGCTGTCGAGACCTTCAGGATGCCCTGATCAAGCCCGGGCATGACAGGAGGAGAGGTGCTCAGGCGTTGGACAAAGAAAAACCCCCTCCGGCGGACCGGAGGGGGTTGGATCGGAGCTAAGCCCGGATCAGGCCGCCGCCTCGCCCGAGGGCAGGGCCGGCTCGCCGTCCTGCTCCTCGTGCTGCAGCCGCGCCTGGCGGTCGCGCTCGCCGGCGATCGCTCGCAGGCGGTTGACCACCGAGCCGGTGCCGGCCGGGATCAGGCGGCCGACGATGACGTTCTCCTTGAGACCGGCCAGGTCGTCGACCTTGCCGGAGACCGCCGCCTCGGTGAGGACGCGGGTGGTCTCCTGGAACGAGGCCGCCGAGATGAACGACTTGGTCTGCAGCGAGGCCTTGGTGATGCCCTGGAGCACCGAGACGCCCTTGGCCGGCCGCAGGTTCTCGCGGATCGTCTTCTCGTTCTCTTCCTCGAAGTCCTCGCGGTCGATCTGGTCGCCGATCAGCAAGGTGGTGTCGCCCACCTCGGTGATCTCGACCTTCTGCAGCATCTGGCGGACGATCACCTCGATGTGCTTGTCGTTGATCTTCACGCCCTGCAGCCGGTAGACGTCCTGGATCTCATTAACCAGGTAGTCCGCCAGCGCCTCGACGCCGAGGACCGACAGGATGTCGTGCGGCACCGGGTTGCCGTCCAGCAGCTGGTCGCCCTTGAGGACGTAGTCGCCTTCCTGCACCGAGATGTGCTTGCCCTTCGGAATGAGGTATTCGCGCTCGTCGCCCGACTCCTCGTTCCGCACGACGATGCGCCGCTTGGTCTTGTAGTCCTTGCCGAACTCGACCCGGCCATCGAGGTCCGAGATGATGGCGTAGTCCTTCGGCTTGCGGGCCTCGAACAGCTCGGCGACGCGCGGCAGACCGCCGGTGATGTCACGCGTCTTCGAGCCTTCGCGCGGGATACGGGCCAGCACGTCGCCGGCCTGCACCTGCGCGCCGTTCTCGACCTGCAGGATGGCGTCGACCGAGAGGAAGTAGCGCGCCTCGAGGCCGTTCGGCAGACGGATGACCTCGCCCTTCTCGTCGCGCAGGACGATGCGGGGCTTCAGCTGGTCGCCGCGCGGCTGCTGCCGCCAGTCGACCACCACCTTGGCCGAGATGCCGGTCTGCTCGTCGACGACCTCGCGCATCGAGACGCCTTCGACCAGGTCCATATAGGTCGCCGTGCCCGCCTTCTCGGTGATGATCGGCATGGTGTACGGATCCCACTCGGCCATCTTGCGGCCGCGCTCGATCTTCTCGCCGTCATCGACCAGCAGCTTGGCGCCGTAAGGCAGTCGATGGCGCGCCTTCTCGCGGCCCTGCCCGTCGACCAGCTGCAGTTCGCAGTTCCGGCTCATCACCACCAGGACGCCCTGGCCGTTCTTCACCACGTTGCGGTTCTTGATCTGGACCTTGGCGTCGAACGCCGCCTCGATCGCCGACTGCTCCGCACCGCGCTGGGCCGCGCCGCCGATGTGGAACGTCCGCATCGTCAGCTGGGTGCCCGGCTCACCGATCGACTGCGCCGCGATGACGCCGACGGCCTCGCCGATGTTCACCGTGGTGCCGCGGGCCAGGTCGCGGCCGTAGCACTTGCCGCAGATGCCGCCCTTGGTCTCGCAGGTCAGGGCCGACCGGATCAGCACCCGGTCGACGCCGGCCACCTCGACCGCTTCGACCAGCGCCTCGTCGATCAGCTCGCCGGCCTCGACCACGACCTCGCCGGTCAGCGGGTGCAGCACCGCCTCGCCGGCGCAACGGCCGAGGATGCGCTCGCCCAGCGGCACGATCACCTCACCGCCATCGATATGGGCGCTGGTGGTGATGCCGTTCTTGGTGCCGCAATCCTCCTCGATCACCACGCAATCCTGGGCGACGTCGACCAGGCGGCGGGTGAGGTAGCCCGAGTTCGCGGTCTTCAGGGCGGTGTCGGCCAGGCCCTTGCGGGCGCCGTGCGTCGAGTTGAAGTACTCGAGAACGGTCAGGCCTTCCTTGAAGTTCGAGATGATCGGCGTCTCGATGATCGAGCCGTCCGGCTTCGCCATCAGGCCGCGCATGCCGGCGAGCTGGCGGATCTGCGCCGCCGAACCGCGGGCGCCGGAATGGGCCATCATGTAGACCGAGTTCACCTGCCGGCTCGGGTCGGTGAGCGTGGCCTGGATCTCGGCCATCATCTCACGCGCCACCTCGTCGGTGGTGTTCGACCACACGTCGACCACCTTGTTGTACTTCTCGCCGCGGGTGATCAGGCCGTCGAGATACTGGTTCTCGTACTCCTTCACCAGCTCCGACGCCTTGGCGATCAGCTGCTCCTTCGCCTTCGGGATGACCATGTCATCCTTGCCGAAGGAGATGCCGGCGCGGCAGGCATGGGCGAAGCCCAGGCCCATCAGCCGGTCGCAGAAGATCACCGTCTCCTTCTGGCCGCAGTGGCGGTAGACGGTGTCGATGACGTTGGTGACGTCCTTCTTGGTCAAGAGCCGGTTGACCTGGCTGAACGGCACCGCCGGGTGCCGCGGCAGGATCTCCGACAGCAGCATCCGGCCCGGCGTGGTGGTGACGCGCTGGATGATGCTCTGGCCGTTCTCGTCGACCGTCTTGAACCGGGTCTTGATCCGGCTGTGCATGCCGATCACGCCGGCCGCCATCGCCTGCTCCATCTCGCCGATCGAGGCGAAACGGGGCACCTGGTGGGCGGTCAGCTTGCCCGACTTCAGCTTCTCGAACACCGCCTTGATGTCGGAGGCGTCGACCACATCCGCCGGCTTGGCCGGGTTCTGCAGGATGATGTCGTCATTCGTGATCGCCGCGGTCAGCGCCTCGATCCCGTCGATCGAAAGCGGCGCGCCGAGGCGGTCGTTGCGCTCCATCGACAGGTAGTAGATGCCGAGGACGATGTCCTGCGACGGCACGATGATCGGCTTGCCGTTGGCCGGGCTGAGGATGTTGTTGGTCGACATCATCAGCACGCGGGCCTCGAGCTGGGCCTCGAGCGCGAGCGGCACGTGCACGGCCATCTGGTCGCCGTCGAAATCGGCGTTGAAGGCGGTGCAGACCAGCGGGTGCAGCTGGATCGCCTTGCCCTCGATCAGGGTCGGCTCAAAGGCCTGGATGCCGAGGCGGTGCAGCGTCGGGGCGCGGTTCAAGAGGACCGGGTGCTCGCGGATGACCTCCTCGAGGATGTCCCAGACCTCCGGCCGCTCCTTCTCCACCATCCGCTTCGCGGCCTTGATGGTGGACGCCATGCCGTACAGCTCGAGCTTGTGGTAGATGAACGGCTTGAACAGCTCGAGCGCCATCTTCTTCGGCAGGCCGCACTGGTGGAGCTTCAGCTCCGGCCCGACGACGATGACCGAACGACCCGAATAGTCGACGCGCTTGCCGAGCAGGTTCTGGCGGAACCGGCCCTGCTTGCCCTTCAGCATGTCGCTGATCGACTTCAGCGGGCGCTTGTTGGCGCCGGTGATGACGCGGCCGCGGCGGCCGTTGTCGAACAGCGCGTCCACCGCCTCCTGCAGCATGCGCTTCTCGTTGCGCACGATGATGTCGGGCGCGCGCAGCTCGATCAGCCGCTTCAGGCGGTTGTTGCGGTTGATGACGCGGCGGTAGAGGTCATTGAGGTCCGACGTGGCGAAGCGGCCGCCGTCCAGGGGGACGAGCGGGCGCAGCTCCGGCGGAATCACCGGAACGACGTCGAGCACCATCCACTCCGGATGCG
Source organism: Inquilinus limosus (assembly GCF_002195995.1). Classification (GTDB taxonomy): domain Bacteria; phylum Pseudomonadota; class Alphaproteobacteria; order DSM-16000; family Inquilinaceae; genus Inquilinus; species Inquilinus limosus_C. Next base: position 42,600 of record NZ_NHON01000037.1, read on the forward strand.
AGCCGGACTCGAGGAAGGCGTCGATCAGCTTCAGCCGCTTGACCAGCTTCTTGCGCTTGGCCTCGGAGCCGGTCTCGCGCAGCTCCTCACGGACCTTGACGCGCTCCTCCTCCAGGTCGATGCCCGAGAGCATGCCCTTCAGCGCCTCGGCGCCAATCTTGGCGGTGAACGCATCCTCGCCGTACTCGTCCTGGGCGCGAAGATACTCGTCCTCGGTGAGGAGCTGGTTCTTCTTCAGCGCGGTCAGGCCGGGCTCGACCACCACGAAGCTCTCGAAGTACAGGACCTTCTCGAGATCCTTGAGCGTCATGTCGACCATCAGGCCGATGCGCGACGGCAGCGACTTCAGGAACCAGATATGCGCCACCGGCGAGGCCAGCTCGATATGGCCCATGCGCTCGCGCCGGACCTTCGACAGCGTGACCTCGACGCCACACTTCTCGCAGATGATGCCGCGGTACTTCATGCGCTTGTACTTGCCGCACAAGCACTCGTAGTCCTTGATCGGACCGAAGATCCGGGCGCAGAACAGGCCGTCGCGCTCCGGCTTGAAGGTCCGGTAGTTGATCGTCTCCGGCTTCTTGATCTCGCCATAGGACCAGGAGCGGATGCGCTCCGGGCTGGCGATCTGGATCTTGATCTGGTCGAAGCTCTGCGGCGTCGAGACCTGGCCGACGAGATTCATCAACTCGTTCATGTACCTGCTCCCCCGGGGTAGGGACGGACAAAATGGGGTTCAGCGGCGGCCGATCCAAGGGGACCGGCCGCCGGAGACGGATCAGTAGTTGCGCTGCTCGAGCTCGACATTGAGGCCCAGCGACCGCAGCTCCTTCATCAGCACGTTGAAGGATTCGGGGATGCCGGCCTCGAAGTTGTCGTCGCCGCGGACGATCGCCTCGTAGACCTTGGTGCGGCCGGACACGTCGTCCGACTTCACCGTCAGCATCTCCTGCAGCGTGTACGCCGCGCCGTAGGCCTCGAGCGCCCACACCTCCATCTCGCCGAAGCGCTGGCCGCCGAACTGGGCCTTGCCGCCCAGCGGCTGCTGGGTGACCAGGCTGTACGGGCCGATCGACCGGGCGTGGATCTTGTCGTCCACCAGGTGATGCAGCTTCAGCATGTAGATGTAGCCGACGGTCACCTTGCGGGCGAACTGCTCGCCGGTGCGGCCGTCCTGCAGCGTGACCTGGCCCGAGGAGGCCAGGCCGGCCTTCTCCAGCATGTGGACGATGTCGTCCTCGCGGGCGCCGTCGAACACCGGCGTCGCCATCGGCACGCCCTTGCGCAGGTTGCCGGCCATCTCGACCAGCTCGTCCGCGGACATGTCCTCGATGTCGTCGTCGTACTGGGCCTTGCCGTAGACGTCCTTCAGCTTGCCCTGCAGCGCCTTCACCGTCTTGGCGTTGTCCTCACCGCGCCGGGCGTGGGCCTGGTACTGGTCGACGACCTCGCCGATCTGGCGGCCGATGCCGGCGGCCGCCCAGCCGAGATGGGTCTCCAGGATCTGGCCGACATTCATGCGGCTGGGCACGCCGAGCGGGTTCAGCACGAGGTCGACATGGGTGCCGTCCTCCAGGTAGGGCATATCCTCGATCGGCATGATCTTGGACACGACGCCCTTGTTGCCGTGGCGGCCGGCCATCTTGTCGCCGGGCTGCAGCTTGCGCTTCACCGCGACGAAGATCTTGACCATCTTCATCACGCCGGGCGGCAGCTCGTCACCGCGCTGCAGCTTCTCGACCTTGTTGTCGAACCGCGCCTCGAGGCCCTTCACCTGGTCGTCGAAGTGACGGCCCATGGCCTCGATATCGGCCATGCGCGCCTCGTCGGCGATGGTGATCTGGCGCCACTGGCCGCGGCTGAAGTCCTTCAGCTGCGCCTCGCCGATCTCGCCGCCGGTCTGGAAGCCCTTCGGGCCGGAGACCGAGGTCTGGCCCAGCAGCAGCTCCTTGAGGCGAGCGAAGAAGCTGCGCTCGAGGATCGCGCGCTCGCTGTCGCGGTCCTTGGCCAGCCGCTCGATCTCGGCCCGCTCGATCGCCAAAGCGCGCTCGTCCTTGTCGACGCCGCGGCGCGAGAACACCCGCACCTCGACGATCGTGCCGGTGACGCCCGGCGGCAGGCGCAGCGAGGTGTCGCGGACGTCGGACGCCTTCTCGCCGAAGATGGCGCGGAGCAGCTTCTCCTCCGGCGTCATCGGGCTCTCGCCCTTCGGCGTGACCTTGCCGACCAGGATGTCGCCCGGCTTCACCTCGGCGCCGATGTAGACGATGCCCGCCTCGTCGAGGTGGCGCAGCGCCTCTTCACCGACATTCGGGATGTCGCGGGTGATTTCCTCCTGGCCGAGCTTGGTGTCGCGCGCCATCACCTCGAATTCCTCGATGTGGATCGAGGTGAAGACGTCGTCCTTGACGATGCGCTCGGAGATGAGGATCGAGTCCTCGAAGTTGTAGCCGTTCCAGGGCATGAAGGCGACGAGCACGTTGCGGCCGAGCGCGAGCTCGCCGAGCTCGGTCGACGGGCCGTCGGCGATGATGTCGCCCTTGCGCACCCGGTCGCCCACGCGCACCAGCGGGCGCTGGGTGATGCAGGTGCTCTGGTTCGAGCGCTGGAACTTCAGCAGGTTGTAGATATCGACGGTCGACGACGCGCCTTCCGTGTCGGTCACCCGCACGACGATGCGGGTGGCGTCCACCGTGTCGATGATGCCGGCGCGGCGGGCGACGATGGTAACGCCGGAATCCCGGGCCACCGTGCCCTCCATGCCGGTGCCGACCAGCGGCGCGTCGGCGCGCACCAGCGGCACGGCCTGGCGCTGCATGTTCGAGCCCATCAGCGCGCGGTTGGCGTCGTCGTTCTCGAGGAACGGGATCAGCGCCGCGGCCACCGAGACGATCTGCTTCGGCGACACGTCCACCAGGTCGATCGATTCCGGCTTCGACATGATGTAGTCGCCGCCCTGCCGGCACGACACGAGGTCGCCGACGAAGCGGCCCTCCTCGTCCAGCTCGGCATTCGCCTGGGCGATGGTGTAGCGGCTCTCCTCCATCGCCGAGAGGTAGATCACCTCGTCGGTGACGCGGCCGTCCGCCATCTTGCGGTACGGGCTCTCGATGAAGCCGTACTTGTTCACCCGGGCATAGGTGGCCAGCGAGTTGATCAGGCCGATATTCGGGCCTTCCGGCGTCTCGATCGGGCAGATCCGGCCGTAATGGGTCGGGTGCACGTCGCGCACCTCGAAGCCGGCGCGCTCGCGGGTCAGACCGCCCGGCCCGAGGGCCGAGAGGCGCCGCTTGTGCGTGATCTCGGACAGCGGGTTGGTCTGGTCCATGAACTGGCTGAGCTGCGAGGAGCCGAAGAACTCCCGCACCGCCGCCGCCGCCGGCTTCGCGTTGATCAGGTCGTGCGGCATGATCGTGTCGATGTCGACCGACGACATGCGCTCGCGGATCGCGCGCTCCATGCGCAGCAGGCCGACGCGGTACTGGTTCTCCATCAGCTCGCCGACCGAGCGGACACGGCGGTTGCCGAGGTTGTCGATGTCGTCGATCTCGCCGCGGCCGTCCTTCAGGTCGACCAGGATCTTCAGGATCGACAGGATGTCGTCCTTGCGCAGCACGCGCAGCTGGTCGTCGGTCTCGAAGCCCAGGCGCGCGTTCATCTTCACCCGGCCGACGGCCGAGAGGTCGTAGCGCTCCTGGTCGAAGAACAGGCCGTTGAACAGCGCCTCGGCGCTCTCCAGCGTCGGCGGCTCGCCCGGGCGCATGACGCGGTAGATGTCGATCAGCGCGTCCTCGCGGGAGGCGTTGCGGTCGATCGCCAGGGTCGAACGGAGATACGGGCCGACATTGACGTGGTCGATCGCCAGCACGGTCAGGGTGTCGAAACCCTTCTCCTCGAACAGGTCGAGGACGGCCTGGGTGACCTCGTCACCGGCCTCGAAGAAGACCTCGCCGGTCTGCTCGTCGATCACGTCGCCGGCCAGGTAGCGGCCGGCCAGGTCCTCGGCCGGGACCAGGATCTCGGTGACGCCCTGCTCGGCCAGCTTCTTGATGACGCGGGGGGTCATCTTGGTGTCGGCTTGCGCCACCACCTCGCCCGAGGCGGCGTCGACCAGGTCGGCCGTCAGCTTGACGCCCTTCAGGCGCTCGCCGTCGAAGGCGGTCTTCCAGCCGTCCTTGGCGCGCTTGTACTCGACGCTGTCATAGAACCAGGCGAGGATCTCCTCGCGGCTCATGCCCTGCGCCTCATAGGGCTGCAGGCCGCGGCCTTCCTTCGCCCGCGCCTGGCGCAGGGTGGCGGTCTCGGCCGAATCCAGCGCCATCAGCAGCGTGGTGGTCGGCAGCTTGCGGCGGCGGTCGATGCGGACATAGAGGTGGTCCTTGGCGTCGAACTCGAAGTCGAGCCAGGAGCCGCGATAGGGGATGACGCGGGCCGCGAACAGGTACTTGCCCGAGGAATGGGTCTTGCCGCGGTCATGGTCGAAGAACACGCCCGGGCTGCGGTGCATCTGGCTGACGATGACGCGCTCGGTGCCGTTGATGATGAAGGTGCCGTTCGCCGTCATGAGCGGCATGTCGCCCATGTAGACGTCCTGCTCCTTGATGTCGCGGATCGAGCGCAGGCCCGTGTCCTCCTCGACATCGAACACGGTCAGGCGCAGCGTCACCTTCAGCGGCGCGGCGAAGGTCATGCCCCGCTGCTGGCACTCCTCGACGTCGTATTTCGGCTCTTCGAGCTCGTAGGAAACAAAATCGAGCTCGGCGCGTTCAGAGAAGTCCTTGATCGGGAACACCGACCGGAACACCTCCTGCAGGCCCACGACGGCACGGGCCGCCGGCTTGACGTTCATCTGCAGGAACTGATCGTAGGAGCTGCGCTGCACCTCGATCAGGTTGGGCATCTGGGCGACCTCGGGGATCCGCCCGAAACTCTTGCGGACGCGCTTACGGCCGGTGAAGGTCTGAGCCATGTGAGCCCCTCGTTTCCAACAAATGCCGAACAGGTACGGAACACAAACGCCCGTTCGCGGCCGACCCCGAGGGATCGGCCGCGCCCGGACTACAGTGACAAAACAGCTTGAAGTGCCACGCGGGTCTTACTTGACGTCGACCTTGGCGCCGGCTTCCTCGAGCTGCTTCTTGATCTTGGCGGCCTCGTCCTTCGACACGCCTTCCTTGACGGGCTTCGGCGCGCCTTCGACGAGGTCCTTGGCCTCCTTGAGGCCGAGGCCGGTGATCGCACGGACCTCCTTGATCACGTTGATCTTCTTCTCGCCGGCATCCGCGAGGATGACGTTGAACTCGGTCTGCTCCTCGGCCGGAGCGGCAGCGGCGGCACCACCGGCCGGGGCGGCGGCAACCGCGACCGGAGCGGCGGCGGACACGCCCCACTTCTCCTCGAGCAGCTTCGAGAGCTCAGCGGCCTCGAGGACCGTCAGGCTCGACAGATCGTCGACGAGCTTTGCGAGATCAGCCATTTCTTTCTCCTAAGACTTGGGTCTTCTGGGTACGGTTTCAACAGGTGCGGCTCTATGCCGCCTCGTCCTTCTTGGCATAGGCCCCGAAGACGCGGGCGAGCTGCCCGGCCGGAGCCTGCAGAACACCGGCGATACGGGTCGCCGGGGTCTGGATCATGCCCACCAGCTTCGCCCGCAGCTCGTCGAGCGACGGCAGCGAAGCGAGAGCCTCGACACCCTTCTGATCGAGCAGCTGAGAACCGAGTCCGCCGCCGATGATCTGCAGCTTGTCGTTCTTCTTGGCGTAGTCGACCGCCACCTTCGCCGCCGCGACCGCGTCCTGGGAGAACGCGATGGCGGTCGGGCCGGTGAACAGGTCGGCCAGATGCTCGAACTGGGTGCCCTGAAGGGCGATGCGGGCGAGCCGGTTCTTGGTCACGCGGAACGAGGCCCCCGCCGCGAGCATTTGCCGCCGGAGATCGGTCGACTCGGCCACCGTCATCCCGCCTTGGCGGGTGACGACAACCGTGTACGCCGTCCGGAACGACTCCTGCAGCGCGGCGATCTTCTCGGTCTTCTGTGTACGGTTCACGGATCGCCTCCGTTGTCGGGGCCCCGTCCCGGCCGAAGCCGGCCCGGAACCCCAGTCCACACTGGACCGGCCCTTGGGCTGATGCGCCCGGTACCGATCCGCTCTCCTGTCCCAGAAGTCCAAGCCCCGTACGACGGCCGGGCCGAGGCCCGGTCGCCGACGTTGATTGGGTTTGACTCCCGTCTATGCAGGTGGGTTTTAAGCGCCTCGCGACGCCCCTGCAGTCTCGGACAGGTTCGGGCAGGCCGAAGCCCACCCTAGCCGTCGCCCGTTGCCGGGCGACGTATCTTGTAAATGGCCCCTTGCGGGGCCCCGCCGCCCGTTGCCGGGCGGCGTATTCCTCAGGCGCCGGCGCCCTCGTGCAGCTTCTGCAGGTCCAGCTTGTAGCCCGGGCCCATGGTCGAGGTGACGGTCACCTTCTTGAGGTAGGTGCCCTTCGCCCCGCTGGGCTTGGCGCGCTGGATCGCCTCGACGAAGGCGCGGATGTTGCCGACCAGCGCCTCTTCCGTGAAGCTGGCCTTGCCGACGCCGGCATGGACGATGCCCGCCTTCTCGGCCCGGAACTCCACCGCGCCGCCCTTGGCGGCCTTGACCGCGCCGGCGACGTCGGGGGTGACGGTGCCCAGCTTCGGGTTCGGCATCAGGCCGCGGGGGCCCAGCACCTTACCGAGGCGGCCGACCAGGCCCATCATGTCCGGGGTGGCGATGCAGCGGTCGAAGTCGCTGCGGCCATCCTGGATCTCCTTGGCCAGATCGTCGGCGCCGACGATGTCGGCCCCGGCGGCCAGGGCCTGCTCGGCCTTGTCGCCACGGGCGAACACCAGGACGCGGACGGTCTTGCCGGTGCCGTTCGGCAGCTGCACGACGCCGCGGACCATCTGGTCGGCGTGGCGCGGGTCGACGCCGAGATTCATCGCGATCTCGACGGTCTCGTCGAACTTCGCCGTGGCCGACGCCTTCAGCATCTTGACGGCCTGGGCCAGCTCGTAGGTCGCCTCGGGGTTCAGACCCTTGGTCGCGGCGCGGATGCGCTTGGAAACCTTCGCCATGCCGATTACTCCACCACCTCGATGCCCATCGACCGGGCGGAGCCCTTGATCATCTGGGCAGCCGCATCGACGTCGTTCGCGTTGAGATCCTTCATCTTGATCTCGGCGATCTCGCGGATCTGCTTCATCGTGATCTTGCCGACCGTGGCGCCCTTGCCCGGCGTCTGGCTGCCCTTGTCGAGCCCGGCGGCCTTCTTGATGAAGTAGGTGTTCGGCGGCGTCTTGGTGACGAAGGTGAACGTCCGGTCCGCATAGGCCGTGATCACGACCGGGATCGGCATCCCCTTCTCGAGATTCTGGGTCAGCGCGTTGAACGCCTTGCAGAACTCCATGATGTTCAGACCGCGCTGGCCCAGCGCCGGGCCGATCGGCGGCGACGGGTTGGCGGCGCCCGCGGGCACCTGCAGCTTGATCTGTCCTACGACCTTCTTTGCCATCTCATATCCCTCAACAACTGATCCCTCCGGTGGAACCGGAGGGATGGGGAAGCGCGGTCACGACCCCCGGAGGACTTCCCGGGAGGGTCTCCCGCGCCGCTCCCCCGCGCCCTGGAGCGCGGGGTATCCGACGACGATCAATGGACCGTCACGAAACCTTCTCGACCTGCGTGTACTCTAGCTCCACCGGAGTCGCACGGCCGAAGATCGACACCGCGACCTTGAGCCGCGAACGTTCCTCGTCCACCTCCTCCACCACGCCGTTGAAGCTGGTGAAGGGGCCGTCGGCCACGCGCACCGTCTCGCCGACCTCGAAGATGATGGACGGCTTCGGCCGCTCCACGCCTTCCTGGACCTGCTGCATGATCCGCATCGCCTCGGCCTCGCTGATCGGGATCGGCTTGTTGCCGGACCCGAGGAAGCCGGTGACCTTCGGCGTGTTCTTGACCAGATGCCAGGCCCGGTCGGACAGCTCCATCTTGAGCAGCACGTAGCCGGGGAAGAACTTGCGCTCGGTGTTGACCTTCTGGCCGCGGCGGATCTCGACGACCTCCTCGGTCGGCACGACGATCTGCTCGAAATGGTCGGCCAGGCCCTTCTGCTCGGCCTGCTCGCGGATCGACTCCGCGACCTTCTTCTCGAAATTCGAATAGACGTGCAGCACGTACCAGCGCGTCGCCATGGGTCAGCTCCCCATGCCGATGATCGACGTCACCGCCCAGCCGGCGATCCAGTCGACCAGCAGGAAGAAGATCGACATGAGGATGACGAACACGAACACCATGCCGGTGGTGATCGCGGTCTCCTTCCGTGTCGGCCAGGTGACCTTCGCGGTCTCCTGCCGGACCTGCCTGAAGAACTGGACGGGGCTGGTCTTGGCCATGTCTACCAATCAAATCGCCGGTCAGTCTGGACGCCAAAAGGGGCGGGTTTGGCAGGAGTGGAGGGTTTCGAACCCCCAGCCTTCGGTTTTGGAGACCGACGCTCTACCAGTTGAGCTACACTCCTCCGGGAACCGCCCTGCCTTCAGGAAACACGACGAGGCACGCTCGCCGCCCTGACCGCGGAGCGAACGGTCTTCTAGCGGAAGCGCCGGACAGAATCAACACCCTGTTCGGAACCCCCGTCGGATTTCTCTCAGGCCGCCCGTTCCGCCCCTCGTCCGGCCCCGGCGGCGATGTCGATGAACAGGCGGTGCACCCGTCGGTCGGCCGACAGCTCGGGATGAAATGTCGCGGCCAGCAGCCGGCCCTGGCGCACCAGCACCGGGTCGCCGTCGCGCTCGGCCAGCACCTCGACGCCGGGGCCGATCACGGCGATGCGCGGCGCCCGGATGTACACCGCCTCCAGCGGACCGCCCGGCAGCGCGGTCGGCGTCTCCAGGATCGCCGAATCGATCTGCCTCCCATAGGCGTTGCGCTCGACCGTGGCGTCGAGCACGCCGAGACTCCTCTGCTCCGGCCGCAGCACCCGCCGGGCCAGCAGGATGCAGCCGGCGCAGGTGCCGAAGACCGGCATCGTCCAGACGAAGGCGCTGAGCGCCTCGTACATCCCGTCGCGGGCCGCCAGCTTCAGCAGCGCGCTCGACTCGCCGCCCGGGATCACCAGGCCGGCGAGGCCTTCGAGATGGGCCGGCAGGCGAACCGGGACCGCCTCGGCCCCGGCCTCGCCCAGCGCCCTGGCATGGGCCTCGAAATCGCCCTGCAGCGCCAGCACGCCGATGCGCGGCGTGCCCCTGCCCCGCCCGGTCACCATCCGCGGGTCTGCAGCAGCTGGGCCGGCTCCAGCGCCGACACCGCCAGGCCCTTCATCGCGCCCTGGCACTCGGCGCTGGCCTCGGCCAGGATCGCCGCGTCCTCGTAATGGGTGGTGGCGCGGACGATGGCACGGGCGCGGCGCTCCGCCTCCTCCGGCTCGGCGAAGGTGCGCGAATCCTGCATGAAGATGCCGGAGCCGACGAACACGGCCTCGGCGCCCAGCTGCCGCACCAGGGCGGCATCGGCCGGGGTGGCGATGCCGCCGGCGGAGAAGTTCGGCACCGGCAGCCGGCCGGTCTCGGCCACCAGCCGCACCAGCTCATAGGGCGCGCCCAGCTCCTTGGCGGCGGTGTACAGCTCTTCCGGCCGCAGCACGGTCAGGCCGCGGATGTCCCGGCTGATCTGGCGCAGATGCTGCACCGCATGGACCACGTCGCCGGTGCCGGCCTCGCCCTTGGTGCGGATCATCGCCGCGCCCTCGGCGATGCGGCGCAGCGCCTCGCCCAGGTTGCGGGCGCCGCAGACGAAGGGGGTGGTGAAGGCCTGCTTGTCGACGTGGTTCGCCTCGTCGGCCGGGGTCAGGACCTCGGATTCGTCGATGAAGTCGACGCCGAGCGACTGCAGGATCTGCGCCTCGGCGAAATGGCCGATGCGGCACTTGGCCATCACCGGAATCGACACCGTGCCCAGGATCTCCTTGATCTTGAGCGGCGAGGCCATGCGGGCGACGCCACCCTCGGCCCGGATCTGCGCCGGCACCCGCTCCAGCGCCATCACCGCGACGGCGCCGGCCCGTTCGGCAATCTCGGCCTGGCGGGCGTCGGTGACGTCCATGATGACGCCGCCCTTGAGCATCTCGGCCAGGCCGGTCTTGAGGCGCAGGGCCTGGGGGGAATGGGTGCCGTTGGTGCCGTTCGTGGTCATGGGTCTCTCCGAAAGAACTGACGGAGACGCTAGGCTTCCGACGGTGGTCGGAGAAGATCCACCAAACTGCCAATTTCATGGATCCAATTCGGACCTGGATCACGGCGGGCTTCCGGGCAGTGGATTCGGATTCTGAGAGAAACGATGGATCCAGTTCAGGCTGCGCCGCCGCGGCGAAAGGACTGCACCACCTCGCGCAGCAGGGCCACGCCCTGGCGGATATCCGCCTCCTCCAGCGCGGCGTAGCCCATCAGGAAGCTGGCGCCGGCCTCGCCGATCCCGGCCGGAACGATGCCGACCGAGCGCAGCGCCGCCGCCTCGGCGACGCTGCCGGCCAGGGTGGCCGGGATGTCGCGGAAGCGGACCACCACATGCAGCCCGGCCTTCGCGCCCTCGATCGCCACGGCCGCGCCGAAGCCGGCCTTCAGCGCCGCCACCAGCGCGTCGCGGCGGCGCTGATTGCGCCGGCGGGTGCGGCGGATGTGGCGCTCGAAATGGCCGTCGCGGATGAGATGGGCGAACACCGCCTGATCGAGCGAGGCGGTGTGCCGGTCGGTCAGCTGCTTGGCCTGCAGGAACGGCTCCACCAGCTCCGGCGGCAGCACCATGTAGCCGAGGCGCAGCCCGGGCGAGAGCACCTTGGACACGGTGCCGGAGTAGATCACGAGGCCGGCGCGGTCGAGCGCCTGCAGCGATTCCACCGGCCGGCCCTCATAGCGGTACTCGCTGTCGTAGTCGTCCTCGAACACATAGGTGCCGCCGCGCCCGGCCCAGTCCAGCAGGGCTAGGCGGCGCGCCGCCGGCATCACCCCGCCGGTCGGGAACTGGTGGCCCGGCGTCACATGCGCCAGCCGCGCCCCGGCCTCCGGCGGCGGCAGCAGGGCGGTGTCCAGCCCGTCGGCGTCGACCGGCACCGGCAGCAGCCGGGCGCCGATCGCCTCCACCGCCAGCCGGGCGCCGCTGTAGCCCGGATCCTCGACCACCACCGTGTCGCCGGGGTCGACCAGCACGCGCAGTGCCAGGTCGACCGCCTGCTGCGAGCCGTTGACGATTAGGATCTGCTCCGGCCGGGCCCGCACCGCCCGGGCGCGGCCGAGATAGTCGGACAGGGCGGCGCGCAGCTCCGGCAGGCCCTGCGGGTTCTCGTAGAGATAGGGCTTGCCGGCGCGGCGGCGGATCTCGCGCAGCAGCAGGCTGCGCCAGATGTCGGCCGGGAAGTCGGCGGCGCTGACGGTGCCGTAATGGAAGCTGTAGCGCAGCCCGGCGCGGCGGGTCAGCGCGTCGGTGTCGAGGCCACGCAGCCGCTGGCTGTAGCGCGACAGCCGGGGCGCGCGGTGCGCCTCGGCCGGGGTCGTGGCGGCCGGGCGCGGGGCGGCGCCGGCCGGCAGCGCCGCGCCGACGAAGGTGCCGGCGCCCGGCCGGCTCTCGAGATAGCCCTCGGCCAGCAGCTGCTCATAGGCCAGCAGCACGGTGTTGCGCGCGATCGCGAACTGGTCGGCCAGCGCCCGGGACGAGGGCAGCCGGCTGCCCGGCGCGGCGTCGCCGCTCAGGATCGACGCCTTGAGCTGGTCGTAGATCTGGGTCTGCAGCGGGGCGTCGCGGTCGAGGCGAAACAGCATGGCCGTATTCTCAGGCATTGCCCGAAACGACGAAAGGGCGGGGAGAACCCCGCCCTTCCGCTTGATCGTTCACCGGATGCCGCGGGCGCGGCGCCCGGATCAGGCGATGATCTTGGCGACGACGCCGGCGCCGACGGTGCGGCCGCCCTCGCGGATGGCGAAGCGCAGGCCCTCGTCCATGGCGATCGGCGCGATCAGCTTCACCGTCATCGAGATGTTGTCGCCCGGCATCACCATCTCGGTGCCTTCCGGCAGCGACACCACGCCGGTCACGTCCGTCGTCCGGAAGTAGAACTGCGGACGGTAGTTGGTGAAGAACGGCGTGTGACGGCCGCCCTNCTTCCGGCAGCGACACCACGCCGGTCACGTCCGTCGTCCGGAAGTAGAACTGCGGACGGTAGTTGGTGAAGAACGGCGTGTGACGGCCGCCCTCTTCCTTCGTCAGGATGTACGCCTCGGCCGTGAACTCCGTGTGCGGCGTGATCGACCCCGGCTTCGCCAGGACCTGGCCGCGCTCCACATCCTCACGCTTGGTGCCGCGCAGCAGCGCGCCGATGTTGTCGCCCGCCTCGCCCTGGTCCAGCAGCTTGCGGAACATCTCGACGCCCGTGCAGGTCGTCTTCTGCGTCGCACGGATGCCGACGATCTCGATTTCCTCGCCGACCTTCACCACGCCGCGCTCGACCCGGCCCGTCACCACCGTGCCGCGGCCCGAGATCGAGAACACGTCCTCGATCGGCATCAGGAATGGCTTGTCCTTCGGACGCTCCGGCTGCGGGATGTACGCGTCCACCTGCTTCATCAGCTCCAGGATCGCGTCGCGGCCCAGCTTCGCGTCGCCGTCCTCCAGCGCCACCAGCGCCGAGCCCGGCACGATCGGAATGTCGTCGCCGGGGAAATCGTAGCTCGACAGCAGCTCGCGCACCTCGAGCTCCACCAGCTCCAACAGCTCCGCGTCGTCGACCATGTCGACCTTGTTCAGGAACACCACCAGCGCCGGAACGCCCACCTGGCGCGCCAGCAGGATGTGCTCGCGCGTCTGCGGCATCGGGCCATCGGCCGCCGACACCACCAGGATCGCGCCGTCCATCTGCGCCGCGCCCGTGATCATGTTCTTCACGTAGTCGGCGTGGCCCGGGCAGTCCACATGCGCGTAGTGACGGTTGTCCGTCTCGTACTCCACATGCGCCGTCGAGATCGTGATCCCCCGCGCCTTCTCTTCCGGCGCCTTGTCGATCTGGTCGTACGCCGTGAACGTCGCCCCGCCCTTCTCCGCCAGCACCTTCGTGATCGCCGCCGTCAGCGACGTCTTACCATGGTCCACGTGACCAATCGTGCCGATGTTGCAGTGCGGCTTCGTCCGCTCAAACTTCGCCTTCGCCATTCTCTCGAAACCCTAGTCGTTCGCAGTTGGGACTTGTGGATCCTCGGGACTGGAGCGGGTGAAGGGAATCGAACCCTCGTATTCAGCTTGGAAGGCTGCTGCTCTACCATTGAGCTACACCCGCCCGGAGGTCCGGGGACGCGCCATGTCCTCGACCGTGACTTCGAAGCCAAGCGGGCTTTGGTGGAGGGGGCTGGATTCGAACCAGCGTACGCTATGCGGGCAGATTTACAGTCTGCTGCCTTTAACCACTCGGCCACCCCTCCAAAGGGCTTCGCCGCACGGCTCGGCGAATGGCGGGGCGGAATATCGACATCCCGGCGAGGAAGTCAAGCATGCGTGATGCGAAAATCGTAAACTTGACCCCGCCCGCCCCACAGCGCACAGGACGGCGATGACCCGCACTCCCCAGAAC